>CBFGMS010000074.1:0-18569 GCA_965649985.1 uncultured Gammaproteobacteria bacterium | reverse complement strand
GATAGATCGCGCCGCAGCCGTCCATCTTGATGCTGGCGCCCAGCGGCACCGCGAAGGACGCGTAGTCCTTGTTCACGCCCAGGTTGTGGGTGACCGAACGCAGCGACACCGGCAGCGAGGCGAAGCTCGAACTGCTCACGAACGCCACCTGCATGCCCGGCGCGGCGCCGCGGAAGAACTTCAGCGGGTTGAGCCCGTGCGCGGCGAGCAGGCCGCTGTACACCAGCAGGATGTGCACCGCGCAGGCGATGTACAGCGCGATCACGAAATTGCCCAGCGGCAGCAGCTTCTCGAAGCCGTAGCTGCCCACCAGGTCGGCGATCAGGCCGAAGGTGCCGATGGGCGTGAGCTCCAGCACGAACTTGGTGATCTGGATCACTATCTTGCTGGACTCGCCCGCCAGCTGCCGCGCCAGCGCCACCTTCTCGCCCAGCTTCACCATGGCGAAGCCGACCAGCGCGGCGAAGAACAGCACCGGCAGCACCGAGCCACGGCCCGCGGCGAGCACGGTCTCGCCCGCGGCGTTCTTCGTGGTGCCGATGCCGGTCATCGCGTAGAACGGGTTGGACGGCACGATGTTCAGCAGCACCTGCACCGGGCTGGGCACGTCGCGCGGCACGAACTTGGCATCCGGCGTCAGCCCGGACAGCCCGGCGCCCGGCTGCATCAGCGTGCCCACCGCCAGGCCCACGCACACCGCCAGCACTGCGGTGATGCCGAACCACAGGAAGGTGCGCCCGCCCAGCGCCGCCATCGACTTCTGCCCGTGCAGCGAGGCCACCGCGTCGATCACCGCGAAAAAGACCAGGGGCACGGCGATCATCTTGATCAGCGTGACGTAGAGATCGCCCAGCGGGCCGAACCAGGTCTCGGCCGCGGGCCCCATCCACCAGCCGGCCAGCGCGCCGAGCACGAAGCCGGCGAGCACACGCTGCCAGAAGGGGATGCGGAACCAGGCGGCGAACAGCTTCATGCGGACACTCCGGGGCGCACCGGCGCCGACTGCGGGAGCCGGCACGATAGCCCAGCCCGGGTGCCGGAGGCGACCCGTGCGCGGGACGCACTCTGCGCGCACGGACGGCGGTCATGCCGCTTGGGCATAATCGGCGGCCGTCCTGCACACGGCCTCGATCCCATGCGTCTGTCCCCGCGTCCGCACACACCGTCGTCCCAGTCCCGCACGCGTGCCGTCGCGCTGGCGATCTCGCTGGCCCTCGCATTGGGCGTGGGCCATGCCGCGGCGACGGGGCAGCCGCCGGAGAGCCCGGCATCGACCGAGGCGGGGGCGCACCGCGTGCAGGTGGACGTGCCGGCGATCCGCCACCCGGAGGGCGAAACGCCCGACTGGTGGTTCCTCGCCGGCGCCGCGCAGGCGGCCGAACGCGGGGCGATGGGCGGGCGGGCGAAAAACATCATCCTGTTCGTGGGCGACGGCATGAGCCTGACCACGGTGGCCGCCGCTCGCATCCTGGACGGCCAGCGGCGCGGGGCGCCGGGCGAGGAGAACCTGCTGGCCTGGGAAACCTTCCGGCACACCGCCTTCAGCAAGACCTACAACACCGATACCCAGACGCCGGACTCGGCCGGCACCATGACCGCGATGGCCTCGGGCGTGAAGACCCGGGCCGGGGTGATCGGCGTGGACCAGGTGCCGCAGCGCGGCGACTGCGCAGGCACCCGGGACGCGCGCCTGCTCAGCCTGTGGCAACTGGCGGCCGATGCCGGGTTGGCCACGGGCGTGGTCACCACCACCCGCGTCACCCACGCCACGCCCGCCGCGACCTTCGCCCATTCGGCCGACCGCAACTGGGAGAACGACGCCGACATGCTGGGCGTGCCCGGCGCCGATGCCTGTCCGGACATCGCCCGGCAGTTCGTCGAGACCCGCCATGGCCGCGGCCCGGATGTGCTGATGGGCGGCGGACGCGGCAGCTTCTTCCCGGTCGGCGTGACCGACCCCGAATACGACGACCAGACCGGCCTGCGCCTGGACGGCCGCAACCTGGTGGCCGAATGGCGCAAGCGCCGGCCCGACGGCGCCTATATATGGAATGCGAAACAACTGGCCGAAACGCCGGCGGGCGCGCCGCTGCTGGCGCTGTTCGAGCCCGGCCACATGCAGTACGAGCACGACCGCCCGCAGGACCGCGCCGGCGAGCCCTCGCTCGCGGAGATGACCACCGACGCCATTCGCCGCCTGCAGCGCATCTCCGCCGCCCACGGCGACCGCGGCTTCGTGCTGCTGGTCGAGGGCGGGCGCATCGACCACGCCCATCACCAGGGCAACGCCTATCGCGCCCTGGTCGACACCGTGGCGCTGAGCGACGCGGTGCGCGCCGCGGTCGCCGCGACCTCGGTCGAAGGGCAGCCCGACGACACGCTGATCCTGGTCACCGCCGATCATTCCCACACCCTCACCTTCGCCGGCTACCCCGCCCGCGGCAATCCGATCCTGGGCAAGGTACGCGGCAGCAGCGGCGAAGGCCGCAACCAGGGCGGCTACGCCGGCGACGGCACCGGCCTGCCCTACACCACGCTGGGTTACGCCAACGGCCCCGGCTACACCGGCGCGACCGACCAGGCACCGGAAGGTCCCAAGACCTACCCGCAGGAAGTCAGCGGCTACCAGCCCGCACTGCAGGGCCGTCCGGACCTGACCGATGTCGACACCGAACACCCCGACTACATGCAGGAAGCCACCGTCCCGCTGAGCGCCGAAACCCACGGCGGCGAGGATGTCGGCGTGTGGGCGCACGGCCCCGGCGCGCACGCCGTGCGCGGCACGATCGAGCAGAACGCGCTCTATCACCTGATGCTGCAGGCCACCCCTGCGCTGCGCGAGCGACTGTGCAGGGCCGGGCTGTGCAATGCCGACGGCGTTCCGGTGAAGCGCCCGCCGGCATCCGCTGCCGGCGATTGAACGCCCACGGTCGCCGCTTCATTGCGGTGACGGCGTCCAGCCTCCGGGCGGACGCGATCGAGCGAATGTGATCGAGCGGAGTTAATTGAGCGGAAGTGGTGAAACGCGGCTGACGGACGCTGCTGCACAGACCCGGCCGCGATCACGGCGGCCGTGATCGTGCGCACACCATCGGTGAGGAGCCGGTGCGAACGGCTTTTCGCGGCCTGTCGATTTCGAACCGCATGCGTGGAAACGCAGGTGCATGGCGGCGGATGGACAGGAACGCGACTGCAGAGCCACTGATGCGGAGCGGCGCATCCCGAACCGCGGATTCAGAACGACTGATCCAGAGCCGCTGATCCAGAACCACTGATCCAGAACCACCGATTCAGGAGCGCTGACTCAGAACCACTGATTCACAGCGACGAATCCCGAACAGTGAGTTCCGGACGACGCATCCCTCATCGGAATGAAGCACGCATGGATCCGCAATCCCGAGCCGCGCCTCAGAACGGCTTGGCCAGCACCAGCCAGATCACCGCCAGCAACAGCAGCACCGGGATCTCGTTGAACCAGCGCAGCGCCTTGCCCGACGGCAGCGGCCGGCCCTTGGCGACGCCCTTGAGCCAGCGGCCGGCGACGATGAAGTGCGCCAGCAGCAGCGCGACCAGCAGCAGTTTGGGGTGCAGCCAGCCGCCGCCGATACGGAAATGCATCCACAACACCAGCCCGAAGATCACCGCGATGCCGAACACCACATGCCCGAAGCGGTACAGGCGCCGGCCCATCAGGACCAGGCGCTCGCGCACCGCGGGCACATCGCCGGCCTCGGCGAGATTGACCAGGATCCGCGGCAGGTAGAACACCGCCGCCATCCAGGCGATCACGAACAGCAGATGCAGCGATTTGATCCAGACATAGGACTGCATGGCAGAAGGGGCCTCGGGCAGGGACGGCGACGATAACAGAGCCCGGCGAGTCCCGTCCCGGACGGCGCGCACCCGGGCCAGCCGACGGCGTGTCGAGGCCTGACCATACGGGTCACCCCGTCGACCAACGCGGCACCGCGACATGACCCGCTGCGTCAATTTTTCTTGACGCAGCATTGCCGGCCGTTGTACTGGATGCAGATACGACAACGCAGGACACGCACACGGCTGCAGGCGCGGATTGGCATGCTTTCTGCTTTTTATCCCGGGCCACATACAGGAACGTCACCCGTGCAAAGTGTGCCTGCCTCCTGCAACGCTCCATTGACAGCCCACCTCCGGTAACCCATTCAGTGCCAGTCGAAACCGAAACCGAGAACACTCCCCAACAGATCGGCCAGAACACCCTCTCATCGCTGCTCGCGGCCGATTCCTCGATCCTCTTCGCTTCAGCGTGCCTGGTGGACGGACGCAGTTACGCCCACGCAGCGCGCGAGAGCCATCCATCCGACGCACACCGCACCGCCGCGATCATGAGCTCCCTGATGGGCCTGCTGGAGTCCTTCGCGCGGGAAACCCTGCAAAGCACCGCGCTGTACACCAGCCTGGCGACCGAGCACGGCTCGATCGTGATCGCACGCGTGCCGTCGAAACGGCGCATGCACGCGCTGTGCGTATGCAGCGACAACAGCAGCAACCTCGCGATGACCATCAGGAGTACTCTCGATACCGCCACGAAGCTCTCCGAAAGCATCGACGGCCGTCATTGATCCGCTCCTGCGGCTCGGGTGTTCCGCAGGCGAGACCACGCATCGCCAGTTCCTGATTCGCCCTGATCCGCCCTGGTCCGCCCCGATCCACCCCGATCCACCCATTCCCGCGCGACGGCTCCGTCCTCGTGCGGCCTCCCGCCACGCCACCATCCATCCACCACTCACTCATCACAGGACCCGACATCATGGCAAAGATCTCTCTCGAACCCCTGCGCAGCATCGACGGCTACATGGCCGCCGCCCTGGTCGACACCGAAAGCGGCATGATGCTGGCCGGCGACGGCACCGGCCTCGACCTGGAAGTGGCCGCCGCCGGCAACTCCGAAGTCGTGCGCTCCAAGCGCAAGGTGGCCAACGCGCTGAAGTTGAACGACACCATCGAAGACATCCTGGTCAGCCTGACCAAGCAGTACCACATCATCCGCCCGCTGGAATCCAACCAGAAGCTGTTCCTGTACGTGGTGCTGGACCGCGCCAAGTCCAACCTGGCGATGGCCCGCCACGAACTGCGCACCTTCGAGAAGAGCATCGACTTCTCCTGATGCGCATCCGCGCGGGTGGGCCGCTACGCGCCCACCCGCGATGCCGCGGCGGCCGTCGACCGGACACGCCGCCCCCTTCCCTCTTCAGCCGAATCCGCCTGCATGATCCGCGCCGACATCGCCATCGCCGCGCTCGACGACGACACCGGACAGCGCCTGCGCATCGCAGCGACGCTGCTCGCCGCGTATCGCATCCGCGCGGTCGTCAGGGACTGGGACGGCACACGCTGCAACGTGCTGGTGGCCGACCACGCCGACACGTACGGCCGACAGGCCTATGAGATCGCACGTCGACGGGAGACGCCTGTGCTGCTGTTCAATCCCACGGACCAGACCCGCATCCCGGGCGTGACCTGCGCCGACCCGGCCAGCGTCGCCAGCACGCTGGCGGTCGCCCTGCGCGACCTGCTCGGCGCCCCGCAGGCGGAGACGCCCGCCACGGCCGCACAGGCGGCTCCAGCCGCGTCGCCCGCGACCGCGAGCGCGACGGCAGCACCCGCCGCCCCCTCCGAGCGCACACAGGCCGCCACCTCGGCGCTGTGCCGGCTCACCTCACCCGAATTCGAAGGCCGCCCGGTGGATGCCACCCTGCGCGGCCGCACCCTGCACATCCGCCCCGCGCAGGGCCGCATCTACGCGCCGAGCCTGAGCGATCTGCTGTCGGCGCGGGATTCGCTGGGCCAGACCGACTGGACCCTGCAGACCGTGGCGGCCAACGACCGCTCGGTCGAGCTGGGCGACGGCGTAAGCCGCAGCCTGGAAGCGTTCCTGCTGCAGGCCGCGTTCCAGTCCAAGACCCGCCTCCCCGAATTTCCCCCCGGCCGCTACCGTCTGCGGGACTGGCCGGACATCGGCTCGGCGCCCGAGCTGATCGGCGCGCTCAAGATCGCCAACGCGCTGCTGCGCGGCGCGGGCAGCGCCGAGCAGCTCGCCGCCCAGTGCGACCTGCCGCTCGGCGACGTCGACGCCGCGCTGTGGGCCTACCGTGCGGCCGGGCTGCTCGAGACCGAAGGCGGCAAGGGCGTCTTTACCGCCGTGCACGAGCGCCCGCAGGACGCCGGACGCCTCGGCGGGTTGCTCGCACGCATCGCCAGTCACTTCGGCCTCAGCCGCGCTTCATGAGGTTCCCGCCTCGCCGTTTTCACCGAGCCATCTTCCAGAGCAGCCAGATCGTGTCATTTCAGAGCGCAAAACTCGTATTCGCAGGCCCCGTCGGCGCGGGCAAGACGACCGCGATCCGCACCCTGTCGGACAGCGCTCCGGTCTCGACGGAAATGCCCATGTCGGAAGGCCCCATGGGCGACAAGACCACCACCACCGTGGCCCTGGACTTCGCCTCGGTCCTGCTGGACGACGGCACCCCGCTGCACCTCTACGGCCTGCCGGGCCAGACGCATTTCGCGCACATGCGGCCGCTGGTGATGGAGGGCGCGGTGGGCGTGCTGGTGATCCTGCCGGGCGACAGCCCGGACATCGCCGACGAATGCGAACACTGGGTCCGCAGCGTGCGCGAGATCAATGCCGACGTGGGGCTGGTGGTGGGCATCACCCGCACCGACATCGGCGGCGGTTTCCGTATGGACGAAGTCCGTCAGGCCGTGCGCCGCTGCGGCCGGCCCATCCCGATCTTCACCTTCGACGCACGCGACCGCGACCAGGCCTCGCATCTGGTCCGCGCCCTGCTGCTGTCGCTGGGGTGAGCGCCCCGCACGAGATCGTCGCCGCCTTCGCGCAGGCCGGATACGGCCTGCACCGGATCCTGCGCGAGATGCTCGACGAGCACCCCAGCCACCGCACCGAGCGGCGCGGCTGCGGCTACACCCAGGCCACGCGCTTTCTGTCCGTGTTCCTGGGCAGCCCGCGCGCCCCGGACGATGCCGCGGATCTCGGCATCTTCGCCGAATGGCCCAGGCTGCAGACCGAACAACTCGCCCGCGCCGCGATCGCCGCCGGCTGGGCGCAGGGCTGGCGGCGGCTGGACCGCTGCCCGCCCGGGGTTTTCGCCGATCTCTCGCCGGCGGACCTGGCCGGCCGGCTGGCCGCCCTGCCCGGCGTGCTTGCCGGCATCGAATCCGGCCTGGAGCGCGAGGAAAGCCGGCTGATCCTCGCGCTGCTGCGCCAGATCCTCGCCGCCGAGCCGCTGGATGTGCCCTCGATGCCGGCGATGCCCGACAAGCCGGAGATCGGCAGTTGCTCGCAGGCCGAGGAATTCTTTCTCGAAATCGCCCACGGCCGCGTGCGCCGCGGCGGGCGGGTCAACCTGTTCGTCGACGATGCCGGACGCCCGCTGCTGGTGGAGAAGATGGCGCTGGGCGAATCCCATTCGGCCATGGCCGTGTCGCCGGTGGCGGTGTCGGGCGTGGTGCTGCCGCCGGGCGCCCTGTTCGCGCTGCGCTACCCGGACGATGCACCGCCGCTGGGCCGGACAGATGTGGGCCAGATCTTCCCGCTGCGGGTGATCGAGCAGGCGCGGTTCCTGCGCCTGACCACGCTGGCGGTGCCGCCGAAGGTCCGGCCGCGCGCGTTCAGCGCCCAGTTCGAGACCCAGGTGCGCGGGGACATGCTCTCGCCCGCCACCACGACCATCGAGGACCTGCGCCGGTTCGCGGACACACGTCTGGCCGCGTCCGCGGTTACCCTACGGCCATGAAGATTCCCGCCTACTTCCGCAGCGAATACGCGCCGTCGGAAGTACCCCTGCTCGCACGCCTGCGCAACACGGCGGAGCGCCTGCACCGGCTGGGGCTCGCGGAGCTGCGCAGCCCGGAACCTGTCCGGCCCGACGCCCTCGCCGGCCTGCACGACCCCGCCTATCTGCAGGCCTTCCTCAACGGCACCGAGCCCATGGCCTCCCGCCAGGGCATCGCGTGGTCGCCGGCGATGCGCGACGCCACGCTCGCGATGCTGGGCGGGCAGTTGGCGGCCGCCGACACGGCGATGCGCGAGGGCATCGCGATGAACATCGCGCGCGGCTTCCACCATGCGGTCCATGCCGCCGGCACCGGGTACTGCCCGATCAACGGCCTGGCGCTGCTGGCGCTGCAGTCTCCGCAGCGCCGCGTCATGGTGATCGACTGCGACGAACACGGCGGCAACGGCACCGAAGAGTTCGCCGCGCGCCTGCCCAATCTGTACAACGTCTCGATCTTCGGCACGCGCTTCGGCTGCAACGGCGGCCTGCGCTCCTGGCCGTTCCAGGTACGGGTGCACGAAGAAGGCTTCGAACGCTACCGCGAAGCGCTGCGCGCGGCCGAGGAACTGGTCGAACGCCACGCGCCCGACCTGCTGGTCTACCAGGCGGGTGCCGACTGCCACGAGGACGACCCCAAGAGCCTCTCGCGGATGACCACGCACCAGCTGTTCCAGCGCGATCTCGCCGTCTTCCGCATGGCGCGCGAGCGCGGGCTGCCCATCCTGTTCCTGGTGGCCGGCGGCTACCAGGGCGCGGAGCGCGTGGCGCGGCTCAATGCCAATACGGTGCGTGCCGCGCGCTGGGTCTGGCAGAGCGTCGGCGCAGGCGGGGATACTCGCCCCCTGCCTGCCTTGTCCCGGATCTGATGACCGCCGACCCCGCCGCCCCTTCCCGCATGCCCGTCCTGTTCATCGGCCACGGCTCGCCGATGAACGCGATCGAAGACAACCCCTGGTCGCGGCAATGGAAGGCGCTGGGCCCGGCGCTACCGCGTCCGCGCGCGATCCTCTGCGTCTCCGCGCACTGGGAAACCCCCGGCCCATGGCTGACCGGCAACGCGGCGCCCTCCACCGTCCACGATTTCGGCGGCTTTCCGCAGGCGCTGTTCGACGTGCGCTGGCCGGCACCGGGCGACCCGGCCCTGGCGCAGCGCGTGGTGGACCTGCTCGGCACGGACATCGCCGCACGCATCGACCCCGACCGCGGCCTCGATCACGGCGTCTGGAGCGTGCTCATGCCGATGTACCCCGCGGCCGACGTGCCGGTGGTGCAGTTGGGTATCGATTCCCGCCGGCCGGGCGCCTGGCACGTCGCACTGGCGCGCCGACTGGCGCCTCTGCGCGAGGAAGGCGTGATGGTGGTCGCCAGCGGCGACATCGTGCACAACCTGCGGCGCTTCGACTGGCGCGACCCCACGCCCCTGCCCTGGGCGCTGCGCTTCCGCGACCGGATCAACGCACTGATCCTCGACGGCGACCTGGACGCACTGGCCGACTGGCCGGCGCTCGGCGAGGACGCAGCGCTGGCCATCCCCACCCCGGAACACTACATTCCCCTGCTCTACGCGCTGGCGCTGGCGCGGCAGGGCGATGCGCTGTCGTTCTTCAACGACGACGTGCAGGGGTCGCTGTCGATGACCTCGCTGGTGATCGGCCATCCCGGCACCGTGCGCAGCTGAGCCGACGCACCCGGGCCACTCCGCTCGACGCGGCCCACCCGGCCACGCCCGCCCGGCCAACCCTGCCTGCGCCCCACAACGACACCCGTCATGCCCGCATCGCCCAAGACCTACGACCGCGCCTACTTCGACCGCTGGTACCGCAACGGCGGCATCGGCGGCAGCGCACGCCTGACGCGCAAGGTCGCGCTGGCGGTGGCGACGGCCGAATATCACCTGGAACGGCCGGTCCGCACCGTGCTGGACATCGGCTGCGGCGAAGGCGCCTGGCGCGCGCCGCTGCTGAAGCTGCGGCCGAAGCTGCAGTACCTGGGTTTCGACAGCAGCGAATACGCCATCCGCCGCTACGGCGCACGGCGCAACCTGCACTTCGCGCGCTTCGGCGATTTCGCCGCGCTGCGGCCCTGCGCACCGGTCGACCTGCTGGTGTGCAGCGACGTGCTGCACTACCTGCCCACACGCGAACTCGACCGCGGCCTGCCCGGGGTGGCCGCGCTGTGCGCGGGCGTCGCCTTCCTGGAAACCTTCGCCACCGAGGACGAGGCCGAAGGCGACGAACACGACTTCCAGCGCCGTCCGGCCCGCTTCTACCGCGGGCGTTTCGCGCAGCTGGGGTTTCGCGCGCTGGGCTCCCACTGCTGGCTGTCGCCGGCGCTGGCCGAGGATGCCGCGGCACTGGAGACGGCGGCACCGTAGACCGCATGCCCGCGGCATCCACCAGGCCGGGCCGCGCGCTCAACCCTCCGCCGCCGGCCACAGCGGCCGGTTCCAGTGCAGCCCCTGCAGCAGAGCCCGTTCGCGCACGGTGTAGTGCGGCGACACGGTCCACACCGGCGCGCAGCGTTTCACCAGCTCCGCCATCAGGGCATCGCCCTGCCGGGCCGCAGTCAGATTGAGCAGCAGGAGCCGGCCGTCGCGCAGCCTGATCACCAGGGATGCGTCCGCCCATGGATTGCGACGCCGCAGCCCGGGCACGCCCTGCGCGATCGAGACGATATCGGCAAGCCGGATGCGCTCCGCTCCGCGGAGCCCCCTCGTCAGCGTGTCCGCGGAAAGCGTCCACGCATGCGATTCCGCCTCACGTCGCAGCAGACTCCGCGCGGCCATGATCGACATCCACGACGCGAGCGCGAGTGCCGGCAGCACCACGGCCGTGCCCGCGACACCGCGCACGCCGGCGACCTGCGCGATCAGCCAGATCGGCAGCACGAAGCACATCGCCATGCCGAGGCCGATCACCACCACGTGGCCGGGGCTCTGCCGCAACCGGCTTTCGATGATCTGCACTGAACGCTCCCCCGAGTGTGAAGCATGCGGCCCGCATGCCGTCGTGCATGACGCCCGACGGGCGGCCGTCGCCGCCATGGCCATCCGTCATTTTGCGACGGGCGGCGCACGGCCGCCCCCTCGATCCGCTATGCTGCGCCGCAGCAATCCGCCCCACTGCGGGCGCAACACGATGGGTTTTTGCCGATGCTGCTCTATCAGATGCACGAATTGGGCCGCGCCTGGATGGCGCCGATGACCTACTGGGCCGAAGCCAATGCACGGATGTTCTCGGACCCCGGCAGCTGGCTGTCGATGCTGCCCAACGCGCAGCGCGTGGCCGCCGCCAGCGAGCTGATGTACCGGATCGGCAAGGACTACGAAAAACCCGCCTTCGGCATCCACAGCGTGACCCACGAAGGCCCGGACGGCACCCGCAAGGAATACCCGGTGGTGGAGCGCGAGGTGCTGCGCACCCCGTTCTGTCGCCTGCTGCGCTTCAAGCGCTTCTCCGACGATGCCGGCGGCATCGGCGAGCTGAAGGACGACCCGCCGGTGCTGGTGGTGGCGCCGCTTTCCGGCCACCACTCCACCCTGCTGCGCGACACCGTGCGCACCCTGCTGCGCGACCACAAGGTCTACATCACCGACTGGGTGGATGCGCGCATGGTGGAGAAGTCCGCCGGCGCGTTCACCCTCGACGACTACGTGCGCACCATCGAAGGCTTCATCCGTCACATCGGCGCGGACAGCCTGCACGTCATCAGCGTCTGCCAGCCCACCGTGCCGGTGCTGGCCGCGGTCTCGCTGATGGCCGCACGCGGCGAGACCACGCCGCGTTCGCTGGTCATGATGGGCGGGCCGATCGACACCCGCGAATCGCCCACCGAGGTCAACAACCTGGCCACGCAGAAGCCGCTGTGGTGGTTCGAGCAGAACCTCATCCACATCGTGCCGGCCAACTACCCGGGCCGCGGCCGCCGCGTCTACCCGGGCTTCCTGCAGCACATGGGCTTCCTGGCGATGAACCCGGAACGCCACCTGACCTCGCACTGGGACTTCTACCAGGACCTGATCAAGGGCGACCTGGACGACGCCGACGCGCACCGCCGTTTCTACGACGAATACAACGCCGTGCTGGACATGCCGGCGGAGTACTACCTCGACACCGTGCGCATCGTGTTCCAGGACCACCTGCTGCCCCGCGGCGAGTGGGTGGTGGGCGGTGAGCGTGTGCGCCCCGAGGCGATCCGCGGGACCGCGCTGATGACCATCGAAGGCGAGCTGGACGACATCTCCGGCCTCGGCCAGACCCGCGCCGCGCATGCGCTGTGCACCGGCGTGCCCGAAGCCGAGCGCCGCCATCTCACCGTCGAGGGCGCAGGGCATTACGGCATCTTCAGCGGCCGTCGCTGGCGCGAGCGTGTGTACCCGGAGGTACGGAACTTCATCGCCCGGCATGCCCGATCTGCCAGCACGCAGGCCGACGCTCCGAAGGACGGGGCCCTGCCTTTCCGCCGCCGCGACGCAGGCTGAGCGCCCGCGTGCGCACGACACACGCAGGCCATCCACGCCGCGCATACACGACGACGCCCCGGCCATGCGGCCGGGGCGTCGTCGTTCAGCGCCTGCGAAACCGTGGAGCGCCGGTCAGGCCGACCTCACCAGCAGATGCTTGGCGAACTGGCCGTGCAGATAGGCAACACCGCGCGCGAGGTGCAGCAGCGCGAACAGCACCAGCGTGCCGAGCACGAACATCAGCGGCAGCGACCACCAGCCCATCGTCGTCGCCAGCGCGCCGTCGAGGATGTCGAAGGACAAGAAGCCGCCCACGTCGGTGTTGAGCCGCACGTCACCGGTCAGCACCGCGAACGGCAGCAGCAGGAAGCTCAGTCCCACGCTCAGCAGGGTAACCGCGATGGTGAAATAGGCGGTGCCCAGCGGCAGCATCAGCAGGAAATACAGCTGCGTGGTCCAGGTGCGCGGATCGGTGAACATCTGGCCGATGCGCTTGAGCAGCGGCTGGTCGCGATCGGTGTACTGCGGCCGCCGCGGCATGCGTTCGCCCAGCATGACCTCCACCAGCCGGCTTTCCACCAGCGACAGCACCCGCACCGAGCCGAAGTACAGGATCAGCAGCGGGATGCCGATGATGGTGATCGACAGGCCGAGCGACAGCGACAGCCCGGTCACCACCCAGGTGAAGTAGAAGATGCCGGTCGCCAGCGCCAGCATCATGTAGAACAGCGCGGCGTAGGTGCGCGGCTCGGCGGCGACGCCGAAGAACCGGCCCAGCACCGAACGCCGGAGCTTGGCCCTGGGCGGACGCAGTGCGGTCTGCACCCGCGCCTCGGTGTCGCGGTAGATGTCGGCCACTTCCTCGGGCGCCCCGTAACTGGAGGCCACCGCGGCGATCACCTCGGCCTCGCTCTTCGCCCCCGGGCCCTTGGTCGATTCGACCGCCAGCTCCGAGCGCAGGTAGTCCTCGGCGTCGTACAGCGCATCCTGGATCAGCGCGGGGTCGGCCCCGGCCAGCGATGCGCGCAGCTGGTCCAGGTAGTCGGGAATGGTGCGCGGCAACGCCGACCCGACGACCGGGGAGGCAGCGGAATGTTCGGTGGTCATGACAGGGTTCCCCTCAGCAGTGAATCGACGGAATCGCGCGTCTCGCCCCAGGCGGCGGCCCAGGCGGCCAGGACCTCGCGGCCCAGCGCGGTGATGCGGTAGTAGCGGCGTGGCGGGCCGCTGATCGAGGGCTCCACCTCGCTGTCCAGCAAGCCTGCGCCTTCCAGATTGCGCAGCACCGGGTACAGCGCGCTCTGCTTGCCGGTCAGCACGCCGCCGGCACTGGCCTCCAGCGACTTGGCGATGCGGTAGCCGTACATCGGCTCGGTGGCCGCGGCCAGCACCGCCAGCAGCGCCAGCGACACCGTGCCCCCGGACAGCTCCTTCTGGAACTTGCGCAGCAGAGCCTCGACGGCCTCGTGGTCGGGCAGAGGCCCGTTGCCGGCAGCCGGCGGTCCGGCGCCCCCTTCGGATGATGAAGACACGCTCATGGCGATCTCCTGATTAGCGTTGAGATCAGACTATGTCGAAATTCTTACTAGTGAATGTGCCGGAGGTCAGGGGCCGCCCGCAACGACCGCACAGGGCGCGTGCTAACCTCCGGACGGCCCGCACGGGCGGGGCAACGCATCGACAAGGACTCCAGGGAGAGGGGAGCAGGCATGGACGACACCGGTTCCGGGCGTGGGCGCTCAGGCTCGCTGAGCGCGATGACGCCGCCACCGACCAGCGCGCGCAAATTCGAGCCCCAGCCGCACGAGCGCGCCAATCCCACTGCCTTCGTGCAGGCACGCGCGCACCTGGCCGCCACGCTCACCGGCGCCACCGTGAGCCAGCTGGGCCAGGAAATCCACAGCGCCCTGCAGCGCGTGAACACCTGGGAAAGCACGCAGCACAGCCCGCTCTCGCCGATGGTCGGGCAGCAGATCCAGCAGACCACCCTGCAACGCGACTACCTCACCGCGTACCGGTTCCAGAACGAGCGCGACCACGACAAGCCGCGTCAGGGGCAGAACCTGTCGGCCATGCAGCAGATCCGTGCGATGCACGGCGGCGAATACCAGGGCCCGGGCACCACCGATGCGGTCAATACGCACCTGGGCACGGCCATCGCCGGCGCCGAACACACCAAGGGCCAGAACACCTCGCCGTTCGTCTCGCTGGTGGCGCAACCCGAGCGCCTCACCCAATCCACCGATGATGGAAAGGACGGCGCCAAGACCATCGCCCTCGGCGCGAAGCAACTGCACACCTACACCGTCCCGCGCGTCACCACGTGGACGCCGCAGCGCATGCTCGATGTGCTGGAAGCACCGTCCGACGACAGGAATCAGTGGAAGAACGAGCAGATCCAGGGCGGACACGGCCAGCAGACCTTTTCCGAATGGCTGACCTCGACCCCCACGCAGGAAACCGAAGTGCTGTTCCATGGTGGCGACCTGGGCAGATACCGCACGGACGAACGCACCAACCCCTATCTGCCCAAGCGCAAGAAACGCTGAGCGCGGAGTACGGCCATCACGCTGACCAGCGGTGAAGGCCAACGCCGGGCATCCCATCGCATCTGAAGGCACGCACCAACCGAAGAGTCGCTGCGCTGCGCCGGTCTTCCGCGCAGGCCCAACGGCGCGTGGGCGTCGCGTTCGCTTGCCTCCCGGCAGAAGCGAAAGGCTCGACTGCCGCATGAAGACCCGATGACGGGGCACGACAGCGCGGATCGCCCCATCGACTCCGCACGACGCGCAGGCATCGCTCTTCAGCTCCACCGGCATGATGCGGATGCAGCGCGAGACGGTGCGATGGCAGCGTTCCGCTTCGATGCGATTCTGTGGCTCCCGCTACGCACAGCGCGGGCCAGCGGATGACGATACGAGAGCATCGTGCAACGCCGCGCTTCGCATCCGCTGCTGCGTGAAACATGCATGCGGCGATCGCGTTGCATCGCAAATGAACACATCGACCGGGCAACGACATCGCCCCGATCCAACCGTCTCGATACACACGACACATCGTCGAGGCGCATCGCCGCCGGATGACCGCACTCGGCAGACGGCAATCGAAAAACGACACGGCGAAAGACGATGACACCTGCACGGACATCCGCACAGCGAGTGCTTCCGATGCGCCCACAGTCTGCCGACGGTGTGCGTTCGGGCCGTCCCGGTGTCGTTCGGGTGCCGATGCCGGACATGCGGTTTCGCCGTCGTCCACGATCCGTAGCATCGATATACCGGTGCGCCATCGCTGCATGCGCGCCGGCTCGACCCCAACCAGATCAGACTCAGGAGAATCACATGATCATCAATTCCATGGCCGATGCGCAGGTCACCGCAAGCGACCTGATCGAATTCAATTTCCGCCCGATCGCCTTCACGATCGCCGGCTCGAAGAGCAAGCTCAGCGGCGAAGTGCCGGCGAACGCCTTCCAGAACATCGACGCCACACTGACCGGCGAAGGCCCGTACAAGGTCACGCTCGGCTACGTCAATCATTCCTACCAGGCGGACCCGGTGACGGTGGAGAGCAACGATGCCCTGGTGACCTTCTGGATGGCATTCCCCGCAGGCCCGAACGGGCCGAAGACCTTCGTCTTCGACAAGATCTGACGGAGCAGGCCATCCGGAGCGGCCTTCAGGGGGGAGGCCGCTCCGGACCTGCACTCATCCTCCTCCACGCGATGGCCGACATGACGCACATGCAGACCGATACCGTTACCGATACGAACATCGATGTCCGTGCCGCCATCGATACGGCATTGGCCGAGGCGGCATCGCACGCGCGGGCCGGACGCTTCGGCGACGCGATCGCGCGCCTGCAGCCACTGGCACGCAAAGCGCCGGACCATTGGCCACTGCATGCCGCGCTTGTGGACCTGCACGAAGTCATGGGCGCACATGGACAGGCGGCCGCATCGCTGCAGGCCTACCTGCATCGGAATTCCGGCTCGGCGGATGCGTGGCTGCGTTTTGCCGGCCTGCTGCAGCGGACAGGTCATCCCGCGCAGGCACTGGAAGCCGTGCGCGCGTCGCTGGCGCTGCGTGGGGATGCACCGCAGGCGCTGCATCTGCTGGGCTGCCTGAGCGATCGTGAAGACCCCGCGGCGGCGGATGCCTTCGCCCGCGCGATGGCGCTGGCGCCGGGCTGGAACCCGCCGCGGCGCCACCTGGCCGCCCTGCTCCGCGCCCGCGGCGACACGGCACGGGCGCTGGCGCTGCTGCGCGAGGCCACACGTCTGCAGCCGGACGACCAGCTCGCCTGGATGCAGCTCGCCGAGACGCAGCTCGAACAGGGCGACGACGCCGGCTGGGACGCCTACGCATGGCGGTTCGACTGCGGCGGCCGCACGCCGCAGTATCCAGGAACCCATGCACCGCTCTGGGATGGGCGGCCGCTGCAGGGCGAGATCGTGATGGTCTGGCTGGAACAGGGGCTGGGCGACCAACTGCAGTTCTGTCGCTATCTGCAGGGCATCGTGGCCGCCGGTGGCCGGGTGTGGCTGCAGACACCGCACAGACTGCGCGGTCTGCTCGCCTCCCTGGGCACGGTCGAACGCTTTTTCGACGAAGGCGAGACCCCGCAGGGCTACGACCTGCAGATTCCCCTGCTGAGCCTGCCGCACACCCTGCGCGACACCTGGCCGGGCATGCCGACGGCCCCGTATCTGTACGCGAATGCGCCGCTGTCTGCGCAGGCCGACGCGCTGCTGGCCGTCCCTCCGGGAACCACACGCATCGGCCTGATGCACGCCAGCCGGCCCGATCACCCCTGCGCCGCGCAGCGCGACTGTCCCCTGCCCCTGTTCGCCCCTCTCGCCGATCTGCCCGGCCTGCGCCTGTACGACCTGCAGTTCGGCGGCACCGCCATGGCGCCGGACTGGCTGACGCGCATCGGCCATGTCGCCGGCGATTTCGCGCACACCGCGGCGATCGTCGACCGGCTCGATCTGGTGATCACGGTCGACACGGCGATGGCGCATCTGTGCGGCGCGCTCGGCAGGCAGGTGTGGGTGCTGCTGCCCACGCCCTGCGACTGGCGCTGGCGCCGCGACCGCGACGACTCGCCCTGGTACCCGTCGATGCGGCTGTACCGTCAGGCCCGCTCCGGCGACTGGTCGGCGCCGCTGGCGCGCATCGCGGAGCACCTGCGCACGTGGACCGACCGAGCCGGCACGGCATGAGCCGTCGTCGTCCGAACCGGGACGCGACCAGCGCGGCGCATGCCGTCGACACCGACGCCGACGCACTGCCGTCTCTGTTCGTCCTCTCGCTGCCGCGTTCGCTCTCGAGCGTGGTGCACGAGCGCGCGCGTGCGGCATTGGGGCTGCGATCGCCGGCCTGGACCAGCGCCGGCGAGATTCTCAACATCGAACGCTGGCGGATGGTCCATGGAGACGCCTCCGGGCAGCGCTACGAACACGATGCCGCGGGCGCGCGTTTCGATGTCTGGCTGCGCTTCCTCGACGACACCGTGCGCGGAAGCGGCCATGCCTACAAGGATGTGGTCCAGCCCTTCGCCTGCGCGCACTGGCTCGCGCAGGGGCGAGGGCGTGCGCTGCGCGTGCTGCATGTGCGTCGGCGCGTGGAGGATGTGGCCTGGTCGATGATCGAAGCCGGCTGGCACTACCCCGAACGCGCGGCCCGCATCGAAGGCGACGCGATCGACCGCCTGCTGTCCGGCCTGCTGCGTGCGGAGCAGGCATGCGCGCAGGCGGGCGGCATCGTGCTCGATTTCGATGCCATCGGGCGCACGGGCGATGCGTTGGGAGAGGCGCTGCGCACGCTGTACCCGGAGCATGCGCCTGTCGCCGCCCGTACGCGGCTGATGGACGACGCCGGCTTCGCCGCACGCTTCGCCGAGGTGATGCGGCGGCGCGACACGCCGATGTGGACGATGCTGCAGTCGCGTCTCCAGGATCTCGAAGCGCGTCACGCGGCCTGAGCCGACTCAAGCGACTGCCGGCGGCTTACTCGCTTGCGATGTCTGGCAAGGGCCTGTTTCTCCTGCGAATGAGCAGGGCCCGCAGTCGTCTGCGGGCCCGCATCGCACGTCAGCTCCGCAGCGTGGCCGGCGCGCGGGCCGCAGGCCCACGCTGGCATCACGCGTCGAAGCGCCGGGGCTCAGTGCCCGCCATGCCCCTTGTCCGGGTCGATCACACCGCCCTGCCCGTCGGGCAGCAGAACGCGGACGTTCTGCATCATGCCCTGGTCTTCGTGGTCGAGGAT
>CBFGMS010000073.1:0-18662 GCA_965649985.1 uncultured Gammaproteobacteria bacterium | reverse complement strand
CATGCTCATCCGCAGCGGCGGCAACTGGCGACGCTGTTCGGGGGCGATGTCGGCGAGCGCCACAGGGCGGCCGTCTGCGAGCGGCAGCGGTGAGGACGAGGCGACGCCGGGTCGTGGTGCCGCCGTCGTGGGCATGGCTGCGGAGGGTGTTGTGGTCGATGCCACTCGCGTGGGCGCCGGGGAGCCTGCGGTGCCCGCACCAACTGCAGGCGCGGGAGGTGTATCCGCCAAGGTGCGCGTGACGGATGCGGGCTGTTGCGCTGCTGGAGGTGGGGTCGCTGGTGCGGGCACAGCGACCGGCGCCATGCCCGGGATCACGCCGGGCGGCCGGCCAGGGTCGAGACTGGGTGCGTCCTGCGTGATGGGGCCGGCTTCCATGTGCTCGGCTGGCATGCGCTCGAGCGCATCGCCGTCGAGGGTGTCGTTGCCGAGCGTGTCGCTGGCGTCGGCCGTGGTGCCGGCCGGCTGGGTGGTGTCTGCGCGCGCCCCGTCGCTGGCATGGGCCGGCGCCTCTGCCGTCGGCCCGAAGCGCAGCCACAGCGCCACGGCCAGGGCGGCGACACCAATCGCCGCCACCGCCCAGGCCGGGCGGCCCGCATATTTCGGGGCATGGTGGGCCGGCGCTGGCTGCAGTGGCGCTGCGGTCTGGCCGAGCAGGTCCGGCGCTTCGCGGCTGCGGCGGGCGGCTTCGGACTTGCGCAGGGCATCGAGGATGTAGGACACGGGTTACTCCGGACCGGTCAGGCGCGGCCCGTCGCCGTAGGCGGCGAGCGCGAAGCGGGTGCCGCTGCCGACGCGGCCGTCGGCGCGCAGGCCGTGGACGGTATGGAAGCCGCGCAGGCCGCGCGCGAGGGTGGCGTCGTCGGGCGGCGCGGGCCGCGCGCGCAGCCAGGCGGTCAGTGCGGCGGGATCCCCGGCCACGGCAGTGTCCAGCCCGGGGGGCGTGCGCCACAGCGCCAGGGTGTCGCCGGTCCACACCGCGGCGAGCGCCGCGCGGTCGAGATCGAAGGACTGGCCGCGCAGCCAGAGCCGGGCATGGCCGCTGCCCAGCCCCTGCAGCAGCACCCAGCCGGCCTGCGGGCCGGTGGACGCGCCGCCCTCGGCCGGAGCCGCCTCCAGCCGCAGCAGCACCGGGCGGCCGATCCTCGCCAGTGCGTCCAGACCGATCCGGCCGCGCAGGCATTCCCAGCCCGGGGCGGGCGCCGCCGTGCAGTCGGGCAGCGACGCCGGCAGGTTGGCCGGTGCCGACCAGCGCCGGCGAAGTTCGGCCCAGGGGCCTGCGCCGCCATCGGGGTCGCGCGCGGCGAGCGCTGCGACCGTCGTGGCATCCAGCCGCGGCACCCGTGGTCCTGCCGTGCCTTCTGCCGTGGCGCCCGAGGTGGCCGCGCCGGTGCCGGCGGGCCGTGTGCGTCCGGAAGCAGGCGGCGCATCGGCCGTTGGGGACGAAGCCGCGGAAGCCGTCGGTGTCGCGCCAGTCTCGGGCTCGGCCGCGCCGCCATCGCGCCACAGCCAGAAGGCGGTGCCCGCCAGCATCAGCCCGGCCACGGCCAGCGCCGTCGCCGCCCACAGCGGCCGGCCGGGCAGGGCGCCACCGCTCAACGGCCAGCGCCAGGCCGGACGATGCAGGCCCCGTGGCGGCAGCGCCTCGTCGGCGGCGCGGTCGACCGTGCGCGCGTCGAGGCTCAGCAGATCGTGCGCATAGCCGCCCAGCAATGCGCGCTCTGCGATGATGTTGATGAGCCGCGGCACGCCGCCGCTGCGCCGGTGCAGGCGCTGCACGCCATCGGCCGCGAACGGGAAGCGCACGCCGCCCGCGCTGCTGATGCGGTGGCGCAGGTAGGCCTCGGTCCCGGCGGCATCCAGCGGCACCAGGTGGTAGCGCGCGGTGATGCGCTGCGCGAGCTGGCGCAGCTCCGGGCGCGCCAGCATCTCGCGCAGCTCGGGTTGGCCGATCAGGATGATCTGCAGCAGCTTCTGGGTTTCGGTTTCGAGGTTGGTCAACAGGCGCACCTGCTCCAGCGCCTCGGTGGACAGATTTTGGGCTTCGTCGACGATCAGCACCACGCGTTCGCCGGCGGCATGGGCCTGCAGTAGATGCGCGCCCAGCGCATCGAACAACTGCTTGCCGGTGGGCGCCTTGCGTGTGGACGCGCGGGCTGGCGCGCGCGTGCCGCTGCGCGCACGCGGCGCCGCGACGCTGGCTTTGGTTGCAGCGGCCTTGGCGGCGCGGCGGCGGGTCGGCCTGGCCTTGGCATCGGCGGTCTGTGGGGTGGCGGGTGCCGGAGCCGTCTCGGGCGTGGGAGGCGGCGATGTGTCGCCCTGCGCGGTGGACGTGTCCTGCGGCTTGCCGGCGCCTGCGATCGGCAGCCGCAGCTCCTCGCAGATCGCCAGCAGCAGTTCTTCCGGGCCCAGCCGGGGGTTGAGCACCAGCGCCGCCTGGGTGCCTTCGGGCAGCTGGCTCAGCAGCAGACGGCTGAGCGTGGTCTTGCCGGTGCCCACCTCGCCGGTGAGCTGCACGAACCCACCGCCGCCGCCCTGGCGGATGCCGTACAGCAGATGCGCCAGCGCTTCCCGGTGCGGCTCGCTGAGGTACACGAACTGCGGGTCGGGGGTGATGCTGAACGGTGGACGGTCGAGGCCGTAGAACTCCAGGTACATGCTGTGCGGGCGGTGCGGTCCAGACAGTGTGCGGGGCCGGTCGGCGCGCTGCGCGCCCGGGGCCGGAGGGGCCGACTAGACTGCCACAGCCCGCCCGCCAGCGCCCCGCGGCCCGCGCGGGCGGTTCATTCGCCCAGCGCCTTCGCCTCGCCGGTGGCGGCCAGCTCGGGATGGGCGATGCGCTGCGGACGCAGCAGCAGCGGGTAGGCCAGCACCACCGCCAGGATCACCGCCACGCCCAGATAGAAGGCCGGCGTGAGTTCCTGCTGTTCGCCCAGCAGCACCGCGGCCAGCGCGATGGCGTAGACCGGCTCCAGGTTCACCGACAGCTGCGCCGCGAACGCGCTGAGCCGGCGCAGCGCCACCAGGAACAGCGCGAACGGCAGCAGGGTGCAGACCACGGCCAGGGTCAGCAGCCACACCGCGTCGCGCGGCGTCGGCAGCATGAACGGGTCGCCGCCGAAGGCCGGCCACAGCAGGCCGCTCACCGGTGCCAGCAGGGTCAGCGCGACCGCACCCGCGCCCATTTCCAGCGCCGTCACGCTGAGCGGGTCGGCGTGGTCCACCAGGCGCTTGTTGAGCGAACTGAACAGCGCCACGAACAGCGCCGACACCGTGCCCACCGCCACGCCGGCCAGCATGCCCGAGGGCACGCCCCCGGCGACCAGGACCACCCCGGGCAACACCGCCACGCCCAGGCCCAGCTCGCGCGGCGACAGCCGCCGGCCGGTGAGCAGCGGCTCGACCACCGCGGTGAAGACCGTGCCCAGCGCCATGCAGGTGGCGGCGACCGAGGCGTTGGAGAGCCGGATCGCGGCGTAGAAGGTCAGCCAGTGCAGCGCCACCAGCGCGCCGATGCCGGCGTAGGCCCAGCGCAGCCGTGGCGTCATCGCGCGCAACCCGCGCCAGATCCGCGGCACCAGCGCCAGCAGCACGGCGACCAGCAGCATGCGCCACCACACCAGCGGCAGCGCGGGCAGGGTGATCATCTTGCCCAGAATGGCGGTGAACCCCCACAGCACCACGCACAGGTGCACGAAGATCCAGTCGCGGGCGGTGGCGTGTTGGCTCATGGGGCGGGAGAGGAGGCGAGGGCGGTGCGCATGGTAGGGCAGAGCGTCGTGCCGCGCCCGGCGGGCGGCGCAGCCGGCAGGCAACGACATGCGGCGTGCGGTCCGCCATGCCCCCACCGGTGCGGTAAGGAGGTCTCGTCGACGACGGGGCGGTCGGGCGGGTGCGGCGTGCGCGCGAATGCCGCGCGCCGATGCGGATGCGGATCAGGTGGCCGCAGGGCGCGGTGGCGCGGCCTGCCGCCGCGGCACGCCCTCCTCGTCGAGCAGGCGCTCGATCCGCGCGAACACCTCGGCGCGGGTGAAGGGCTTCTTCATGAAGTCGTCGGCGCCGATGCGCTGGACATAGAACTGTTCGGTCGCCTGCGCATTGCCGCTGATCATGATGATCGGCACGGATTTGGTCACCGGATGACGGCGCATCGCGCGCAGGGCGCTGAACCCGTCCATGCCCGGCAGCACGATATCCAGAAAGACCAGCTCCGGCGTTTCCTGCGCGATCAGCTCCAGGGCCTTTTCCGCGGTGTAGGCCTCCAGCGTTTCGTAGCCGTTCTGCTGCAGCATCTTGCGCAGCACGGCGACGATGGTCACCGAATCGTCGACGATCAGTACCCGCGTGCCCGGGCGGGCATTCACGCGGTGGCGGCGGCGACGCTCGGGGCCGCCGTACAGATCCTCGTCCAGTGCGCGCTGCAGGGCATCGGGATCGGCGTCGTCGTGGATCAGGGGCGCCGTGACGGGATCCGCCGCGATGGAGGGCGCGTCGGGCGCCGCCAGGGAGATGTCGGCGATGCCGGCGGGGTCCTGCGGTGACGGCGAATCCGGAACGTCCGCCTCCGCGATCTCGTCCGCAGCGGCGGGAGGCTCGGTGGAGGGCGAAGGCGCGGCGGGCTGCGACGGGGGCGCAGCGACAGGCGCGGATGGCGTGCCCGGGCCTGCGGGCGGTCCACCCCGCCAGAGTTTGAATGCGTCGAATAGTCCCATCAGGTTCGTCCCCGTTGCGCCGGCAGCCTCTCGGAAGTGCGGCCGCCATGGGCGGCGGCCTGAACTCCCTGTACGGATTGTCCCCTGTGCCGCGGCCACTGCAGCGTGGCCGCGCCGGGCATCATAGAGCCTGGGCGCGGGCTTTCCCATGCCGCGGCCCGGAGAGGCTGCACCCTACAGCCCGCGATGTGCGACGCGCTACGCAGAATGCGTCCGGGGGCAGGGTATCGGCCTGGCGGAGTGCGTCGGCCGATCGCATCGGCCGATCACTTCGGCGGGTCGGCTCAGCGAATGGGCTCTTCGAGCATCATCGCCCGCACGAAGCGCACGGGCGGCGCGCCGTAGGACAGCACCTGCTCGTGGTACGCCTTCAGGTCGAACGCCTCGCCGCGCTTCGCGCGCACCGCGTCGCGCAGGTCGAAGTGCTCCTGCACGCCCACGAAATAGGTCGGCAGCTGCGCGCTGGTGAGCTGCGCGCGCACCCACTTGCCTTCGGCCTCGCTCTGCTGCTGGAAGGTGCGGCGCACCATCAGGTCCATCGCCTTGTCCTTGTCCCAGCCTTCCACGTGCACGCCCTGGTCCAGGATGGCGTTGGCCACCGCGCGCAGATAGAACTTGTAGCGCACCAGGTGGAACAGCGGGTCGTTGTCCAGGTACCCGGCTTCCATCATCGCGGTCTCGGTGTAGACCGCCCAGCCCTCGGCGAACATGCCCGAACGCAGCACGGCGCGCAGGGTGGACGGGAAGCGCGCCGAATACGCGCCTTCCAGGTAATGCCCCGGCATCGCCTCGTGGATGCTGAGCAGGTGCAGCATGCGCGTGTTGTATTCGCGCAGGAACGAGGTGGCCCGGGCATCGTCCCAGTCGTCGGGGATCGGCGAAATCGCGTAGTAGGTCTTCAGCCCCTTGTCGAGCGGACCGGGCGAGTCGCAGTAGGCCACGGCCACGCCGCGCTGGAACTCCGGCATCAGGATGATCTCGACCGGGTCGTCCGGCACGGTGACCAGGTCCTTGGCGCGCACGAAATCGGTGGCCATCGCGAGGGTTTTCTTGGCGTCCTCGACTACGCTGTCGCGGCTCGGGCGCTCGGCGTAGGCCAGTTCGAGCGCGGCCTCGATCGCTTTCTGCTGCTGGTCGGCGCTCGGTGCGTCGGGCAGCGGCGGCGCATCGCCGCGGTTCTTCAGCACGGTGCGCGCGATCGCGTACATCTTCCCGCGCACGCTCTCGATCTCCGCCTCGGCGCGCGTGGCGATGTCCTGGCGCGAGAGCGAGGACATCAGCGCGAACTGCAGCTTGCGGTCGTAGATCTCCGCACCCACGCGGAAGTCGCCCTTCGCGTTGGGCACCAGGGTCGTGTCCAGCCACGTCTGGTGTTCGGCCGCAGCCTTGCGCAGCGACGCCACCGCGGCGTCCAGGCGCGCACGCTCTTGGCCCTGCAACTGGTCGGCATTGGGCAGGATGAACTCCTGCAGCAGCGCTTCCAGGCCCTTGTGCTGGCCGGCCACGATCTGCGCGTGGATCGCGGGCACGCGCGCCGGATCCAGGTTCTCGCGCGCCTGCGCGAACACCTGCGGGATCTTCTCCATGCGCACGGTGACCGACTTCAGCCGTTCCGGCAGCGGCGCGAATTCGCGTGCCATGGTGTTGTAGATCGCACCGGAGGCGATGCCGTTGTACAGCAGCGGATCCCAGGCCCAGCTCTGCAGGGTCTCGGTGGCCCAGACATCGGCCTGCAGCTGGTTGCGCAGGATCGCCGCGTCGATCTGGTTCTCGCGCGAGAGGGCGGTGGTGTCGATCGCCTCCAGCTCGCCCAGCATGCCCTTGGCGAAGGCCAGGGCCTTTTCGCGGCCGGCGGCGTCGAGGTCGTCGACTTCGGTGTCGAAGCGGTGATCGCCCTGCTGGGTGGCCTGCACCGGATTGAGGGCCAGATAACCGTCCAGCCAGCGCTGGCTGAGCGCGGCGAAGGCGGTGTCTGCGGCGGACTGGCCGGTCTGCGTGCCCTGGGGCGCCGCAGGCGTGTCTTTTGCGGCCGGAGTCTGGCCTGCGCCGCAGCCGGCGGTGGAAAGGGCGAGCACGGCCGCGAGTGTGGCGGCGAGCGGGGCGTGTGACAGGCGCATGCGGGTCTACCGTCGACAGGAGAGGGCCGAAGCATAGGCCGCGAGGCGTGCGTGCGCATCTGCCGGCCTGCGCAGCGCGACGGCCCCGGCACGCCTGCCGTCCGCCTCCCGGCGTGGCGCCCGGTTGGCGGTGGATCGCCCGGCGAACCTGCTAGATTCGCGCCATGCCCCCTGCGTCTTTCGTGCCCGCCGTGTTCCGACCCCTGCCACGACGCCTCATGTCCTGCCCGCCTGTGCGGCGTACACGCCCCGGAGCGCCCGCATGAGCGCGGCCCCGGCGCAGGATGGCGCCTCGCTCCAGCAGGCGCTGGACCATGGCGGCCGTCTGCTGGCCGAAGACCCGGCGCTGGCGGTCGAGCAGGCCGATGAAATCCTCAAGGTGATGCCCGGACATCCCGCCGCGCTGCTGCTGCGTGGTGCGGCGCTGCGCCTGGCCGGGCGTGCGGCCGAGGCCGAGCCGGTGCTTCGCGCACTGGCCGCGGCGCAGCCGCAGGCCGCCGGCGTGCAACTGGAGCTCGCGCTCACCTGCCACCGGCTGGGCCGCAATCCCCAGGCCATCGATGCGCTGCGCGCGGCGCTGGCGCTCGATCCGCAGCTGCCGCAGGCCTGGCGCATGCTCTCCGACCTGCTGCGCGCCGAGGGCGACGATGCCGGCGCCGCGCGCGCGATGCTCGAACACGTGCGCCATGGCGTGCGCGACCCCACGCTGCTGCAGGCCGCGCAGGCACTCGCCGAGGGCCGCCTGCCCGAGGCCGAGACCGCTCTGCGCCACCGCCTGCAGCACGCGCCCACCGATGTCGCCGCGATCCGCATGCTGGCCGAGCTGGCGGTGCGCATCGGCCGGCACGAGGAGGCGCTGCGGCTGTTCGAACGCTGCCTGGCGCTGGCGCCCGGCTTCCGCGAGGCGCGCCATCACTACGCGCTCACCCTGCACCGCGACCAGCAGCCCGAGGCGGCGCTGGACGAACTCGACCGCCTGCTGGCCGACGAGCCCGAGCAGCCGGGCTATCTCGCCCTGCAGGCGGCGGTGCTGTGCCGCCTGGGCGAATACGAGCGCGGCATCGCCCTGTACGAGCGCCTGCTGGCCGCGCGCGACGACAACGCCCGCGTCTGGCTGAGCTACGGGCATGCGCTGAAGACGGCCGGCAGGCAGGCCGAGGCGGTGGCCGCCTATCGCCGCAGCCTGGATCTGCAGCCGGGGTTCGGCGAGGCCTGGTGGAGTCTGGCGAACCTGAAGACCGTGCGTTTCGACGACGCCGACATCGGCACGATGCGGCTGCAGCTGTCGCGAGCGATGGAGCTTGAGTCCGATGCGGACGCGTCGCCGGCACTGTCCGACGAGGACCGCCTGCACCTGGAGTTCGCGCTCGGCAAGGCGCTGGACGAACGCGGCGAACATGCCCCGGCGTTCGCGCATTACGCCGAAGGCAACCGCCTGCGTCTGCGCGCCGTGCCCTACAGCGCCGACGAGACCACCGCGCGCATCCGCCGCGCACGCCGGCTGTACACCCGCGACTTCTTCGCCGAGCGCGCGGGCAGCGGCGACGCCGCGCCCGACCCGATCTTCATCGTCGGCCTGCCGCGTGCGGGGTCCACGCTGATCGAGCAGATCCTCGCCAGCCATTCGCAGGTGGAAGGCACGATGGAGCTGCCGGAAATCATCTCCATCGCCCGCGACCTGCGGCGCGAGGCCGAACGCGGCGGCGAGGGCGCGCGCAGCTACCACGAAGCGGTGGCCCGGCTGGACGCCGACGCGCTGCAGGCGCTGGGCCGGCAGTATCTCGAACGCACCCGCGTGCAGCGCAAGACCGCCGCGCCGCTGTTCGTGGACAAGATGCCGAACAATTTCCTGCACCTGGGCCTGATCCGGCTGATCCTGCCCAATGCCAAGGTGATCGACGCGCGCCGGCACCCGCTGGACTGCTGTTTCTCCAATTTCCGCCAGCATTTCGCCCGCGGCCAGAACTTCAGTTATTCGCTCGAGGACATCGGCCGTTATTACCGCGACTACGTCGACCTGATGGCGCATTTCGATGCGGCGCTTCCCGGCTGGGTGCACCGCGTGATCCACGAGCGTCTGGTCGAGGACACCGAGGCCGAAGTGCGGCGTCTGCTGGCGTTCTGCGGCCTGCCGTTCGAGGAGGCCTGCCTGCGCTTCCACCAGAACGCACGCCCGGTGCGCACCGCCAGTTCCGAACAGGTGCGCCGGCCGATCAACCGCGACGGCTTCGACCAGTGGCGCCCGTACGAGGCGTGGCTGGGGCCGTTGAAGCACGCGCTCGGGCCCGTGCTGGAGGCGTATCCCGAACCGCCGGAGCCCCACGACTGATCCACCCTCATCGCCGCGTGTCGCGCGCCGGGGGAGGCGCGATGGCATGCGGTCCCGCGTTCCATCCCACCAACCACCACAGACGCCCATCGAAGGGGAGAGCACGATGACACACCGCAAGGACCACCCTCTCAGGCATGCGCGCGCGCCCAGGCGCCTGCCCTTGAGTGCCGCCATCCTGATCGCCTGCGCCGGCATGGCCGCACAGGCCATGGCCCAGGATGCGCAAAGCGACGAGGACCAGGCCCCCACGCTCGACACCATCACCGTCACCGCGCAGAAGCGCACCGAGAATTCGCAGGACGTGCCGATCAGCCTCAACGTGATCGGCGCCCAGCAGCTCGACGAGCTGCAGGTCAACGACTTCGAGGATTACGCCAAGCTGCTGCCCAGCGTGTCGATCACGCCGATCGGCCCCGGTTTCGGCCAGGTGTACATGCGCGGCGTGGCCAGCGGCGGCGACGGCAACCACTCCGCCTCGCTGCCCAGCGTGGGCATCTATCTGGACGAGCAGCCGATCACCACCATCCAGGGCGCGCTCGATCTGCACGTCTACGACCTGGAGCGCGTGGAAGCGCTGTCCGGCCCGCAGGGCACGCTGTACGGCGCCAGCTCGCAGTCCGGCACCATCAAGCTGGTCACCCGCAAGCCCGACCCCTCCGGCTTCACCGCCGGCTACGGGCTCGAACTGAATTCGGTGAAGGACGGCGGCACCGGCCACGTGGCCGAGGGCTTCGTCAACGTGCCGATGTCCGAGACCGCGGCGATCCGCCTGGTGGGCTGGCAGAAGCGCGACGCGGGCTACATCGACAACGTCTACACCGAGCGCACCTACCCGACCTCGGGCATCGTCGAGAACAACGCCAACCTGGCCCGCGACGACTACAACGAAGTCGACACCGTCGGCGCCCGCCTCGCGCTTGGCATCGAACTCGGCGAGAACTGGACCATCACGCCCGCGGTGATGGGCCAGCGCCAGGAGACCGAAGGCTTCTTCGCCTACGACACCACGCTGGGCCGCAACAAGGTGAGCCACGCCCGGCCCGAGACCGGCGACGACCGCTGGGTGCAGGCCGCCCTCACCGTGCAGGGCAAGCTGGGCAATTTCGACCTCACCTACGCCTTCGCCCACCTCAAGCGCGACATCGACGGCGAGTCGGACTACAGCGACTACGGCTTCTGGTACGACACCCTGCTCGGTTACGGCGCGTACTTCTACGACGACAACGGCGATTTCATCAATCCGGCGCAGTACATCCAGGCGAAGGACCGCTACAAGAAGACCAGCCACGAACTGCGCATCTCCACCCCGCAGGACAATCGCTGGCGGCTGGTCGCGGGCGTGTTCTGGCAGAACCAGTTCCACGACATCGAACAGCGCTACAAGGTGGACGGTCTGGCCGATGCGCTGTCGGTGCGCGGCTGGGAGGACACCATCTGGCTGACCAAGCAGGAACGCCGCGACAACGACCGCGCCATCTTCGGCGAGTTCAGTTTCGACTTCACCGACGCGCTCACCGGCACCGTCGGCTTCCGCCACTTCCGCGCCGACAACAGCCTCAAGGGCTTCTTCGGCTTCAGCGACGGGTATCTGTCGCAGAGCGGGCAGCCCTTCGAGCGTCTGTACGGCCAGGCGGCCTGCAATGCCCTCTACGGCACCGACCAGACGCAGTGGCAGCCGTTCAACGGCGCGCCCTGCGAGATCTTCGACAAGGACGTGGACGAGGACGGCACGCTGGGCAGGGTCAACCTGACCTACAAACTCAGCGACACCAAGCTGATCTACGGCACCTGGTCCGAAGGCTACCGCCCCGGCGGCATCAACCGCCGCGGCACACTGCCGCCGTATCTGGCCGACTATCTCACCAGCATCGAGTTCGGCTGGAAGACCAGCTGGCTGGAGAACCGCCTGCGCTTCAATGGTGCGGTGTTCTCGCAGGACTGGGAGGACTTCCAGTTCGCCGTGCTCGGCCAGAACGGCCTGACCGAGATCCGCAACGCCAACCAAGCGCGGATCCGCGGCATGGAACTGGACATGAGCTGGGCGGCCACCTACAACCTCAAGCTCTCCGCCGGCCTCGGCGTCTACGATGCGGAGCTGACCGAAAACTACTGCGGTGCGATCGACCCCAGCGGCAATCCGATCACGGTCTGCGATGCGGACGACCTGCAGTCGCCCAAGGGCACCCGCCTGCCGGTCACCGCCGATGCCAAGGGCAACCTCACCGCGCGCTACTCCTTCGACATCGGCCAGTACGAGGCCTACTGGCAGGGCGCCTATGTGTACGAAGGCAAGCGCAGCTCCGACCTGCGCACGCGCGAGAACGACATCCTCGGCGACCTGCCGAGCTATCAGATGTTCGACTTCTCCATCGGCGTGCGCCGCAACAGCTGGTCGGTGGATCTGTACGTGAAGAACGTGTTCGACGAGAACGCGCAGTACAGCCGTTTCACGCAGTGCAACGAAAACGTGTGCGGCAATGGTCCCGGGGCGCCTGTGCCGTCGCGCTTCACCGATGGCCAGGTGTACTCGATCGCCGCACAGCCGCGGACCATCGGCATCAAGTTCAGTCAGGAGTTCTGATGCCGGACCGTTCCGGCCGATGCACGGGCGGGCCGCCTTCGGGCGGCCCGTTTCGTTCCGCCGCCTTCGCCGCCCGCATCGCCCTCGCGCGCCGGCGCGCGCACCACGGTCACCGTGCACGGCGCCTCGGCGACCACCGCCGCGGAGACGCTGCCCAGCAACCGGCGCATGCCGGTGATGCCGCGGGCACCCATGACGAGGTGGTCTACGCCGTTGTTGCGGGCGTAGTCGAGCAGGGCGACGGCGGGTTCGTTGTGTTCGAGCACGTGCACGCTGATGCGCTCCGGCGCGAGTCCGAGCGGGCGCACCCAGTCGCGCAGGGCGATCAGGCGTTTGACGTGGCGGTTGCGGCCCTGCGCGTCGAGGTTGCTGTCCAGCGCCACGCGGGCGGTGCGCATGACAGTGACACAGGCCACGCGCGACTGCGGGAACATCGCGGCGATGCGGGTCGCGGTGGCGCGCAGTTCGGCGCAGAGCGCGACGTCCGCATGCTTCAGGTCGACGGCGACCATCAGCAGCGGCGCCTGCCGCAGGTGCTCGCCCGCGGCGCGGCCCGGCAGGCGGTCGCGGCCGAGATTGCGCCACCATCGGCGCATCACCGTGAGCCGGCCGTCGCGCTGCGCGCGGTCGGCGCGCCCGGTCAACGGCACCTGCTCGGGATGGCGCAGCGCGTGGGCCAGCTGCGCGGCGGTGGCCGGGCGTGCGTCGGGGTCCACTTCGAGGCACTGCAGGAGGATCTCCTGCAGCCAGCGCGGAATGTCGGGACGCAGCGTGCGCGGCGGCGCCGGGTCGCGATACAGCCGTCGACGCAGGCCGGCCGCGCCCACCGGGTTGCCGAAGGGGCGCTCGCCGGTGGCCAGGTGATAGAGCGTGACGCCGAGCGCGAACAGGTCGCTGCGCGGCTCGTCGCGCTGGCCCAGTACCTGTTCCGGCGCCATGTACGGCGCGGTGCCGATCGGGATGCGGAATTCCTCGGCGATGAGGTCCGGCAGTGCGCCGTGCCGCGACAGCCCGAAGTCGATCAGCACGATGCGTCCTTCCGGGTCGCCGGCGCGCAGCAGCAGGTTGCTCGGCTTGATGTCCAGGTGCACCACATCCTGCCGATGCAGCGCATGGATCGCGTCGGCGATGCGTGCGCCCAGGTCGGCCACCCGCAGGGGCGGCAGCGGCGCGCGTTCGAGCAGCGGGCGCAGGGTGTCGCCGGCGATTTGCTCCATCACCAGCCATGGCTGGTCCTCGTGATCGCCGGCGGCGACGAAGCGCGGCACGTGCGCGCCGGCCAGCCGCGGCAGGATCATGCGTTCGACCTCGAAACCGACGATCTGTGTCGGCGCCTCGCCATAGCCGACGCGGGCGAGTTTCATCAGCAGCGGCAGGGTCTGCTGCGGGTGCGAGACCTTCCACAGCGTGGCCATGCCGCCCTCGTGCAGCGGCGTCACCAGGGTGAACCCGCCGATCTGCATGCCCGGGCGCAGTGCGACCGGCATCTCAGCAGCCCTCCGCCAGCCGCGCGGCCAGCGCCTCGGGCAGGCCGGCGCGGCGGATCTTCTCCGCCGCGGCGTGATGGTCGTAGGGCACGCGCAGCCAGGTCATCGCAAGGGTGTCGGTGTCGTACAGCGCGCAGCACGCGGCGGGGTTGCCGTCGCGCGGCTGTCCGGCCGAACCCGGCAACGCGAGCCAGCGCCGGCTGTGCAGCAGGGGGATGGCCTGGCCCGGCACCGGCGTGAAGGCGCGGGCCGGGCCGTCGGGCATCGAGTGGTACAGCCCCGGCGGATGCACATGCCCGCAGAAGGTCACGCGCTGCGCAGTCGCGGCGAGGCTGCGGCTGGCGGCCAGCGCATTGGCGACATAGCCCCAGTCGCCCGGCGCCCAGGCATTGGCGTGCACGTAGAGACGGTCCTCGTCTTCGGCCTGCAGCGGCAGCGCGGCCAGCCAGCGGCGCTGCGTGTCGCTGAGGCGCGCATGGCTCCAGACGATGGCGGCCTCGGCCATCGGGTTGCGCATGCCGCCCGCGCTGCCGGCAGGGTCCACGACCGCCGCGTCGTGGTTGCCGAGCACCGCGATCGCGCCGTCGTCGACGAGCCGCGCGCCGGTGTCGACCGCCCACTCCGGGTCGGCGCCGTAGCCCACCAGGTCGCCGAGCAGCACCAGCCGGTCGTGGCCCGCGCGCGCGAGCGTCGCGAGGCAGGCATCCCCGGCCTCGCGGTTGGCGTGCAGATCGGCGAGGAAGGCGATGCGCATGGGGCTGCCGGCAGGTCGAACCTGTCCGCATCTTAGGCCGATGCGCGGCGCCGGCATATCCGCACATGGTCGGAGCTGCATATGGTCGAAGCTGCACTGGGTCGAAGCCCCGCCGGGCCCATGCCCTGCAGGCGCGAAACCGCGCGATCGAACGCCCGGCGGCCATGGGCATGCGTGCAGGCAGACCAACGCCCGGCCCGCGTCATCGCACTGTGCAGGATCCGGAGCATGGGACACACGGCGGGCGGCAGGTGACTTGCGGCCGATGACAGCCGCCGCCTGCACGCAGAGGATCGGTGGTTCGAGCGATCACCCCGCCCAGCCCCGGAGTCCGCGATGCCCGCGTCAGCCCGCACATCCCGCCGCACCGCCCGCACCCGGCGTCTGCGTGTCGCCGCCATGCTGTGCCTCGGCATGGCCAGTCTGCCTGCACTGTCGGCCCCTGCCTGTCCTCGCGCGGCGGATGCGCGCACCGCGCTGTCCGCGATGAAGACGGTGTCGTCGCCACCGGCCGACCCTGCCGGGCGCCTGGACACCGCCATGGCGCTGATCGCCTGCCTCGGCGATGCCGACCCCGCGCTGCGCGACGGCGTGGCCTACACGACGCTCGCGCGCTGGCTGCGCAGCGGCGCCTATACGCCCGCGGAGCTCCGGGACCTGCGTGGGCAGCTGTACGCGCTGCTCGACGGTCCGGCAGGTGCGGGTTACGCACATCCGTTCGCGGCGCTGGTGCTGTCGGAAGTGGCGCGCACCGACCGCATCGCGCCGTGGATGGACGCGGGCGAACGCACGGTGATGGTGCGACGGGCTTCGGCCTATCTGGAGAGCGTCGACGACGACCGCAGCTTCGATCCGGTCGAAGGCTGGCGCCATGGCGTCGCCCACGGCGCCGACTGGCTGATGCAGCTCGCACTCCATCCCGCGCTCCGGCAGGAAGACGCCGCGCGCATGCTCGACGCCATCGCCGCGCAGGCGGTGCCGGCGCGGGCGCATGCCTACGTCGCGGGCGAGCCCGGTCGCCTGGCGCGGCCGGTGCTGTTCTTGGCGCAGACCCGGCCGCAGTCCGTGGAGGCGTGGGGCGACTGGTTCGCGGCGCTGCCGCCGCGCGTCGGCGACCCGGCGCTGGCCTATGCCGACCGCGACTGGCTGGCGCGTCGGCACGATCTGGGTGCGTTCCTGCAGGCGCTGTACGTGATGGCCGACCAGAGCGAGGACGCGGATGTGCGTGCACTGCTGCCCGGCATCGTGGGCGCGCTCAAGGCACTGCCCTGAGCGTCGCGGGCCGGACGCTGCATATCGGTCAGGGCGCAGGCGGCGTGCGCGTCGGCAGCGGCACGTTGCACAGGTCGATGTGGCCGGCCGGACGCTTGTAGAAATCGTCGCGCCGGTTGCGGCGCGCTTCCACCAGGTCGGCGAACAGCGGCGTGTCGGTGCGCAGCACCTGCAGCGGGGTGCGGTCTGCGGCGGGCACGTCGGCCGCGAGGCGGATGGTGCGGATCGGCGTGCGCTGCTCGGCCTTCGTGTAGAAGCCCAGCCCGCCGTCGCCACGGGGCAGGGCGCTGAGCAGCTCCATGCCCTGCACCACGCGGCCCACGGTGGTGATGTTGAGATCCAGCTGCCGCGGCGACTGGCCGATCACGACGTACAACTCGGCACCGGTGCTCGAATCCGCGGCGGTGTCGCGGCCCGCGCCCACCGTGCCGTAGCAGTGCGCCAGCCAGGCCTGCCCCTGCCGGGGGTCGCGGGCGGCGGCGAAGCCGTCGCTGAAGCCCACCTCCCGCGCCCAGCCGTCGGCATCGGGCAGGCGCCAGAACGACAGGCCCGCCATCGGCCGGGAAAATTCCGCCGGCAGCTTCGCCTTCGCGCCCTCCGGCAGTGGCCGGCGCTGCGCGTCGTCTTCCGCCGGGTCGCCCCACTGGGTGACGAAGTTGTCCTGCACGCGGTTGATGCTCATCCCGTCCCAGTAGCCGGCCTTCGCCATCGCGACGATGTTGGCCACATGCGCCGGCGCGAACCCCGGCGCCAGTTCGATCACCACGCGCCCGCCGTCCAGTTCCATGTACAGCGTGCGCGCCGGGTCCAGCCCGCGCCAGTCGGCGTCGGTGGCGGAGGCCAGCACGTCCTGCATCGTCTTCGGCCTGGTCGGGGCATCGGCGGCAGGCGTGGTATCCGCGGGCGCGGCGGCCGTGGAGACGGCGAGCGTCGATGCGAGCGCGGCGCAGAAGAGGGCGAGGATGCGGGGAGACGGGAACGGGCGCATGGCGTGGCCGGCAGCAGAGATGAGCCCCGATTCTGGACGAGCCGTGCGTCGGCGTCCAAGCCTGCCCCGGGCCCGGCGCGCCGTGGAAGCGCACCGCAGAGCGCCGACAGGCGCACCGGCAGCCCGTATCCACCCGGCCGGCGCGGGAGTATCGTCCGGGGGCGATGCAGGCAGTGGCTGCGCATCGGTGAAGGGACGCAATGCCGGCCCGGCCGCCGATCGACGGAATGCTGTCGACTGCATGTGACCGCGTGATCGAGATCGTCGTCGACATCGACGTCGATGGGGATGCGCCGGCCGACAGCGGCACGCCGTGCCCGGCCGGTGTCGCTGGAGGCCCTCTCGACCACCCTGCCACGCAGCGCACCGCCCCTCCACACGCTGCGTGCCGCACCGTTGGCGCTGCGCGAGTGGCCGCGCGAGGGGCGCGACGCATCCGACCACCTTACCGATTCGACAGGGAGAGCCGTCATGTCCGACCGATGTCAGCAGAGCATCCAACGCCCGCACCTCGCCGTGCTGGCCATCGCCACGCTCGTCGTCTGCGGTGTCACGCAGGCCCAGGACGCCACCGGCGCCAGGGCGCAGGCGGCCGCACCGCTCGACAACCCGCCGCTGGTCCGCGTCGACCGCGGCCAGGCCGCGGAACTGGCCCTGCAGGTCAAGGCAGAGGCGCTGCCCGCGGTGCGGGCCGCCGCGCCCATCCGCAACGCGGAGCTCTCGCTCGACATCACGATGCGCGATGGCCAGATCTACAACCCGGCGACCGGCCGCTTCGATCAGGTCTCGCTGCGCGGCTATGTCGATGCCAACGGCACGCCGCCCGGTGCCTACTTCATCGCGCCCACCATCGAGACGCGGCCCGGCGAGACCGTGCGCATGCGCCTGAACAACCGTCTCGACCCGCAGCCGGGCTGCACGCCGCCCAACATCAACACGCCGCACTGCTTCAACTCCACCAACCTGCATTCGCACGGGCTGTGGGTCAGCCCGTCCGGCAACAGCGACAACGTGCTGCTCACCCTGCGTCCGCAGGTGAAGTTCGACTACGAATACGCCATTCCCGACACCCACCCGGCCGGTACGTTCTGGTACCACCCGCACCTGCACGGCTCCACCGCGCTGCAGGTGTCCAGCGGCATGGCCGGCGCGCTGGTGATCCGCGGCAACCGCCTTCCGCACATGGCCGATGGCGTGGTCCAGACCGGCGACATCGACACCCTGCTGCGCCACCCCGACGGCACCGCCTGGAGCGAGCGGGTGATCGTGTTCCAGCAGATCCAGTACGCCTGCCGCGACGAAGCGGGCAAGATCAAGACCCATCCGGACGGCACCTACCGCTGCGACCCGGGCGATGTCGGCGGCATCGAAGGCTACGACCAGTTCGGCCCCGGCACCTGGCCGAAGTCGGGCCGTTACACCACCCTCAACGGCCGCGTGCTGCCGGTGTTCGACGACGCCGTCGCCGGCCGTCCCGAACGCTGGCGGCTGATCCACGCCGGCGTGCGCGACACCATCAACCTGCAGTTCCTGCCGCTGCGCGCGCAGGCCGAACCGCTGCCGAAGCTGGCCGCCGAGCACGATGCCTGGATCCGGCGCAACTGCGTCGCCCGGCCGCTGGCGCAGGCCGAGATCGCCGTCGACGGCCTCACCCGCGCGCAGACGTTCACCAAGCCGCTCAACGTGCTGCAGCCGGGCTATCGCAGCGATGTGCTGATGATGTTCTCCACCCCGGGCGAATACTGCGTGGTCGACGCCGCGGCTGCGGCCACCGCCACGGTGAACGCGCTGGTCGAGAGTCGGCAGCTGCTGGGTCTGGTGCGCGTGAACACCGGCCCCTCGCCGATCGTCCCGCTGCAGGAGCAACTGGTCGGTGCCGCCGAACGCTGGATGCCCGGCGACATCCGCGCCACCGTCGTCGCCGGCCTGCGCGATGGCCTGAAGCTCGCCGCCTTCGTGCCGCATCCCACCATCACCGCACAGGAAGTCGCCGCGTCCGGCTCCAAGGGCCAGAAGGTGGAATTCAACATCGACGTCAGCGGCCCCGCGCCCGTCTTCGAGGTCAACGGCCAACCCTACGACCCCGACACCTCGCGCGATCTGGTGCTGGGCCAGGCCGAGGAATGGACCCTCACCTCGGCCTTCGTGAACCACCCCTTCCACATCCACGTGAACCCGTTCCAGATCGTGAGCATCAAGGACCCGAACGGCAAGGAAGTCAGCGTCACCGGCGAACCCGGCGACCCGCAGTACGCCGCCACCCAGGGGCTGTGGAAGGACACCCTGTTCGTCAAGCAGGGCTACACCATCCTGATGCGCACCCGCTACCAGCGCTACATCGGCGAGTACGTCCTGCACTGCCACATCCTCGACCACGAAGACCAGGGCATGATGCAGAACGTCCGCGTTCTGCTGCCCG
>CBFGMS010000072.1:0-19300 GCA_965649985.1 uncultured Gammaproteobacteria bacterium | reverse complement strand
TCCGGCTATTTTGCAGCAGTTTTCCTCAAATTACGATTTTGAGATAGGTTCTAGAAAGACAATTCAAAGCTATTTGATGGATTGTCTAAATGATGTGCCAACAGGAAATGGTTGGCCGAAGCCAACTGATTACATTGTTGCACCTAACAGGATAAGGGGGGCATCTGCGCTTCCCCAGAATTTGAAGCTTCTGTGTGGCGACTTTGACCTTGAGAGAGCGATACTGCAGATTGAGCGACTCCCACAGCCGCCGCGAAGAGGTGGACGCTCGCCATCGGGTGCGCAGTATTCGGCTGCGATACTTGCAAGATCGTTCATAAAGTACCTGACGAAGTATTTAAATGATCGCAAGTGGACCGTTTTTATCGATACAGATCCATACTTTAATGTAATTACGACGCATATGGCGTTGCTGGGGGCTGAGCGATGGATAACGGCTTATTCACCAAATTCACAGGCAAGTCAATACGCGGTTCTCAGAAGCGTAGAGTTCATGTATGAGCCCAATTCTGGTCTGAAAAGATTTGTTGATGATGAGTTAACTCTTTATCCGCGTCCTTGGTATGACAATAGAGGTAATGCTCTTGCTGTTCCTGAGGTTTCGCCCTCATTGCCATTCTTGATGCTTGCAAATATGGTTAACCCATATCGGCTTACTGGCAATCAGAGTTACACGGATCCGCAAAAGTTGCATAGGCAAACCATTGACTCTATGTCCGAAAAAATAAAGCAAGAGCTTGAGGGATATATGCAGAAAAAGTTTAATTTCGTTGACTATATGTGGGACATGAGAAGGCTTGGCTTGATTTGCGACTTCAATGGCATTCAATTGACATCCTTGAGTTTCGGTTCGAGCTATAATCAGCCAAGCGGAAAGTCAAAATACACTTTAAGCGGAAACCCTCAGCAAATTCAGGGTTATATCAATAAGCTTAAAAAGATAGTTGCTTACTTGTGATAAACAAACGGAAACAAGCCCGCGTAAGGTGGGTCATTCGGTCGTAACCCGCGCAAGGCGGGTCGTTCGGTCGTAGGGCGGGTCTTGACCCGCCATAAACGGAGCGGCATGACCGCAACTGCTGCTGCACTCCGGCAGGTTGCGATGTATGGGAGCTTCGCTGTTGTCTGCGCTGCGCCGTGATGTGGCGGATGGCGGGTCAAGACCCGCCCTACGGGTACGATATGCGGCGGTATGGGGCAGGGGGCTGGACATGGAGATGGAGCGGTTGACGTTCGCGGAGCTGGACCGGAGGATCGAGGCCTTGCCGGCAGGGCCAGAGTCGGCGATGGATCGGCCCGCCTGGGTGGTTGGAATGGACCGGATCGGGTTCATCGGCATGCTGCTGGGGATCGCGCCTGCCGTGCTCGCGCAGTGGATGCGCCCGGCGGAATGGATGGTGATCGTCGCCTACGCCGGGTTGGCAATCACCATCATGGGGTTCCTGCCCGGGTTTCTGCGCAATATCGCGATGCTTTTCGGCGCGCTCAAACGTGGCCATCTGGATATCGTCGAGCAGTGGGATCACGACTTCGGGGCCTTCAACGACATGCTGGCCTGGTTGATGCGGCATGCCGACGACAGTCTGGAGCAGCGCTTGCGCTTCGTGCGCGCCGCGCAGGCACGCATGGCGGCCAAGATGGGGCTGATCTATGGCGGCACGGAACGCCTGGGCATCCTGCCCCTGCTGGTGGCGGGGTACGTGCAGCTTGATGCCCTCTTGAATGCCGGGTTCGATATCCCGCTGTGGAAGGCATTGCTTGGGCTGTTCGCTGTCCTTGCGTACGCCTCTTGTCTGGTCTTGTGCCGCGCCCGCATTCGGCTGGATCTTCACGCCGTGTTGTTGTCCGAAGCGCTCGAACGCAAGTCCCGGACGGGGCAGGCACGCGACAGACAATGACACGCATCACTCATCGCCACACATCCACATGAGCGCCGATCATGGACGCTGCCGAAGCACTGATGTTTCAACTGATCGGAGCGTGTGTGCTGGCCGGCGGTGTCTACACGCTGGTCAAGGGCCGTTTCAGGATCGGGGTGGAAGACACGGATGCCTACGATCGCGTGGTGTCCGGACCGCGTGCCCGCTGGCTGGGCGTCGGTTTCATCGTGGCCGGGTTCTGGTTCTTCGTGGACGTGCCGGTGGCCGTTGCAGCCACGCTGGGCCTTGGCTTGCTCGCCTTCATGATGGGTCAGCGTGCGGATCGCCCATGAATACGCGCGAGAACCCGCGTAAGGCGGGTCATTCGGCCGTAGGGCGGGTCTTGACCCGCCATAAACGGAGCGGCATGGCCGCAACTGCTGCTGCACTCCGGTAGGTTGCGATGTGTGGGAGCTTCGCTGTTGTCTGCGTTGCGCCGTCATGCGGCGGATGGCGGGTCAAGACCCGCCCTACGGGTCTGCGGATGCATCAAGCCGCGTAATCCGCGTAAGGCGGGTCTTGACCCGCCATAAACGGAGCGGCATGACCGCAACTGCTGCTGCACTCCGGCAGGATGCGATGTGTGGGAGCTTCGCTGTTGTCTGCGTTGCGTCGTGATGCGGCGGATGGCGGGTCAAGACCCGCCCTACGGGTCTGGGGATCCATATGGGTCGGGGAAATCTGACGGTGGCGGGCGGGGTGTTCCGATAGGGTGCGGCCTGGCGGCGGGGCATGCTGCTGGCATGCCCAACTATCGTCGCATGTGGGTGCCGGGAGGCACCTATTTTTTCACGGTGAACCTGCTTGAGCGCAGGCGCTCACTCCTGGTGGATGGGATCGATGCGCTTGGTCGGGCATTTCGCGAGACGCGTGCATCCGCGCCGTTCGAGATGGTGGCGTATGTCATCCTGCCGGAACATCTTCACTGCATCTGGACGCTTCCCGAAGGCGATGCGGATATTGCCGTGCGTTGGCGTCGGATCAAATCCAGCTTTTCGCGCTCGTTGCCCTGCGATGAGCGACGTTCCGAGCGCCGTCGAGCCAAGGGCGAGCGCGGCATCTGGCAGCGTCGTTATTGGGAGCATCTGATTCGCGACGCACGCGATCTTCGGCACCATATCGACTACATCCACTACAACCCTGTGAAGCATGGGCTGGTGGCCCGTGTGGATCAATGGCCGTACTCCTCGTTTCACGCCTACGTGCGCGATGGCCGACTGACACGCGACTGGAGCCTTTGACGGGACATGTGCCGCTGATTTGCGGGGACAAGGGGCAGGTTCAATTTCAGACGGCGGTCGGGGGCACCCACTCAGTCAGGGGATCCGAGGCAGCCGGGAAGCCCCGCGCGCGAAGTCGGGGATGCCCAGGCGTCAGTGAAGGACACCCCGGCCCACGCGCGAAATCCACGTCGGGGACGCCCACATAGGCACGGAGGACATCCACCCCTCGCCCAGACCAGGTTGCCTTCACCGACCTCCGCCCGCCGACCATGCGCCTCAGCCCCTGCGCAGCCGCAGCGCGCGCCAGGCGACCAGGTCGCACAGCAGCGCCAGCAGCGCGCGGCGGGCCGGCGTCCCGTCGGCCAGTGCCAGCAGCGCGCCCGCGCGCCGTGTGCGGCCGTCCTGCAGGGCATCGATGAGGCGCGACACCGTAGCCGCATCGAGGCCGGTCTGCGCGGTGTGGCCGTTGGCGCCGACCAGCACGGTGCCGGCGACGGCCGACCACAGCAGTTCGGCGCCGGGCACGGGCGATACGTGGTCCCCGGCGCGCAGTGCGGGCCGCGGGGCCGCCGCCGGCACTGGTTCGAACCCACCCGCGCCGTAGCGCGACAGGCTGATGCAGGCGGCGCGTCCGGTCATCGCGCGTGGCGCGCAGCGATGGCGCAGCTCGGCCAGCGCCTCGCGCCAGCCATCGGGCATCGTCAGGGGCGCGGTGCGCGCGGCATCCAGCTGGATGGTGGTGCAGGCGGACAGGGAGCCCGGCGTATCCGGTTGCGACGCATCCCCCGCCAGCAGGTCGTCCAGATCGTAGCCACGATGCTGCTCTTCGCGCGGGATGCCGACATTGACGCTGGTGGCGGGCTGCGTGCCCACCGTTTCGCCGACATGGTAGTAGCTGGCCGGCCAGTACAGCGCCTCGCCCGGCCCCAGTTCCACCGCGAAGGAGCTGGGCAGATGGGCCGAGTAATCGAGCAGGGTGGAGACCGGCTCGCGCCACGGGCATTGCGGCCAGAAGCGCATGCGCTTGCGCCCCGCCAGCACGAACAGGAAGGTCGCGAACCGGTCCTTGTGCACGCCGATCGGGCTGTGTTCGTAGTTGCCGTGGAACAGGGTGGTGATGGCGCTGCCCGACGGCAGTCCGGTGCGCCGCCACAAGGCCGCGAACCAGTCGCGCTCGCGCCGCCACAGCCGGGCGTCGAGGCTGTGCAGGCGGTTGACGATGAGCGCATGGCGGCGGCCGTCCGCCTGCGCGGACAGGCGCCGTGCGTAGGCGTCGAGCGTGCGCTCACCGGCGCGCGGCAGCGCGGCGCGCGGGTCGGCCTGCTGGGCGCGTTCGACGGTGAACTGCGCGTGTGGCGTCGAACCCGCGTCCGCATCCGCGTCCGGCTTAGCCGCACGGGCCGCGGCGCGCAGCGCGTCCGCGCTCAGGAACGGCCCGCGCCCGCAGTCGCGGATGTGCACCGGACGGCGGTCCCAGTGCGTGTCCACGAAGCGGTCCCAGTCGAGCCTGGGCAGGGTGTCGACTTCGTGCATGGCTCAGCCCGCTCCTTCCACGCGCAGGCCGCCCGCCGCGTGCAGGGCGTCCAGCCATTCGCGCAGATCCGCGGCGTCGCGACCCCGCCCGGTCAGCGCATCGACCCGGTGCGTGCTGCCAGCGGCCGTGCGGCCCCGCTTCGCGCCGCCGCCGCAAAGCGTCGACCACAGGCGGCGCCACGGCGCCGTGTCCTCGGCCACCAGCGCGTGGCCGTTCACCGCCACCAGCCAACAGGTGGCGTCGATGCGCAGTCGGACGATGCCGGACGGGCGCAGGCGCACGCTGTCCATGCCGCGCAGCGGCGCGGGCGCCGCCATCGGCCGTGGCGTGAGCCCCAGACCGCTGGCGCGCAGTGCGGCTTCCACCGCGACGGCATCGGACAGCGTGGCGTGCAGCGGTGCGGCACCGGCCGCGCGCGCGAGCGCCCGCAATCCGGGCATGGGCCGGATGCCGCGCGGGGACGATGCGGGTGGATACGGCAGCATCGCGACCTGCCCGTCGTCTTCCCACTCGCGATCGAGCAGGCGCAGCAGCATCGCCTGCGTCGCGCTGCGCGTCGCCGCGCGGACGGTGGCGGCATCGACCGCGATCGTGAGCACCAGGGTGAACGCGCCGTCGCTGTGCTGCACCCGCGCGCCGTCGGGCAGCCAGAGGGCATCGCCTGCGCCGACCTCCTCGCCGCCGGCCGTCCGCAGGCGGCCATCGAGCACGGCCACCAGCCGCGCGTGGCCTGCAGGCCAGTGCCAGGGCGGGTCGTCGCTGCCGCCCTGCAGGGTCAGTGCGGCCTGCACCGGCAGTACCGGGACGGTATCGGCGCCCCATGCGGCCTGCAGCAGTGCGTGCGCCGCGTCCCACAGCACGGTGTCGACGAGCAGCGGCTCGTCCACCCGCAGCGACACCGCAGCGCTGTCGTCGGCCTGCAGCCGCGTGCGCCAGGCGCCGGCCGACCGGTCGCCGCGGCCGGGCAGACGCGTCCCGGGGGCGCGCAGCCGCGCGCCATCGCGCCAGAAGCGCACGTCGGGCAAGGCCTGGAACAGGGTGCCGGTGCGGAACGGCGCGCAGGCCGCACGCAGGCAGCGCCATGCGTCCCGTGCACGCAGGCCGGCATCGGAGGCCGCGCCCGGCAGCGGTGTCGGCATGGCCGGCGGTGTCCAGCCGTGGGCGTGCTGCGCGCTCATGTCTGCGTTCGTTCCTTCTGCTCCTGCCGCTCCAGCCGCGCGAGCCTGCGCCGCGCCCGCGCGAGGTACTGCGCCATCGGCGGCAGGCCCACCTCCGCACGCCGCGCATCCACCGTGGTCGGCGCGCGGATGGGGCAGGGCACCAGCACGCCGTCGACGCGGCGCAGTTTGGTGCCGTAGCGCTGCGGGCGGCCGCTGCCCACGCAGATGGCATCGTGCAGATATGCGGGCTGGCTCGGCGGCAGGTCGCCGGCGGCTGTGGCCTTGCGCATCAGGCGTAGACAGCGGCGCTGCAGGGCCGGTTCGCCGCCCAGATGCTGCACCAGCCGGGCCGCGGCCTCCGACGCACGCGCACCCACCTGCGCGGGTGTGGGCCATCCGACGTCGTCGACCAGCTCGCCCAGCCAGTCGGCCGCTGCGCGCTCCAGTGCGCGCAGCTCGCGCGCGACCGGGCCGCGCGACGGGAAGCCCGCCGCCACCCAGCGCGCGCGGAGCGCGGCATCGATCCGGTCGACGCGCAGCAGCCGCTCGCGTGCCTCCGCCAGGTCCTCCGCGCTCGGCGGCAGGCGTTCGGTGCGCAGGCGCAGGCGGTCGCCCGACCACAGGAAGACCAGGCGCACGCGCTGCTGCGGCCAGTCGAACGCGGCCTCGCCGCGCTCGGCGGAGGCCACGCGCAGGCGCACGCCGAGGGCATGGTCGGCCTGTTCGCCGTGCTCCACTTCGCGATGGACGTAGGCCACTGCATCGCGCAGCGCGATCGTCAGGTCGATGAATTCCGCGGGCGTCGACGCACCGGCCGGCGGCAACGGTGCGGCCGCGTCGCAGCGCAGCCTGCGCGTGCGTGTCGTGCCTGCACGGTCGACACCCACCCACAGCAGCGGCCCGCCGCGCAGGCGGCGGTAGAACGCGGGCAGATCGCCGCACCGCATCTGCGCACGCTCCGCGGCGTCGAAGTCCGCGAAGACCGGCGGTGCGCCCAGCGCCACGGCGTCCATCGCCGCGGCATAGACCTCGCTCGAACGTCGCAGCACGCGCGTGCGTGCCTGCCGGGCATGGCGCCGCAGCCAGGCCTCGATGGCGGGCCGTTCCATGCAGAGGGTCGCCCATGCGTCGAACATGCCGCGCAGGAAGGCGGGCAGATGCGGTGCATAGCCGACGCCGCCGCGCGCGTCGCCGACGACGTTGCGGGTGTCGACGCGCGCCAGCGGTGCGGTGATCCGCTGCAGCGCGATGCGCCCGCGCGGGCCACGGACGAAGGCCGCCAGCGGCGTGTCGGCGCTGCACAGCCGCGGCAGGCGTTCGAAACCGACGTGATGATTGCCGCTGTCCGCGGCGTCGCCGACCAGCCCGGTATGCCGCAGCCCGGGCATGGGCGTGAAGCAGACTTCGGGGTCGACCGGGTAGGGCATCGGCTCGGCAAGCCCCCTGCGCATGCCGACCTGCAGATTGCCGGCATACAGATCCGCCACGCCGAAGCGGAAACACGTCGCGGCGAGGGCGCCGGCATCGTGCCAGAAGCGCCGCGCCTCGCGTGGCGAGAGCCACGGCCCGTGCAGGCGCCATCCGCGGGCGCTGCGCAGTGCGCCCCAGGCGCGCGGCGCCTGGACCCACTCGCACCAGGTGCAGTCCCCGTCCGCCCCTTCGACCACCGGCAGCGTGGGCAGGCGGAAGCCGCCGGCCGCGGCAGGCAGGCGCTGCACGGTGTCGAACAGCCCGCCCGCGGGCAGCAGCAGGCACTCGCCATCGGCGGGCCGGGCCTTGTAGGCCACCTCGACACCGCCGCGGAAACGCAGGCGGAGCACGCGGTCGAAGCCGTTGTGGGTTTCGTCGCCATGCGCCGACAGCGCGACGACGCGGCCCCGCGCACCGAGCGCGGCCAGCCGGCCGTCGCCCAGGTCGCGCCGCAGCCGCGCCAGGAAGCGCTGCATCGCGGCGAAGAACGCACGGGTGCGCGCGTGCAGGTAGCGTGCGTTGTCGGCGACCGTGTGCCCGCCCGCGCAGCGCACGAACGCCTCGCGTACCAAGTCCCCGTAGACCGGGCCATGCAGCGGGTCGAGCTGATGCGGCGCCAGTACGTCGGCGTGGCGCTGCGCCTGCTCGCGGCTCCAGGCCTGCACCGCGTCCAGCAGCGTCATCAATGGCGCGAACGCGGGCGTGGACCAGGCCGCGAGCAGCGCTTCGGCCTCATCCGCGCCGGCCAGATCGCCCTGCGGCACCGCGAGCAGGCCACCGTCGGGGTTGCGGCGCAGGCGGACCACGGCGGGCAGCATCCCGGCCGCGCCGCCGCGCGCGACCCTCCGCGCGAGCCGCTTGGCCAGGGGCGGCAGATCGGGCGACACCGGCCCTGCCGACAGCGTGAACACGGCAGCCGGTGCCGCGCGCCGTGCCTCGGCGAGGCCGGGCGATGTCCTGCGTCCCTGCATGCATCCGCATCCATGCACCATGCGCGCGGGAGCGGCCCGGCGCGTCGAACGGCCGTAGCCCGTCCGCCGCGAGGGCGGCGGGCGGGCTGCGGCGACTTACCTTCTGCCGGTCAGAAGCCAGCCGATCAGAAGCAATACACGAAGCGGTTGCAGGTGCCGCGCACCGAAGCGCGCGCGGGCGCCTTCTTGTCCAGCGCGCCGAGCACGGCGTCGAGACGGCCGTTGCGGCCAGCGGTCTTGGTCTGCGGATTCTTGCTCTTCATGAGATGGATTCCTTTTCGATCCGGGGATGTGGACATCGCCTGGCGACAGCGGCGTTCATGCGCCTATCGAAGCGTCGCGATCGTGGCGACACGATGCCGATCACGGGCATCGACCCGAGTCTATGCCTGCAGAAAACGCGGGGAAGCGCGGTCGATCACAAATATCGACATGCGCGGCGCGGCCGGACGCCTGCATCGCGGGTCGCGTCGGACAGGCCGCGCTCACCGGCCCATGCGTGTCCGCGCCCGGCCGCGGCCCGGACAGGTCTTCCACATCCGCAGCACACGGGTCGCAGCGGTCAGGTCCGCCTCGCCGTGAGCGACACCGCGGCCGGTCCGAACCCCCTCGGTCCGGGCAGCTTCGCGCGATGGGTCGCGCCGGAGGCCGCCGAGCCGGAGCAGCGCGCCTGCTGCCGGCGCCTGTGCTGCGCGTGGCAAGCGAGCCCCTGACCCGCTGCGCCCCGGCACCGGGTGCATGAAGCCGGGCGCACGACGCCGGTCCCGTCCGGCCGACCGTCCGTCGGGCGGCGGATTTGCTTTCTCGCCCACATGCCCGCATAGTGTCGCCGCTGAATGTCAAGGGTCACCATCGAATCGTGGCCTGCCGCTGTAGATCTTGCGACGCATACACCTACACCGTTACCCGCTTCTTTCCTTGCAGCCAGCTCCTCCGCCGCTCACGCGGCACAACACCTACACACGCTACAAGGAATACATCATGTCCCAGACTCAGACCGGCACCGTCAAGTGGTTCAACGACGCCAAGGGCTTCGGCTTCATCACCCCCGAGAGCGGCCCGGACCTCTTCGTGCACTTCCGCTCCATCCAGGGCTCGGGCTTCAAGAGCCTGCAGGAAGGCCAGCGCGTCTCCTTCGTGGCCACCCAGGGCCAGAAGGGCATGCAGGCCGAGCAGGTCCAGGTGATCTGATCACCGCCGCCCGGCACGCATCACGCAGTACAGAAAAGCCCGGCCATCGGCCGGGCTTTTCGTTTGTGGGCCATGCGATCGGTGCCGGTGCAGGCGCGTGCGGCAGTGCATCGTCCGGCGGCAGGGCGGGATTCCGGCCTGCGGATGGCGCTGCATCGACTGCCCCGGCGGTCCGGGCCTGCCGGATGCTTCCCGGGCCGGCAGGCCGCGCAGGGCCCTTGCGGGGCGATCGTCGGCCTGTGCCTGCTGTGCCTGTCTGTGCAGCGGCCGGCAAAGAAAAGGGCCGCATGGCGGCCCTTGTCGTATCCGTGATGCGTGCCAGCGCGCGGGTCAGATCTGCGCGACGCGGCGGCCCTTCATGAACTTCTGCGCCCAGTAGCCGCTCTCGAGCGTGGCGATCTCGACGTTCTTGCCGGTGCGCGGGGAATGCACGAAGCGGCCTTCGCCGATGTACAGGCCGACGTGGTCCACGTTGCGGCCGCGACGGCTGAAGAACACCAGGTCGCCTTCCTGCAGCTCGGCGCGGTCGCGGATCAGCTCGCCGACCTGGGCCATGTCGCGGGAAATGCGCGGCAGTTCGACGCCCAGCTCGGTGCGGTAGACGTAGCCGACCAGACCGCTGCAGTCGAAACCGGATTCCGGTGTGCTCCCGCCCCAGCGGTAGGGGGTGCCGAGCAGGGTCAGCGCCTTGTTCAGCAGGCCGCGAATGCGGCCTTCGCGCTTCGGCGCGCCGCTGGCGCCGGCACTCTTGAGCGCGGGCAGATCCGAGAGCAGGTGCAGCACGCCGGAGGTCGAGGCGAAGCTCAGCTCATGCGGCGAGGCGTCCGTGGCCCGGGGCGGGTCGATCAGGATCGACAACTGCGGGCCGACGGTCAGCGGGTCCTGCGGGTCGGCCGCGGCGGCGGGCAGCGCGCAGGCCAACAGGGCCGCACACAGCAGGCCGGGCAGGATGGAAGAGGGGAGATGTGTGGCGGAAGGGCGGCCGGAGCCAGAGGCTGGGGTCGTCACGCGTCATGCACATTGCGAAGTGGACGGGCAGTGTGCCCGACGGTGGCCGCCGGAGGGTTCAGATTTCGTTAGCCGGGGGCCGGTGCTCAGTGACCGCAGTCGTGAAACGGCCATACGCTGGCCCGCAGGCGCCATGTGGATGGACCGATCCGGGCGCTGGAGCGAGGGTTCGGCCGTGCGTTCCGCACGGCGGGTGGTCAGTGCAGCACGCGTCGCGCGCCGCTGTAGTGGTCGCGCCAGTAGGGGCCGTCGAGATGGTCGAGGCGGACTGTCCCGCCGCTGCTCGGCGCGTGCACGAAGCGGCCCTCGCCGACGTAGATGCCGACATGGCTGACCGACCCGCGGCTGCCGAAGAACACCAGATCGCCGGCGGCCAGCGCGGCCGGGGCGATCTTCGGGCCCTGGACCTCGGCCAGCTCGCGCGAGGTGCGGGGCAGGCGCAGGTCGAGCACGTCGCGGAACACGTAGGTCACCAGGCCGCTGCAGTCGAACCCGCCTTCCGGCGTGTTGCCGCCGTAGCGGTAGGGCGTGCCGACCAGGCCCAGGGCCCGCATCAGCACATCGTTGGCCGCCTGGGGATTGTCGGGCACGACGCTGGGCCAGACCCGGGTGGGCGCCGGCGGGGACGGGCGCACCGGCTGGCTGCCGCCGCCTCCGCCGCAGCCGGCAAGGATCGCGGCGACCAGCAGCGCGAGCCCCGCGACCGGTGCGGATGGCGCCGGGCGGGGCGAGACGGGATAATGGTCGGCCTTCATCGCGGTCATGATCGCCGCGTCCCCGCGCGCCATCAAGTCGCGCCCCCCTGCCGCGCGCGCCGCGCGGCCCAGACCGAGTGAGTCCATGAAAATCGAGAAAGACCGCGTCGTCCGCTTCCACTACAGCGTCGGCGAAGTCGGCCAGGCGGCCACCGAACACTCCCAGGGCGGCGATCCGCTGGCCATCCTGTTCGGCCACGGCAACATCATCCCGGGCCTGGAGAAGGCGATGGAAGGCCGCGAGGCCGGCGAGACCTTCTCGGTCGACGTGCCCGCCGCCGAGGCCTACGGCGAGCGCCGCGAGGGCATGACCCAGCGCATCCCCAAGAAGCATTTCGGCAACCAGCGCATCGTGCCGGGCATGCAGGTGGTCCTGCAGACCAACTTCGGCCCGCGTGCGGTCGTCATCGAGAAGGTGGGCATGAGCGTGGTCGACGTCGACCTGAACCACCCGATGGCCGGCAAGGACCTGCATTTCGACATCGAGATCGTGGAGGTGCGCGAAGCCGCCGCCGAGGAGTTGGAGCACGGCCACGTGCACGGCGAGGGCGGGCACCAGCACTGATCGGCCGTCCGCGGCGTTCACCGCGTCGCCCGGTTCCGACCGCATCGATGGCCCGCTTCGGCGGGCCATCGGCGTTTGTGGCGTTCGCGACGGGCGGTTTCCGGCGAGGGGTGCGGCCCGGTGGGCTCAGTCGCGCTCGGCCACCAGCAGCCAGTTGTTGAACGGCGTGCGGCCGTACAGCGGCGCGAGGCGCACGCGCAGGCCGGCGGCCTCCAGCGGTGTGCGCAGGGACTCGCGGGTGGGGTAGCTGCGCGGGCGGAACTGCATCCAGCCCACCCAGTTGGCCAGGCGGTCGGTCACCCGCGAGGTGCGGCTGCGGCGGCTGCCGTCTTCCACCGCGCTGCGGATCACCAGCCGTCCGCCGGGCGTCAACATGCCGGCGGCGGTGCGCAGCAGCGCCTCCTGTGCGGCCGGGTCGAGGTACTGCAGCACGTCCAGAATGGCCACGCTGCCGCTGTGCGCGGGCGGGCCGCCGGCGAGGTCGACCACATCGAAGCGGGCCGCGGGCAGCCCGCGTCTGTCGGCGGCGATGCGCGCGCGGGCGATCTTGTCGGCATCGTTGTCGACGCCGCGATAGGCCAGCGTCTGGCCGTCCTCGTGCAGGGCATGGGCCAGCAGGCCCAGGCCGCAGCCCAGATCGAGCACCGGCGCCTCGCTGCCGCGCAGGGCGGCGAGGACGGCCGGGTAGAGCGGGTCGCTGCGCAGCTTGGCGAGGCAGTAGTAGTAGTCGTAGCGGTTGCCGAAGGCGAACTTCGGCAGGAAGGTCTGCGCGATGCGTTTGGCCCGAGCGGCATCGAGTGGACGGGTGGGGCCGGTGTCGTCGGCGAGGGGGGCGTCGGCGGCGGCGGTCATGGGGTCTCGGCGGAGTCGTGGGGCAGGGAGGCGGGGGCGCCATCCGCCTGCACCGTCGCGGTGTGCGCCAGCGCGGCGGATGCGGCGGGCAGGGCGGCGTCCGCCCAGGCGGCGTACATCGCGCCGGAGGGGTGCAGGCCGTCCTCGGCGTGCATCGCCGGGTCTTCCGACAGCCTGCGGCTGAGCGGGGCGGTATCGACGAACCGCGCGCCGGCGTCGGCGCTCAGGCGTGCGGCGGTGGCGTTGAAGGCGTCGAGCTCGGCGGACACCTGCGCCAGGTCGCGGCCGCTGGCACCGCCGAACGGGGTGCGTCCCCAGTCGGGAATCGCCAGCACCAGCACCCGTCCCGCATCGCCGCCGGCGTAGCCGATGGCGCGCGTCAGCAGCGCGGCGAACTGCTCCGCGTACGCGTCGAGCCCGCGCCGGCGGTACTGGTTGTTGACCCCGATCAGCAGGCTCACCAGGGCATGGTCCTGCGGGAGCGGGCCTTCGTCGGCTTCCAGCGCATCGAGCGCCGCGGACAGCTCGTCGGTGGTCCAGCCGGTGGTGGCGACGATGCGCGGCGTGCCGATGCCGATGCCGGCCTCGCGCAGGCGCTGCGCCAGCAGCAGCGGCCAGCGCTCCTCGGGCTCGACCGCTTCGCCGATGGTGTAGCTGTCGCCCAGGGCGAGGAAGGCGGGCGTGGGCATCCGCGGCGCCCGGTCCGCGCTCACACCGCCGCCGGGGCGGTCGCCGCCGCGCGCTGTGCGCTGCGCGCGAGCACCCGGTCGATGCGGGAGAACACTTCGCGCAGGGTGTCGGCATCGGGCAGCAGGGTCACCCGGAAGAAATGGCGGTCGGGCACGTTGAAGCTGGAGCCGGGCACGATCAGTACGTCCTCGTGTTCCAGCATCTCCAGCGCGAAGCGATGGTCGTCGAAGCCCTGCGCGGCCTCGCCCACCACCTGCGGGAAGCCGTAGAGCGCGCCGGCCGGCGCCGCTAGGCGCAGGTGCGGGCTGGCCGCGCAGCTGTCGATCAGCGCGCGGCGGGTTTCGTACAGCCGGCCGCCGGGGGCGGTGAGCGGGCTGATGGTATCCTCGCCGCCCAGCGCCGCCTCGATCGCGAACTGCCCGGGCACGTTCGCGCACAGGCGCAGCGCGCCGAGCAGATCGAGCGCGTGGCGGAAATCACCGGTCCTGGCCGGGTCGCCGCTGAGCACGCCCCAGCCCACGCGCCAGCCGCAGGCGCGGTGCACCTTGGACAGCCCGCCCAGCGACAGGCAGGGCACATCGCCGGCCAGCGGCGCGAGCGGCTGGAAGGTGTGGTCGTCGTAGAGGATGTGGTCGTAGATCTCGTCGGCCAGCAGCAGCAGGCGATGTTTGGCGGCGATCGCGACGATGCGCTCCAGCAGCGCCTTCGGATACGAGGCGCCGGTGGGGTTGTTGGGGTTGATCAGCACGATGGCGCGGGTGCGCGGAGACACCAGCGAGGCGATCTCGTCCGGGTCGGGCAGGAAGCCGTCCTCGGCGCGGCAGCGGTAATACACCGGGCGGCCGTCGTTGAGGATGGTCGCGGCCGACCACAGCGGGTAGTCGGGCGAGGGCAGCAGCACCTCGTCGCCGGGGTTGAGCAGCGCGCGCAGCGCCAGGTCGATCAGCTCGCTCACGCCGTTGCCCAGGAACACCGCATCGGCGGCGGCGCCCGGGGTGCCGCGGCGGGCGTAGTGCGCGGCCACCGCTTCGCGCGCCGCCGGCAGGCCCTGCTGATGGGTGTAGGGGTCGGTGTCGGCGATATGGTCGGCGATCGCGCGCTGCAGGTGCGCGGGCGCGCGGAAGCCGAAGGCGCCCGGGTTGCCGATGTTGAGCTTGATCAGGCTGCGTCCCTGCGCCTCCAGTTCGCGGGCGCGGCGGGCGAGTTCGCCGCGGATTTCGTATCGGACTTCGGAGAGGCGTTCGCGGGTCTTGAGGGGCGGCTGGCTGGACACGGGCGGGGCGATGCGGAGGGGGAAATGGATACGGTCCGGGCCTGCGGTGCAGGGCCGGACGCGAAAGGATCGCCACATTAGCGGAAAAACGCCCGCCGCGCGGGTGCGGCCGAGCCCGTCGAACCGCGGTCCGTCGCGGCGTGTCGCGACCCGCGCGCCGGGCCGGCCGTGCGGCATGGCATAGAATGCCGCGATGCACGGCGCCGCTTCCTTCCGTTGACCACGCCCCTTCCGCCGGTGGACACCGCCGCGGCCGATCCGCACGCCGCACTGCGGGCGATCGGATGGCCGCTGGACGCCGACTCCGCGGCCGGTGAGGGCGGGCCGGACCCGCGTCCGCCACAGGCCGACTGGGCGCGCGCCTGGGCCGGGCTGATCGCCGCGCATCCGCAGGCGCGGCCGGCGCGGGTGAGCGAGCAGCACCGCTCCGGCTACGTGGTCGCCGAAGGCCCGGATGGCGCGCTGGCCGCCGAGGCCATGCCCGAATGGCTGCGCCGCCGGTTTCCGGCACAGCAGCGGGGCGGCGTGGGCGACTGGGTGCTGATCGAGGGCGGCGACGATGCCGCGGCCGAAGGCGCGGCGGCGCGGGCGCAGATCGTCGCGCTGCTGCCGCGGCACAGCGTGATCAAGCGCGCGGCGGCCGGCGAGCACTATCACCAGCAGATCATCGCCGCCAACGTGGACACGGTGTTCGTGGTCTGCGGGCTGGATGCGGATTTCAACCCGCGGCGCATCGAACGCTACCTGCTGCTGGTGCGCGGCGGCGGGGCCGAGCCGGTGGTGGTGCTGACCAAGGCCGACAAGGACGGCAGCGATGCCGATGCCGGCCTGGCGGCGCTGTCCGACCTGGCCGCGCAGGGCTTCGCCGCGGTGGCGGTGAACGCCCGGGACGCCGACAGCGTGAAGGCGCTCGCGCCCTGGCTGCGCCCGGGACGCACCGCGGTGCTGGTGGGCTCGTCGGGCGCGGGCAAATCCACGCTCACCAACACGCTGCTGGGCTACGAGCGGATGAAGACCGGCGCGGTGCGCGACAGCGACGACCGCGGCCGCCACACCACCACGCACCGCAGCCTGATTCCGCTGCCCTCGGGCGCGTGCCTGATCGACACGCCCGGCATGCGCGAGCTGAAGCCGACCGGCGAGGAAGACCTGGCCGACGGCGGCTTCGCCGATGTCGAGGCGCTGGCCGCCGCCTGCCGCTTCCGCGACTGCCGCCACGCGCGCGAGCCCGGCTGCGCGGTGCGCGCGGCGATCGAGCGCGGCGATCTCGACCTCCGCCGGTTCGCGAATTACCTCAAGCTCCGCGACGAAGTGGCCGGTGCCGCGGCCACGCTGGCCGTGCGTCAGGCGCAGAAGGGCGAGGCGCGCAAGCCCGCCCGGGCGCAGCCCAGGCGGCTGGACGAGACGTATGGGGAGGACTGAGCGGACGCCGGTCCGCGCCAGCGCTTCCCCGCCTCCGTCCGGGGGCCGCAACGTTTCATGCGGTCGTATCGCATGCCGTCGTATCGCATGCCGTCGTCCCGTGTGCCGTCGTGTTGCATGTTGTCGTTCCGGGCCCAGCGAGGGACCTGCTTCATCATCGAACAGTGCATCGGCGAAGACCGCATTCACGAAAAGCGGGTCCACGAAAAGCGAGTCCACGAAAAGCGGATCCCGCGCTGCGCTCGGGGTGACAAGCGTTGCAAGGATGCGTGAGGGATGCGGTCTGCGTCCGTCCATCGCGCGCCGGGGCGGTGCGCGCGCATGACCCTGCCGCCCGACATCGCCCATCACGCCGCGCTGGACGCGCGCCTGGTCGCGGCGGTGCGCGGCATCCGTCTGCTGCAGGCGCTGAGCTGGCCCGCCCACGTGGAGGAGACCTTCCTCGCCGCGTGGACGATCGGCCGTATCCATCTGCCGCAGGTCGAGTACCCGCGCGAGGACTTCGGCGAGGTGCGCGCCGAGTTGGAGGCCGTCGCCGCGGAGGCCGACGCCGACCACCCGCTGGGCCGCTATCTCATCGCCACCGCCGAGAGCTGGCGCATCGCCACGCGTCTGCTGGATGTGGCCGGCAGCCACCGCCTCACCGCCTATTCCACCCGGCTGTACGGGCGCCCGGTGGAGATGCTGCCGGGCGAGGGCCCGACCAATCTCGACGCCGCGCGCCACTTCGTCGCGCTGGCCGACGACATGGACCAGGAGCTGCGCGCGATCGAGCCGGATGCGGTGATGTCCGCCGAAACGCTGCGCGACCTGCTGCAGCCGGAGATCGATGCCTTCTTCACCGGCCACCGGGTCGAGGTGCAGCTGGATCCGGACCTGATCGCCAAGGCCGCGGCCAGCCCCAGCCGCATCCGCATCCGCACCAACACCGGTTTCAGCGAATACGACCGCCAGCAGCTGCTGGTGCACGAGGCCTTCGTGCACAGCCTGACCGGCATCAACGGCCGCGAACAGCCGCACCTGCGTTCGCTGGCGCGCGGCGCGCCGCGCACCACCGCCACCCAGGAAGGGCTGGCCACGTTCGCGGAGCTGATCTCCGGCGCCATGGACATCGAGCGCATGAAGCGCATCAGCCTGCGCATCGTCGCCATCGACATGGCGATCTCCGGCGCCGACTTCGTGCAGGTGTTCCGCTTCTTTCTCGATGCCGGGCAGAGCCCGGCGGACAGCTTCAGCTCGGCGCAGCGGGTGTTCCGCGGCGCGCCCACCGGCGGCGGCGCGGCCTTCACCAAGGACACGGTGTATCTGCACGGCCTGCTGGGCGTGCACACCTTCTTCCGCTGGTGCCTGCGCCACCGGCGCCTGGGCCTGGCGCGGCAGCTGTTCGCCGGCAAGCTGGCGCTGGAGGACGTGTTCGCGTTCGAACCCCTGGCCGAGGCCGGGGTGATCGCCGCGCCGCGCTACCTGCCGCCGTGGATGCACCGCGCGAACGGGCTGGCCGGCATGCTGGCGTTCTCGCTGTTCGCCAACAAGATCCGCCTCGACCGCGTGGACGCGGACGACCTGGTGCTCGGGCTGGGCGTCTAGCGGGCAGGGGGCCGTGCCGCGGCCGGGGGCCGGCGGCCTGCGCATCGCAGGGCATCGCATAGAATCCTGCGCATCCCCCAGCGCCCTTCCCGCCATGCACAGGCATACCCGTCTGATCCTGGCCCTGTCGGCCACCACCCTGCTGGCGACCGGCGGCCTGCTCCTGCTGCTGCGTCATTCCGGAGCGCTGCGCGGACCCGCGGCCTGGGTGCCGCCCCGGGTCGATGCTGCGGTGCCGCAGGACGCGGCGCCGGGGTCGGGCATCGGCGCGGGCAAGGACACTGGCACTGGCACTGGCACTGGCACTGGCACTGGCACTGGCACTGGCACTGGCACTGGCACGGCGGTCGATCCCGATGCCGCGGTGCGCCGCATGTTCACCTCGCCGCAGGAGGGCGCGCGTCCGCCTTCCGCGGGGGAGCGCAGTGGCGCGCCCGGTGCCGCGGAGCTGGCCCGCCCGAACGCAGGCCTGCAGTTGCCCTTCGAGCAGGGCGTGGTGGTGCCGGGCGGCTTGTCCCAACAGGCCTCCGATGCACTGCTGCAGGCCGAGGAGTTCGTGTCGCGCATGGCCGAAGCCGCTGCCCAGAGCGGGCGCGACCCCGATGCGGCCGACATGACCCGGGTGTACCGCGCGGCGATCGAGCGCTCGCTGCGCGAGAGCGGCGGGCGGGCGCGGCTGGACGGGCTGGCCTGCGGCACGCAGCTGTGCCTGGGCCTGCTGGCCGGTGGGGGCGAGGACGATTACCGGGCCTGGGCGGAGACCTTCCCCAAGCGCGGCGGCGCGCCGGTGTATTCGATGAACACCCATGTCATCGCCGAAGCCGGACGCGCGCCCACGCTGCGCTTCGCCTTCATCGTGGACCCGGCCTTCGGCGGCGTGGTGGTGGACAGGCTGTAGGCGGGCGCGTTGCAGGCGAACGCGCCGTGGCCGAGTGCGCGCCACCGGACGCGCACGACCGGACGCGCACGACCGGGGCGCACGACCGGGGCGCACGACCGGGGCGCACCATCGGGCGCGCGAGGCGTCATCACGGCCGCTGTGACGCCGATCGGAGCATGCGCCGGGGTATGGCGGGCGCCCGGCGGGCTTCGGGATAGAATCGAAAGCCCTGTCCAGATCGCCGCCTCCGGGCCGCTGCGCAATGTCCATCAACGAAGACGCCAACAACGAACTCAAGCTCGCCGCCCTGGAGTATCACCGGGCGTCGCCGCCCGGCAAGATCAAGGTGGCGCCGACCAAGCCCCTCATCACCCAGCGCGACCTGGCCCTGGCCTATTCGCCGGGCGTGGCCTACGCCTGCGAGGCCATCGTCGCCGACCCCAACGCCGCCAGCGAGATGACCGCCCGCGGCAACCTGGTGGCGGTGATCTCCAACGGCACCGCGGTGCTGGGCCTGGGCGACATCGGCCCGCTCGCCGGCAAGCCGGTGATGGAAGGCAAGGGCGTGCTGTTCCAGAAGTTCGCCGGCATCGACGTCTTCGACATCGAGGTCGACGAGAAGGACCCCGACAAGCTGGTCGACATCATCGCCTCGCTGGAACCCACCTTCGGCGGCGTGAACCTGGAAGACATCAAGGCGCCGGAGTGTTTCATCGTCGAGCGCAAGCTGCGCGAGCGGATGAAGATCCCGGTGTTCCACGACGACCAGCACGGCACCGCGATCATCGTCGGCGCCGCCG
>CBFGMS010000071.1:0-19401 GCA_965649985.1 uncultured Gammaproteobacteria bacterium | reverse complement strand
CCGGCGTGGCCGACCGATGAGTAGAGCGTGGCCACCAGCAGGAACAGGCCGGCGGCGGCCAGTTCGATGCCGGTCATCGCGCGGTGGCGCCCGTGGGCTCCGCAGCGGACGCATCGGTGGCGTCGGCCTGCGCGCCGAGCGCGGCGTCCAGCAGACGCGCCAGACGATGGCCGGCCAACCGCAGCTGCGCGTCGGCGACCGGCCGCCAGCGCGTGAGATAGGCGTCGCCCACATCGCTGCCGGCCTTCGGGTAGAAACCCGGCCGCAGCGCCAGCCGGCAGGCGGCGGCGGTCCAGTGCATGGGGTCGGCGATGGCGGCGCCGGACGGGAGTGGCCGCCGCAGCAGGGCATCGCGCTGCTCGCGCCGGCTCAGGCCGGGGCGCGCGGGCAGCTCGGCGTCCCACAGGCGATGCAGGTTGCTGCCTTCGCCGGCATGGCGGATCTGGTGGGTGTTGCCGCCGCGATCGCGCGCGTAGCCCGCATGCAGCGGCTGATGCGCGTCGCCGACGAAATGCACCAGGAATTTCAGCGCCTGCCTGCGCTCCGCGAGGGGGCGGCCATGATCGGCCAGGATCGCGCGCTGGGTGACGATCGCGGCATACAGGCAGTCGCCATCGGGGCACTGCGTCGCCGGGCGGGCGGCGCAGCCGTCCTCGGCCATGTTCACGTAATGCCATTTCGCCGAGCGCCGGCCCAGGTCGGGGTCGTTCTCGCGCAGGGTGTCGGCCCAGCTCGCCACCCCGGCGAGTGTGGGTTCGGGCTCGCCCGCGAGCAGGCGCGCCACTTCGGTGCGGGCCGCGGGCGAGAGGTCGCGCTCGGCCAGCGCGCCCACCAGCGCATGTCCGCGCTGGCCCCAGGCCGAGGCCGCCAGCGGAGCGAGGGCCAGCGTGCACAGCAGCGCGAGCCTGCAGGCGCCGCGCCACACGCGCCGGCGTGCCGCGCTGCGTGCGGAGAGGAGGGAGGTGTGCGTATGGTCCGGAGTCATCGGCGGATCGGCGTCGGAGGAGCGCGCATGGTATCGCCTGCGTGGTGACGCTTCCCGTGTCGGGAGTCGGATGCGCCTTGCAGGGCGCATGCCGTGGCCCGGATGTCGGGCCAGCCTCCCCGCGCCGGATGCGACGACGCCCGGCAGGGCCGGGCGTCGGGGCCGCGATGCGCGGCGCGTGGGCGGCACGGAGCCCGCAGGCTCCGGCCCGTGGCACTCAGAAGTTGAAGACGTAGGCCACACCGTAGACGAACGGGTCGATTTCCACCGTGCCGATGTCGGCGCCGTTCAACGTGGCGTCCGTATCGATGTCGATCCAGCGGGCGTCCACCCGGATCGCGCCGCTCTGGCCGACCGCGAAGTCGATGCCGGCGTGTCCGGCGAGGCCGAAGGAGGCGTCCAGCTCCAGGTCGGTGCCGGCCAGCGGGCCGCTGGTCTTCTCGCTGGAGAAATAGGTGTAGTTGACGCCGGCGCCCACGAACGGACGCACATTGCCCTGGCCGAAGTGGTACTGCAGGCTGATCGTCGGCGGCAGGTGCTTGGTCGATCCGACCTTGCCCAGTCCCTTGATCGAGATGTCGTGTTCGAACGGCCAGGAGGCCAGAACTTCCAGGCCCAGGTTCTCGGTGAAGAAATATTCGGCGGTGATCGTGGGCTTCACGTCGCTGCCGACCTGCACGTCGAGGGCGCCGCCGACCACGCTGCCGTTGTCGGACTTGGGGTCCACGTTGTGGGCGCCGACGGCGAACTGCCACTGGCCGGCTTCGGCTGCGGCGGCGGGGAGCGCCAGGCCGCCGAAGGCGAGCGCGAGGGCGAGGGGGGCGAAGCTGGGGGTACGGCGTGTCGTGCGGGCTTTCATGCAGGTGCCTCCTAGGCGTTGTCGATGCATCCAGTCTGGTCCGCCGGACCGCGGCGGCGGTTGAGGATAATCAAATTTTTAACGAACACACCCTCCGGCCGCCTCGGCAGCCGCCTCCGAACGGGGTTTTGGGATGCATGTCGCGCTCTGCGCTAAAATGACCGGCTTGCCGCACTCTTTCCCTCACAGCTGACAGGAGCCTCCACGCATGGCGATCAAGGTGGGTATCAATGGATTTGGCCGCATCGGCCGCAATGTGCTGCGTTCCGCGGTGCAGAACTTCGCCGGGGACATCGAGATCGTCGGCATCAACGATCTGCTCGAGCCCGACTATCTCGCCTACATGCTCCGCTACGACTCGGTGCACGGCCGCTTCAAGGGCGAGGTGTCGGTCGAGGGCAACACCCTGATCGTCAACGGCAAGCGCATCCGCCTCACCCAGGAACGCGACCCGGCCAACCTGAAGTGGGACGAGGTCGGCGCCGATGTGGTGATCGAGTCCACCGGCCTGTTCCTGGAGAAGGCCAGCGCCGAGAAGCACCTGGCCGCCGGTGCGAAGAAGGTCCTGATGTCCGCTCCGTCGAAGGACGACACGCCGATGTTCGTGTTCGGCGTCAACCACGCCGAGTATGCCGGGCAGGCCATCGTCTCCAACGCCTCGTGCACCACCAACTGCCTGGCGCCGATCGCCAAGGTGCTGAACGACAAGTGGGGCATCAAGCGCGGCCTGATGACCACCGTGCACGCCGCCACCGCCACCCAGAAGACCGTCGACGGCCCGTCCAACAAGGACTGGCGCGGCGGCCGCGGCATCCTGGAGAACATCATTCCCTCCAGCACCGGCGCGGCCAAGGCCGTGGGCGTGGTGATCCCCGAGCTCAACAAGAAGCTCACCGGCATGAGCTTCCGCGTCCCGACCTCGGACGTGTCGGTGGTCGACCTGACCTGCGAGCTCGAAAAGCCCGCCAGCTACGCCGAGATCTGCGCCGAGATGAAGGCGCAGTCCGAGGGTGCGTTCAAGGGAATCCTCGGCTACACCGAGGACAAGGTGGTCGCCACCGATTTCGTCGGCGAGACCTGCACGTCGGTGTTCGACGCCGATGCCGGCATCGCGCTGGATTCCACCTTCGTCAAGCTGGTGGCCTGGTACGACAACGAGTGGGGTTATTCCAACAAGTGTCTGGAGATGGTGAAGGTGATCGCCGGCTGACCGTCGGTCGATCGCGCCCCGTTTTCCGGGCGATGCACGGACCCCGGCGGCGGTCGTCGCGGCATGCGCCGCGCATCGTCGCCGACCGGACGCCCGAAGACGCCCCGCATCCGCGGGGCGTCCTGCGTTGTGGACTCCGACATGGTCGTCCGGGGTTTTCCGCGTCATCTTCGACAAACTGAATGCGCGGTACAACCCAATTCTGTACACCGCGCAACGATTCGCTTGTCCCCGCTGCATTCGGGTCTTAGTCTAGTTGCCGTGGTGTGGCGCCGCACACGGCTCTTCCACAGGACCGCGCCGGTATCGAGGGCAGGATGGCTCGATAGGCGGCCTTCATCCCATCAGTCAGGACGAGGATTCCGGACATGAACAACAAGATACTTCTCGGCGCCGCCGTGCTGCTTTCGATGGGGCTGATGTCGCCCCCTTCCGAAGCCGGCGGGCTGTTCAGGAAAAAAGACCCGGCGGAGAAAGAGCAGGCCGCCGCGGAGGAGCAGGCAAAGGCCCAGAAGTGGGAAGCCGCCTACATCAAGCGCACCATCATCCCGGGCAAGACCAGCATGGCCGACATCAAGGACATCTGGGGCCGTCCCAGCAGCACCAACAGCAACGGCAACAGCGAAATCTGGTGGTTCTACCGGGAGGAAAGCGGTGTGCGCGGTCTGGTCGGCAAGATGCGGCGTGTCGCCGGTCCGTTCAGCGGCTCGGCACCGAGCGCGATCCGTGGCGCCGACAACGCCATGGACACCGCAGAGCACGGGCGCGACATCAAGCGCAAGGCAGGCGACGAGACCGCGATCGTCAACACCATCACGGTGTTCTTCGACGAGAAGGGCATCGTCAGCGAGATGAACTTCACGAACTGACCGCAAGCGGGGCCGCGTCCACGGCCCTCGGTCCTCCTGCTCGCTCCCGGGCCCCGCTTCGGCGGGGCCCGGCGTTTGAGGGGGACGCAGCCCGCTGACCGGAGGTCTGATGCGCGTGGCGCGTGCCACCCGCGCGAATCGGGCCACTGCGGGAGATGCGTCGCCGGACGTCGTGGCGGCCCTGCTGCTGCGCGCCCGCCCACCGTTTTCGTGATGCAGGTCGACACGCGCTGTCGACGATTCCTCGACCTCGCACATGCCGCAGGCCGACCGGCATCGTGCGGGTTGCAATCCGCCAGCGCTTGCCCGACGCTCGCCCGGGGAGCGTCGGGCCATCGACGCCGCGCCGTGGGATGCCGGACGAGGCCGGCTGCGGATGGAAGAACTGGTGATCCTGCTGCTGGTCGTGTTCGGCCTGGTGCTGTTGCTGCTGCCGGTGCTGGTGGGTGTCGCCCTGGTGCGGCTGGCGGCACAGGGGCGGCGCGTGGGTGCGCTCGAACACGAGGTCGCATCGCTGCAGGCCCGTCTGGAGGCGCAGGCGACGCTTCAGGCGCGGCTCGCGGCAGGTGCCTCCCGGACCAGATCCGATACATCCGCGACGCCGCCCGCCGCCGCGCCGGTGGCCGCGCGCGCGGATGCGCCCGCGTCAGTCGCCGCGCCCGTGATGCCGTCGGCCGTGCCGCCCGCTCCCGTGGCGGCTGCCGATGCCTCCGCCTCCCGCCCGGCGGCCGCCGCACCTGTGCCGCCTGAGGCGATCGCCGCCTCTCCGTCCACACCGCCGCCGCTGCCGCCGCGCCGCCCGTCGCCGGCATCGGCGCTGCCCCCGCGCACGCCGCCGGCCGATCCGTTCGCGCCGCTGGTGCGCTGGGTGCGCCGCTTCTTCACCGAGGGCAATGTGCCGGTGAAGGTGGGCGTGCTGGTGCTGCTGGCCGGTGTCGCGGCGCTGCTCAAATACGCGACCGATCAGGGCTGGCTGCGGCTGCCGATGGAGCTGCGCCTGGCCGGCATCGCCGGCGCGGCCATCGGCGCGCTGGTGTTCGCATGGCGGCAGCGCGAAGACAGGCGGAGTTTCTCGCTCGCGGTGCAGGGCGGCGCCATCGGCACGCTGATGCTGGTGGTGTTCGCGGCGTTCAAGCTTTACGGGTTCATCGACGCCGGGCCGGCGTTCGCGCTGACCATCGCGCTGGTGACCGGGCTGGGCGTGCTGGCGGTGCTGCAGCGCGCGCTGGCGCTCGCGGTGTTCGGGGCGCTGGCGGGATTCATGGCGCCGATCTGGCTGTCCACAGGCAGTGGCAACCACGTCGCGCTGTTCGCCTACTACGCGGTGCTGGATGTGGCGATCTTCGGCATCGCCTGGGCGCAGTCGCGCGGCCGCGGTTCGTGGCGCCTGCTGAACCTGCTGGGCTTCGTCTTCACCTTCGGCATCGGCACGGTCTGGGGCGTGCTGGACTATGCGCCGGAGAAATACGCCAGCACGCAGCCGTTCCTGATCCTGTTCTTCGTGCTGTTCCTGCTGATCCCCGTCTTCCATGCGCGCAGCCGCGGGGGCGACCGCCGCGACGCGGTCGACGGCACGCTGGTGTTCGGCACGCCGCTGGTGAGTTTCATGCTGCAGGCCGGTCTGCTGGAAGGCCGGGGCATGCCGCTGGCGTATTCCGCGCTGGCGCTGGCGGCGGTGTATGCGCTGCTGGGTGCGGCCCTGCGCAGGCGCGGCGGGTTCTCGCAGCTGGTGCCGGCCTACGCGGTGCTGTCCGTCGGTTTCGCCACGCTGGCGGTGCCGCTGGCGCTGTCGGCGCGTGCGACCGCGGGCGTGTTCGCGCTCGAGGGTGCGGCGCTGGTGTGGCTGGGTCTGCGTCAGGAGCGGCGTCTGCCGCAGCTCAGCGGCCTGGCCCTGCAGGCGCTGGCGGCGGTGGCCTACATCGTGGGGGCGCGCGGTGCGATGCCGCAGGACATCGCGCGCCTGGCCGAGATCCAGAACGGCCTGCAGCCGGCGGCGCAGGCCTGGCCGGTGCTCAACGGCGCGTACATGAGCGCGCTGCTCATCGCGCTGGCCGGCATGGTGGTGGCCCGGGCCTACCGGCGTCGTGCCGATGCCGCCCTGGTCGCGGTGTTCGCAGTCTGGGCGCTGGCGTGGTGGTGCTTCGCCGGCGTGCAGGAGATCGACCGCTTCGTGCCGAATCGCCACGGCGTGGACGCGCTGCTGGGCTTCGTCGCGCTCACGTCCTGGCTGTGCGCCGAGGGCTGGCGCCGCGAGCGCGACCTGCCGGCGCTGGCCTGGGCCGCTGCGGCCGGGCTGTGCCTGGGCGCTCCGCTGGCGCTGGCGCAGAGCGCCGAGCATGGTCATCCGCTGGCAGGCGCCGGCTGGGCGGCGTGGATCGCCTTCATCGCGCTGGGCGCGCGCGCGCTGGTGTGTCTGCGCGATGCCCGCGTCGCTTCCGGCACCGCTATTGGCGGCTGGGGCTGGGCCTGGACCGCGCTGCTCGCCTGCCTGCTGCACGATGGCGCCGAGTACGCGCGTCTGGGCGATGGCTGGCGCGTCGCGGCGATCGTGCTGCCCCTGCTCGTCCACGCCGCGCTGTGGCTGCGCCGGCCGGAATGGCTGTGGCCCCGGCCTGGTGCGGGTTTCGCGCCCGCGGTGCCGACGCTCGGCACGCTGGCCGCGGTCGGTCTGGCGCTGACCTGGACGCTGTCGCTGTTCTCCCGCGGCGGCAGCGGCCCGTTGCCGTGGCTCCCGCTGTTCAACCCGCTGGAACTGATTCAGCTCGCCGCGCTGGCGCTGGGCCTGGCCTGGTGGCGCGCGCACCGGTCGCACGTGCCGCGCGCGGTGCTGGGTACGCTGGCGGTGGTCGCCTTCGTCTGGATCACCTTCGCCACCCTGCGCGGCGCGCATCACTGGGGTGGTGCGCCGTGGTCGCCGTCGATGCTCGGGCAGACCGTGGTGCAGACCGCGCTCACCGTGGTCTGGAGCGTGCTCGGCGTGCTTGGCTGGATCTTCGGCTCGCGCCGCGGCGACCGCGTGCTGTGGGCGGCCGGCGCGGCGCTGATGGGTGTGGTGCTGATCAAGCTGATCCTGATCGACCGCGACCATCTGGGCAATCTGTTGGGTATCGTGTCGTTCCTCGCCTACGGCCTGCTGTGCACCGCCGTCGGCTATTTCGCACCCGCGCCGCCGAAGGCGGACAGCAGGAAGCAGGAGATGTCCGCGTGATCAGTCGATCGACCCTTGGCCCGTCAACCCCCGGCCCGTCCACCCCCGGCCCGTCCAACCGCGTGTTCCGCCAACCGCGCCCGGTTGCCTCGCGCTGGGCCGCCGCAGTCGCCTGCGCGCTGACGCTCTGCGCGGGTGCGCTGCCCGCGCAGACCGCGCCCGGGCAGGCGGTGCCGTCCACCCTCGAGGCCTACGCCTGGCGCTGGCCGCTCAATACCGGGGGCGAGAGCGCGGCCTGGCAGTTCGAGCCCACGCCCGAGGTCTACGCCGCGCTCGTCGACCCGCAGCAGCGCGATTTCGACGTGTTCGACGCCGAAGGCCGGCCGGTCCCGCTGGCGCGGATGACGGTGGACGCGGGCGCGCTGCCCGGGGTCACCGAGGTCGCGCTGCCGGTGTTCGCCCTGCCGCGTCCCGCCCCCGATGCCGTCGGCGAGCAGGTCTCGGTGGCGCTGGAGCGCGACGACAACGGCCGGCTGTACCGCCTGCAGGCCGACGTCGGCCCGGCCGCGGTCGCCGCCGGCACCGCGATCGACTACATCCTCGATGCCGATGTGGGCCGCGACCCGCTGCGTCCGGCGTCGGTGGACCGTCTGGAACTGCGCTGGCCCGGCACCGGCGATGTCCGCGCGCGCTTCTCGCTCGAGGGCAGCGACGATCTGGAGCGCTGGACGCTGCTGGTGCCCGGCGCCGCGGTGGTGTCGCTGCAGGGCGAGGGCGGCGCGCGGCTGCAGCGCCGCGACATCGTCATCACGCCGACCACGCTGCGCTACCTGCGCCTGCGGCAGCTCGACGGCACCCCGATCGTCGGCCTGAAGGTGCAGGCCCGGCGCAGCCGCGCCGGGGTCACGCCGCCGCAGTGGCGGCGCGTCGAAGCCGAAGCCCAGGCCGCGGAGACCGATCCGGTCACCGGCGAGCACATCTACCGCTATCGCCTGCCCGCGCCGCTGCCGGCCGGCCGGCTGGGCCTCGCGCTGGGCCGCGACAACGCCACCGCCGAGGTCACCTTCGACGCACTGCGTGGCGAGGTCTGGGTGCCGCAGGGCAGGGCGACGCTGTTCCGCCTGCGCGAAGGCGAGGTGCGGGTGGCCAACGAGGACATCGTGCTGGGCGTCCCCGTGGCTGCGCGCGAATGGCGGCTGCGCAGCAAGGCGGCGTTGACTCCTGCGCCGACCCTCGAAGCGGTGTATCTGCCCGAGCGCTACCTGTTCCTGGCGCAGGGGCCGGCGCCGTATTCGCTGGCGGCCGGCAGCCGCGGCGCGCGCCGCACCGAACAGCCGGTCGAGCAGGCGCTGGCCACGCTGCGCAGCAGCCTGGGCCGCGACTGGATGCCGCCGGTGGCCACGCTGGGTGCGCGCCTCACCGCCGGCGGCGAGGCCGCCTATGCCGAGCCCGAGCGTCCGGTGGACTGGCGCGGCTGGCTGCTGTGGGCCCTGCTCATCGGCGGTGCGCTGGTGGTGGGCCTGTTCGCGCTCAGCCTGCTGCGCGGGCGCTCGGCGTCGCCGATGTCCGGCGACGCGGATGCCGACGACGTCCCCGACGCGCGCGATGCGGACACCGTCCAGGCGCCGGTGCATGCGCGATTTGATGCCGGCCCGCGGCAACAGGGAGAATCCCCGTTTTCCTCTTCCTCGGAACCCGCCATGTCCATCCTTCGCATGACCGACCTCGACCTCGCCGGCAAGCGCGTGCTGATCCGCCAGGATCTCAACGTGCCTGTCGCTGACGGGCAGGTCACCTCCGACCAGCGCATCGTCGCCTCGCTGCCCACGCTCAAGCGGGCCCTGCAGCAGGGTGCGGCGGTGATGGTGATGTCGCATCTGGGGCGGCCGAAGGAAGGGCAGTGGAGCGAGGCCGATTCGCTCGCACCGGTGGCCGCGCGTCTGGGCGAACTGCTCGGCCGTGACGTGCCGCTGGTGAAGGACTGGGTGGACGGCGTGGAAGTGGTGCCCGGCAGTCTGGTGCTGCTGGAGAACTGCCGCATGAACGTGGGCGAGGGCAAGGACGACGAGGCGCTGGCGCGGAAGTACGCCGCGCTCTGCGACGTGTTCGTGATGGACGCCTTCGGCACCGCGCACCGCGCGCAGGCTTCCACCCACGGCGTCATCAAGTTCGCGAAGCGCGCGGCGGGCGGCCCGCTGCTGATGGCCGAACTCGACGCGCTGGCCAAGGCGCTGGAACACCCCGCGCGTCCGCTGCTCGCCATCGTCGCCGGCAGCAAGGTCAGCACCAAGCTCGAACTGCTCTCCTCGCTGGTGGGCAAGGTGGACCAGCTGATCGTCGGCGGCGGCATCGCCAACACCTTCATCGCCGCGATGGGCCACGGCGTGGGCAAGTCGCTGGTCGAAACCGATCTCATCGACACCGCGAAACAGATCATGGCCGATGCCAGGGCGCGCGGTGCCGACATTCCGGTCCCCACCGATGTCGTGGTGGCGCCGGAGTTCAGCGCCGATGCGCCGGCCACGGTGAAGCCGGTCGATGCCGTCGGCGCCGACGAGATGATCCTCGACATCGGCCCGGAGACCGCGGCGCGCTACGCCGGGCTGATCCGCGCCGCCGGCACCGTGGTGTGGAACGGCCCGGTCGGCGTGTTCGAGTTCGACGCCTTCGGCCAGGGCACCGAGACCCTCGCCCGCGCCATCGCCGAGAGCGCGGCCTTCTCCATCGCGGGCGGTGGCGACACCCTCGCCGCGGTCGACAAGTACGGCATCGCCGGGGACGTCTCCTACATCTCCACCGGCGGCGGGGCGTTCCTGGAGTTCCTCGAAGGCAAGACACTGCCGGCGGTTGCCGCACTGCAGGCGCGTGCCGGCTGACGCCGGGACTGATGCGGGCCGCGGCACAAGGTAACCTCGCGGAGCAGCGATGTCGCTGCATCCGCGAGGGAGTGCAAGAAAGATGAAGATGAAGATGCGTCATGTCGTTTCGATGGCCGTTCTGGCCGCTGTCCTGACGCTGCCCGGCGTCGCCGGCGCGAACGGCGGCTGCCTGCAGGGCACGTGGCATTATTTCGACGCCAGCGGGCGTCTGGTCGGCGAGCAGACCGTCGGCTGCGGGGAGCTCGACGGCAGCTGGGGCAGCATCACCGCCAACAGCGGCTTCAGCCAGGGCTGCGCCAGCAGCTATTGATCCCTTTTCGACTCGGCGTCGGGTGCCCCAATGCGGGCGCCCGGCGTACGGCGTGGCGGCGCGTCGTGAGGCGCAGGTGCCAGCCCCATCGCCGGCGCGGTGTCCATCCACGGGCGAGGATGCATCGCCTCCAGCTCTCCTTCGGGACAGCGTGATCGCACAAGAATGACCGCGTTCGCTGTTCGTGCGCGGAGGTGTGACGGATCGCGCATTTTCGTCCGCAGGGTATACGGTATACAACGCTTCCTCCCGGCTTGTGTCCTCCGGTCACCTGCCCCCGATGCGCTCCATGCGAGCGTGCGGAGGCCGGATGGATCGTCCGGGCGGCTGCCCGGCGTGCGGCATCGTGCCGCACGCACTACCCCGAAGTTTTCTAAGGAGAGAAATCGATGAACCACCCGCTGTCCCGTCGCGCCGCGCGCGCGCGTTCCTTCACCGTCGCCCTTTGCCTCGCTGCCGCCGCCACCGCCACGGTCGGCTCGGTGTCCGCGCGCGAGTTGCGCAATCCCGAAGCCCGCGTGCGCGCGCCGGCCGAGCAGGAGTTCCGCGTCCCGATGCGCCTCGACGCGTATCGCGGCAACTGGATCCGCGAGCTGGTGCAGCTGCGCGTGCTCGAGCAGAACCTCAAGTTCGCCGACGAGCCGATGACCGCCTTCGAGGAAGAGCAGTTGTTCACGCCGAAGATCGTCGGCGGCACGGTGGCCGGCTCGTCCGACAACCCGTTCCAGGTCGCGCTGCTCACCCGGAGCGTCGCCAACAACTTCAACGCCCAGTTCTGCGGCGGCACGTTGCACAAGGCCAACGTGGTGGTGACCGCGGCGCATTGCGTCGAGGGCCTGAGCGCATCGCAGATCCAGGTGCTGACCGGCACCCGCCGTCTGGACGGCAGCGGCGTGCGCCGCAACGTCTCCAGCATCCGCATCCACCCGAGCTGGAACACCCGCACCTTCGATTACGACGTGGCCGTGCTGCGCCTGACCACCTCGGCCACCGGCATTCCGCTGGCCTCGCTGACCACCAGCGACGGTTCGGTCGGTACCGGCCTGCTGGTCACCGGCTGGGGCGCGCTGTCGGAAGGCGGCAGCTTCCCGGTCGACCTGCGCAAGGTGACCGTGCCGCTGGCCGACCGCACCAACTGCAACGACAGCAACTCCTACAACGGCCAGATCACCACGCGCATGCTGTGCGCCGGCCGCGACAGCGGCGGCATCGACAGCTGCCAGGGCGACTCCGGTGGTCCGCTGACCCGCGGCAGTGCGCTGGTCGGCATCGTCAGCTGGGGCCAGGGCTGTGCCCGCGCCAACAAGTTCGGCGTCTACGCGCGCGTGTCCAATACTTCGATCCGCAACTTCATCATCAACAACAGCCTGTAGGACACGGCCCGCAACAGGCGGCCTGAAGAGACCGTCGGCAAACGACCGCCTCTCGCAGGCCGCCCGTCAGGGCTGCAGCGACCAGCTCACGCGCTCCGACGGATCCACGTCGGGGCGCGTGGTCGCCCGACACGCCGCGCCCCCCGGGTGCGGCGTGTTGCTGTGCGGAGGCTGCGGATCGATGTGCGTCGGCGCCGTGCGTCGGAGCGGCCCCCTGAGCGGGCCCTGACCTCGGCGCACGGTCCGGTGTCGTGCTATATGGAGGAGGCGCCCCGCGCCCTGTATCGCCCGGCGGGCCGCCCGCCTCGCACAACAGGCGGGGGCGTGGCGCGGTCCACGCGCCAGGACCGGCCAGGACGCCGTCACCGACGACGGCCGGCCGTGCCCCGCCATCGCATCTTCATCCGGAGGAAGACATGATCCACCCGTCCCACCGCACCGCATCGTCCCGCATCCGTCCCCTCGTGGTCGCCATGGCCGCATTCGCGGTCGCCGCCGTCGCCGGCAATGCGTCCGCGCGCAACCTGCGTTCGCCCGAAGCGGGCATCCAGGGCCCCCGGGCCGAGCAGGCCTTCCGCGTGCCCATGCTCCGCGACGCGCACAAGAACTGGATGCGCGAGTACGTGCGCCTGCGCACGCTCGGCCAGAACCTCAAGTTCGCCAACGAGCCGATGACCGCGTACGAGCAGGAGCAGCTGATCACGCCGAAGATCGTCGGCGGCACCGTCGCCGGGCCGAACGACAACCCCTTCCAGGTCGCCCTGCTCACCAAGAGCAACCCCGACAACTTCAACGCCCAGTTCTGCGGCGGCACCCTGGTGTCGCCCAACATGGTGGTCACCGCCGCGCACTGCAGCGACTTCGTCACCGCCGGCCAGGTGCAGGTGCTCACCGGCACCCGTCTGCTCGACGGCAGCGGCGTGCGCCGCGACGTGACCCGCATCAGCATCCATCCCAGCTGGAACGACCGCACCTTCGACTACGACGTGGCGGTGTGGGAACTCTCCACCTCGGCCTTCGGCAACGCCACCGCCACCCTGGCCAGCGCGACGCCGCCGGCCGGCACGAGCGCGTTGATCACCGGTTGGGGCGCGCTCACCGAAGGCGGCAGCTACCCGATCGACCTGCGCCGCGCCATCGTGCCGCTGGTGGACACCACCACCTGCAACGGCCGCAAGTCCTATCGCGGCGCGATCACCGACCGCATGATCTGCGCCGGCTTCGCCGCGGGCGGCGTCGACAGCTGCCAGGGCGATTCCGGTGGCCCGCTGACCTCCGGCAGCGGCTTCGGCACCCTGACCGGCATCGTCAGCTGGGGCACCGGCTGCGCCCGCCGCGGCAAGTACGGCGTGTACACCCGCGTCTCGGACGCCTCGGTGCGCAGCTTCATCGTCTCCAGCGCCCGCCTCTGACGGCAGCCCCGGGCGACGCCGGCATGGTGTCGTCCGGAGCGTCCGCGGCGTTTCGCGGCCCGTGCCGCCCCCGACGCCCCCGCCATCGCGGGGGCGTCGTCGTTGCGGGATGCGAGAATGACCCACCTGTCCCACGTTTCCGGAGCCCGGTGTGCGCACGCTCTTCTTCGACCTCGACGGCACCCTGATCGACTCCGCCGTCGGCATCACCCGCTGCATCGCCCATGCGCTGGAGCGGATGGGCCATCCGGCGCTGCCGGAGGCCGAGCTGCGCGGCTGGATCGGCCCGGCGCTGCGGGTGAGTTTCGGCCGGCTGTTCGCCGACGCCGCCGACATCGAGCGCGCGGTGGCGCTGTATCGCGAGCGCTTCGAGGTGGAAGGCTGGCGCGAGCATGCGGTGTATCCCGGGATCGGCGAGACCGTCGAAGCGCTCCACGCGGCCGGCCACCGGCTGGCCGTGGTCACCGCCAAGAACGAGCCGCATGCGCGGCGGATCGTCGCGCATCTGCCGTTCGGCGGGCGCTTCGAGGACATCGTCGGCGCCACCGAATGCGGACGGATCAGCCACAAGCCGCAGCTGATCGCCGAGGCGCTGTCCCGGCTCGATCTGCGCGCGGCGGACTGCACGATGATCGGCGACCGGCACATGGACATCGAAGGCGCGCGTCACCACGGCATGCCCGGCATCGGCGTGCTCTGGGGCTTCGGCGGCGCCGCGGAGCTGCAGGCGGCCGGGGCCGATGCGCTGGCGAGCGACCCGCAGGCCCTGATCCGTCTGCTGATGGGCCAGGGCGGGACGGCGGATCGCGCCGCGCACGGCGCGGCCTGACGCTGCGGGCCGGCGGTACGCCCCGTACCCGCGTTGGGAGACGCACGCCGGCCGGGGTCGCCGACCTCCACCGCCCCGTCCGCGGCAGCGATCCCTGCCCCCCGATGGTGTAGCCTGTCCCGGTCCGCGCGCCGGCTGCCCGGACGCCTTGCGACAGGGGATTTCCAGGTCATGTCATCCGTGTTCAGCGTCACCCGCCGCGCCGCGGCATCCGCATCCGTCATCGCCCGCCGTGTCGCAGTGTCCGGGGCCGCAGCCGCAGGTCTGCTGCTGGCCTTCTCCGGCCCCGCGCATCCTGCCAACAGCAGCCACGAGCGCGACGGCATGCGCTTCGACACCGGCCCGCTGCCGGCCTTCGTGGAAGACCGGCCGCTGCCCGAGCGCTGGGACCCCAAGGCGCCCGGCGCCGACGACCGCAGCTGGCGCAACTGGCGGCTGGACCGCCAGGTCGACCGGCGCCAGGGCCGCGACATCGTCTACAGCGACTACGCCTACGAACCCAAGGCGCCCTCGCTGCTGGGCGAGGCCGGCAAGTTCGAGGTCGTGTTCAACCCCGAATTCCAGACCCTCACCCTGCATGCGGTGGAGGTGCGCCGCGACGGGCGCTGGCAGGACCGGCTGGTGCCGGACAAGATCCAGCTCGCGCGCCGCGAGGAAGAGTTCGAGCAGGACATGACCAACGGCAGCGTCAGCGCGCTGATCGTGCTGGAGGACGTGCGCGTCGACGACGTGGTGCGGATCCGCTACAGCGTGACCGGCAGCAATCCGATCATGGGCGGCCAGCTGTCCGAATGGGCGCTGCTGGGCTGGCGCAACCCGCTGCTGCAGAGCGGCACCCGGGTGCTCTACGACCCCGGCACCGAGGTGGCCTTCCACCGCGAGAACACCGACATCACGCCCACCGTGCGCAGCACCGCCGACGCGGTCGAGGCGAGTGTGCGCGTGCAGGGCGCCGCGCCGGTGATCGACGAGAACGGCTACCCGGTGTGGTACCAGCCCTATCCGCGGGTGGAGATCGCGCCGAAGCGCAGTTGGGCCGACGTGGTCGGCTGGGCGCTGCCGCTCTATCCGGAACACACCGCGCCGTTCGACCCCGCGCTCGAGGCGAAGATCGCGCAGTGGCGGACGCTGCGCGACCCGGCCGCGCGCATGACCGCGGCCCTGCGCGAGGTGCAGAACGAAGTGCGCTATTTCGGCGTGGAGATCGGCGACAACACCCATCGCCCGAACCCGCCCGACCAGGTCTGGCGCAAGCGCTACGGCGACTGCAAGGACAAGACCCTGCTGTTGGTGACCCTGCTGCGCCGGCTGGACATCGAAGCCGCCCCGGCGCTGGTGTCGGTGGGGCGCGGCCGGGCGATCGGCCAGTCGGTGCCGTCGGCGTCGGTGTTCGACCACGTGATCGTCCGCGCCCGCATCGATGGCCGCACCTGGTGGCTGGATCCGACCATCGCCCAGCAGGGCGGCGACCCGCGCCAGGCCGACCTCAGCGACTACGGCCTGGTGTTGCCGGTGACCGCCGGCAGCACCGCACTGGAGCCGGTGGCCGCGCCCGCGGACGCCGCCACCGGCGTGGAGATGATCGAGCGCTTCGAACCGGCCGCCGACGGCAGCAGCGCCACCTTCACGGTCGAGACCATCTACACCGGCCTGGCCGCCGACCGCCAGCGGCGCAGCACCCTGGGCGAGCGTCGCGACGAGGTGTCGCGGCGCTATGCCGAGTTCTACCGCAAGCGCTACGGCGAGCTGGAGGTGCTGGACACCCCGGCGATCGAGGACGACTTCGAGCGCAACGTGGTGCGCATCCGCGAGCGGTACCGGCTGAATGCGCCGTTCGACACCGCCGGCGGCGGCGTGCGCGCGCTGGATGCCTACGCCGATGCGCTGCAGGACACCAGCACCCTGCCGCAGCAGTTCGCACGCAGCGGCCCGCTGGACTACGTCGAACCGGGACGCTACCGCCACAGCGTGCGCGTGCGCGTGCCCGAGCGCTGGAAACCCGCGTTCCGCGCCGAGAGCGTCGACCGCAGCGGCCCGGCGTTCCGTTTCGAGCGCAAGGTCGAAGTGACCGGCGACGAAGTGCGGCTGGTCTACGACATGCAGGTGAAGCAGAGCGAAGTGGCTGTCGAGCAGGTGCCCGCGCACCTCGAGGCCCTGCGCAAGGTGCGCGATGCGCTCTCGGCCACGTTGCGCTTCAACATTCCCGCCTCGCTCGACGATGCCCAGCGCCAGCAGCGTCTGCGCGCGCTGCTGCAGGACGTGATCGACGGCGAGCCGGCAGACAAGGGAGGCAAGGCCCCGTGATCGTTCGTTCTTCTCTCGCGGCCGCTGCGGCGGCCGGGCTGCTCGCGTTCGCGATGCAGCATCCGGCCCGGGCGGCCGACACCCCCGCGAAAGCGGCCGCCGACGACACGAAGGCCGCCGCCACGCCGCAGGTCATCGATGCGGATCCCGCGAAGGATGTCGCCGGTGCATGGGATGCCTTCCTGGAGAAGGCCCGCTTCGACCCCAGCTACACGGCCTACGAGGTGCTGTCCGCGGTCGGCTACGGCGCCGAAGGCGTGGATGCGGACGCCTGCGCCGACCAGCGCGCGGCGCTGGCCGCGTCGGTGCGCGCGGTGCCGGTCAGCATCGCGATCCGCCGCGCCGAGATGCTGTGCGCGGAGGCTGTCGGCGACGAGGCCGGCGCCGAACGCGCGTTGGCCGCGCTGGCCGCGCTGTCGAAACACGCGCTCGCCGACTACGGCGACGGCGCGCTGCGTCGCCCGATCCGCGTGGTGCAGCCCTGGGACATCTACGCCCTGCTGCACAGCCTCGGCTACGAGTTCCAGTACGAGTACCACACCCAGGTGATGCCGATCCGGTATTTCCCGCTGACCGTGGCCGCGTGGGACCCGCAGCGCGAGGTCGAGCGGCATCTGCAGTTCGACTACATCGACACCACCGTGCGCATCGACCGCGACAGCGAAGACGCCGGCTGGCCGGTGCTGCGCGACCGGAACGTGATGGCCTACGCCCGGGGACAGGCGCAGAACGACGATGTGATCGGCATCGACGTGCTCGGGGTGTCCGACGCCATGGAGGCAGATTCCGACGGCGAGCGGGTGGCCCTGCTGCGCAAGACCGCCGAGCGCGGCGGAGTGCAGGCGCTCGCGATGTGGGTGGCCGCCTGCAGCAGCGCGACGCCGCCCGCGGGATGCGCCGACGGGCTGATCGACACCCTCCTGCCGCTGGCCGAGCGCCGGCAGGCCGTGCCGATGGCGCTGCTCTCGCACGCGTATCGGCTGGGCCTGGGCGTGGAGCGCGACATCGCCACCGCCGACGGCCTGCTGGCGGCGGCCGACAAGCGCTGGCACCGCGGCGACGCCAGCGTGTTCCTGGCCTGGCTCATGCTGCAGCAACGGCACGGGGTGCAGGCGATGGCCTACCTGCCGCAACTGCGCAAGGCGGCCGAGGCCGGCAACGCGGATGCGCGCTATCTGGTAGCCCTGTTCAAGCAGAGCGACGAGAAGGCCGGGCTGGACGCCGCCGACATCGCGTTCCTGGAAGACCCGGCTAACAACGGTACCGGTGCGGGGCATGCGCTGCTCGGCCTCTACCACCAGTCGCGGGACGACGTGCCCGCCGCGATGCGCAGTTACGCGCGGGGCGCCGCCGCCGGCAATCCGCGTTCGCAGTTCCTGACCGGCGCGGCGACGTGGATGGGACGCGATGGCGCGAAGCACGACCCGGCGGAGGGCGAGCACCTGCTGCACCTGGCCGCGCACGGCGGCGAGGTCGGCGCGATGCGCAGCCTGGCGTATCTCGAAGCGGAGCGGGAGGCATGGGCCGACGCCGTGCGCTGGCTGGGGCCTGCGATCACGCGCGGCGACTCCGATGCGGTCCTGCTGTTGGCCGATCTGTATGTCGACGGCGACCCGGCGGAGGTGGGCGGCACGGTCGAAGACGCGGTCAAGCTCTACGGCCTGCTCGACGTCCATGAAGACCGGGCCGACGCGCGGCGCCGGCTGGCCTCGCTCGCGATCGAAGGCCGCGGCATGAAGCGGGACCTGCGCAAGGCACGCGCGCTGCTCGAGCAGGATGCCGAGAAGGGCGACGTGGAGTCGCAGAGAACGCTGGGGATGCTGTTGATCTCCGGCCGCCTTGGACGTGCCGACGAAAAGAACGGCGTGCGCTGGATGGAACGCGCCATCGCCCAGGGCGATGCGGATGCACGGGCCGCCTACGGCACCTGGCTGGTCGGCCGGCCCACCGCGTCCGAGCGCAGCCGCGGCCTCGGCATGCTGGAGGCGGTGCTGCCGCAGGACGAGGACAACTTCGCACGCAACAACCTGGCCTGGGCACGCTGCGTCTCGCCGCACGCCGACGTTCGCGACCCGGCGAAGGGGCTGCAGGTCGCCAGGCCGATGGAGGACAACCCCCGCACCGACGGCGGAGCCATGGACACGGTGGCGGCCTGCTATGCCGCGACCGGCGATTTCGACAAGGCGGTCGCCCTGCAGCGCCGCGCGATGGACATGGCCAAGGTCGACGTATCGGACGAGGAGAGCACCATGCCCGGCCGGTTGCGGCTGTACGAGGCGGGCAAGGTGTTCATCGACGCGCCCTGAGCGTGCGGATCCCGTGTGGCGACGTGCATGTCGGCATGACGCCGCAGGCGGGCCGCCGGTGTGCCGATGGCGCGTCGCGTCGGGCTCCCCGACCTGCCATGCGGGCGGCCAGCGGAGCGACGGTGGTCATGTCCTGCCGAGCGCGCACCGCACCGCGTGCCGCGCAGGGCAGGGCCGGGCCTTCAGATCAGCGCTTCGGCACCCGCACCAGCCGCGTGCCGCTCGCGCGGTCGTGCCACGTGCGCCGGTCGCGGTCGAACCACGCCCACCAGAAGCCCAGCCCACCGGCGAGCAGCGATACGGTGCCCACCGCGTAGCGGATCCACAGCGCCCGCGTGCCGGGTGCGCCGCCGTCGGCGCCGGTCACGCGGATGCGCCAGGGCCGCATGCCGAGGGTCTGCCCGCCGTGGCCCCAGCTGTAGACCGCATACCCGCCGCTCGCGGCCCAGCAGCAGGCCCACAGCAGGGCCCCGAGCGGGCTGAGCGTCGCCAGGATCTCGCGTTCGCCGTGCCCGGCCAGGGTCCAGCCGATGTTGAACAGCAGCGAGATCAGCATCCACACCGCCAGCACCGGCCACATGTCGTAGAACAGTGCCAGCCATCGGCGCAGGAGCAGCGCCTGCGGACGCGGTGAGTCGGTGGTGGGCCCGGTGGCGGTCGTCGATTCGCTCATGGCGCATAGGATACGGGCCGCGGTGCGTGCGTCCCACCGCCGTCCGCCGGCGCAGGCAGGGCAGCGGAAGGAGGTCCCTCGCTGCGCGCGGGACGACGGCGCGGAGACGGCACGGCGAGGGTGGCACGCCCACGCACGCACGGCTGCAGCCGCCGCACCAGTGCAGTACGCTCCATCCCGCACCCGCACCCGCACCCGCACCCACAGCCACAGCAACAGCCACAGCAACAGCCACAGCGGAACG
>CBFGMS010000070.1:0-19838 GCA_965649985.1 uncultured Gammaproteobacteria bacterium | reverse complement strand
TAACGCCTGAATTAAGCCGACCCGCGAAGCGGGTTCGGCTTGAATGAATTGTTAGCTGGCAAGCGACTCGCCGAAGCCGCCTGCGAGCAACCGAACCTCATCCAAAGAGCATATGCCGTTGCCGCCAGTGAGAGGGCGAACTCCGAGTAGTGTCCCATCAGGGAAGGCCTCGGCTTGAATGACGACGACAGGTTGCTCAGTGCCGTCCTCCATGCGTTGAAGCCCGCAGGCAGGAAGCGGAAAGTCGGCGGGTGTGGCGGAGCCATTGACGTAGAAGACGGCCAGCCCATCTTTTACGTCTTGCTCGGTCGCTTGGCGGCCACTGATACATGGCGTGGCCCGCCAGTGCTCTTGATCAATTGGTCCCCAGAGATCTTCCATTGCCAGCTAACACCTGAGTTAAGCCGCGCCGCGAAGCGGCGTCGGCTTGGACGAATTGTTAGAGGCCAGCCTACGGACGAGTGGCCTCCACGCCTTGGAATGCCGCCAGCGCGTGTTCGGCAGTGTAATCCAGTAGTTCGGGCACGGCCCCGCCCGCCGCACGCTGAACTTCGCTCAGCGCCCCCCAAGCGAAATCAATGGCCGCAGAAAGCTGCTTCCCTGTGAGCGAAGCGACGGACCAGATCTGCTTGGGATTTAGCACCCCGTCGCGATCGATGTGGAAGTGCGTGCCATTGCGAATGATCTTGAGCTTGTCTGATACGGCCTGCAGGTCAGAGATTGGGTAGCCAGAACGGCGGGCATACTTATCGATGATGCGCGGGTCGGTTCGGTAGATGTACCAAAATGACGCGCACTGGGCGCCTTGTTCAAAGACTTTGATGGCGTGGGAGATGTAGTCGTTTCTCAGTGCTTCGTGTACGACCCGGGTAAAGACACGGGCGGTACGCTTATGCCGGGAGAGACCAAGAAGCGTTTCCCGAATCAAGAGCAGCTTCTGCAGTTCGGCCAAGTTGCGGGTAATCGCTGTTTGGTATCGCGCTGATGTCACCTGATGGCCTCTAACGCCGGAGTTAAGCCGCCCTGTGGCGGGGCGGCGGACATGTGCAAGCGTAGCGCAAAGCACATGGCCGATGCCACGGCACGGGGTCGGCTTGAACGACTTGTTAGGCGGGACGGAACCCCGCGACGCTGAGCTACGGATGCGCTAACCGAAAACCGAAGCCTGGACACATGAGCGCGCCCCGAGAACTCTCCGCCGGACGTCCCGAAGCGACCACATCTGGAGCGAAGAACCAACCGCAAGCCAATCGTTGCCACCGAAGCCGGCAAACCCAACGCATGCGACGTATGAGCGCGCACGGCAGACTTTACCGAAGAAGCAACGTGCCCAAGAACCGACCGAAGAGCAATGCTGGCCGAAGCCGATAAGTTGAAGCGCTGACAATGCAACTGCCGAATGCTTTTTACCGCCTAACTATTAGTAGACCCCACAGTGGGGCATAGCACGCACACTGCCACCCTCCACGCCAGTCTGTCAATCAAGAAAATCCCATGGGAAACAGCGGGTTGCCTCGATGGAGGTGATGTGCGTCGACGTCTGTCCTGTCCGAATAGACGGCGTGAAGACCCTGATATCAGATATCGCGGCAACGGCACCCCGATATCCGATGCTCGGCAGCTCAGCTGTCCGATGAGGTGGGGGGCGGCGGCGCAAGCGTGCTGGTTGGACGAAGCCCGTAGGGTGGAATCAGCGTATCCAAAAAAAAAGCAGGTGCGTAGGGTGGCGGTGAGCGCAGCGAACCCCACCATCGCCATGTCGAACGACGTCGACAACTCCTATTCCCTGCTTCTGTAGCTGACGAGCTCATCCGGCCGAACGAGGCGCCGTCATGGTGGGGTTCGCTGCGCTCACCGCCACCCTACGATGCGCCATGCGAGGAAGCTGTGCGCAGCGATGCCCCGTGGGAGGGCGCGCCGGGTGTCACCCGTATTCCTCCACCACCTCCAACACCTCCTCACCGTAGCGATCCAGCTTCGCGCCGCCCACGCCGCCGATGCGGGCGAGGGCCTGGCGGGTGAGGGGGCGTTCGCTGGCGATGGTGCGCAGGGTGGCGTCGTGGAAGATGACGTAGGCGGGGACGTTCTGTTCGCGGGCGGTGCGGGCGCGCCAGTCGCGCAGGGCGTCGAACAGGGGGCGGTCGATGGGGGCGATGTCGATCTGCGGGCGGGGGGCGCCATCGCGGCCGTCGCGGGTTTTGCTGCGCTTGGCGGGTTTGCGCAGGCGCACGGTCTCGCCGCCGGTCAGCACGCTGCGGCTGGCGGCGGACAGGCGCAGGCCGCCGTAGCCTTCGATGTCCACGTCGAGCAGGCCATTGGCGACCAGCTGGCGGAACACGCTGCGCCAGGTGTTGGCGTCGTGGTCCTTGCCGATGGCGTAGACGCTGAGAGTGTCATGGCCGAACTGGCGGATGCGTTCGCTCTCGCTGCCGCGCAGCACGTCGATCAGATGGGCCACGCCGAAGCGCTGGCCGGTGCGGTAGACCGCGCTCAGCGCCTTGCGCGCGGCGTCGGTGGCGTCCCAGGTGTCGGCGGGGTGCAGACAGTTGTCGCAATTGCCGCAGGGGTTTTCGTAGTCCTCGCCGAAACCGGCCAGCAGTACCTGGCGGCGGCAGCGCAGGGTTTCGCAGTAGCCGAGCAATTGATCGAGCTTGCGCCGCTCCACCTGTTTGCGTTCTTCGGCGGCTTCGGACTGCTCGATCATCTGCTTGAGCAGCACCACATCGCCCAGGCCGTAACTGAGCCAGGCCTCGGCGGGTTCGCCGTCGCGGCCGGCGCGGCCGGTTTCCTGGTAATAGCCTTCCAGCGACTTGGGCAGGTCCACATGCGCGACGAAGCGCACGTCGGGTTTGTCGATGCCCATGCCGAAGGCGATCGTGGCCACCATCACGATGCCGTCCTCGCGCAGGAAGCGACGCTGGTTGGTCGCGCGGATCTCGGCATCGAGCCCGGCGTGATAAGGCAGGGCCTTGAACCCGTGCCCGGCCAGAAACTCGGCGGTCTCCTCCACCTTGCGCCGCGACAGGCAATACACGATGCCGGCCTCGCCCTGGTGTGCGCGCAGGAAGTCCTGCAGCTGCCGGCGGCCGTCGGATTTCTCCAGCACGGTGTAGCGGATGTTGGGGCGGTCGAAGGAGCTGACGAACCAGCGCGCGTCCTCCAACTGCAGGCGCTCGGCGATCTCGCGCTGGGTGGGCGGGTCGGCGGTGGCGGTGAGCGCGATGCGCGGCACCTCGGGCCAGCGCTCGTGCAGGATGGTGAGTTCGCGGTATTCGCGGCGGAAATCGTGGCCCCACTGCGAGACGCAGTGCGCCTCGTCGATGGCGAACAGCGCGATGCGCGCGCGGTCCAGCAGCGAGAGGAAGCGCGGGGTGAGCAGGCGTTCGGGCGCGACGTACAGCAGGTCGAGCTCGCCGGCCAGCAGCGCGCGTTCGATGCGCTGCGCGGTGTCGGCATCCAGCGTGGAGTTGAGGAACTCGGCGCGCACGCCGAGTTGGCGCAGCGCCTCCACCTGGTCCTGCATGAGCGCGATCAGCGGCGAGATCACCAGGCCGGTGCCGTCGCGCAGCAGCGAGGGCACCTGGTAGCACAGCGACTTGCCGCCGCCGGTGGGCATGAGCACGAGGGCGTCGCCGCCGTCGGCCAGGTGTTCGACGATGGCCTGCTGCTGACCGCGGAAGCCGGCATGGCCGAACACGCGTTGCAGCAGGGCGTGGGGGCTGTCCTGCACGGTCACACTCTGGATGGCGGATTGAAAGGAGCGCGCAAGGGTAGCGGGCAAGCGGCGTGCGCGTCAGTGTCCATCGCCCGCGGATGCGTCGTGCGCGGGCTCGCGCTCGGGTGCCGCGCCTGCGAATGGCTCGCGCAACAGCGCCCACAGCCCGGTGGCGCGCGTCACGGACGTGCCGGCCACGCCGAAGCCCTGCGGCTGCGCCCGCGCCTCGGCGGCATAGCTGCGGAACAGCCGGTCCCAGAGGCTCAGGTGGAACCCGTAGTTGCGGTGCTGTTCGTCGATGCGCGTGCTGTGGTGGATGCGGTGCATCGCCGGGGTCACGAACACCCGGCGCAGGGCGCGGTCCAGCCGGGGCGGCAGGGCGAGGTCGGCGTGGGTGATCAGCGCGAAGCTGGAGAGCAGCGCCTCGAAGGCCAGCACCAGCGCGGGCTCCAGCCCCAGCGCCACCGCCAGCGCCACCTTGTAGAGCAGCGACAGCACGATCTCCAGCGGGTGGAAACGCAGGGCCGAGGTGGCGTCGAGCGTGGTGTCGGTGTGGTGGGTGCGGTGCAGCGGCCACAGCCACGGCACGGCGTGCAGCCAGCGGTGCTGCCAGTAGATCGCCAGATCCAGCAGCAGCAGGCCCAGCGTCCATTCCAGCCACAGGGGCAGGGCACCGTCGAAGGCATTGAACAGGCCGATGCCCTGCGCCTGCGCCCACAGGGCGGCGCCCGCGGCCCCGGCCGGCAGCAGCAGGCGGGCGACGGTGGTGTCGATCAGCGCCAGCCCGAGGTGCGCGGGCCAGCGCCCGCCGCGGCGCAACGGCGGGTTGGGGCCCGGGCGCAGCGCCTCCAGCAGCGCCAGCATGCCCAGCACCGTGGCGAACAGCGCCAGCCGCCAGCGCGTGGCGTCGGCGGTCAGTGGGTCCCAGATGAGGGCGATGTCCGGCATGCGGGGCTCGTGCAACGATGGGAAAGGGGCGGAAGGTGCATGCAGGGCACTCGAAGGCGCGTCCCGAGCCGTCCCCGCGCCGTGGGCGGGCGGGCATCGTGCCCGCTTCATGCAGCCATCTGCACGCAAAATGTCGTGTTCTGCATGGTTCGCGGCGCGTCTCGGCGCGCGGCGCGCGGGGCTGGACGCTCCACACATGCGATGGGGTATCGTATCCGTCCCGGGGGCTGCGTGCGCATCGTCCGGTCGCGGTGCGCCGGACGCACCGTTGTCGTCGCGGTGGCGCGTCCGCCGTGGTTCGCAGCCCGCATGCCGGCCCGGCATGGGGTGCCTGGCATGGTATGCCGTCGTGTGGGAGTCCCGATGAGACCGGAATCTTCGCCAGTGCCCTTCGCGGCCCAGTCGCCCCGCGCGCGCGCGGGGCGCGCCGCATGAGCGCCGATCTGCTGGTCACCCTGCTGGTGCTGGGCAGCGCGGTGGCGCTGTTCATCAGCGAAAAACTGCCGGTGGACGTGGTGGCGCTGCTCGCGCTGTGCGCGCTGCTGGTCACCGGCGTGCTGAATACCCAGCAGGCGCTGTCGGGCTTCAGCAGCCCGGCCACGATCACCGTGGCCGCGATGTTCGTGCTCAGCGCCGGTCTGCAGCGCAGCGGCATCCTGCGCGGCATGGGCAACGCGCTGGCGCGGATCCGCTGGAGCTGGCTGTTCGCGCTGGTGATGATGCTGTCCATCTCGCTGATCTCCGCCTTCGTCAACAACACCGCGGCGGTGGCGGTGTTCCTGCCGATCGTGATCGCCGCGTGCATCGCCAACCGCCGCGCGCCGTCGAAATACCTGATCCCGCTGTCCTTCGCCGCGCAGTTCGGCGGCATCTGCACCCTGGTCGGGACCTCCACCAACCTGCTGGTCGACTCGCTGGCGCGCAAGTCGGGTCAGTCGGGCTTCGAGCTGTTCGAGTTCGCGCAGCTCGGCGTGATCTTCGTGGTCGTGGGCACTGCGTATCTGATGCTGATGCGGCGCTTCCTGCTGCCGGACCTCGGCATCCCCGAGCTGGACGACGACGACCACAGCGGCCGCTTCGTGGTGGAGCTGCTGGTGCCGGAGAAGTCGCCGACCATCGGCAAGCGCGGCTCCGAGGTGGTGCCGACCAGCTTCGGCGATGCCTTCCTGCTGGAGATCATCCGCGACGGCGTGCTGGTGACGCTGCCGCGCAACGAGGAAGTGCGCGCCGGCGACCGTCTGCTGATGCGCGGCGAATGGAAGCTGCTGGAAACCCTGCGTCGCGAGCTGAAGCTCGAATACGACCTGGTGGCGCGCGATCTGGACGGCGACCCGAAGGCCAAGCGCCTGCATGTGGAGGTGATGATCCCGCCGGGTTCGCACCTGGTCGACAAGACCCTGGCGGGCGTGCGTTTCGGCCACACCTACCGCTCGCGCGTGCACGGGCTCAACCGGCACCGCCTGGCGATCCGCCAGCCGCTGGACCGGGTGCGGCTGGAGGTGGGCGATGTGCTGCTGCTGGATGCGCCGGAGTCCTCGGTGTCCGCGCTGCGCGCGGACCCCGGCATCCTGGTGCTGAACCAGCGCGCGCAGCCGCTGATCGACCGGCGTCGCGCCTTCCTGTCGCTGATCGTGCTGGTGAGCGTGATCGGCAGTGCGGGCCTGGGCCTGCTGCCGATCGTCGCCTCGGCCCTGCTGGGCTGCGTGGCCCTGGTGGCGACGCGCACGCTCACGCCGGAACAGGCCTATGCGGCGGTGGACTGGCGCGTGATCCTGCTGCTGGCCGGCGTGCTTCCGCTGGGCATCGCGCTGCAGGAATCCGGCGGCGCGGACTGGGTGGCGCAGCACGCCATCGGCGCGATCGGCGGCTTCGGCCCGGTGGCCACCCTGGCCGCGATCTACATCCTCACCGCGGTCATGACCGAGGTGATGAGCAACAACGCCGCGGCGGTGCTGGTGGTGCCGATCGCGCTGGCCGCGGCCGAGGCGCTGGGCATCGACGCCAAACCGTTGCTCGTCGCGGTGGCCTTCGCCGCATCGACCAGCTTCGCCACGCCGGTGGGCTACCAGACCAACACCATGGTCTACAGCGCCGGCGGTTATCGGTTCGCGGATTTCATGAAGATCGGTGTGCCGCTGAACATCATCTTCACCGTGCTCGCGGTGCTGATGATTCCGCGGTATTTCCCGTTCTGAGCGCGCTGTGATCGCACACGGGGAGCGCAGGAGGGTCTTCAGGCCCGACGTCGCGGCCCTTTCATCGGTTCTGCACCTTCGGGCCTGAAGGCCCTCCTACGGCGTGGGGTGCAGGAAGGCGTCCGCACCGCGCGCCAGCAGGCGTTCCGCCAGCGCCGTGCCCAGCGCCTCGCGCGCGCTGGCATCGCCTTCGATCTGTGTGCGCACGCTGCTGCCGTCGGCGACGGACGCGACCATGCCGTCCAGATGCAGGCGGGCGCCTTCGGACAGCATGCCTTCGGACAGCGCGCCTTTGGAAAGCATGCCTTCCAGCTGTGCGAACGCGGCCACCGGCACCTGGCAGCTGCCGTGCAGGGCCCGGTTCATCGCGCGCTCGGCCTCCACGCACACGCGCGTGGGCGTGTGGTCGAGCGCGGCGAACAATGCGCGCGCATCGGCATCGTCCTCGCGGCATTCCACTGCGATCGCGCCCTGCGCCGGCGCGGGCAGCCACTGCGGCGCGTCCAGCCGGGCGCGGATGCGTGCATCGAACCCGAGCCGCTGCAGGCCAGCGCAGGCCAGCACGATGGCGTCGTATTCGCCGGCATCCAGCTTCGCCAGCCGCGTGTTGACGTTGCCGCGCAGGTCGACCAGCTGCAGGTCGGGCCGCAGCGCTCGCAGCTGCGCCTGGCGGCGCAGCGAGGAACTGCCCACGCGTGCGCCCTGCGGCAGCGCGGCGATGTCGGCAAAGGCGTTGCTGACGAATGCGTCGGCGTGGTCGGCACGCTCGAGAATGGCGGACAGCACGAACGGGCCGTCCAGTTCCATCGGCACGTCCTTGAGCGAGTGCACCGCGCAGTCGGCCTCGCCGCGCAGCATCGCCAGCTCCAGCTCCTTCAGGAACAGGCCCTTGCCGCCGACCGCGGCCAGCGAGCGGTCCAGCACTTCGTCGCCGCGGGTCGACAGCGGGACCAGCGCGACCGTGAGATCGGGATGCAGCGCGCGCAGGCGGGCGGCGACGTGTTCGGTCTGCCACAGCGCGAGCGGGCTCTTGCGGGTGGCGATGCGGATAATCATGTCAGGTCATCTCTTCTTTCTTGACTTGCTGCGGCTGCGTTTCTTGGGTGAATTGTTGTTTTGAGAAAATGAAAATTGTCCGGACTTGACCATAGCTTTTATGAATGGTTGGCTCGCATTGGGAGAGTTAATAAATGCTTTGATCATGTCTTGCTCGTTGACATCTTCTCCGGAATTTCTCCTCATAATTAGATCGATCAGTTCCGGTGATTCGAGGACGCCCGAAATTGCCTGCTCTTCTGGGGATATTTCTGGAGGTTTTCGATAATCAATGAACTCATAGGAGGTGAGTTTTGCTAATTCAAGCAACTGATTATCTGGTCTTTCTGGATCTCTTTCATGATATTCAAAGTATCTTTTCAAATGATCTGCTAGCTTATTAATTCCAAGTGGCGTGTTTTCATACTCAAAATATCTAAGATGGGCAATGTCGAATGGGACCTTCGGGCCATTCTTATCTTTCAATATCACAGTTCCAGTTCTGCAGGCGTGTCGGAGGCCGAGCTCATAGAAGACATTTGGGTTTGAATATGTAACGTCTACAATGACATAATCTGAATGCATGATTCTAGTTATTATATCCGTAGTTATGGTTCCCGGGAGGGGTATCTCGTCGGCTCTAAAAACATCTATATTCGGCTTGGCTTTTAATATTGCTTCTTTGATCAAGTGATCGTACTTCTCTTTTAAATCGGATGATGAAGAAACTAAATTTCCATCAAGATACTGATCGCCGATAGGCATGATTACAAAGCAACTCTTGTTTTTCATATGATTCTCCTTGGTTAATTATTTATTGATCACGGATGTTTTATGAGATTTAGCCAATATATAAGCTCATCTAGCTTCGGATTTTTATTGACTAAGTTATCGACTGATTTTTTTAGTTGAAGTAAGTCTTCGAGCGTGTCAACATCGCGAATTATTCGAAGCCTTCGGCAGCTTTCATTATTTGAATTTTTGATGAGAACTTCGGTTGTGATCGACTGTGACCATGGCGTTTCTGTCCATACAGGGCCGGGTAGAAGTTTGCGCATCCCCAGCAGCCAAAATCCGCCATCCGAACTCGGGCCGAGAGTATAAGTGCAGGTATCGAGTGCCTCCACGGCTAAGAGTAAATCATCAAAGGTTATTTGTGGCGCGTCAGCGCCGATCAGTAGCGTGTAGTCATGACGTGCAAGTAACGCTTCAGACACGCTGCGCATGCGTGCCCCCAGGTCGCCCTCGCCCTGCGCGATCGTCGGGAAGTCGCGCCACAGCGCATCGTCCAGCGCCTCGGCCTCGGCCACCGCCCAGTACACCGTCAGACCCGGGCGCTGCACCTGCGCGGCGCGCGCGACCTCGGCCACCGCGGCGCAGGCGAGCCGGTGGAAGGTCTCGGCGGCCTCGCGGCCGATGCCTGCGGCCAGCCGGGTCTTGAGCGGCGAATGGCCGGGCGTCTTGACGAAGATCGCCAGGCCGGCCGTTGCCCCCGTTGATGTCGGCATCGCACCCTGCGCAGCGCTCATCGCCGCCACTCCCGCCACGCCAGCAGCGCGGTGAGCCGCAGATGGCGCAGCGTGGTGCGCAGCCAGCCGCGGTCGCGGTAGCGGCGTGCACTGGTGAGCAGCGCGGCGTCCAGCCCGTGCAGGCGCAGGCCGGCGCGGCGCGCGCGCCAGACCAGCGCCAGGTCTTCACCGTAAGGCATGCGTTCGTCGAAACCGCCGAGCGCGGCGAACGCCCGCGCCGGCAGCAGCAGGCCCTGGTCGCCGAAAGGCAGGCCGAGCGCGCGCGAGCGCCAGTCCGCGCCGGCGGCGTTGAGGCGCATGCGTCGCGTCAGGCCTGCATCGTCCGCGAAACGCAGACGAAACCAGCCGAGCGTGCGCGCGTCGTCGTGCGCAGCCAGAAAACGGCGCAGCGCGGGCAATGTTTCGGCGGTGAGCCGGCTGTCGGCATGCACGCACCACAGCCATGGCCGGGTGGCGGCGGCGGCGCCCGCGTTCTGCTGGCGCGCGCGGCCGGCCGGTGCGCGCAGCGCTCCGATGGGAACAGGCTGCGGGTCGCCTTCGGCGAATACCGGCAGCAGCTCGGCGGCCGGCGCCTGCGCCTGCAGTGCTGCGAACAAGGGCGGCCACGCGGCATCGCCCGGGCCGACGGGCAGCACGATCGACAGCAGCGAAAGCGGGTCGTCGGCCAGCACATCGCGCGCCTCGACCTCGTCGGTCTGCGCATCGCCGTCGTGCGCATCGCGCGCGCGCGGCCCTCCGCCTGCATTCATCGCGTCGCGTTCATCGCTGATCGAACGCGTGCGCAATCCGGCGCTCAGGCCAGCGCGCCGCCGCAGCTGCTGCCGCTGCCGGCGGTGCAGCCGTAGCAGTGCGATGCGAAGGCGATGGGCCGGTGGTCGATGTCGTCCAGCCGCGCGATGTCCCACAGCGTGCTGCGTGCGCCGCCGGCGGGCATCGCGAGCATCTGGTTGAAGTCGCAGTCGTACAGTGTGCCGTCCCAGCCCACCGACACGAGGTTGCGGCACATCACGCCCTCGGCCGCGCGCGGATTGAAGTGGTCGATCAGCAGCTGCATGTACTCGGCGTCGCGGCCTTCGCGCTGCAGCGCGTGCAGGAAGCGCTTGATCGGCATGTTGGCCAGCGTGTACAGGCGGTCGAAGACGATGCCGAAGTCGGCTTCGAGCCGCGTGCGGTAATCGGCTTCCAGCGCCACCTGTGCGGGAGGCAGGAAGGCGCCGCCGGGGTTGTAGACCAGATCGAGTTCCAGACCCGTGCCGCGGCCGTAGCCGAGCGCGTTGAGCCGCTGCAGGGCGGCGATGCTCTGCCCGAACACGCCCTTGCCGCGTTGTTTTTCGACATTCGCCGAGGAGTAGCACGGCAGCGAGGCGACCACCGCGATGCCCTGCGCGGCGAGAAACTCGGCGGTGTCGTCCTGGCCGGGCTCGTCGAGCACGGTGAGGTTGCAGCGGTCGATGACCTTGAGCCCGTGCGCACGCCCGGCCGCCGCCAGGCGCCGGAACTGCGGGTGCAGCTCGGGCGCGCCGCCGGTGAGATCGAGCGTGTGCAGCGCCGGCGCGGTGGGCAGCAGCGCGATCAGACGCGCGATGCCGTCCTCGCCCAGCGCTTCGGTGCGCTTCGGCCCGGATTCGACGTGGCAGTGGGTGCAGGCCAGGTTGCAGCGCGCGGTCAGATTGACCTGCAGCACTTCCAGCGCGGTGCGCGGCAGCGCGAGGCCGTGCGCGCGCAGGGTGGTCTCGAAGTCGGGCTGTGTGCGTCCGGCCGGGGCGTTGCCTGCGACGAGTGTGGCGGCGATGCGTGCGCTCATCGGCCCGCGCCTTTGGCATCCGCGGCGCGCTTGCCCGGTTTTGCCTGTGGTTTTGAGTGTGGTTTGGGCTGTGGCTTCGCCGGTGCCTGCGGCGCGTCGCGCGATTCGAAACGGATGTCGCCGAACCAGGTGACCGCGCTCTCGCCGGTGTTGTCGGTATCGGTGGACACGGCCACGCCGATGATCGCCGGCGGCTCGGTGCCGAAGGCGCGGCGGTAGTCGGCGGCCACGTCGCGGCGGAGCGACACCCAGCGCCCGAGCTCGGCATCGCCGCTGGCGGCCACCACCATCTTCACGAAGCCGGTGTAGGCGTTGTCCTGCACGGTGTCGACCGGCTGGCGGTTGTCCCAGACGTAGCACAGTGCGGCCGAGGGCAGTTCGTCGCCGTAGCGCGCCTGGCCCAGCTTGAACAGCGTGCGCTCCTTGAACGACATCTGCTCGGTGCGCCGGTCGAAGAACACGTACAGCCGCGCAGGATAGTCGTCGCCGGCCTTGCGGGTGAGGTCGGCGGCGTCGATCAGGCGTTCGGTGCGCCAGCGCCAGCGCAGGATGGGCGTGAGCTTCGGGTCGGCGTACAGGCTGTGGCGCAGCGAGGCCGCGCCGCCGTCGCTGCGTGCGCGCAGCACCAGGGTGCCGCCATCGTCGACCACGTCGAACCGGGTGAGGCGCTCGACCTTCGGCAGCTTCTGCAGCATCCAGCCCGGCGGCGGTTCGGCGCCGATCGGCCCGGACGAGAATGGCGAGGGCTGCCCGCGCATCCCGGGCGCGGCGGCGAGCGCGGGCAGGCAGACGCCGGCCAGCATCGCGGCGGCGGCCGCGATGCGCAGGCGACGGAGCAGGACGATGGACATGCGGTGGGGAGTCATGCGCCTCGGTTCCAGGTGTGATAGCGCGCCAGCCAGCCGAGCAGGCGTTCGGGGCGGTGGCGTCGACGGCGCGCGCCGGCCGCGTATTTCGCCGCTTCGGCGAAGGTGGGATAGGCGAACACCGTGCCCAGTATCTTATCCAGCCCGATGCCGTGCTTCATCGCCAGCGCGAACAGCGCGATGATCTCGCCCGCACGCTCGCCGACCACGGTCGCGCCGAGGATGCGGTCCTTGCCCGGCGGCACCAGCACCTTCACGAAGCCGTCGGTGGCGCCCTCGGCGATGGCGCGGTCGAGTTCGGAGAAGGGGTGGATGATGGTTTCGAACACGATGCCCGCGGCCTCGGCCTCGCGCTCGTTCAGGCCCACGCGCGCCAGTTCCGGCTCGGTGTAGGTGACCGCCGGCAGTACGCGGTAGTCCGCGGTGAAACTGCGGAAGCGCCCGAACAGCGCGTTCACCGCCGCATACCAGGCCTGGTGCGCGCCGGCATGGGTGAGCTGGAACGGCCCGGTGACATCGCCCACCGCGAGGATGTTGGGGAAGCGGGTGCGCAGCTGCGCGTCGGTCTCGATGGTGCCGTTGGCGCGCAGCGGGATGCCCAGCTCCTGCAGGCCGAAGCCTTCGACGTTCGCGCGCCGGCCCACCGCGATCAGCAGCAGGTCGAACGGGCGCTCGCAGGGCACCATGTGGCCGTTTTCGTCGGGCTTTTCGACCACCAGCGTGTGCGGGCCGCCGTCGGTGCCGCGGCGCACTTCCAGCGCGCGGCGGCCGGTGGCCACGCGCACGCCGTCGCGCTCCAGCGCCGCGCGCACCACTTCGGCGGCGTCGGGGTCTTCGCGGATCAGCAACTGCGGCGCCAGCTCGACGATGGTGACTTCGCAGTCGAACCGCGCCAGCGCCTGCGCCAGTTCGCAGCCGATCGGCCCGCCACCCAGCACCACGATGCGCTGCGGCAGCGACTCCAGCTCCCAGAAGGTGTCCGACGTGACCCAGGGCACCGTTTCCAGGCCCGGGAGCGGCGGGATCGCCGGGCGGCCGCCGGTGGCGATCACCAGGTGCTTCGCGCTCAGCCGCTGCCCGTTCACCTCCACCTCCCAGGGCGAGACGATCCGCGCCTCGCCCTGCAGCACCTCCACGCCCAGGCCGGTGTAGCGTTCCACCGAATCGTTGGGCGCGATCGCGGCGATGGCCGCGCGCACATGCGCCATCGCCATGCCGAAATCGGGCATGCCGTGCTCGGCGGGCACGCCGAACTCCGGCGCGCGCTCGACCTCGGCCGCGGCGCGCGCGGCGCGGATCAGCGCCTTCGACGGCACACAGCCGCGGTTGAGGCAGTCGCCGCCCATCTCGGCCTTTTCGATCAGCGTGACCTTGGCGCGCACCATCGCCGCGATGTAGCTGGTCACCAGCCCGGCGGCGCCCGCGCCGATCACGATGAGGTTGCGGTCGAAGCGCTTCGGCCTGGTCCATCCGCGATACACCCGCCGCGCGCGCAGGGCCGCCAGCGCGCGGCGCGCGGCCAGCGGCAGCAGCGCAAGGGCGGTGAAGGCGGCCAGCAGGCCGGGGCTGACCAGCCCGGAGAGGCTGTCCAGCTCGCCCAGCGCGCGTCCGGCGTTCACGTAGGCCAGCGTGCCGGGGATCATGCCGACCAGGCTCACCCAGGCGTAGCGCCAGGTGGCGATGGCGGTCAGGCCCATCGCCAGGTTGATCACGAAGAACGGGAACACCGGCGCCAGCCGCAGCGCGAACAGATAGAAGCCGCCCTCGCGTGCGATGCCCTCGTCGAGCTGGCGCAGGCGCTCGCCGAAGCGCGCGCGCACCGCATCGCGGAACAGATACCGCGCGCTGAGCATCGCCAGCGTGGCGCCCAACGTGGCCGAGACCACCACGATCGCACTGCCGCGCCACAGCCCGAACACCGCGCCGGCGAACAGCGTGAGCGCGGTCGCGCCGGGGAACGACACCGCCGTGGCGGTCACGTACACCGCCGCGAAGACCAGCGCGGTCCGCCAGGGGTGCGATGTCGCTTCCGCACGCGCCAGCTCCAGCAGCCCGCGCATGCCGTCGAGGCTGAAATACCGCGCGCCGCCGCCGAGGTAGATCGCCAGCAGGGCGCAGACGATCGCCAGCGCCAGCCACGGCTTCGGGGATCGGAAGAAGGAGCGGGAGGCGTCGGCCATGGTCCGGGTGTCCTGTGGTGTGCGTGCTGGCGGGCGTACGGGTGTGCGCGTTCTGATGGTGCGTGTGGTGCGTGCGCGTGAGGCCGCGTGCGACGTGCGTGCAGGCACGCGCGGGTGCCCGCGTGGGTGGCCGTCAGCAGCAGGCGGCCGCGGTGGTCGCGGTGGCCGGCGGTGCGCAGTCGAACAGCCCGAAATGCGCGCCGCGCTCGCTGACCGTGAAATGCGCGGCGTAGCGGGTCTTCGCCAGCATGTCCGCGGTGTTGCCGCAGACCAGCATCGGCCGTCCGGTCTCGAACCGGTGGTGGTCGTCCAGTGCGAAGGCATGCGGGTGGTGCGGAATGGTGCCGCGGTAGGTCGCCACCTGGCCGTAGTCCTCGCAGCGGTCTTCCACCTCCAGCTTGAACGCGCGCACGGTCAGGCTCTCGAAGCGCACATGGCCGATCTTCGCCTCCACCTCGGGGTCGAGCAGCGGGATCGCGCTGCGCGCGCAGATGCGGAAGTCTGCGCAGCCGAGCCCCAGCAGCATCCGCCGGAAGTCCTCCAGGTACAGCGCGCCCGACAGGCATTCCCCGCGCAGCACCGGGTCGGCCAGCAGCGCGGCCGGGATGCGACGGTCGGCGAACACATCGGAGAAGTACAGCTCGCCGCCGGGCTTGAGCACCCGGAAGACCTCGGCCAGCACCCGGCCCTTGTCGCCGGCCAGGTTCAGCACGCAGTTGGAGATCACCACGTCCACGCTGGCGTCGGCCACGCCGGCGGTGGCCAGGTCCTCGATCGACCCGTCGCGGAAGTCCACGTTGTCCAGCCCGGTGCGCGTGCGGTATTCGGCCTGCGCGCCGCGGGCCACGGCCAGCTGCTGCGGGGTCATGTCGATGCCGATCACCCGGCCGTCCGGCCCCACCAGCCGCGCGCAGAGGAAGGCGTCGCGGCCGGTGCCGCAGCCCAGATCGAGCACGGTCGCGCCCTCGGCCGCGGCCGGGATCGGCGAGCCGCAGCCGTAGAAGCGGTCGGTGACCTCGCGCGGCACCTCGCGCAGCCAGTCGCGCAGCCAGGGCGGCATGGCCTCGGGGCTGCAGCAGGCGCCGGTCTTGAGGTCGCGCTGGTGGGTCAGGGTCTCGCCGTAGTACAGGCGGATCGCGTCGTCGGCCATGGGGGAAAGGATCCGGTGTTGAAGGAGGAGGGGCGGCGTCTCAGCCGGTGAGGCGACAGCAGAGTACGCTGGATGCCGTCAGAAGGAGGCTCCCCGGCACCGGATAGGTGCGCGGGTGCGGCCCTCCACGCCGGCCGCCGGGGGCCTCCGTCGCGCCCGCCGGTCTGCCCAGCTCCGTCTCCCTCCGCCATAATCGATGCCATGGACCGCTACGAACGCATTCTGTCGCTGCACCGCATCCTCAAGAGCGCCCGCTACCCGGTCACGGTGAAGCGGCTGCAGGACGAGCTGGAGTGCTCGCGCGCCACCGCCTACCGCGACCTGGCCTTCCTCCGCGACGCGCTGATGGCGCCGATCGTGGGCGACGGCGAGGCCGGCTTCCGCTACGAGGCCAAGGAGGGCGAGCGCTTCGAGCTGCCCGGCCTGTGGCTGAACTCGGAAGAGCTGCACGCCCTGGTCGCCGCCCAGCAGCTGCTGGGCCGCACCGGCGGCGGCGTGCTGTCCTCTGCGCTCGCGCCGCTGCAGCAGCGCATCGAGAAGCTGCTGGAGGAACACGCCCCCGGCAAGCGCTGGCCGGTCGAGCGCGTGCGCGTGGTCCCGCACCGCACCCGGAGCATGGACGAGACCGTGTTCCGCATCGTCTGTTCGGCGGTGCTGGAGCGCCGGCGGCTCACCTTCGAATACCGCGCCCGCTCCACCGACGAGAAGACCCGGCGCACGGTCTCCCCGCAGCGCATCACCCACTACCGCGGCAACTGGTACCTCGACGCGTGGGACCACGACCGCGAGGCCCTGCGCAGCTTCTCGGTGGACCGCGTCGGTGCGCCGCGCATGCAGGACACCGCCGCCGAGGACGTGCCCGACGAGCAGCTCAACGCGCACCTGGCCGGGAGCTACGGCATCTTCTCCGGCGCGCCCAAGGGCTGGGCCACCATCATCTTCAACGCGAAGATCGCCCGCTGGGTGGCCGACGAACACTGGCACTCGCAGCAGCAGGACCGCTTCCTGCCCGACGGCCGCTTCGAGCGCAAGGTGCCCTACAGCGCCCCGCGCGAACTGCTGATGGACATCCTGCACTACGGCCCCGACGCCGAGATCGTCGAACCGGCCGCCCTGCGCGGGCAGATGAAGGCGATGCTGGAGCTGGCGGTGAGCAACTACGAGGGCTGATCGCGGGTGCAGCGGAGGCCTGCGTGGCGCGACGTGTCGACGCGTGGACTCGGGCAAGGTGATCCCGATGGTCGCGGGCGTCGGGCCTGAAGGCCCTCCTGCTGCATGCGCAGCACACGACGCCCGCCTTCAATCGCGAGCAGTTCACGCTGTAGGAGGGCCTTCAGGCCCGAGCACGTCGTGTCGAACGCGCAGAGGGTCACCGCGGTCGTGCGACCCACTCCGATGGCGCATCAATCCTCGTGCCAGTACACCGCTTCACGCCCTCCGGGCGCTATACAAAGCCAAGGGTCGCGTCCGCCTTCGCCCTCGTAACCGGCGAGCAGACGCATGCCGCCGTCGGGCCCCGTATCCTCTGGTGTGAAGGCCGCCACCGGCAGCACCTCGAAAGCGGTTGCACACAGGAAGCGGGCATCGTCGTCCGAGCGCGTCATGCCCAGTCGCGCCGCGAATGCGTGCAGGGCCTGCGTGTCGCCGGACAGTCGCCAGAAGTGGCTGCGATGCATGAAATTGTCGGTGATCGCGGTGTCGTGGCCGATGGCTGCGACGCCCTGCGGGAGCGGTTGACCCACGATCCGCACGAAACTGTGTGCGGGTTCGCCGCCGTCGGGGGACACCGTCGCGCTCAGCACCAGCGCGACCCCGAGCGCCGCCACCGCACACGCCAGCAGCGTTGCGCCATGACGCCCCCTCACGCGTGGCCTTCCGCCGTGTCGAGCGTCTCCAGCACCCCGCGGATGAACGGCCCCTTCGCCTCGGTATACGCCGCCTTGTCGTCGGCGTGTTCGGCGGCGAGGTGCAGTTTCAGCGCCTGATAGCGCTCGCGCAGGTCGGCATCGGCGCGCAGCGCGTCGCGGAAGCCCAGGTGCGCGCGCCACAGCGGTCCGTCCTGCACCACGCCGTGCAGATGCACGCGCAGGCCGCCCGGTGGCTGGGCGACGAAATAGCGCCGCTCCGGCAGCACGCGTTCGTGCTTCGGCACGTACTCGAACCCCTGCGCCGCCAGCGACGCGATCCGCGCCTCGATGACCGCAAGCGACGGTGCGCCCAGCACCACATCGATCACCGGCTTCGCCGACAGCCCCGGCACCGCGGTGCTGCCGATGTGTTCGACCGCGACCGCCTCGCCCGCGAACGCGCGCAGCAGCGTCCCGCGCAGCTGCGCGAAGGCTTGCGGCCACTGCGGGGAATAGGCGGCGATGTGGACGGTCGACATGGGCGAACGGGCATCCGTCCGTCGAATCAGCCGCCGCCCAGCGTCTGCAGATTCTCCTCGCGCGACAGGATCGCGCCGGAGTTCGCATCCACCAGTACCCACGGCGAGGTCGGGCCGCCCTTGGGCGAGGAGTCCGCGGAGAAGGTCACCCGATAGGCCAGGTGCGCATCGCTGGGGCCGACGTGGACCACCAGCATCGCGGCCTCGTCGCGCGGGGCGTGGCGGGTGTAGTCCTCGCCCAGCCAGGCCTTGAGCGCGAGCGGGATGGCCTGCTGCGCGTCGAGCTTCGGCGCGATGGTCGGGATCGGCCGGTTCAGGCCGCGCGCAGGCTGGCCGAAGACGTGGTCGATCCGGCCGCGCGCGTCTTCGCTGAGGGTCAGGCCCACGCCCTCCACCGGCACACCCAGATGGCTCTGGCCATAGCGGTAGTGGTGCAGATCGCCCTGCACCGAGACATTCTTCAGCATCAGCGCCGAGCCCGGCTCCAGGCCGAAGGCCTCGGCATGGCGCTGGATCCTGTTCGCCGCGCTCTCCTGCGGTGCGCCCAGCGCCTCCAGACCCGTCGGCGCGGGCGTGCCGGCGCCGGGTGCGCCGCCGGCGCCCGTGTTGCCGGATGCGGTCTCCGGTGCGACCTGCGCGGAGCCGGACGCATCGGTCGGCTCCGTATCCCCGCCGCCGCGGCGGACCACCAGCAACACGACGATCACCGCCACGGCAGCGCCGAATGCAAGAAACCACGGGGGCACGGTGCGGGACATGCGGTCTCCTCGATTGCGATGGATGGGGCGGTCGTGGTCGCCGTGCAGGGCCATCCGCCCTGCCTGCGGGGTCGACCGCGGATTGAAGTGTTGCAGGACGCGGCCGCTGGTGCACGGGTGATGCGGGCTATACTCCCCCCCACTATGCCCCACAGCCCCGCCGAGAAAAAGCGTGCCCTGACCCGTCTGCGCCGCATCCAGGGCCAGACCGAGGCGCTGGCGCGCGCGGTGGAGGCCGGCACCGAATGCGCGGCCGTGCTGCAGCAACTGGCCGCGATCCGCGGCGCGGTGAACGGGCTGATGGCCGAAGTGCTGGAAAGCCACCTGCGCGAGGAATTCGGCCAGGCCACCGCGGAGGACCCCGGCATCCGCCAGGCGCTCGCGCTGGTGCGCTCCTACCTGAAATGACGTGTCCGCCATTCCCTTCCCTTCCACCCGGAGCCCTCTCATGAAATCCCGTGCCGCCGTCGCCTTCGCCCCCGGCCAGCCGCTGCAGATCGTCGAACTCGACGTCGCCCCACCGAAGGCCGGCGAAGTGCTGGTGAAGATCACCCACACCGGCGTGTGCCACACCGACGCCTTCACCCTCAGCGGCGACGACCCGGAGGGCCTGTTCCCCTGCGTGCTCGGCCATGAAGGCGCAGGCGTGGTGGTGGAAGTGGGGCAGGGCGTGACCAGCGTGAAGCCGGGCGACCACGTGATCCCGCTGTACACCGCCGAATGCGGCGAATGCCTGTTCTGCAAATCGAACAAGACCAATCTCTGCACCTCGGTGCGCGCCACGCAGGGCAAGGGCGTGATGCCCGACGGCACGTCGCGCTTCTCCTACAACGGCGAGCCGGTGTACCACTACATGGGCTGCAGCACCTTCAGCGAATACACCGTCGTGGCCGAGGTGTCGCTGGCGAAGATCGACCCCGAGGCCAACCACGAGCAGGTCTGCCTGCTCGGCTGCGGCGTGACCACGGGCCTGGGCGCGGTGCACAACACCGCCAAGGTGCAGGAAGGCGACAGCGTGGCGGTGTTCGGCCTGGGCGGCATCGGTCTGGCGGTGATCCAGGGCGCGCGCCAGGCGAAGGCCGGGCGGATCATCGCGGTCGACATCAACCCCGACAAGTTCGAACTCGCGCGGCAGATGGGCGCCACCGACTGCGTGAATCCGAAGGATCACGACACGCCCATCCAGCAGGTGATCGTGGAGATGACCGGCTGGGGCGTGGACCACAGCTTCGAGTGCATCGGCAACGTGCAGGTGATGCGCGCGGCGCTGGA
>CBFGMS010000069.1:0-20615 GCA_965649985.1 uncultured Gammaproteobacteria bacterium | reverse complement strand
GACCGCGAGCTTGCCGCCCATCTTGCGGGCCTTCTTGTTGCCCAGCAGCAGTCCGAGCGCGCCGCCGGTCAGGGCGCCCTTGCCGAAATCCGCGTTCAGCAGGGGCTTGCCGCCGCTCTGGCCCTGGCCGCCGGCGCCGCCGACGAGCCCGCCCACGCTGTCCTGCGCGGTCTTCAGCAGTTGATCGAGAAAGCCGTGTGTCTTCATGCCGGTGCGGTCCACTGCGGAAAAGGAACGGGCAGGGTGGCTGCTGGCGCCGGGCGGTGCCTGTGCCCGAGGTCATGCCGCGGGTCGGCGATTCAGCCGCGGTGTGGGCTTTGGCGCGATGCCCGCGCCGGGCCTCGACCGGCCGCAGGGCCGGTGCGTGTGGTCACGCCCGTGGCGGATGCTCGGGCCGCACGTTCAGGCCAAACCATCAGACCGGGGCGTATGCCCCGAGTGTCCTGCGCAGGTCTTCGAACGCCACCGGCTTGGTGAGGTAGTCGTCCATGCCGGCTTCCAGGCAGCGCTCGCGGTCCTCGGCCAGGGCATGCGCGGTGAGCGCGATGATCGGCAGCCGCGGCAGGCCCAGGGCGGATTCGATCTCGCGCCAGCGGCGGGTGGCTTCGTAGCCGTCCATCAGCGGCATCTGGCAGTCCATCAGCACCATGTCCCATGACTGCGACTGCATCTGCTCCAGCGCTTCGGTGCCGGACGCGGCGCAGACCACGTCGCAGCCGGAACGCTGCAGCAGCAGGCGCACCAGCGAGGCGTTGAGGATGTTGTCTTCCACCACCAGCACGCGCATGCCGTCGATGTCGCGGCCCGCGCCTTCGGGGGCTTCGCTGCGCGGGCCGGGTGCCGTGCCTTCGGGGCGAAGGGCGGCCTCCGGGCCGACGCCCTGACCGGCCGTGGTCTGTCCGTCCGGCGCAGTCCCCGCGCCGGGGCGGGCGGCGGGGATGTCCGCGCGCACGGGGGGCGGCGGCACGGCCGCGGCCGGTGGCGGCAGCGCCGTCGTGCCGGCCGGCATGTCGATGCCTGCGTTGCCTGGGCTGCCGGCCTCGTCGTCCTGCAGGCCGGACGGGTCCACACCGTCTTCGGACGCCGGCAGCAGCACGCGGAAGCGGCAGCCTTCGCCGACGCGGGTGTCCACCGCGATGCTGCCGCCCATCAACTGCACCAGGTCGTGGCTGATCTTCAGCCCCAGACCGCTGCCCTCGTGGGTGCGCGAGGACGAGTTGTCGCCCTGGTGGAACGCGTCGAACAGATGCGCGCGGCTTTCCGCGGAAATGCCCGGCCCGGTGTCCACCACGTCGATCGACAGCCCCGGTGCGCCGGCCTCGCCGAACACCGGGCCCACCTCCACGGTGACGTCGCCGCGTTCGGTGAACTTGATGGCGTTGCCGACCAGGTTCACCACCACCTGACGCAGGCGCGCCGGATCGGCGACGAAGCGCGCCGGCGTGTCCGGGTCGAACACCGCCTGCAGGCGAAGGCCCTTGCGCTCGGCCTGGGGCGCGAACATGTCGAGGATCTCCGCCACCAGCGCGCGCGGCGCGAACGGCGCCGGCCGCAGCTGCAGCTTGCCGGCCTCGATCTGGGAAAGATCCAGCACGTCGCTGATCAGCGCCAGCAACGAGCGCCCGGCGCGGTGGATGGTGGCCGGCAACTGGCGGTGCGCGGGCGCCTCCGGGTCCTCGGCCAGCAGCTGGCTCATGCCGATGATGGCGTTGAGCGGGGTGCGCAGTTCGTGGCTGATGTTGGCCAGGAAGCTGGACTTGGCCCGGTTGGCGGCATCCGCGCTGGCCAAGGCCTCGCCGAGCGAGGCGGTCAGCGTCTCCAGCTCGATGCGCTGCGCGATGTTGTTCTGGATGTTGACCCCGATCATGAAGCCTTCGCGCAGCAGGAAGGCCGCGAACACCAGCGCCGCGCCGCCGGCGAGCACCGTCTGGCCTTGGCCGCCCAGCAGGAAGAACAGCGCGAACGGGCCGACACTGGCGCCGACGTAGCAGGCGTAGGCCGGCCACCATGCGCCGAAGCTGCCGATGGCGCCGGCGGGCATGCCGATCAGCAGGAACGCGGTGACGAAATACAGCTCGGTGTGGCCGATCGGGAACAGCAGCGTGGCGGCGGTGCCCCACAGACCGCCGGAGAGCAGCCCGACGGCGAGCGTGGGCAGGCGCAGGTCGGGCAGCGGCTGTCCGGCGGGTGCGCCGGCCGGGACGTGGGTGCGCCGGCGCAGCCAGACGGCCAGCGCGATGCGCAGAGCCGCCACGCAGGCCACCGCCACCGCCCAGCCCACGATCAGCGGGCGCGGGTGGACATCGGCCACCGCGAACAGGAACAGCGTGGCCACGCCCAGCGTGGCCAGCGCGCCGGCCAGGCCCTGCTGGAGCACGAAACGCTGGCACTCGCGCACGATCCGGGTGCGCAGCGCGCGCGCCGGATCGTCGGAGGCCGCCGCCCGACGACGGCTGTCCATCATGGTCCCGCCATGAGTGTGCTGTCCCCCCGCATCTGCCCCCGGCCTCCGTCCAGACCGTCCGCGGCCGCGGAAACCGCGTGCCGGGGCGGCGATGCCAAAGTCGGAACCTTACCCCCTCGCCGCGGGCGACGCCAAGCCGCGCGCGCTGCGCGGCTTGCGACGGCGCTTCGCGCCGCGCATGCTGGGCGTCGATCCGCGACTGCGGTCACGCTCGCATGCCGCCTGCCGACCCGACTCCCATGTCCACCGTGATGCCCGCGCACGCCTTCGTCGACGCGCTCGCCACCGCGCCCGACGGCGCGGCGCTGGCGGCCGCCTGCAGCGCCTTCGCCGCCGCCCGCCGGGATGGCGCTCCGCGGCCGGCAGGCGGGGCCTTCCGCACGGCGGTCGCTGCGGCCCTGCGCACGCATCTGCAGGCGCTGGGCGATCACCCCGACTACCGCGCCTGGCTGCAGGTGTATTTCGGCGAGCGCCGCGCGAGTTTCCGTTCGCCGCTGCAGCAGCCGGGCTGGCTGTACTACCCCTCGCTGCCGCCGCAGGCCTGGTTCGCGACCGACGAGGTGCCGGGGCTGGTGCCGCTGCGTGCGCGGATCGCCGAGGTGGCGGCCGAGCTGCGCGCCTGGCTGGGCATGCCGCGTGCGTTCGCGCCCTATGTCGAGGCCGCCGCCGCGCGCGATGCCCGCTGGAGCGCGTTGGCCGGCGACCCGCGCTGGTCGTCGATCCACCTGATCCGCGGCGGCGTGCGCGACGAGACCGCGCTCGCCGCCCTGCCGCACACCGCGGCGCTGCTGGCCGGGGCGCCGCTGGCGCAGTGCCCGCCGCATGCCCCGGAGTGTTTCGTCTCGCGGCTGTTCCCGGGCGTGGTGCTGCCGCCGCATCACGGCGTGTCCAACATCAAGCTCACCGTGCATCTGCCGGTGGAGCTGCCCGGCGCCGGCTGCAGCATCACCGTCGGCGGCGAGACCCGGCAGTGGCGCGAGGACGATTTCCTGATCTTCGACGACGCCTTCCTGCACAGCGCCGAGAACCGCACCGATCAGGGGCCCGCCGCGCAGCCGCGCACGGTGCTGATCTTCGATGTGTGGCATCCGCGTCTGCACCCCGCCGAGCGCCAGGCGCTGGCGCAGGCGGTGCAGGCGATCGACGCGGTGATGGCGGTGGCGGGCGACTGGTTCTGAGTGACTTGCTATGAAGGCCGGTGTTCAAGGCCGGCCCTGAAGGCGCGTTGCGACGATGGGCCCCCGTGGCGGTGGTGGTCACGATGGGGATGGCGATCATCCGCGGGTCTGCGCCTCCGCAGCGTGTGCTTTCTCTGATTACACCCCTCTTTTTCGACCCTCTTTCTTCGACCGTTCCGGAGTGACCCGATGGCAGTTGCAGGCGAACGACCGCGTCGAACCTCCCGCCGGGCGCAGGGCCGGATACCGGATGCGGCCGCAGGGCCCGCGGGGGCGGCATCCGTGACCGCGATGCAGGACGCACAGGGCAATGCGGGGGAACGTCGGAAACAGGCACCCGGTCCCGCGCTCGGGGCGTATGCCGCCAATGAGCTGCGCCAGGCGGCGGCGCTGCTCGACCTGCCCGGCGATGCGCGCCACGAGGGCGTGCACCAGGCGCGCAAATCGATGCGCCGCGCCCGTGCCTGCCTGGCGCTGCGCGCGCGGGGCGACCGCGACGACCCGGCGACCGGGCACCGCGTGGCCGCGCTGGATGCCGACCTGCGCGCGCTGTGCCGTGGGCTGTCGTCGGTGCGCGATGCCCAGGCCCTGTGCGAGGCGCTGGAGCGGTTGGCGCCGGATGTGCCCAAGCCCGCGGCCCGGCGTTTCGCGCGCATCCGGGCGCGTGCGCTGCAACGGCGCGCACAGGCCCTCGCCCGCGCGCTGGAGCGCGACCCCGGCTTCGCCCGGCGCCGACGCCGACTGGCCGCGCTGGCCGAGGCGGTGGCCGCGCTCGACTGGACGCGGCTGGATGCCGATGCGCTGGAGCGTGGGTTCGCACGCAGCCAGCGCCGGGTGCGCAAGGCCGGCCGGCATGCCCGCCGGCATACCGACGACGACGCTGGCTGGCACCGCTATCGCCGCCGCCTGCGTCGCCTGCGCCAGCAGGTGGTCGCACTGATCGCCAGCGGTCTGCCGCCGCCGCGTGGGCGCAAGAAGCTGGAAGCCAAGGCCAAGCGTCTGGGCGAAGCGCAGGACGATGCCCTGGTGCTGCGTGCCTGTCGCCGCAAGGGGCTGTTCGATGGCGAACAGCGCGCCTTGTTGCGTACACTCGCCCGCGCCCGGCTGGAGCGCGCACGGCGCTGATCGGTGGGTCGTATCGCAAGGCCCCGGAGCTGTTCGGCATCGGGCGGGTGCCGCGTCGCGGGCCTCCGGCGGCTGATGCGACTGCGGGCGTGACCGTGCTGGTCGGCTCGCAGGTCAGGCCTCTTGCCCGTCCGCCGCGGCAGAGCGCCTTCGCCCCGCGCATCGACCGGCCTGGCGCGTGACCCTGGCATGCGTCGCCCCGTTTGTGCGTACACACAGGCGGGGGCGGCATTGCAGCCGGGCATGGACCGGCGCGCGAGGTGGCTGCGGCCCTGCCTTTCCACCCACCCGCACTCTCTCTTCTTCATTGGATACAGGACATCACCGCATCATGAAACGATTCTGCGCATGCGCTCTCGCACTTGCCCTGGCCGGCCCGGCCAGCGCGACCGACTGGACCGGCTGGTACGTGGGCGGCCACGTCGGCTACGCCGACGGCGATGCCGACACCCGCGCCACTCTGGGCGACGCCTGGGCGTCCGAGTCCCAGGCCCTGCGCGACGAAGTCGCCGGCGGCCTGTCCGCGGACCTCGGCCCGTCCGGCGCGGCCTACGGCCTGCACGTCGGCTACGATCACGGCTTCGCCAACGGTCTGCTGCTGGGCGGCGAGCTGGAATACAGCACGCTGGATCTGGAGGAAACCCGCGTCGACGGCCCGCGCCCCACCGCGGCCTTCCCGAGCCTGAGCTACACCTATGCGCACGGGCTGGAGATCGACAACAGCCTCGCCCTGCGCGGCAAGATCGGCTACGCCGGTGCGCGCAACGCGATCTACGCCATTCTCGGTGCCGCCCGGGTGGATGTGGACACCGCCGCGGGGATCGGCAGCAACGGCGGCTACGCCAAGGCCGGTGGCGCTTCGGACACCGAGACCGCGGTGGTCTACGGCCTCGGCTACGCCTACGACTTCGGCAACGACTGGACCCTGCGCGCCGAGCTGACCCGCACCGACATCGGCGATGTGAAGTTCCAGGCCGACTATCTGCCGGGCAGCACCTTCACCAGCCCGGCCTACACCGAGTCCTTCCGCCAGGACATCGCCTTCGACGCGCTGCGCGTCGGCCTCAGCTACCGCTTCTGAGGCACCGGGGCACGGGCCGGCCTGCGGCAGTGCGGCGAGCGATGTCCGGCCCAGTGGCCGGCATCGCTGCCAGCTCCGCTTCCGGCCCTGCTTCCGGCCCTGCCTCCGGCCGCACCGTCCCGCCATTCGCCGATCCCATCGCGCGCCTGCCGATGGTGGCCGGGCACCCCGACACACCCGCTCCGGCGGGTGTGTCGCTGTCTGCGGACAGGTGGATCGCGTCCACTGCGCGGTGGCCGCGCCGACGGGTCATTCCCGGTCGCGCTGCAGGCGCTGCGTGACCTCGGCCGCACGCAGCGGCACCACGGCCTGTGCATCGCCGGGCGCCTCCACCCGCACCGATGGTTCTGTCGCGGCATCGAATCTCAACCAGCCGCCGGCATCGGTGGTCAGCGTCCATGGCGGCAGGGCGCCGGCGGTGTCGAGCACCTGAACCGGCGTGCGGGCCAGCGGCCCCGAGGCACCCAGCAGTTGCACCCGCACCGTGCGCGGTGCCCGCACCGGCGGTGCCAGGCCCGTCCGGACCTCGCGCGGGGCATTGCGGCCGCCGGCGATGTCCACCGCGGCGCTATGCAGGAAGCGCCAGGGCGAGACCGCAACCGCCAGGCGGTATCGGCCCGTGGACTGGATCGACACCGCGACGCCGGACGGCCGCGCCACGAAACGTTCGGCGGCCACCGTGCGCCACGGCGGGCGGTCATCGCCTTCGGCAGGCGTGGTCTCGGCCTGCTGCAGCACATGCACGGGAGGCGGCGTGCCCGCGTGGGCCGCGGGCGCGGACGACCGCCCGCCGCGCAGGCGCGCCTCGGCCGGAAGCCCGTCCACCACCAGCCAGCGCAGGGGCTCGAGCGCCACGGTGCGCAGCACCTCCACCGGCCCGACTCCGGCCTGCGCTGTCCGGGTCGTATCGATGCCCGGCACTGTCGCTGACGCGTCGGACGCCTCGTCGTCCAGACGCAGGGTGAGCGGGATGCGTTCCGGCCACGCCGGGAGGTCGACGGTCTGGTCGACGGTCTCGTCGTCCGCGCGTCCCTGCGGGAGCGGCTGCGCCAGCCGCAGGTCGAAATGCAGCGGCTGCGCCGGGTCGACACGCGCGATGCGATAGCTGCCGTCGGCCTCCGCACCCAGCCGGCGCTCGCCCTCCGGTGCGATCCACAGGACCTCGACGGGACGCAGTGCGCGTCCGCTTCCCGCCTCGACGAAGCGCAGCCGCAGAGCAGTGGCCAGCGCCGCGCCGCGCCGCAGGCTGTCGGCGTCCACCGTCAGCGGCGCGAGCTGGCCCGGCACCAGCGACAGCCGCCTGCGCATGACCTCCACGCCTTCGACCAGCACCACGGCGTCCACCGGCCCCGGCGGGAGCGGCGCGATGGTGCTCTCGCCCCCTGCCCGCGCCTCCGCGGTCACCGCGAGCGGAGTGTCGTCGTAGGCCGCCAGCAGGTCCGGCGCGACCCGCCGCAGCAGCGGCTGCCAGTCGGCATCGCGACTGCCCTCCACCCGTCGGAACTGCAGGGCGATCCGTGGCGGGCCGGGAGGCAGGCCCAGGCCGGAGTCTCGTCCCGTGGACAGGTCCATGGCGGAGGCGGCGACCCGCACCCGAAGTCCCGAAGCCAGCTGCGGGCGGACACGCTCCGGGATGCGGTCGGGAGTGAAGCGGGCGTCGTACCAGCGCAGGCGATCCTCGGACGCCGCCTGCAGCACGTAGGCATCGGCCGCGGGCAGACGCAGCGGGCCCACCTCGATCGTGCCGGCGTCGTCCCCGGTGTCGGTGATGCGGTGCGCCGGCGCATCGACCCAGCGCACCACCGTCGCCATGTCGGCATAGGCCCTGGGCCCGGCCCCCCGCATGCCGCCGCGCACCCAGGCGCGCCAGGTCTCGGCGTCCTGTGCCGCGACCTCCGCGATGCCGATCCTGACCGAGGCCGGGTCGGCGCCGGCGCCGTCTTCGGGCAGCAGGCGGATGCGCAGTGCGGAGAGGCCGGCGGCATCGGCCCCCGACGCGGTCGGGTCGCCCCCCGCGGCGGCGATGGATGGCGGCGGCGTGGCCGGTCGCAGCCAGCGCCACAGCCCGATGCCTCCCAGCGCCAGCACGGCGCAGGCCAGCACGGCCAGCGCCGTGCGCGCCCGGCGGCCGGCCGGCGCGGAGGAAGGCGAGGGAGCGGGCGCTGTCGTGGGCGACATCAGGGCCTGCCGCCGCATGGCGTCGCGCGGGCTTCGGTGCGGGCCGAAGCGTCGCTCGCGGGCAGTACGGTCAATCCGGGCGGTACGGTCAATCCGTATCCGCGCTCGAATACAGATTCAGGAAGATCGGCGCGTGGTCCGACACGCCGTTGCGGAACGCGCACATGTCGGCGATGTAGTCGCGGCCGGCGCTGGAGTATTCGCTCACGTAGCTGGCCTGGAACCAGAAATGGTCGTAGGCGTTGGCGTAGGCGCAGCTGGTGTTGATCGAGGTCTTGTCGTTGACCTTCCAGCTCACCGCCGGCGAGACGCCGGTCAGCGTGCTCCACCAGGCCGACGTCGCATCGCGGTTGTGGTCGCCCAGCAGGATCACGTCCTGGTCGCTGCCGCTCTGGTTCTGGACCGACTTGAACACGTTGGCGATTTCGGCGACTTCGGCCTGGCGCTGCGCGGTGGTGCCGAACACGGTGTGCCAGTTGATGAAGGTGTAGTCCGCGCCGGTCTGGACGTGGCGCACGCGCACGATCTGCGGCTCGCGTTCGAACTTGTCGCCGGTGTCGGACCACACGGTGGCCGAAAGCAGCTGCACGCGGTCGGTGCGGAAGAACACCGCATAGCGCTCCTTGTAGCTGCTGCGGCCGATCGCCGCGCTCACGCGGTAGTCCCAGTCGACGCCGCTGACCGTTTCGAGCGCGGCGTTGATGCTGGCCGCGGATTCGGCGTACATGACCTCCTGCGCGAAGGCCACGTCGATGCCGTTGGCCGAGGACGAGGAGGTGCCGTTCTGCCGCCACAGCTGGCGTGCATAGGCGTTCCAGTCCTGCTGCCCGTTCCAGCCGGCATGCAGGGTGTTCCACGACACCACGCGCAGATAGGACTGCGCCTGTGCGGTGAGGGCGGAACAGGCGAGGAGGAGACCCAGCAGGGCGGCGGCGTGGCGTGAGCGGATCGGCATGGCGGATGTCCTTGCGGTGGCGCGCGGGAGGCGGGCGGGTGGGGCGAGGACGCACAGTGTCCGGGCCGCATGTGTCGGTTGCATGTCGTCCGGACCGACGCACGCATTGACCGGTGTGTCCGGCGCGTGCGCGCCGATGCACGCGGCAAGGCTCCTGGCCCGGTCGGCGCCGCACCCCGCGGCGCCCGTGCGGGTCCCCACCCGCATCGCGCCATGCTAACGGCTGACGGCCCCCGATGCTTGCCGCGCCGCGGCATATGGGCTGCGGCAGATTTCCCTGGAGATCGCAGCTCTCCTGCTAGCCTGTGCCTCCCCCGATACCCGGTTGCGCCATGTTCCGCTGGTTCGAATCCCGCCTGCCGCCGTTCCCCGACACGCCGCCCGCACAGCCGCCGCGCACGCTGGTCGCCTTCTGCCGCCACTACACCCGCGGGGCGGAGGGCTGGTTGCTGGCCATGGCCGGCCTGAGCGCGCTGCTGGCGGTGGCCGATGTCGTGCTGTACGCGTACATCGGCCGTCTGGTCGATGCGCTGGGCGCGCGCACGCCCGAGGAGTTCTTCGCGCTGGAAGCGCCGCGCCTGGCCGCGGTGGCCGCGCTGGTGATCGTGGGCATGCCCGCGATCGGTCTGCTGTGGTCGTGGATCACCCACCAGACCCTGCTCGGCAACTACCCGATGCGCATCCGCTGGAACGTGCACCGCTATCTGCTGCAGCAGTCGATGCGCTATTTCCAGGACGAATTCGCCGGGCGCATCGCCACCAAGCTGATGCAGACCTCGCTCGCCGTGCGCGAGACCGTGGTCAAGCTGCTGGATGTGGGCAATTACGTGCTGGTGTATTTCACCGGCGCCGTGGTGGTGGCGGCCAGCGCCGATCTGCGGCTGATGCTGCCGTTCCTGGGCTGGCTGTGCGCGTACGCGCTGCTGATGCGCTGGTTCCTGCCGCGCATGCAACAGGTCTCGGCCGACCAGGCCGATGCGCGCTCCACCATGACCGGACGCGTGGTCGACAGCTACACCAACATCGCCACCGTCAAGCTGTTCTCGCATTCCTCGCGCGAGCAGACCTATGCGCGCGAGGCCATGGGCGGCTTCCTCGGCACGGTGCACCGGCAGATGCGGCTGGTGACGGTGGTCAACGTCAGCAACGACGTGCTCAACATGCTGCTGCTCAGCTCGGTCGCGGCGCTCGGCCTGTGGCTGTGGAGCGTCGCGGCGGTGAGCGCCGGCGAACTGGCGGTGGCCCTGGCGCTGGTGCTGCGGATCATGGGCATGTCGCAGTGGGTGATGTGGGAACTGAGCGCGCTGTTCGAGAACATCGGCACCGTGAAGGACGGCATCGCGTCGATCGCATTGCCGCCCACCGTGGACGATGCGCCCGACGCGCCGGCGCTTGCCGTGCCGCAGGGCGAGATCCGCTTCGAACGCGTCAGCTTCCACTACGGCAAGGGCGGCGGCGTGATCGAGGCGCTGGACCTGACCGTGCGCCCGGGCGAGAAGATCGGCGTGGTCGGACGCTCCGGTGCGGGCAAGTCGACGCTGGTCAACCTGCTGCTGCGCTTCCACGACGTGGAGGCCGGCGCCATCCGCATCGACGGCACCGATATCGCGTCGGTGCGCCAGGACAGCCTGCGCGCGATGATCGGCATGGTCACCCAGGACACATCGCTCCTGCACCGTTCGGTGCGCGACAACATCCTCTATGGACGCCCCGATGCCGGTGAGGAGGAGATGATCGAGGCCGCGCGCCAGGCCGCCGCGCACGACTTCATCCTGGACCTGGTCGACGCCGAAGGCCGGCGCGGCTACGACGCGCATGTCGGCGAGCGCGGCGTGAAGCTCTCCGGCGGCCAGCGCCAGCGCATCGCCATCGCCCGCGTCCTGCTGAAGAACGCGCCGATCCTGGTGCTGGACGAGGCGACCTCCGCGCTGGATTCGGAGATCGAGGCGGCGATCCAGGACAACCTCTACCGGCTGATGGAGGGCAAGAGCGTCATCGCCATCGCCCACCGACTGTCGACCATCGCCGCGATGGACCGGCTGGTGGTGATGGACCGCGGCCGCATCGTGGAACAGGGCACGCACGCGGCGCTGCTGGAGGCCGACGGCGTGTACGCGCAGCTGTGGCGGCGGCAGTCGGGCGGGTTTCTGGGCGAGGACGCGGATCCGTCCGCCCATACCAGCTGAATCCGGCCCGCCACGGCCGGTGCACGCGCCGGCAGGTCGGGGGCCGGCGCGTCATCCTGCTCTGATCCGGATGACGCGGGACACCGCGCGTCCCGTCGCGAATGGTCATGGCGGCATTCATCCGGCCGTCCCGGGTGCGTGCTAGCCTCGATTCGACTCCGACACTGGCATTCCCCCCGAGGCAGGTCCGATGTCTTCCTTGTCCGCTCCCCTGCCGCGCCTGCGTTCCATCAGGGCGGCCGCCATCCGCGGCGGCATGTCCGGCATTCTTCTCTCCCTTCTGCTGACGGCCTGCGCCATGCAACAGACAGCCACATTCGATTCCGACGCCTGGAAGGCCCAGCGCGGCGCGCCGCCGCTGGAAAACCGCAGGCCCGCCATGGTGTCCGACCTCGAGCCCCTGATTCAGGTCGACATGCCGCGCGCGGATGTGCTCGCCCTGCTGGGCGAGCCGGATTCCACGCGCCGCGACGACAAGGACGCGGCGCTGTCGATCGACATCTACGAGCTGGGCGTTTCCGGCGTGGGTGTCGACGAGGAGTTCTACGAAATCCGCTATCGCGACGATCGCGTCGCGTCGCGTCGCTGGTCGCGCCGCTGACCGGCGCAGCCGCACGGCAGCCTGCCAAAGCAGTCTGCACGATCGAGCCAAGGAGCACCCCATGAGCGATCCACGTCCGAACCTGTCCGATGTCCGCACCAACTACCAGGTCGCGGACGATGAGGTGATCACCTACCGTCCGCGTGTCTTCGGCGCGGTCGACATCCCGTTCACGGATGGTCGGCAGATGACGAAGACCGAAGGCGAACTGCTCGACCGCCTGACCCGCGACCGCGGTCTGCTCGGCCTGCGCGATTTCCGCGACATCGCCACCGACGCGTTCGCCGAGGGCGAGCGGCGCTTTCCGAACAACGCCGTGCCTTCCAACATCCCCGCCGACCGTGCCGGCGAATGGCAGGGCAACGACGGCCATCGCGACGCGTTCCGCCATGCGTTCTGGAGCGCGCGTCTGGCGCAGGAATACGGCGCCGACTGGGCCAAGGCCTTCACCACCGCGCACGAAGGCCTGCCCGGCAATGTGGCCAACCGCGAGGCGATGGACCTGTACAACAATTCCATCGGCATCCAGGTCGGGGCCGCCAACCGCAACGCCACGCCCGACCAACTCGCCAATCTCATCCAGCAGCAGCTCGATCAGGGCAAGCTGGTCGTGGTCGACCGCAGCGGCAACCTGGAATGGAGCGATCGCGTCCGCGTGGGCCAGCACGGCCTGTCGCCGGACGATGTCATCGGTCCGAAGCTCAACACCCCCGGCGCGGTCTCCACCGACAGCCGCGCCAGCCTGGACCGTCCCAACGCGCCCGGCGATCAGGGCACGGCCTACGCGGCGCTGGATCCCAACGTCGCCGGCATGCGCGAGAGCCCGATGTACGGCCAGGTGGTCAGGGCGATGGAGCAGCGCGGCCTCGAGGGAGACCAGCTCGCGGCGAACCTCTACGCGGGCGCGAGGCAGGCCGGGATGACCCAGGTCACCGACATCCATGCCGGCAACCCCATCACCGATGCGCGCGGCCAGCCCGACCGCAATCTGTTCGTCTTCGACGGCACCCAGGGACCGCTCGGCCCGAACCATGTCGCCGTCAGCGAACAGCAGGCCCGGCAGACCCCCGAGCGCGAGGCCGCCGTGGCCGCCATGCAGCCCCTGCAGCAGCAGAACCCGGCGATGGCGATGGAGCAGCCGGAGATGCGGCGCGGGATGGCGTGAGGCCTGCACAGGCGTTCAGGCCTGGCTCGTCGGTCGTCTGCCGATTGCCGCCGCACAGCAACGACGAAGCCCGCAGCGATGCGGGCTTCGTCGTTTTGCTTCATGCACAGCGCGAAAAACGGGGGTGATTGGCTCGACACATCCGTGTGCTTCGGATCGGCAATTTTGCACATCCGAAGGACCCCCCGAGTCGGGTGTTCTCATCCCCCTCTCCCGGGCTTGCGGCTGAAAGCGACGAAGCCCGCACATGGCGGGCTTCGTGAAAACTGGCGGAGAGAGGAGGATTGACTCGGCACATCCATGTGCCTCGGCCCTGCGGGCCGGCTTCGCCGTCCACATCGGCAGTCCTGCCGATGTGTCGAACCTCCGGGTCGTGGGTTCTCATCCCCCTCTCCCGGGCTGCGGCTGAAAACGACGAAGCCCGCACATGGCGGGCTTCGTGAAAACTGGCGGAGAGAGGGGGATTCGAACCCCCGAAGCGCGGTTTAGACGCTTACACACTTTCCAGGCGTGCTCCTTCAACCACTCGGACACCTCTCCGGGACGCTGCCAGCCGGGTCCTGCGGCCTTGGGCGATCCCCATTCTACCTCGCCGCAAGGTGAACGGACAACAAAGCCGGTGGGCGGGGCGGGGCGGCGGGTTGGGGGCGGGCGGGGCATGGCAGAATGTGCCGATGTCCTATCTCGTTCTCGCCCGCAAGTGGCGCCCCAAGCGTTTCGCCGAACTGGTCGGGCAGGAGCATGTGGTCCGTGCGCTCAGCAATGCGCTCGACACCGGCCGCGTCCACCACGCTTTCCTGTTCACCGGCACCCGCGGCGTGGGCAAGACCACCATCGCCCGCATCTTCGCCAAGTCGCTGAACTGCGAGCGCGGCACCTCGGCCGACCCCTGCGGCGAATGCAACAGCTGCCGCGACATCGACGCCGGGCGCTTCATCGACCTGCTGGAGATCGACGCGGCCAGCAACACCGGCGTGGACGACGTGCGCGAGGTGATCGACAACGCGCAGTACATGCCCTCGCGCGGTCGGGTGAAGGTCTACCTGATCGACGAAGTGCACATGCTGTCGAAGAACGCCTTCAACGCTCTGCTGAAGACGCTGGAGGAGCCGCCGGGGCACGTGAAGTTCCTGCTCGCCACCACCGACCCGCAGAAACTGCCGGTGACCGTGCTCTCGCGCTGCCTGCAGTTCAATCTGAAGCGGCTGGACGAGGGGCAGATCCAGGGGCAGATGACCCGGATTCTCGCCGCCGAGGACATCCCGGTGGAGCCCGGCGCGATCCGCCAACTGGCGCGCGCCGCCGACGGCAGCCTGCGCGACGGGCTGTCGCTGCTGGATCAGGCCATCGCCTATGCCGGCGCGGCCAGCGGCGGCGCGGCGCTGACCGATGCCGCGGTGACCGCGATGCTGGGCAGCGTCGACCACACCCGCGTCGGCACCCTGCTCGAAGCCCTGGGCGCCGGCGACGGCGCGGCGCTGATGGCCGAAGTGAGCGCTCTGGCCGAGTTCTCGCCGGACTGGGCCAGCGTGCTGGAGGCCGTGGCCGAGGCCCTGCACCGCATCCAGGTGCGGCAGCTGGTGCCGGGAGCCGAGATCGACCCGGACGGCGTGCCGGTGGACGCGCTGGCGGCATCGCTGCGCCCGGAAGTGGTCCAACTCTGGTACCAGATGGCCCTGCACGGCCGCCGCGACCTGGCGCTGGCGCCCAGCACGCGCGCCGGTTTCGAGATGAGCATGCTGCGCATGCTGGCGTTCCGCCCGGCGGAAGGCGGCGGCACGGAGCTGGATGCCCCGGCCACGGCGCAGCCGCGCGGCCCCGCCGCCGCACGCGCGGCGCTGGAGGGGGCAGGGCGCAGCACCCAACGCCATGAAAGCGCCGGGCAGGTGCTGCCCGAGGCTGCCGCCGCGTTCTCCGCGTCGCCGTCGGACGCGGCCGTGGGCCGGCGTCCGCTGCCGGCCAACCCTTTCGCCGAGCCACCCGCTCCGGCCACGGCTGCTGCGGCCATGCCCGCAGGGACTGCGCCTGCAGCGGCCCGATCAGCGTTCGACACGCACCCGCTCGACGCCGCCGCGCGGGTCTCCGCCGTCCCGTCCGCGACACCCGCCGCCCGTCCGCAGCCGGCGCACATCGAAATCTCCGGCCCGCCCGCCGTGCGCGAGGCCGCGGCCCGTGCCGCTGTCGGCACTCGCGGCCCGGCGCCGGCGCTCGCGATCGACGCGGCCCGCTGGCTGGACCTGGTGGCCGCCTGCGATCTGCGTGGCCCCGCGCGCGAACTTGCGGCGCATGCGGCCTTCCTCGGCCATGCCGACGGCGTGCTGCGCCTGTCGCTGTCGCCGGAGGACGACCACCTGCGCCTGCCGTCGCTGCAGCAGGCGCTGGCCGATGCACTGGAGGCCCAGCTCGGCGCCGCGGTGCAGCTGAAGTTCGAGACCGGCCGCCCGGCCGAGGCCGAAACCCTGCACCAGCGCGATCTGCGCCAGCGCGACGCCCGCCAGGCCGCGGCCGAAGAGACCTTCATGGCCCATCCCGACGTGCGTCGGATGATCGAACAGCACGGCGCGCGCGTCGTCCCCGATTCGATCCGGCCCATCGACGACTGACCCCGCGACGACCGACCGGGCGACGACTGGCCCGTCCCGCTTTCCACACCCCTGCGGCCGTCGTGCCGCCGATGCTCCACCCCACATCGCAGAGAGAGAAGACCATGCGCGGAAACATCGCCCAACTCATGCAGCAGGCGCAGAAGATGCAGGAAAACCTGCAGCGCGCCCAGGAAGAACTGGCCAAGCTCGAAATGACCGGCAGCGCCGGTGCGGGCATGGTCGAAGTGACCCTGACCGGCAAGATGGAATGCCGGAAGGTGAAGATCGACCCCAGCGTGCTGAGCGATGCGGAAATGACCGAGGACCTGGTGGTGGCCGCGATCAACGACGCGGTCAACAAGATCAACGCCGAGAGCCAGTCGAAGATGGCCGGCGCCACGGCCGGCATGCCGATCCCGCCGGGCATGAAGATCCCGGGGATGTTCTGAGGCGGAATGGTTCCGAGGCGCGGTCGTCCCGCCCCGCGCCTTCCGTGTTGCGAACCCAACCCGCATCGATCACGAACCCATCGTTGTCGTCCCGAGCGCAGCGAGGGACCTGCTTCTCGCTTCTTCACCGCAACAGCAGGTCCCTCGCTTTGCTCGGGACGACATCATCGACATGACCGCCTCCCTGCTCGAACAGCTCATCGAAGCCTTCCGCATCCTGCCCGGCGTAGGCCAGAAGACCGCGCAGCGCATGGCGTATCACGTGCTGGAGCGCGACCGCGACGGCGGCCTGCGCCTGGCCGACGCGCTGGCCCAGGCGGTGGAGCGCATCGCGCACTGCGCGCGCTGCCGCGACTTCAGCGAAACCGAGGTCTGCGCCACCTGTTCCAGTGCCTCGCGCGACGCGCATCTGCTGTGCGCGGTGGAATCGCCGGCCGACCGCCTCGCCATCGAGCAGGCCACCGGCTACCGCGGTTTCTATTTCGTGCTGCAGGGCCGGCTGAGCCCGCTCGACGGCATCGGCCCGCGCGAGCTGGGCCTGGAGGCGCTGGAGGCGCGGCTGGCCGAAGGCGAAGTGCAGGAGCTGGTGATCGCCACCAATCCCACGGTCGAGGGCGAAGCCACCGCCCACTACCTCGCGCAGCTCGCGCGCAGGCAGGGCGTGAAGCCGACCCGCCTCGCGCACGGTGTGCCACTGGGCGGCGAGCTGGAATACATCGACCGCGGCACGCTGTCGCATGCGTTCGGCAGCCGCAGCGAGATGCCGTCCTGATCGATCGACCAACGAATACGACACCACCCAAGGAAACGGCCATGTCCGACACCATCTTCCACAAGATCATCCGCCGCGAGATCCCCGCGAAGATCGTCTACGAGGACGATCACCTGATCGCCTTCCACGACATCGCTCCGCAGGCACCGGTGCATGTGCTGTTCGTGCCCAAGGTGACGGTGCCCACGCTCAACGACGTGCAGCCCGAGCAGGCCGAGATCGTCGGCCGCTTGGCCGTCGCCGCCGCGCGCTATGCCCGCGAGCAGGGCTTCGCCGAGGACGGCTACCGCGTGGTGATGAACTGCAACGACCACGGCGGGCAGACCGTGTTCCAGATCCATCTGCACCTGCTGGCCGGTGCGCCGCTGGGGCGGTTCGGCACGCCCTGAGGGCGGCAGGCGAATGGGGCTGGGCGCGTGAGCGCAGGCATGCAGGACTGCGGCATGGAGACGTGCATGCATGCGTGATCCGCCGTCTCCCGACGCCAATCCCTATGCCGCTCCCCGATCGGCATTGCCCGTCGCATCCCCCGTCGGCGGGGCTTCCGCGGCCGCCCTGGGCCCTGCGCTGCGGGCTGTGGGTCGCGTCGCGGCTGTGTGGAGCGTTCCTGCTGAGCGCTCCTGCTGAGCGCTCCTGCTGAGTTTCCTGGTGATCCTGGTCGTCTCCAACGATGGGGATCGCGACGTATCGCTTGTGCGCCTGCTTCTTTCGATGGCGCTGGTCGGTCTTGGATGGGCAGGACTGTTGCGCGACCCGCGCGGGTGGTCTACGTGGCCGTTTCTACTGCTGACGGTTTTCCTGCTCTGGGCCGCGGTCGGGCATAGGGATGCACCGTTCATTCCCTTCCTCGTCAGCGCCGCCTTCTGCGCAGGGGCGGCCACATGGCGGCTGCGCTGGTGGTATCGACAGGGCGTTTCGACGGCCGAGTCTTGAGGCGGGACGCGGCTGGTGCGCCCGATGGAGCCGGTCGGGCACACATCATTCTAAATAAAATCAAATACTTGCAATCTTTTTGCGGCCAACCAGGCCGAGCCCATTCCTGTTCGGCGGTGTGAAGAGGTGCGGCCGGGGTTGATCTTGTCCGGGTTTCCTATAATGTATTAACGCGCTAACACATTAAACTTCGCTTCCCGGCTCGACGGCTGCACCCACGCCATGAAATTCCGCCCCCAACCCCTGCCCGAACAGGACGCCGACGCCGCGCTCGCCGCACTGGCGCGGGCGTTCGCGGCGCTGGACCGGCCCGAGCAGGTGCGCGCCTTCCTGCAGGACCTGTGCACGCCGGCCGAGCTGGAGGCCATGGCCGACCGCTGGAAAGTGGTGCCGCTGCTGCGCGCGGGCGTGCCCTACCGCGAGATCCACGACCGCACGCTGGTGAGCACCACCACCATCGGCCGCGTGGCCCGCACCCTGGATCACGGCGCCGGCGGCTACGCCCTCGCCTTCGACAAGACCCGCGCCGGCGACGCCGACGCGCCCTGAGCCCATTTCGAGTCTCCACGATGACCCCCTCCATGCCCCGACCCGTGGCCGCCAACACGCGCGACCGCCTGCGCATCGCCATCCAGAAGAGCGGCCGGCTCAGCGAGCCCGCGCTCGCGCTGCTGGCCGCCGCCGGGCTGAGCTGGCAGGAGAGCCGCGACAAGCAGTTCTACTACGGCGAGTCGCTGCCCATCGACCTGCTGCTGGTGCGCGACGACGACATCCCGGGGCTGATCGCCGACGGCGTGTGCGACCTCGGCATGGTCGGCCGCAACGTGTTGCTGGAGCAGGACTACGAGCGCGCCGCGCGCGGCGAGGCAACCGCCTTCCGCGAACTGCGCGCGCTGGGCTTCGGCCGCTGCAAGCTGATGTTCGGCATCCCCGACGACTGGGAGTGGAACCCGCAGGAGCAACTGCCCGGCAAGCGCATCGCCACCAGCTATCCGGCGCTGCTGTCGCGCTGGCTGGCCGAGCGCGGCATCGAGGCCGGCATCGTGATGATGTCCGGCTCGGTGGAACTCGCGCCGCGTCTGGGCCAGGCCGACGTGGTCTGCGATCTGGTGTCCAGCGGCGCCACGCTGGCGGCCAACCGGCTCAAGGCGGTCGAAGTGCTGCTGGACAGCGAAGCGGTGATGGCCGGGCCGGCCGGCGACTTCGCCGATGCGCGCGCCGGCATTGCCGAGCTGTTGCTGCGTCGCCTGGACGGCGTGATGAAGATCCGCGACAGCAAGCTGCTGCTGTTGCAGGCGCCGCGTCGCGTGGTGCCGCAGCTCATGCAGCTGTTGCCCGATGCCGAGCCGCCGACATTGACGGCGCTGGACGGCGGCGAGGACATCGCGATGCAGGCGCTGTGCCATGGCGCGATGACCTGGCAGCGGCTGGAAGACCTCAAGCGCGCCGGCGCCCGCGGGCTGATGGTGCTGCCGGTGGAGAGGATGCTGGCATGAGCGCCGCGCTCTCCTCATCAGCCGTGGGCGGTCCCGCCGGCGGCATCGCCATCGTCGACTGGGCCGTGCTCGATGCCGACGCGCGCGATGCCGCGCTGCGTCGTCCTACCCAGGACACCGCGGAGACCGTGCGCAGCGGGGTCGCCACGATCCTGGCCGACGTGCGTGCCCGCGGCGACGCGGCGCTGCGCGAGATCACCGCGCGCCTCGATCGGGCCACGCTCGATACGCTGGACGTCGGCGCTGCCGAATTCGCCGCGGCCGAGGCCGACCTCGACCCCGCGCTCAAGGCGGCCATCGACGATGCCGCCGCGCGCATCGAGGCTTTCCACCGCGACGGCGGCCTGCGCGAATACGCGGTGCAGACCGCGCCGGGCGTGGCCTGCCGCCGCATCGTGCGCGCGATCCCGCGCGTGGGCCTGTACATCCCCGCCGGCAGTGCGCCGTTGCCGTCCACCATGTTGATGCTGGGCGTGCCCGCGCGCCTGGCCGGCTGCGAGGAGGTGGTGGTGTGCACGCCGCCGCGCATCGACGGCAGCGCCGACCCCACGGTGCTGTATGCGGCGCAGCGCTGCGGCATCCGTCGCGTGTTCAAGCTGGGCGGCGCCCAGGCGATCGCCGCGATGGCCTTCGGCAGCGAGAGCGTGCCGGCCTGCGACAAACTGTTCGGCCCCGGCAATGCCTGGGTGACCGAGGCCAAGCGCCAGACGGCGATGGTCGAAGGCGGCCCGGCCATCGACATGCCCGCAGGCCCCTCGGAAGTGCTGGTGATCGCCGATGCCGGCGCCAACCCCGAATTCGTCGCCGCCGATCTGCTGTCGCAGGCCGAGCACGGCCCGGATTCGCAGGTGCTGCTGCTCAGCGATACGCCATCACTGCTGGCGGAGGTGGCCGGCGCGCTGGAGCGTCAGCTGCGTGCACTGCCGCGCGCCGACATCGCGCGGGTGGCATTGTCGCGTTCGCGGCTGATCGCCACCGCCGATCTCGACACCGCATTCGCCATCTCCAACCGCTACGCACCCGAGCACCTCATTCTCGCCCTGCGCGATGCCGACGCCTGGCTGCCGAAGGTGCGCTGCGCCGGTTCGGTGTTCCTCGGCGACTACGCCAACGAAGGCATCGGTGACTACTGCAGCGGCCCGAATCACGTGCTGCCCACCGGCGGTGCCGCGCGCGCATGGAGCGGCGTCTCGCTGGCCAGTTTCCAGACCGCGATCAGCGTGCAGCGGGTGGACGCCGAAGGCGTGCGGGCCATCGGCGCCACCGCGATCCGCATCGCCGAAGCCGAAGGCTTGGAAGCGCACGCGCAGGCGGTGCGCATCCGTCTGCAGGCGCTGCAGGCCGCGACGGGCGGGGAGGGCGCATGAGTTCGCCATCATCCGAGGCCTCCGTGCTCGATCTGGTCCGCGAGGACCTGCGCGCCTTCGCCGGCTACAAGTCCGCGCGC
>CBFGMS010000068.1:0-20708 GCA_965649985.1 uncultured Gammaproteobacteria bacterium | reverse complement strand
CGATGGCCTCGGGAAAGGTGGCCGAGAACAGCAGGCTCTGCCGGCTCTTCGGAAGACGCCGGACCATGTCGCGGATGGCGTCCTCGAAGCCCATGTCCAGCATGCGGTCGGCCTCGTCCAGCACCAGGGTGCGGATGGCGCCGGGCTGCAGCACATTCCGCTGCATCAGCTCCAGGATGCGGCCGGGCGTGCCCACCACCACATGCGGCTCGTGCTGCGTGAGCGAGGCCAGCTGCGGCCCCAGCGGGATGCCGCCGCAGAGGATCGAGATCTTCACGTTGGGGATGCCGGTGGCGAGCTTGCGCAGCTGCTTGCCCACCTGGTCGGCGAGCTCGCGCGTGGGGCAGAGCACCAGCGCCTGCGTGAGCGGGGCGGTGGGGTCGAGCCGATGCAGCAGCCCCAGGCCGAAGGCGGCGGTCTTGCCGCTGCCGGTGGGCGCCTGCGCGATCAGGTCGCCGCCTTCGAGAATGATCGGCAGCGCCTGCGCCTGCACCGGCGTCATCGTGGTGTAGCCGAGGGCGTCGATGCCGGCGCGAAGCTCGGGCAACAGCGCGAGCGCGGGGAACGAGGTGGATCCGGGGGGCGTGGTCATCCGCCTATGATGCATGATCGCCCGGTTGCGGGCCGCGGCACGCGACATCGGCACGCCGGGCACCACGACGGAGCGACACGGCGACGCGGGGATTCCGCATCGCCGGGCCGGGTGGACCGCGCGGCCTCAACCGGCCGCGAAGCCTTCCCGGGTGAGGTTGATCGGGTCGCCGTCGGTGCACACCACGTCGTCCTCGATGCGGATGCCGCCGTAGGGGTGGAAGGCGGCGACGCGGTCCCAGTCGACGGCGTCGCCGTGGCCCTTCTCGCGCAGTTCGGCCAGCAGCATGTCGATGAAATAGATGCCCGGCTCGATGGTGACCACCATGCCGGCGGCGAGCGGGCGGGTCAGGCGCAGGTAGGGATGGCCGTCGGGCCTGGGCAGGGTGCCGCCGGCGTCGGAGGCGGCGAAGCCGGCCACATCGTGCACCTGCAGGCCGATGCCGTGGCCGATGCCGTGCGGGAAGAACGCGGCGCTCACGCCGGTCTCCACCGCGCTCTCGGGCGAGATGCGGATGAGGTCGAAGTCGCGCAGGATGCGCGCGATGGACAGGTGCGCATCCAGATGGATCTGCCGGTAGTCCACGCCTTCGCGCACCTGGTCGCACATGCCGAGCTGCGCGGCGTCGAGCACGTCGATCAGGGCCTGGAACTCGCTGTCCCGGTCGGCGGCGTAGGTGCGGGTGATGTCGCAGGCGTAGCCGCCGTGCGAGGCGCCGGCGTCGATCAGGAAGCTGTGCGCCGGGCGCGGCGGGACGCGGTCGCGCTCGGTGTAGTGCAGCACCGCACCGTGGCGGTCGAGTGCGATGATGTTGTTGTAGGGCAACTGCATCGCGTCCTGGCCGACGGCCTGGCAGTAGGCCAGGTGGATGCCGAACTCGCTGGCGCCGGCGCGGAAGGCGCGCTCGGCCGCGCGGTGGCCGCGCACGCCCGCGCGGGTGGCGGCACGCATCATCGCGATCTCGTAGGGCGTCTTGAAGCCGCGGTGGTAATGCAGGTGATCGAGCACCGGCGCGGGGTTGTTGGGCGCATAGGCGCCGTACTGGCCCAGCGCGCTCTGCGCCTCACCCAGGATCGCGCAGCGCGCGGCGTTCTTCGGCAGGTGGGCGACGGCCTCCTCCGGCACACGGATGATCTGGATGTCGACGTGCGCGGTCCAGTAGGCCGACGGCATGTCCGGCACCACATGCCAGTAGTCGTGCGGCTGCAGGAAGATCAGTTTCGGGCGCTGCCCGGGGGTGTAGACCAGCCAGCTGCCCGGCGCATCGGTGACCGGCAGCCAGGCCTTGAACTGCGGATTGACGGCGTAGGGATAATCGCGGTCGTCGAACAGCTGGTAATGCACGGTGCCCGAGGGCACGAGCAGGTGGTCGAAGCCGCCGCGCGCGAGCGCGGTGTCGGCACGGGCGGCGAGCGTGGCGAGATGCTCTGCGTAGAGACGGTCGAGGCTGTGGGCGAGGTCGGACATGGCGGTATCGGATGACGGGGGAGTCGAAGGGCGGTGCGGCGCAGCGGCGGCGAAAGGTGACAGGGTGCGATGCGGGCGGGGCGAGGCCCGATGGCAGGCAGCTCACCCACGCACCCGCCGCACGCCCGGCTCAGTCGTATTCCGCGCCGGGCGAATCCACCCACTCGCGGAGCGCATCCTGCTGCGCTTCGGGCAGGGAAATGAAGCGGAAGCCGGCCCAGGACTGGCCGGCGTGGTCGGCGGTATCGATCCACAGCAGCTGCACGCCGGCATCGATGTCGAGCGGAGGCTGGCCGGGCAGGCGGAAGCGGAACTGGTACAGCGCATCCTCGACCAGCGGCATCTTGGCGATGAGCAGCAGGCCGCCCGCGGAGAGGTTGCCGATGCGGCCGACGATCTCGTCGGTCATCATGTCGCTGACCAGCACGGTCTCGCGCAGCTTGCGTCGGGGCGAACGGCGGAATTCCTTCTTGTTCATCGGCGGTCCTCCCCACGTCCCTGCTCGCCCGTGGAGGGCGCCGCGGACTCGTCGCCGATCAGCCAGTCGTCGTCCGCCTGCGTCGGCGCGGGGGGACGTGAGGGATGGGCCGCGTGCGCCGGGGCGGCCCCGCCCACACGCGGCGAGGGGGCTGGAGACGGGCCCACGGCGGATGCCGCCGACGGCGTGGCCGGCGGAGCCTCCACGTGGTCGCCGTCGTCGCGACGGCCGGTGATGCTGCGCAGCGCCGACACCGCCGCATTCCAGGCGCGATCCACCAGGCCGGCCTTCTGCGCGGTGACCACACGCAGCTGGTCCTTGGCCATCATCCGCGCCAGGCTGTCCAGCGAATGTTCGCCGATGCGCTGGCCGCGCTGGTTCACGAACAGCGCATTGCCGGTGACCGGGCTGAACCACGACATGCGTCGACGCACCGCATCGCCCTGCTGGTTGGTGACGAACTCCAGCCAGGTGCCGAACGGCAGCAGGCGCAGGCGCTCGTAGCACTCCTGTTCCTCGGCGGTACGCGGCGCCAGCTCGGCCTTGCGCGCGCTGCGCATGTCCTCGCCCAGGCGCGCGCGCGCCTTGAGCTTCATCGTGAGTTCGGTGCGCGACTCGCCGTCGGCGTCTTCCTCGACATGGCTGGTCGACAGCCGTCGGGCGATGACCTCGGCCTCGTCCTCGTGATAGCCCACGTGCTTGAGCGCGGTTTCGACGTGGGCCTTGAGGTCGGGGTGTTCGGCGGCGTCGCGCTTGCTGCAGATCTCGACGATCCGCTGCGTGGCGTCCAGCTGCCTGCGCCACTCCTCCGAGCCCTCGCCGTGGCGCAGGTCGGTGAGCGTGAGCACGTCCGCCCAGGACTGGTTGAGCAGCGCGCGGGTGAACTTGGGCAGCTCGCGCTCGCCCACGATCTGCTGCAGCGACTTCTCGGCGCGCTGCTTGGCGACCTCGAGTTTTTCCTTGCCGCGGGCGGCTTCGATGTGGCGCTTTTCGAGGGTTTCGGCCCGGCGCACCTGCTGGTCGACGTGCGCCTGCAGCTTGCGGTTGCTCTCCTCGAAGATGGCGGAATCGCCCTCGTAGTTCTTGACCACGTGGGTGACCGCTTCCTGCAGCGGCTTGAGCAACTGCGGGTCGAAATCGTCGTCGGACAGCCATTTGGCCGCGGTCTCCGACACGGTTTCCAGCATCTTGCGCGCGGGGTGCTCGGTGCGCACGAAGAAGGCGCTGTCGTTCAGCGCCACCTGCAGCAGGGTGAGCTGCAGGCGCTTGAGCAGCGCGGACGCCGGCGCATCGGTGCGCAGCTCCTTCTGCAGCTGGCCGTAGAACAGCTGCAGGAGGTCGAAGGTGTCGTTGTCGGCCTGCGACAGCGCCACCGGCCTGCCCTGCTGCTGCCGCGCCTGCGCCAGCAGCGCCTTCTTGACCTCGCCGATGTCCAGCGCGGGCCCGGGTGCGAGCTGTTCGAAATTGGCCTGCTTCAGGGCCTGCAGCAGGTCCTGGGTGCGGAACGAACCGGACGGCGGCGGGGGCGGCGCATGCTCGGGGCGCGGTGGCTCGGTCTGCCTGCGGTAATTGCTGAGCAGCTTCTGCAGGTCGCGGTAGGCGGACTGCTCGTCGGCCTGGAACGCGCTGGGCGCGGCCGGAGCCGGTTGGCCCAGCCAGCCGGTGTGCGGACGCTGCGGGTCGTAGGGTGCCTGATCGGCTGCCGGCGGTCGCTGGGCCGGACGGTCGCCATAGGTCGGCGGCGAGGACATCCGCGCGGAGGCCGGATCGCGGCGCTCGCCCGGGTCGCGACGTTCGACGGTCTCGAACAGCCTCTGCTCGCCCTGCGCGCCCGTGCCGGGCTCGTGGCGCGCGGGGAATTCCGGCGCATCCTCTTCGGCCGTCGCAGCGCGGCCACGCATCGGCACATAGGTCAGGCCGGGCAGCACGCCTTCTTCGGTCAGCAGCGCGTCCAGCTTCTCCGCCAGCACCGAGAACAGGCTCATGACCCGCCGATCGAAGATGCGGTAGAACAGCAGCTGCGGTTCGTGGTCGAGCCGGAAGATGCCGCTGGCATGGCGCGCGGCGCGGCACAGCGCCTGTGCGCCCAGCGGCAGGCGTTCGCCGTCGAACGCCGGCGCAGCGGCGAGCACGCCGAAACGCTGGCCCACCATGTGCAGCGCCAGATTGGCGCGCGACTCCTGGCGGGTGGCGATCTCGTGCAGCACCGCGCCCTCGTCCATCACGCTGGTCTCGACCAGGCTGAGGTTGCGGAAACTGATCGGCTGGGCGACCGGGCGTTCGCTGGGCGCCGTGCGCACCGTCTGGCCGCTGCGCAGGCCCGCCAGCCCGCTTTCGAGCAACTGCATGAAATGCGGAACGAAATCATGGCGGTTCAGGCGCACCTCGCGCAGATTGCGCGAGGGATCGTTCCCGTTGCCGCTCTGCACGCCGATGCTGTGGCCGGACAGGCGGTACAGCTCTTCCTCGAACTCCGACACTGCCTCCACCAGCCGCGGTTCCAGCTCTTCGGCATAGAGGGCAAGGGCGCGCTCGAGAATGCGGCGCACCCGACGCGGCAAACCGGACGCGGCGAGCGTCCTGGTGGCCTGCGCGTCCTGAAACGGAGATGAGGGCATGGGTCAGGTCGAAAGTACGACGGAGGTCGGGTTTCTTAACACGAGCGGGCCCCGGGCGCCAAGGAGCGCGCGGATCGCATGCAGCCCCCGTGCACATCGCCCGTGGCGCCTGGACCGTCCAGAGGCCGGGAGCGATGTCCCGCGGCGGACAACGCCCGTCCACGCAGCCGCCAGGCGGCACGCGGGCCGCCGACGTCCGGCGGCCCGGCGTTCGACCCGCGCGGAGGTTGCACGCCCATCCACCGAAGGCCGGCGACGCGCCCGCTCCTGCATCGAACACGCGCGCATCGCGGGCTCATCCATCCAGAAACAGGCCCATGACGTCGTTGGCGAAACGCAGGCCGGTCTCTGTCGGATGCAGCCATTCGCCTTCGGCATCGGCCTGCAGCCACCCCTGCGCCAGCGCCGTCGCCAGCGGTCCGGCGATCGCTGTGCGCGAAAGCCCGGTGCGCGCCTCGAACCGCGCCAGCGGAAAGCCTTCGCGCAGGCGCAGGGCATTGAGCATGAATTCGAACGGCCGCTGCGCAGGCGGGATGTCGGTATCGCCGCCGATCAGCCCGCCCTGCACCGCCGTGCCCGCAGCGGCCTGGGCCAGATAGGCGGTGGGATGCTTGAGCTTCCAGCGCCGCAGGATGCGTCCCGCAGCGTCGGCGTCACGGTCCAGTCCCAAGTCGGCATCGCCCGCAGCCACCGGCAGGCCGATCTTGCCGTGCGCGCCGGCGCCGAGGCCGAGGTAATCACCGAAACGCCAGTAATTCAGGTTGTGCGCGCACTGGCGGCCCGGACGCGCGTAGGCGCTGATCTCGTACTGCGCGTAGCCGGCCTGCGCCAGCAGCGCCTGGCAGCGCTCCTGCATGTCCCATGCATCGTCGTCGTCCGGCAACCCGGCCGGCGGCCGCGCCGCGAACACGGTGTTGGGTTCCAGCGTGAGCTGATAGTGGCTGATGTGCGCCGGCGCCAGCGCGAAGGCGCGCGCCAGATCGGCTTCGGCCATCGCCGGGGTCTGCTGCGGCAGCGCGTACATCAGGTCCAGGTTGAGATTGTCCAGGCCGGCGTCCTGCGCCAGCTTCACCGCGGCCTCGGCCTGGGCGCTGTCGTGGATGCGACCGAGCCTGCGCAGGCAGCCGTCGTCGAAACTCTGGATGCCGAACGACACCCGGTTCACGCCCGCGCGCAGGTAGTCCTCGAAGCGGCCGTGCTCGGCGGTACCGGGGTTGGTCTCCAGCGTGATCTCGCAGCCCGGCGCGAAGCGCAGCCGCGCCGCGGCGGCCTGCAGGAAACGGTCGATCGCCTCGGCCGGGAACAGGCTGGGCGTGCCGCCGCCGAAGAACACGCTGTGCACGGTGCGCCCCCAGACCAGCGGCAGGTCGTGATCGAGATCGGCGATCAGCGCATCGACATAGGCCGCGAACGGCGCCGTGCCCGCGCCGCGGTATTCATGCGAATTGAAATCGCAGTACGGGCATTTGCGCACGCACCACGGCAGATGCACGTACAGCGACAGGGGCGCGAGGCCGAGCACGGCTCAGCTGCCCTGCACCCGCGCCGCGAGCGCGGTGCCCAGGCGCGCGCGCAGGGTGGCGAGCGCGAGGCCGCGGTGGCTGATGCGGTGCTTCAGCACGGCATCCATCTCCGCCGCGCCCTGCCCGCGGGCCGGGTCGAAGAACACCGGGTCGTAACCGAAGCCGCCGGCGCCGCGCGGCGCATCGAGAATGCGGCCTTCCCATACGCCTTCGGCGATCAGCGGCTGCGGGTCGTCGGCATGGCGCAGCAGTGCCAGCACGCAGACGAAACGCGCCGTGCGCTCGGCCTCGGGCACCTCACGCAACGCGGCGAGCAGTTTGGCGATGTTGGCGCCGGCATCGCCGTGCGTGCCGGAATAGCGCGCGCTGTACAGGCCCGGCGCACCGTCGAGCGCGTCCACGCACAGGCCGGAATCGTCGCCCAGCGCCGGCAGGCCGGTGGCGCGCGCGGCATGGCGGGCCTTGAGGATCGCGTTCTCGACGAAGGTCAGGCCGGTTTCGTCGGCATCTTCCACGCCGAAGGCCGACTGCACGTGCAGCGCGATGTCGAGGCCGCCGAGCAGCTCGCGCAGTTCGACGAGTTTTCCGGAGTTGCTGCTGGCGAGGACGAGTTGCATGGGTGAGTGCGCTCGGTGCGGAAGAAAATGTGGACGACGCGTGCGGGCAGGCCGGCGGATGCCGGTGGGCCCCGATGCGGGCCGGATCGATGCCGCCCGGGCAGATGCGGACAGGGCCGGAGCAGATCGGGCCGAAGCGGATGAAGCGGATCAGGCCGATGCGCGCGGTTCGATCATGTCCCAGCGGTTGCCGTAGGGGTCTTCGAACACGACCACGGTGCCGTAGGCCTCGTGGCGCGGTGCCTCCACGAAACGCACGCCCTTCGCCAGCATGGCGGCGTGGTCGCGGGCGAAGTCGTCGGTGTGCAGGAAAAAACCCACCCGGCCGCCGGTCTGGTCGCCGATCCGCGCGCGCTGCGCGTCGTTGGCGGCCTGGGCCAGCAGCAGGCCGGTCTGAGCGCCCGGCGGCGCGACCACCACCCAGCGCTTGGCGGCATTGCCGGGCACCGCGCCCAGCAGCCGGTCCTCGCGCAGCTCGAAACCGAGGGCGTCGACGTAGAACGCGATGGCCCGGTCGTAGTCGTCCACCACCAGCGCGATGCACGCCAGGTGCCGCCGCGGCGGCGGCGCATCGGGCAGGTCGGTCGTCCGGTGCATGCGCGCTCAGCCGTCCAGCGCCGCGCGCTGCGCGGCGAGCAGCGCGCCGATGCCGCTCTCGGCCAGGCCGAGCAGCGCATCCAGCTCGTCGCGACGGAAGGCATGGCCCTCGGCCGTGCCCTGCACTTCGATGAAGCCGCCGCCGTCGTTCATCACCACGTTCATGTCGGTGTCGCAGTCGCTGTCTTCGGCGTAGTCGAGGTCCAGCACCGGCACGCCGCGGTACACGCCGACCGACACCGCCGCCACCGCGCCGTGGATCGGGTCGCGGGTGAGCTCCTTCCGCGCCTGCAGCCAGCGCACGGCATCCACCAGAGCCACGTAGGCGCCGGTGATGGCCGCGGTGCGGGTGCCACCGTCGGCCTGCAGCACGTCGCAGTCGAGGGTGATGGTGCGCTCGCCCAGCGCGTTGCGATCCACGCAGGCGCGCAGCGCGCGGCCGATCAGGCGCTGGATCTCCAGCGTGCGCCCGCCCTGCTTGCCGCGGGCGGCTTCGCGGTCGCTGCGGGTGTGGGTGGCGCGCGGCAGCATGCCGTATTCGGCGGTGATCCAGCCCTCGCCCTTGCCGCGCAGAAAGCCGGGCACCTTGTTGTCGACGCTGGCGGTGCACAGCACGCGGGTCTCGCCGAAGGCCACCAGCACCGAACCTTCGGCATGGCGGGTATAGCCGCGTTCGATGCGCACCGGGCGCAACTGGTCGGGCGCGCGGCCGCTGGGACGGGCGATGGTCATGCGATCGATGCTCACGGAGGGCGCGCAAGTCTAGCATCGCGGGCGTATCGGCCCCTGACCGCAGCGCAGCGGGCGCGGAGAAGCCGGATCGGCGACAATGCCCGCCCCCCACGCCCTGCCCGGCCGCGCCGGGCGCTTCACCGGAGCCTCGCTCCACGGGACCGCCGATGATCCGCAGCATGACCGCGTTCGCCTCAGGCGAACGCGCCACCGATGCCGGCACGCTCAGCTGCGAGCTGCGTGCCGTGAACCACCGCTTCCTCGAACTGGGCGTGCGCCTGCCGGACGAACTGCGCACGCTGGAGCCCGGCCTGCGCGAGCGCGTGGCCGCGCGCGTCGGCCGCGGCAAGCTGGATCTGAGCCTGCGGCTGCGCGCGCGCGCCGGGGGCGAGACGCTGCAGCTCGACCATGCGCTCGTGGCCCGGCTGTCGACACTGTCGGTGGAACTGCAGAACCGCTTCCCCGCCCTGCGCGTGGAGATGACCGAACTGCTGCGTTTCCCCGGCGTGCTGCAGACCGAGGCGGCGGATCCCGAACGCCTGCAGGCAGACGCGCTGGCCCTGCTGGACAGCGTGTTGGACGATTTCATCGCGGCGCGCGAACGCGAGGGCGCCAAGCTGGCGCAGGTGATTCTGGAACGCGCCGACGCCATCACCGCGCATGCCGCCGACGCGCGCGCGCTGATGCCCGCGATCCGCGCCGGGCAGCGGCAGAAACTGGAGAACCGCCTCGCCGACCTGCCGCAGCCGCTGGACCCCGGCCGCTTCGAACAGGAACTGGTGCTGGCGCTGCAGAAGCTCGACGTGGATGAGGAGCTGGACCGTCTCGACAGCCATCTCGCAGAACTGCGCCGCATCATGAAGCAGAAGGACGCTGCAGGCCGTCGCCTGGATTTCCTGCTGCAGGAATTCAACCGCGAAGCCAACACCTTCGGGTCCAAGTCGGTGGATGCGCGCACCTCCGCGCTGGCGGTGGAGCTGAAGGTGCTGATCGACCAGATCCGGGAACAGGCGCAGAACATCGAGTGAGCGGAGGCGACGCATGACCGACCGGACCGCGGCAACCGGGGACGATCCGATCGGCCTGGTCGTGCTGTACCGCTGGCGGCGGCTGCCTGGCTGCGACGCCGATTTCATCGCGGCCTGGCGCGAAGTCACCGAGGTCCTGCCGGGATACGGCTCGTTCGGTTCGCGCCTGCACCGTGGCGACGACGGGCTGTGGTACGGCGATGCCCAATGGCCCGACGAGGCCACCCGGGCGCAGGCCGCCACGCAGGCGGCGGTGCCCGCCGACACACGGGCACGCATGCGCGCCTGCATCGCGGAATCGCTGCCCGAGACGCGGCTCGCCCCGGTGGCGGACCTGCTGCGGCTGTCCCACAATCGACCGGCCTGACCGGCACATTCATCGACCGAGACTCCGATCCGTCATGCGTGGAACCCTCTTCATCGTCGCGGCCCCCTCCGGGGCCGGCAAGTCCAGCATCGTCAACGCCTGCCTGAAGCGTTTTCCGGACATCGCGCTCTCGATCTCCTTCACCTCGCGCGCGCCACGCCCGAACGAGCGCCATGCCGAGCACTACCACTTCATCAGCGAAGCGGAGTTCCGGGGGATGATCGACGCCGGGGATTTCTTCGAATGGGCCAACGTGCACGGCGACCTCAAGGGCACCGCACGGCAGTCCGTGGAGCCGCAGCTGGCCGCCGGGCGTGATGTACTGGTGGAAATCGACTGGCAGGGCGCGCAGCAGGTGCGCAAGCACGTGCCGGACGCGGTCGGCATCTTCATCCTGCCGCCCTCCCGGCAGGCGCTGGAAGACCGCATGCGCAAGCGCGGTCAGGACAGCGAAGAGACCATCGCCCGCCGCCTCGCCAACGCGCGCGAGGAAATGTCGCACTACGGCGAGTTCGACTACGTGATCGTCAACGAGATTTTCGAGACCGCGGTGGATGAAATGTGCGCCATCGTCACCGCCAGCCGCCTGCGCCGCGCGCAGCAGACCGCACGGCACGAAGGCCTGATTCGTACGCTGCTGGCCTGAATCACCGCCCGTGGGCTGCAGGCCGCGATGGCCTCGCCCGCGATGCGCCCGCCATCCCACGCCCCCGACACGACGACGCCCGCCGGTGAGGGCGGGCGTCGCGCAACCGTCGGCAGTCTCGCGGCCATGCGGGTGGATCAGGCCATGCGCATGCCGGCCGTGCGCTGCTGCTCGTCCGCCATCAGCACCGGGTTGGCCTGCTCGGTGGCCATGGAACGCTCCGTACCCTGCTGCGCCGGGTTCGGGCCGTCCGTCCTCCTGGAGTCGGCCATCTGCGTGCTCTGCTCCAGCGTCTGCGCGGTGGCCTGGCTCACATCCAGGAACGCGCGCTTGGCTTCCGGCGCCCACGGGTCGCTGCCCTGCACCGCGATCAGCCCCTCGCCGTTGCTGCTGCGCGCGACGTGGTCGATCTGGGTCAGGCCGGTCAGCTTGGCGTCGGCGGCCAATGCCGCGGCGGCGCGCTCCATCTGGTCCCGCGAATCGAAGCCGCCGTTCGGGCCCATCTGCTCCAGGTTCGACACGGCCTGGGTGTAGAGCCGGTTGTCCGGATGCCCGGCCTGATCGATCCGCGGCGTCTGCGGCGCGGACTCCACCGGAGGCGTGGCCGGCGCGGTGGTGACCGGGGGCGTCGTCGCGGGCTGCTCGCCGGGCGTGGCACTGGACGCAGGCGCGGTTGCGACCGGTGCGGTCGCGGCCGGAGGCGTGGTCGCGGGCTGCTCGGTGGTCGTTGCAGGGGCCGTCGGCGTGACCGCTGTCGGCGTGGAGTGGTTGTGACCCGAATGGTCATGCCCATCCACCTCACGCACCGGCGAGGCATTCGCCTGCACCTGGCCAAGACCCAGCGCTCGCTGCGTGTCCGGCCCGGCGATACCGTCCGCCTCCAGACCGTTCGCGCGCTGGAACGCCTGCACCGCCGTCTTGGTCGCAGGGCCGAAGTCGCCGTCCGCCTCGATCGTCGCACCCCGGCCGCGCAGCGCTTCCTGCAGCTTGGCCACGTCGCGACCCTGATCGCCTTCCTGCAGCACCGCGCGATCCGGGAAATTCAGGTACAGACGCGGGTCCCGCGCCACACCGTCCTCGCGCACCTCGAAGTGCAGATGCGTGTCCCCCTGCCGCGGCGTGTTGCCGGTCCGGCCCATCGTGCCGATCACCGTGTCCTCGCCCACCTGCTGGCCCTGGCGCACGTTGATCGCATCCAGGTGCATGTAGCGCGTCTCCAGCCCGCCGCCGTGGTCGACGATGATCATGTTGCCCGCGCCCGCGCCGCCGTTCCCGGCGAACGTCACACGCCCCGCACGCATCGGTTCGATCGGGTCCCCCACATTGCCGTTGATGTCGATGCCGCGGTGCTGGCGGCCGCCGCTGCGCGCCTCGCCGAACTCGCCGCCGCCCTCCCCGGGCTTGTCGGCGCGGTTCACCGTGAAGTTGCCCGGCGTCGGCCAGTGGTTGCCGTTGGCAGGCTCCGACTGGCTCGGCGGCGTCGGCGTGTTCGGCGCATTGGGCGCCGGCGGCGTCTGCTGCAGGCCCTGGTTCAGGCGGCCGATCGTCTGCGCGCCCGCCACCCCGTCCACGTCCAGACCGTTCTGCCGCTGGTAGGCCATCACCGCAGCCTCGGTGCGCGCACCGAACCGACCGTCGGCATCCAGCTGCGCGCCGTTGCGGTTCAGTGCCTCCTGCAACGCGCGCACCCCGGGGCCGGTGTCCCCTTCACGGTACACGCCCGCCGGCACCGGCTGCGCGTTGCTCGAAGGCGGCGTCTCGGGCGGCTGAGGCTGAGGCTGAGGCTGCGGCTGCTGCGGCTGCGGCGCAGGCGTGTTCGGCTGGGTCTGGGTCTCGGTCAGGCTGATCCCCAGCGCACGCGCGGTGTTCGCGCCTACGATCCCGTCCACCGGCGAAAGATTGTTCGCCGTCTGGAACGCACGCACCGCGTTCTCCGTGTTCTGCCCGAACACTCCGTCCGTCCCCCGCGTGTCGAAACCGCGCTCGGTCAGCGCACGCTGCAGTTCTTCGACCTTGGCGCCACGGTCGCCGCGATCCAGAACGCCGTCGTCCAGCGGATTGCCCGAGCCGCCACGGCGGGGGGCGCTGGGATCCAGCGGTTCGACGCCTTTTTCGGGGATCGCGATCCGGTTGTACTTCGCTTCCCAATAGTCCACGAACGTTTCGGCCAGCCGGCGATCGCTCATGCCCGAAAGCTGGTCCCTCCGGACACCGGTGAGCTCATCGATATCGTTGCCCACGTTGGCCAGGATGTTGCGCCGGGTCGGCGTGTCGTTGAAGAAACGGCCGAACTCCGGGTCCAGCGCCGCCTGGATCGAGCGATAGCCGTAGGCGCCCTGCTGGTGCGCCATGTACAGGTCGAAGCCATTGGGCGCGTCCTGTTCCGAGAGCAGCGGGCGGCCGGACCGGGTGCTGCTGGCGATGATGTCCTGTCTGTTGTCGTTGTACAGACGCGCGCCGGCATCGGCGTTGGCGTTGGGGTCGAGTTCGCGACCTGCGATGCCGTACTGCCTGGCCGTATCCGGCAGGAACTGGAACAGCCCCTTCGCCCCGGAATTGGGATTGATCGCACGCTCGTCGTAGGTGAAGCCGGTTTCGATGGCGGTGAAACGGAGGAAGTCGTCGCGCGGAATGCCGTGCCTCAAGGCCGCGGCTTCCACGATATCCAGTACTTCCCGGTCGCTGTAATCACGCATGGTTCATTCCTCTCGATCCAATCAGGGGTGTTGTCGACATCGCGATTCAAGGCGCCGGATCGGCCGAGAAACGGGCGGCGTCGGCATCGTAGCGGTACAGCTCGGCATATCCTTCCGGCAGCAGCCGAATCTCTCCGGAGTCGTCGCGTCTGGACCCGCCGAGCGATATGCGGATGCGCGGCATGGCATCGCCTTCGGCGGTTTCGAAACTCAGTGACCCGTGGTTTCTGACGCATTGCAGCGCAGGCGTGGAGGGGCCATCGGAACACGTCGCGCTGTAGTCCGCGCCCGCGTCGATCTTGCCGAGCAGGCGCCAGGTATCGGTGGACAGATCCACATCGAGCACCTGGTACGCGCTGAGTTCAGCGCCGTTCTGGAAATCGCGGGTCGGCAGGGCCACCAGCGCACGCGAGGCGGCATAGGCGACGCCCTCGATGCTGCGGGTGTCGTCGTAGGGGGGAGCTTCGCCCGAGCTGCCGAAGCGACCGATATCGGCCTGGCTCAGGCTCGGCTGCCATGCCCCGTCACGCCAGCGGTAGGTGGTCTGCGCCAGGGTCGCCTGAGCCTGCGGACGGCCGGCATCGGGTCCCGTGGGCGGGATCGTGGCGAGCGCGAGATAGCGGCGCGCGTCGCCGACGCTGAAAGCGAAGCGAAGCCATGGGGCGCCACCGGCGACCGGCGTCTGCGGCGGGATCTCCGGAACGCTCGAATCGGGCAGCACGGCGAAGGCGCCGCCCGGTATGGGCGCGGGGGTTGAGGTCACGGGGGCGGCTTCAGCACTCGTGTCGGCCCCGGCGGCCTGCGCGGCGACGGGGGCCTGCTCGCGCCCGCAGGCGGACACACCGAGCGCGAGCGCGAAAACCAGACATGATGAAGAAAGAAGGCCAAAACGCATCGAAGAATCCTTTGGTCGGGACCGGGCCATGGCTGTGCCCGTGGGGCTGCCGCACGATGGCCGCCGCTTCTGGCCCCGCGGGCCGCACGCCGATGCGCGCGACCCGCCGAGCCGTGCGCCAATCTACATGGCCCGCCCGCGCGCCACTTCCTGCTCCGCCGCCTGCGCGATCAGCACCGGGTTGGCCTGCTCGGTGGCCATGGAACGCTCCGCACCCTGCTGCGCCGGGTTCGGGCCGTCCGTCCTCCTGGAGTCGGCCATCTGCGTGCTCTGCTCCAGCGTCTGCGCGGTGGCCTGGCTCACATCCAGGAACGCGCGCTTGGCTTCCGGCGCCCACGGGTCGCTGCCCTGCACCGCGATCAGCCCCTCGCCGTTGCTGCTGCGCGCGACGTGGTCGATCTGGGTCAGGCCGGTCAGCTTGGCGTCGGCGGCCAATGCCGCGGCGGCGCGCTCCATCTGGTCCCGCGAATCGAAGCCGCCGTTCGGGCCCATCTGCTCCAGGTTCGACACGGCCTGGGTGTAAAGCCGGTTGTCCGGATGCCCGGCCTGATCGATCCGCGGCGTCTGCGGGGCGGGCTCGACCGGCGGCGCGGGCGTGGTCGGCGTGGTCGGCGTGGTCGGCGTGGCCGTGGCCGGAGGCGTCGTCGAGGGCTGCTCGCCGGCCGACGCCGCGGGGGCGGGCACGGTAACCACCGGAGCGGTCGCGGTCGGCGGCGTGGTCGCGGGCTGCTCGCCGGTCGCGGCTGGCGTCGCAGGTTGCGGGGTTGCCGGTTGCGGGGTCGCCTGCTGTTGACCCGGATAAATGCCCAATGCCGTCAGCGTGTCTTTGCCGGCTTTGCCGTCCACCGGGTCCAGCCCCTTCTGCTGCTGGTACTGCATCACCGCCGCATAGGTCAGATCGCCGAAATAACCCGTGGTCGGCAGCGGCTCGCCGTTCACCTTGATGCCTGCCGCGTTCAACGCTTCCTGCAATCGCCTCACGCCAGGGCCTTCCTCGCCCTTGATCAGCAGCTTGTCGTCCAGGCTGCCGCTCTGGCCCTGGGTCTGGCCGGTGGCGCCCGCGCTCTGGCTGTAGTTGTTCGGATCGCCGCTCAGCGCCTTGTAGGCCTGGTCCGCGCTCATGCCCGACTGGACGTTCCTCTGATACTGCTCGCGCATGTGGTCAAGCGCGGTCTGTACTTCCCTCGGCGTGATCGTCGCGCTGTTGCCGGCGATGCCGTCGTAGGCGCTGCGGCCGCCGTTGCGCGGATCGCCCACGCTCGCAAACTCGAGCGCCAGCGCGTGTTGGGCACGCTCCAGGCCTTGGGCACCGCTGGTCTTACCGGTGATGTAGTCGTGGACGCTTGGCCGCTTCTCGTCGATCAGGTAGTCGGCGAACATCTTTTCCTGCAACTGCGGCGTGAACTTCGCGTTCCTGTCGATGCCAAGTGCGTTGACCGTTTCCTTCAGGGTATCGGGCACGAACTGGTACTTGCCCACGGCGAACAATCCTTCCGGGTTCCTCGGATTGTCCACGTACAGCTGTTGGCGGCGCATCACCTCACCGACCGTCATCTGCGAGAAATCGATCTCCCTGCCGCCCGAATCGCCCGCCGAACCGCGGTTGTACGAGTTGTAGCTGCCTTCGCCGCGGCCGATCAACCTGCCCAATTCGTTGTCGGGGCCGAAGCCGTAGGGGTTCTGCTGGCCGCTCGACGGCGGCTGCGGCTGTTGCGGCTGGGGTTGCGTGGGTTGCGGTTGCGTAGGCTGCGGCTGCGATACGTCGGGCTGCGTGGGCGCGGGCTGCGTCGGCGTGGGCGTCGGCGCCTGCTGCTGGCCGGGGTAGATGCCCAGCGCGGTCAGGGTGTCCTTGCCGGCCTTGCCGTCCACCGGCTCCAGCCCCTTCTGCTGCTGGTACTGCGTCACCGCCGCATAGGTGAGATCGCCGAAGTAGCCTGTGGTCGGCAGCGGCTGGCCGTTCACCGTGATGCCCGCCGCGTTCAACGCCTCCTGCAATTTCTTCACGCCCGGGCCTTCCTCGCCCTTGATCAGCAGTGTGTCCTTCAGCGTGCCGCTGTCGGTGGACTGCGACGGGGCCGCGGTCATTCCGTTGTTCTGGATGCGCCCCTGCAGCACGTCGTTGATGTAGCGCTCGAACTGGGCTGCCTCGACTTCCACATGCGCGTGGACACCGTACTGGCCACGCCCGTTCGGCCCCGTACCGGACTGGATACCGAGCGGTTCGCCGTAACGAATGAACTCGCCTTCGCGCTTGGTGAAGGTCCGGTCGTCCATGTGCAGCACCTGGCCGACCAACTGGGCACCGGGCGTTCCAAAGGGTTTGTCGTAGATGCGAACGCCACCGTAGTCGTTCGGATTCAGATAGTGCGCATACCCTTCGATGGGAGCGGGCACGGGCACGTTGGCTCTACCGGAGGTGTCGAGGAATATGATGTCTTTCTTGACCAGCGTAGCATCACCTGACCGGCGAACCGCTTCAAGCTCACCGTTGACGACGGCCGCTTCGGAGTCCACGGCCGCTGCATCCCCGCGCCTGACCGCATCTCGATTGGTATTCGGATGATGGATCGCGAGCGCCTCATAGGAGGTGACGGGGACGTTTCTGCCGAGATCCTCGCGGGGTTCCAGCAACGTATATCGGGACATGCTCAAATCTCCATATCAGTGGCGGCGCGGGCCGCAGAGGCGAATGCCGGGGCGGGATGGAATCAGGGACTCGGCGGTTCCGGATCTTGAGTCAGCAACCAGCAATTGCCGGCTTTCCGGAAACGATAGGAATTGCCTTCGGACAGGTTGTAGGTATAGCTCAGGAGGCGCGATCCGTCCGCCTCGGTTTTCACATCGATGCGCAGAGGCTTCGGGTCCATCTGGCCGACTGAATCGACGAAATGGAAATCGCCCGATGCGAACTTGAGATTGAAATTCCGGTAGGTGTCGGCAGTCTGGTACACCATGCGGGTAGAGTATCCATCGTCGCCACGGTCTTCGAGTTCGGCGACGCGCACCAACGGGGCCGTAAAACTGCGCTGCACGGAAGGGTCGGTGGCGAAATCGCGCAGGAACCCGTCAAAGTCCTGCGAAGGACATTGCGCTGCAGCGGTTTCGATGCTGGACGCATCGAACGACTTGACCTGGAACGCGGAGTCGGGACCGGGCTTGTTCCATGCGCTGTAACTGCCATACGCAGTCACGGCGAGGGTGAGGTTCGGAGCCTTGCCGAAACGCATGCGGCAATACCCGTCACCGCTGCAGCTTTCGGTCTCCGGCAACAGGTTGCAGACCGTCGCCGGGCCGCCGACGTTCTCCCGGCAATCCGGATCGCGCAGCGGCAGCCAGCCATCGGCCAGCACCGCACTGCGCAGATCGGCATAGGCCATGCCTTCGGACAGCGTGGACAGGAAAGCGGGCGCGGAGGCCGCAGCCGAGGTGTCGACCGCCGGCGCCGCATCGGGAGCCGGTGTCGCGACCGCAGGCTGCGCGGAGGCCGGCTGCTCGGCAGCGGGGGCTTCCTGCCGGCAGGCGATCAGGGTGAAGACACTGACGGACAGCACCGCGCCGAGCAGGGCGGGACGGAACTGGCGCAGGGTGGAACGTGGCATCGACATGAAATTCCTCGCGGATCGAACCCGATGGGGGGACTGCATCATGCGCCAGACGACGGCGCGACGCAGGCCCCTGCCATCGTCGCTGCGCACGGCGTGCGAAGCGCAAGGGGACGGGAAGAAAACGCCCACGGGAACGCGGGCATGCGTGCCGCCGGCCACGGACCACGCGCGGATGCGGGGGATACTGGCGCGCAGGTCGAAGCCGGGGCCGCGGACGGTCCCGTGGAGAGGGCATGGAAGGCGATGGTGGACACTGCCGACATCGAACCGGCGCGCGCACGGCAGCGCCCGGCGACGGTGCCGGCAGGGGCGCGGGCGGCAGCGGCTCGGCCGGCCTCGCAGCGGGTGACACCACGGTCGCCTGCGCGGCCCGTGCTCCCCGGATGTCCGGACACCCGGAGGCGCCGGATGGCTCTGGCAGTGGCCGCTGCCTGCACGCTCGTATCAGCCATGACAACCTCGATGGATACGATGTCGATCAGTGAGGGCGCAGCAAGCGAACGCATGCGCGCGTCGCGGGACTATCACGGGCGGTCCCGCAAGGCGCAAGACCGCCCGTCGGCAAGGCAGGATATGGCCTTGCGCATCAATGAGTTGGGCAATATTCAGGTGCGGCGCCGCCCGAAACGGGACGGGTCGCGTTCAGATCGAAAACATGGTCATGGAAGGCCTGCGACGCGCCGCTTCGCCGCATCGGGCGAGCGGCCGCCCCGGCCGGCCCTCCGGTGCCGCCCGCGATGGAACGCCCGGCCCGCAGGCGGTCAGAGACCCATCGAGAACTCCTGGATCGCCGCACGCGGCAACCAGCCCGCCGGGCAGGCCATCGTATACCGCCCTTCCGGGCCCACCGCACAGACGCCGGGGGGCGTGGCGCCCGCCCAGGTCGGGGCCAGCCCTGCGGCACCGCAGACCGGGTTGCCGGTGCAGGCGTCCACCATCTCGGGGGCGATCGCGGTGACATAGACCCAGCCATCGCCGCCGGTGCTCGAATCCGCCACGAACTGCACGCACAGGAACTGCCCACCGGGCAGCGTGGCGATGGGCGTCGCACCCTCGGCCGGATAGCGGTCGGCGAGTGTCGCGCCCTCCTCGCCCACCACCCCGAAGCCTGTATCGCCATCGGCGCAGGCGCGATCCAGCCCGCTGATGTCGTAGCCGGGCGCCGTGCAGGTCTGGATGCCGGCCTCCGACCGCTGGCAGGCCACGCCGCGGATCTCCAGCATCGCCGCCAGCGGCGGCGCTTCCGGCCCGGGGGGCAAGCCCTCCTCGCGGACGGCCGCGGGCATCCCGGAGCCCTGCGCTCCGGGCTGCTCGCCTCCGGCGACCGGAGTCCGGGCGGCCTGCTCCGGCGCGTCGGCCGGCGCCCCCGCGGATGCCGGCCGATCGGGTGCGCAACCAGCAGCCAGCACACACAGCAGAGCCGTGCACACGGACAGGCGCACGCCGCGGAACAGCGGGGGGATTCCGATCACGAGGGCCGTCTCACAGGGGGATGCAGGATGATAGCGGCAGGGCCGCATCGCCTGAAGCGGCGCAGCCCCGTCCACCGGCCGGTGGGCGGGGTGCGCCATCGACATCGCGCCATCGACATCAGGCTATCGACATCAGACCTTCGACATCGGGGCGTGGCCGTCAGGCCATCGCACGCGGCGCAGCCTCCTGCCTGCGCTGCATGTCGTCGGCCATCGCCAGCTGGAACTGCTGTACGGACTCCGACGACTTCTCCACCGGCTGCTGCGCGAGCCCCTGCGCGTCCAGCGCGATGCGCTGATGCGCGGGGCTGGACAGATCGCCCTGCACCGCGAACAGCTGGCCGTTGTTGCCCTGGAACAGATGGTCGATCCTGCCCATGCCGGCCTGACGCGCGTCGGCCACCATCGCCGCCGCCGCGTTCTCGCGCTCCTGCGTGGTCTTGAAGGGCGAATCCTTCAGCCCGTCGATGCCGGCCAGCGCCTGGCGGTACATGCCATTGTCCGGATTCGCCGGGTCGCTGAGCAGCGCCGCGGTGCGGCCCTGCTGCGGCGCGGCCTCCATCAGCGGGCGGGCCTTGGCCAGCGGGTCGGTGGCGAACAGCTCCACGCCCTTGGCTTCCTTGCGCTCCAGGTACTTGTCCAGCGGCATCAGCTCCACGCCTTCGCCGCCGCGGGACTGGCTGACCATCAACTGGCCGGACTTCGGGTCCTTCACCACCATCGTGATGTGGTCGATGCCCTGATAGCGGCCGGCATCCCACTGCACGCCCTGCTTGGTGAACATCTTGCCGTTGTCTTCGCCGATGATCATGCCTTCCTTCAGCTTGGAGGCATCCAGCGGCGAGCGCATCAGCGTGCCGGTGGTGTCGACGCTGTCCTTGATGATGCCGGCCGCCGGCTGGTTGTGCTTGTCGAAATAGTCCTTGCCGCTGAAGACGGTCTTGCCGGCCTTCTGGTTGATCTCGTCCATGGTCGCGTTCTGCAGCTGCGACACCCAGCCGGAGCAGTCGACCTTGCCGCTGGCCAGGTTCTTCGAACCGAAACCGTACTTCACATCGTCGTACTTGATGCTCATATCGTAGGCGGCCGTCAGCGCCATGCCACCCTTGCCCTGCGGCGACGGCGTCTGGCCGGTGGTCTGCCCACCCTGCGACTGCGCCTTTTCGGCGGCATCCAGCGCCGCCATGGTCTTCGGCCCGACCACGCCCAGGCCCTGCAGGCCGTGCTCCTTCTGGAAACGGATCACCGCGGCTTCGGTGTTCGGGCCGAACTTGCCGTCCTCGGCCAGCGGCTTGCCGTCGGCGCCGCGATAGCCCAGGCCGTTCAGGCGTTCCTGCACGCGCTTGATCTCAGGGCCTTCCTCGCCGCGCTTGAG
>CBFGMS010000067.1:0-20716 GCA_965649985.1 uncultured Gammaproteobacteria bacterium | reverse complement strand
CGCGCGCAGCGCGTCGGGCATGGGCGGACGGTTGGCCTTGTACTGCGAGTCCAGCGCTTCGCGGAAGGTGGGGCCGGAGGCGTCCATCACGAAGGCGATGTAGTCCGGCTTCTCCTTGATGTGGGCGCGCAGCATGTTGACCACGCCGAACAGCGCGCCGGTGGGCTCGCCCTCGGCGTTGGTCAGCGGCGGCAGCGCATGGAAGGCGCGGTAGAGGTAGGAGGAACCGTCGATGAGCACGAGTCTGGTCATCGCGACAGTGTACCCCGCGGCCCGGGGACGCCCGGGACGCATGCCTGCCGGTGCATGCCTCTCGAACATGCGCCGCGGAGGCATGTCGCCGCGTGTCGCGGCCTTGGTGCGATGCGTGCCGTGGCGGCGCAGCCTGCACGGCATGGGCATGCATCGCGCACGGGCGCCGGCAGCCGGGGCGGCACACGGCGGCTGGGCGCATAATCGATGCATCCCCCAGCCGGAGCACCGCCATGCGCACCGTCGCCGCCTTTTCGAGGCTCCCCTTCCCCACCCGCACCGCGTCGCTGGCCCTCGCCTGTGCGGGGATGCTGACGTTGTCGGCCTGCGCCACCAACGCCGGCTCCGCGGCATCGGTGGAGATCCCCGCCGATGCCGTGGCCGCGGAGCGCGTCATGGACAACGGCGATGTGGTCACCGAGTACCGCGTCGCCGGCCAGCTGCGCGTGGTCAAGGTGCAGCCGCTGCGCGGCCCGGCCTACTACCTGCAGGACCGCAACGGCGACGGCAGGATCGACGACGACAGCAACGTCTCGCCGGTGTACTTCAAGATCTTCGAGTGGTGACGGGCGTGGCGGCAGGCGGGCCCGTCCAGGCCGCGTGCCACGCCGCTGCCGCCGGCGCGATCAGCTCCGCTTGAGCCACTTCAGCAGCGGCTCCCAGTCCTGCTGGTGGTCGCGCACGTGCTGCGACTGGTAGTCGAACAGACTGCGGCCGAGGCCGACCAGCATCACGTAGGCCTGGCTGTCGCGCAGCTCGGCCACCACCGGATAGGGCCACTGCTTCAGCAGCGCCACCGCCTGCTGCGAGGCGTTGGTCCACGGCTTGAGCCGGTTGGCCACCAGGCCCACGCGCAGGTCGCCGCGGCGCACGCGTTCGTGTTTCGCGACCGCATTCAGGAACGGAACGGTGGCGTCGATGTCCAGCGTCGACGGCAGCACCGGCACCACCAGGGTGTCGGCGACCTCCAGCATCGCGGACAGACTGTCCGCGGTGGACCCGGCCGGTGCGTCGATCACCAGGCGCTGCGCGTCCTCGGGCACATGCCTGTCCCAGCGCCGGCCGCTGCCGTCCACCGGCAGCACCGCGCTCTCCAGCTCGGCACGACGCTCGGCCCAGCGCGTGGACGAGCCCTGCGGATCGGCATCCACCAGCACCGTGCGCTTGCCGGCCAGCGCCGCCTGCGCGGCCAGATGGGTGGCGATGGTGGTCTTGCCCACCCCGCCCTTCGAACTGGCGACCAGAACCGTTCTCATCGGCACCTCCGGCAGTGAAGTGGCCGCAGCTTAGCATTGGGCGCCGGACGGATGGAGGTCGCGGCAAGGGCTTGATTCTGAAGGGTGGAAGGCACCGGCGCCGCCCATCCGCCGCGATCTCGGCCGGGCCGATGCGGACCACCGCAGGCGGAGGACGCCAGAGGCGCTCCGAGGAACCGTGTCCGGATGCCCTCCCGCACCCCGCGCATGCGCAGTGTCTGCAGGCGTTCCGCACAGATATCCGGACTGCACGCGCACTGCTCGATGAGCACGCCAGACACATGCATGCCAGTGCATGCCTGCCACGCGGCTCGGGCTATGGATCATCACGGGTACGTATACTCGGAGGCTTCGCCGCACCGTTTGAACAGGGACATCGCGCATGCCGCATCGACACCGCACCCCATGGATCGGGCTCTGCCTGCTGCTGGCCTGTTCACTGTCCGGCACGGCCGTTCCGGCCCGCGCCGCGGAGCCCGGGGCGGACGATGTGCTGCGCGTGCGCACGGTGGATACCGATGTCGAGCTGGGCATGCTGGTCACCGGCACCATCGAGATCGACGCCGCGGGCCAGGTGCAGCGCTACACGGTCCAGCACCGCGACCAACTGCCCAAGGCGGTGACCACGCTGATCGACAGCCGTGTGCCGCTGTGGAGTTTCGAGCCGGTCGCGCTGCCCGAGGGGCAGGCCACCACGCTGTCGCGTATGGCCCTGCGCTTCGTCGCGCACCGCGCCGGCGAGACCGACTACGCGGTCACCCTGCGCGGCGCGTCGTTCCAGGCGATACAGCCGGATGCGCCCGAGACGCACGAGCTGCGCCTGCCCGAGGGCACCGGGTTCGACTATCCGGCCAGCGCGGCCAAGGTGGGCGTATCGGCCATCGCTTACGTGGCGTTGCGCATCGACCCGTCGGGCAAGGTCACCGATGCCGCCATCCGCCAGGTCAACCTGCGCATCGACGCCAACGAGCGCCAGCTGGCCTTCTGGCGCGACTTCTTCGCGCGCGAGTCGGTGCGTCAGGCCAGGCGCCTGCGCTTCCTGCCCCCGACCACCGGCCCGGATGCGGGGACCGGGCCGTGGACCATCACTCTGCCTCTCGATTACGCCTTCGCCGGTGAAACCCCGTGGAAGACGCCGGGCCGCTGGGACACCTACCGCCCCGGGCCGATCCGCATGATCCCGTGGGTGGGTGCGGACGCTCCGGACGCCGGCACGCCGCCGGATACCGCCATCCCGTCGCGCCTGCAGAGCAACCACGAACACCGGCGCCTGCGTAGGCAGCCCTCCGGCGCGCCTTCCGACGACTGATGCCCTGCGCGGCCGGCCTTGGCAGCACCCGCGTCTTCCCGCGCCCTGTCCACCTTCTCCGATCGCCATCGCCATGAAACCTGCCGCCGCACTCCTTGCGTTCATCCTGGTGCTCTGTGCATCGCCGTTGCCAGCCACGGCCGCGCCAGGGCGTGCCGAGCGCACGGCCGAACTCGAACGCTCGCTCGAGCTCAGCATGGTGGTCTCGGGCGATCTCGATGTGGATGCCGAGGGTCGGGTACAGCGCTACACGCTCGACCATCGCGACACATTGTCGCCCGACCTGGTCAGGATGTTGGACGGGCGTATTCCACAGTGGCGCTTCGCACCGATGGCGCTATCCGAAGGTCAGGCGCACAGCGCCCTGCGCATGCATCTGCGCGTGTACGCCAACCGCATCGGCGATCAACCCGACGTGTTTCGGATGAGCGTGCGCGGTGCCGGCTTTTTGCAGCGCGACGATCAACGCCCCGACACGGACCTGTTGCGCTACGACCCGCGTTCGCGCCTCAGCGCCTACGACAGTGCACTGCGCGGCATCGTCTACATGGCGATGCGCATCGGTCCTGAAGGCAGAGTGATGCAGGCCTTCGTCGAGCGCGTGGATCTCGCCATGCAGGGCAGTGCGAACGACATGACCCAATGGCGCAAGAACCTGGCGCGACTGACCGAACGCCAAGCCAAGAATCTGCGATTCATCGTGCCCACCACGGGCCCGGACGCAGGGTTGAACGAATGGAGTGGGCGACTGCCGGTGGCCTACAACATCGCCAAGCCGCAGGACGGGGAATGGCAGGCCTACTACCGCGGCCCGGAAACGCGAGCACCGTGGAAAGGCGCGGAAGACGCGGAGAACGCCGTGCCCACCGACCTGCTGCCTGCCGACAGCGCCGAGACGCCCAAGCAGGCGCGCCGCCTGTTGACGCCGCTCGACGTGGAGTGAGGGCGCGGGGCCTGCCGCGCCCATCGGCGGCAGGCGATGCTGCGGGCGATGGGGCTTGTCGCGGCCGCGCCCCGGGCCCGCCCGTGACGCTGCGCCAGCGGCTCGGCCGGACACACCCTCAGCCGGCCACGATCTCCGCCATCAGCTTGCCGCGGAACACCAGGCTGGAACGCCCGTCGCGGTCCAGACCGAACACGCCGAAGCCGTTGGTGTAGAGGATGCCGCCATCCGCGTCGAGGTCGAACGCGGCCACGTGTTCGGCCAGGATGCGCTCCTCGCCCTGTTCGCTGCGCCAGACCAGCACCCAGGTCCTCGGCACCAGCGAGGGCACGCCGTGCACCACCCCGCCGCGGCGCAGGGCGGCCTCGGCGTCCACATGGCGGCCCTTGAGCAGCAGGCTCTTCAGGTCCGCCTCGTGCTGCGGGCCGGAGGCCGAGGTGAGCGGCTTGCGCGAATACATCAGCGACTGGAAGTTCAGGAAGTCGAACAGCGTGCGCAGCAGCCGGAACGGGAACAGCACGGTGTCCATCAGCATGTCCCGGCCGTGGTAGCGCTGGCCTTCGTACGGACGGCGGATGAAGACCAGGCTGCCGTCGGCCATCACCCGCGGCTGCAGATGGTCGTAACGCTCGTCCTCGAACACCGGCTGCAACTCGCCGGTGCGCGTGTCCAGCAGCTGGATCGACGCCGGCCCGATCGCCATGACATGCCCGTGCGGGCCGCGCGCGAGGCCGGCGGATTCGAACACCAGGCGGCCGTCCTGCCCCGGCACCCAGCACGGCGAGGTGTCGAGCGTGTCGCCGCCGGTGAGTTCGCGGTAGCCGCTGCCGTCGGTGCCCATCATCACGATGTTGGCCGCCCCGTTGCCCGAGCGCTGGCTGCACAGCAGCTGCGTGCCGTCCGCGCTCAGCTGCAGGTCGTCCAGCAGCAGGTTCTGGCGGTGGATCAACCGCCGTTCGGTGCCGCTGGCGATGTCCAGCTCGAACAGCCCGCCCATCGCATGGTCATGCAGGAAGTACACCAGCCGGCCTTCCGGCGCGAAGCGCAGCGAGGACGCCATCAACGGCAGCTCGCGGCCCGGGCCCTCGCGCAGGTTGCCGTCGGCGCGCACCGAGAAACTGGTGCCCTGCTTCCAGGCATGCCGCTCGCGCGAGCGCTCCAGCCGGTCCATCGCCGCCTGCACGTGCGGGCTGTGCAGCTCGCGCGGCGCCTGCCCGGGCTCGGCGTAGAACATCTTGCCGTTGGCGATGAAGGCAAGCCGCCGCGCACTGGTCTCGGTCTTCGACGCGAGCCACTGCGTGTCGGGCGATGCGCGACGCCGGTACTGGCTGTAGGCCCAGTACGCCAGCAGCGCCACGGCCAGAGCGATCAGGATGTGCATGCGGGCGGACGTCCCTGTGCGTTGCGGCGATTGTGGCCGGCGGTGCCGGGAGCGTCCAGCCCACAGGCCCTGCCGCAGCGCTCACCACCCGCCCGAGGCACCGCCACCACTGCTGCGCCCTCCGCCACCGGACCAGCCGCCGCTGCTGCTCGAACTGCTGCTCGAACTGCTGCTAGAACTGCTGCTAGAACTGCTGCTAGAACTGCTGCTAGAACTGTCATGGTCCCAGGTGACAGTCCAGTCGTCGTCGTCGTCGCTGACCGGCTGCTCTGGGTCCTCGACATCGAAGGTGTCGTCGTCCTCGGCATCGTCGCGCGGGGCACGGGCCGTGCGCCATGCGTGCAGGAACACGCCGTACACCAGCAGTGCCACTCCGCCCACGATCGGAACGAGCACCATGCCGATGACCACGAGCATCAGCACGCCGTGCAGCAACGTCCGCGCCGTTCCCTGTGCCGCGGACGCATCCGACGCCTTCTGCGCATCGAACGTGCCCGTCGCCGGCGCGGCACGCGATGCGTCCGGTGCATCCGATCGATTCGATCCATTCGATCCATTCGATCCATTCGATGCGCCCGGGTCGCGAGGCACGGCCGGTGACGGCAGCGCACGCACGGCCTCCGCCTCTCGCGCAGGCAGGCTGGGGCGCGGCGGACCGGCCACGGCCGGCGTCGCCCGCGCGGGCGGCGACCCGCCATCCATCAGGCCGCCATCGATCAACGCCGCCAACGCCGCGCTGGAGCGGACGATGCCGCCGTTGAAGTCGCCTGCGCTCACGCGGGGGACCAGCGCGGTCTGGATGATGCGGCCTGCGGCGTCGCTGGTGATGACATGCTCCAGCCCGGAGCCCACATGGATCCGCGCCCGGCGGTCGTTCTTGGCGACCAACAGCAGCACGCCGTCGTTCACGCTGGCGCGGCCGAGCTCCCAGGTCGTGAAGACCCGCTGCGCATAGTCCGCGATGTCCTCGGGCCGGGTGCTCGGCACGATCAGGATCTGCAGCTGGCTGCCCTTGCGTCGCTGCAGCTCCAGCGCCTGCCGTTCCAGCCGCGCCCGCTGCACCGGCGTGAGCGTGCGGGTGGTGTCGACCACCGGCGAGGTCAGCGGGGGCACCGCCACCTGCGCCCGCACAGTGCCGGGTGCCATCCCCAGCAACGCCGTGAACAGCGTCGCCACCCACCATGCCATCGCCAACATCACAGGCTTCATGCGCATTGCGATCTCCATAGGCAGCCAGGCCCCATCGATTGCAGCACCCTACCGCCGCGGCGGCATCTGCCATTCGACACGCCGGCTCAGGGCGCGTGTGATGCGCGGCACGACGCATGCGCGCTGCCTGGCGCGCATCGGATTCACATCGACGAGGCGGCACCGTTTCGTATCGTGCATCCACCCGCACAGGCAACAGCGCGCGATGCCGCGGGACCACCCTCTCGATCGCCCCGTCTGCACCAGCCTGACCGGGCATCACGCGCTGCAGCCGGGCACGGGCCTGCAGATGCTGGCGACGCGCGACATGGTCCGCGGGCTGCTCGGGAAAGTGAAAGGCAAAAAATGCCCGTCAACCGGCCTTGCAGGCGTTTGACCACATGCTGCGGGAAGACCTCGGACAACACGCTCGTCAACAGCGAGGGTCGGCTTTCAGCAACGCCAGAAAGTCCGCAAGCGGCATGACCACATCCCGACAGGGGCTGATGACTTCCTCGATGGAGACCATGCCCGTGGAATGATCGATCACCAGGTCGAACATGTTGAGGTTGATCGCCTGACGCGCGGCGCCTGCGCCGTCGCCGTGGCGCCCCGTCAAGCCAGCCAGAAACGCATGCAGGCCGGGGCTGTTCTCGGCATCCAGGAACAGGCCCAGCAGCTCCGCATCGTGATCACGCATGGCATTCAACCCCTGATCCATTCGTGGCGCCAGGCGGTGTCGGCCTGAACGGGCTTTCAGGCCGCGGACGTCCAGAACGCATGTGCAGCATCGCCGAATTCCTCGAATTCCCGGTCCGATGCGAACGCATGGCGGGGAATGAGATGGAACAGATAACTGTTGATGCGGATGTACACGAACCGCTTCGACCGGCCGACCTCCTGCACCCCGGCCCATCGCTGCAGCCCCTCATTCACCGGGGTGACTTCGTGAAGCCCCTTCGCATCGATGCGGTAGGTGTGCGGCCCCAGCACGCCGCCATGACTGCCTGTGGAGACAAGCACAGGCAAAAGCGACAGGAGAAGGCCGACCACAAGCGACGCCAGCCCTCCGATGAGCGATGCAACAAGCGCGATGGCGAGCGTCAATGGCGAAAGCGACGGCTCCTGTGATGCCATCAGGATGAAGATCACGACAGTGATCACCGCAAAAAAGATCAGATTGCCTCGCGCGCGCGGAAAGAAAAACAGATTGAGGGCAGCCAGACCCGCGCGCCGGATATTCACCTGGATTTGCAAGAATGTCTCCCTGTGGTCTTAGGCCTGAATCACACCGCGCCACAGCACGGCGCAGGCCTGAATGATGAAAGCGAGTCCCGGCCTGAAAAGTCGACGACACTTGTCGACCTTCATTGTTCGCAGCCTGGATCAAGGAAAGCACATCCGTGGATGCAGGCGGAATCCTGTTCGAATACCGCCTACGGCCACGTCCGTGTGACTTGTCTCCTGCTCAACCCCATAGAATGACCGCCAGGACAAATCCAAGTACGAGCAAGACAGCGAGCAGCAGCAAAGATGGCAACTGACTGCCCGTCGCGCAATCCTTGCAGTAGCGGCCCGAGCGCAGCGGCAGTACGCCGAGGATCAGCGGCAACAGACCCAGCCAGCCGAGACTGTCAGGTTCGGCCTCAGCCTTGCCGCAGTGTTTGCAGAGGGTCATGGCGCGGGCTCAAGCAATTCAAGGATCGAGCGTCTATCGTAACCCAGAGAAGCGAAGCGCATACGGGAATGCAGATTGCGTCATTCCCGGATGCGGCCTGCGGCCTTATCCAGACTACTTTCTAAGTGCGGAAATAATTTCGCGTTACATATTTATCCAATCATCCATATGCAGCAACGGCAGAATGCAGAGGGTGGCCCGGAGGCAATCTCGCAAAGAATTGCGGAGGCTGAAAATCTTCATCGAACTCCCTTAGTGCCTTTAGAGAAAAAGGCTTCTTCAGTCGAACTTCCTCATCCAATACTAACGCAACACCATAATCTGTACCCTCGAAATAGTCGAAAAACTCTTGGCGTGACAAGCCAGAGACAGCGCCATAGCGACTCCAGAGTTGCGAAGGGGTTGTAGAGTCAACAGATTTAACTTTTACCTTTCCAATTATTGACCCAACCGGCAATTTGACGTACATCCAAACAGTAGCCCCAGGCGATACACGCATATATCGCCTTCTCAGCTCGACACGCTTTCGACCCGAAAGAATATTTTCTGCATGTCTCGACTCCAGCGAAATCAAAATATGTTCGCTAGCGATCATAATGAAACCCCTCCCGAATAATTGCCTGATACTGTTCTTCAGTAATCGGGCGAGTCGTAAGTAACTGATTTGCCTGGCCGCACCCTAGGTCGCGTAAGTATTCTAAACTGACAGGATTCGGAATTGGCAAAATGTTGTCGAACGATACAAACGTCTTCATGGGTGATCTCCCTATCTTGGCATTGACCTGCTCGGCAGTGAGGACAGACCGACGCATGTCTTCTACACCGAGCTTTTCGCAATTCTTGAGATAGGATTCGCGGACCCGAGCGACTGCCACCAACTGGCTCCTGCCATTGTTATGTGACGACTCATAAAAAAAAATGATGGTTCCAGGTCTAAAAAAGCGCTGAACATGCGGCTTCCCTGATACGTAAAGCCGCTCGGCAAATAATGATGCACTTCCACTTGGCAGCAGAGACTGCTGGGGCGATGTCCCGAGGAGAGAATCCGCGAATTCGCGCCAAATAGGCGTAATTACCGCGGGACGTTCCGGCAAACAAAAAAGCACTGGCGACAATAGCGACTCCAACCGCTCCAGACCAACATGAACGAGCTCGCCATCAGCCGCATGCAGTTGCACTTGCTGTCTTATATGTACAAATCTTGGAGGCTGGACGCATAATTTCGGACCCCCCAGTGCGCACAACTTCGCTCGATCATTAACCCATGATCTCTGCGTAATAACGCGCCCAAGTGCAGACTTAACAAAAAATCCTTCACGACTTTTCGCAAATCCTAAACCGAAAGCAATATCTTGTAAGATTGATTGTCGCTCGGGCAACTCCAACCCAATCTTTCTAGGGCTGCCGGAGCAAAACCGTTGAATTGAATCCAAGAGCAAAATTCTTGCCACTTCAACAGCATGCGGGCTAGTCTCATCAATCGCCGCACGCAACACGACATTTGCATCTGTCGCCCAATTTGCCCACGTAATGTAACCCAAGCAATCACCGCCACAGAAAACCGCATAATGCGCAGTGATCCTCTGCGAATTTTCGATCGACAACCAAGATGTCGCAATTTTGGACCCCGAAAGACCCACTTTGTTAATAAGCATGCACCTGACAGACGGTTCGAGATCAGTCGAAACATGCAGCAGGCGAAGTGCAACACTTTCACTTGGCTCAAAAGAACTTTCTTCAAATGAACCCTGGTCAACCTGAAATGATCCTGGCGAGCGAATTTGCACCCCATAGCGCTGCTCGATCAACTGCGCGCCAGCCAAGATTGCCCCATCGCTCGTGATAAGTCCTGCAAGACCGTTTCTGATAGCTGCAGCCACATGCTGGAGATCAGAGCGCTGGGTTGATGACAGCGATCCTTGTCCGGTGACTTCTGGAAAAATGATTCTAGCCAGTTCTTCGAACAAACTATCCTCGTCTTGCTGACTGCTGATGGGTACACAAGGCAGAGTGTTGATCACCGCTTCCATCGGGTCAGTCGAGCGATCAGTTTTGGCAGTTTTTTCCAACTCTCTTCTGATCTCGCTGCTGATTGCAAGCCGACATAAATTCAGTCGCTCAGCCTGGAACAGGGCCACTGCGTCTTGTCGCCGCACGCGGCGCGGCTTCAAGTCGAAAAGCACATTCATATCCAGCAAAAACAGAGGCAGGTCATCTGAGGCCGCAGCAGCTAGGCCGAGCGGATTAGTGTCATCTCGATCATAGGAAGGGAACAGCTGAGGCGTATCCAACACACGCGACCTGACCAAAATAGTTCTATTGGTAGTCCGCCCGCCTCGATCCACTCTTCGCACGTAAAAACGCTGACTCTCCCAAAATTTATTCGCCGGCAACAAATCCTCAGCGACGCGCGCATAGATAATAATAAACGAATGTTTAGTCAGCTGCTCCACGAGATGCGCAAGCAAAATACTAGCCGCCCCATGCCGACGAAAATCAGGAGCAACATACATTTGGATTATTGACGCTCGCGGGTGCCTTGCGCTGAACATAAGATGTCCCGCAAAACGCGGGATAGCATCATCACGCGCGAGCAGAACAAAGAGCTCATCGCGACTTGCAAACTCTCGGTAAACACCACGAGGCACAAATGAGAATTCTTTTTTATGTGCGTCGCCACCGCAGGCAACGTGCTCAAGCCAATCCTGTGTTTCATTAAATCGATCCAGTATTTCAAACTTAATCTCCGACACCGGATCCTGCATCCTTTGCTTCATCGCCGCCTTCCCCAAAGGAGGTCAAACTTTGATCGTATCATTCACGCACACAACAGCGAACGGTCAGCGCGTAATGCGCACAGGCCAAAGGCGTCATCCGCCACACCCACGCATCCCTAACCGCGTTGCCGGCAAACAATCCGCTCACACCGAACCCCTCACCCACCCCCGTTCTTCCCCCCGAACCCCGCCACCAGCATTTCGTTGTCGATGGCCGGGGAATACAGCCAGCCCTGCACGGCGACCACGCCGCAGTCGCGCAGGCAGTCGGCCTGGGCTTCGGTTTCCACGCCTTCGCCCACGACGTCGATGTCGAGGCTGGTGGCGAGGGAGATCAGCGCCTTGACGATGGCCAGGTCGGCGCGGTCGTGGGGCAGGCCGGCGGTGAAGCCGCGGTCGATCTTGATGGTGTCGATGGGCAGCTTCTTGAGGTAGCCCAGCGAGCAGTAGCCGGTGCCGAAGTCGTCGAGCGCGACGCTCACGCCCAGGGCGCGGATGCGGGAGAGCGTCTTGGCCGCGGCGGCGGGTTCGTTGAGCAGCAGGGTTTCGGTGAGCTCCAGGCACAGGCGCGCGGCGGGCAGGCCGGATTCGGCCAGGGCCTGCTGCACGTCGTCGGCCAGGCCGGGTTCCTCGAACTGGCGGACGGAGACGTTGACGCGCAGCATCGGCGCGACGCCGTCGACGGCGGGCCAGCCGGCGGCGGTGGCGCAGGCGGTGTGCAGCGCCCAGCGGCCGAGGCGGACGATGAGGCCGGAGGATTCGGCGGCTTCGATGAATTCGGCCGCGGGCACCACCGCGCCGTCGTCGCGGCGCCAGCGCAGCAGGGCCTCGGCCGCGCGCCAGCGGCCGTTGCGCAGGTCGACTTCGGGCATGTAGTGCAGCACCAGCCGGTTCTGTTCGAAGGCATCGCGCAGGGTCTGCTCGATCTTCATCCGCTGCAGCAGGCTGCGGTGCAGCACGGCGTTGAACACCCGGCAGCGGCCGAGGCCGTGCGAGCGCGCGCGCAGGCTGGCGTTCTCGGCGTTGCGCAGCAGGGTGTCGGCGGACGGCGCGGCGAGGTCGCGGGAGAAGGCGAGGCCGGCGGTGGCGGTGGCGGCGAATTCGGGGTGGCCGTCGGCGATGGCGCCCTCCTCAATGGTGTCGAGGCAGCGTTCGGCCAGTTCCAGCGCTTCGACCTCGCGCAGGTGCCGGTGCGGAATGATCGCGAAGCCTTCGCCGCGCACGCGCGCGAGCGCGCCGCGGTCGCCGATCATGGTGCGCAGGCGCCCCGCGACGCCGCGCAGGAAGCGATGGAAGGCTTCGGTGTCGCCGGAGACCTGGCCGAACGACGCATCGATGTGCACGTGGATCACCACCAGCCCGCTGTCGCCGGCATGCAGCGGGCGCAGCGCGTTGTGCGCCACTTCCAGCAGGTGGTCGCGGTTGGGCAGGTCGGTATGCGGGTCGTGGCGCTCCAGATAGCGCAGCCGGCTCTCCAGGTCGCGGCGGCGCGCGATCTCGTAGGCCACCGCCACGTAATCGCCGATGCTGCCGGCGAAGGCGTGGTCTTCGGGCGTCCACATGCGTGCGCTGCCGACGTGTTCGTGGCAGATCACGCCGAGCAGCCGCCCCTCGGCGCGCACCGGTGCGTCCAGCAGCGAGTGGATGCGGTGGCGGTGCAGGTAGCCGGCCAGCGCGCCTTCCGGCGCGCCCAGGGCATTGCTGCGGGCGACATCGCCGACGTCGATCACGCGCACTTCCGACAGCTGCGTCGTGTAGTCCGTATCCAGCGGCAGGGTCTCGTCGAAACCGGGCGGGTCGTGCGTGGCGGCGCCGAGGAGGTAGGCATGCACGCAGCGCAGCAGCCCGGCGTCCTCGTCCACGCGCCAGACGTTGACGCGCTCCACGCCGAGGGTTTCGGCGGCGACCTCGCAGATCAGCTGGATCGCCGTCTCGAAGGTGCAGTCCTCGTTCCAGACCTGGCGGCCCAGCGCGACGAGGGCATGGTTGTGCCGGCGCGCGCGCGCACTGCGCTCGTCGATTCCATCCCACATCGCGGACATCGGCATCGCCCCACCCTCCTGTCGAGCCGGCGCGCGGGTGCGCGCCGGCGGATCGGCTCCCTGCCCGGCCGTGTGGGGAACGGGCAGGCGCTGCATTGGGTCATGGACGGGCCCCGGAAGGCTCCCGGGGCTACGTTCTCGCAACTCGTGCGCGGGCGCAAGCGGCGGGGCAGCGACGGGACCCATGCGCGATGGGCGGCTCAGTTCACGGTGCAGCCGATCACCACGACCACCGAGCCGCCGGCCGGCAGCACGGGGATGGCCACGCCGCCGCCGGTGACCGCCGCATACAGGGCGGCCCCGGTCTGGGCAGGGCAGCTGGCGCCGCCGGACGCGGTGCAGCTGGCGGTGGAGCAGGTCAGCCCGGCGCCCGGGGTGTCGGCGAGCACCGCGCCGTTGGCGCCGTCGGGGCCGGCGTTGCTCACGGTGAGGGTGTAGTCGACCGCGGTCCCCGACACCACCGTGTCGCCGGCCTGATCGGCCTCGCCGTTGACGCCGGGCGTGTTGGTCTTGGTCACCCGCAGGTCGGCGAGGCTGTTGCGCAGGTTGCTGAAGGTGCAGGTGAGGTCGTCGCCGGTCACCGCGGTCAGCGCGAACGTGGCGCCGCTGCCGGACGGCGCCTGCCCGCCCGCGAGCGCATTGGTGCAGGCGTAGGTGGTCTGGTAGGTGGCCAGGTTCGCGCCGGCGGCGCCGGTCTCGGTGAAGGTGTAGACCGCGCCCACCGCGCCGGGGTTGAGCGTGGCCACGCCGGTGGCGGTGGTGCCCGCTCCCGTGGTGGTGACGCTGGCCGGCCCACCGGTGCCGGCGATGGTGAGGGTGAACTGGTCCGTGGCCACGAACCGGCCGCTGGGCAGGGCCTTCTGCAGACGCAGGATGGGCAGCCTGCGGTTGGTGAAGGTGCAGGTGAAGCCGATGCTGGCGGCGATCTCCGCGCCGGTGATCGTGTAGGTGCTCCCCGCGAGGCTGCCGACCGGCGTGCCGGCGGCGTTGGTGCAGCTGGCGCCCTGCAGCTGCCAGCCGGCGGGCAGGCTGCTTTCGTTGATGGTGACCGCGGTGGTCGGCGAGACGATGGTGAACACCTGGGTGCCGCCAGTGCCGGTATCGCCATCGACCTGGACCGGCACGCCCGCGGTGGCGGTGGTCGCCGTGCCCGTGGTCTGGCTGGTGTTGGTGAGGGTGAACCCGAACGGCCCGCCGGCACCACCCAGGGTGACCTTGTTGAGGGTGAGGATGCGCCCGACCTGGAACTGGTAGTCCTCGACCTCGCCGCTCTGCACGGTGCCGACCGGCGTGTTGCAGTTGTCGAGCGGGGCGAGCGCCGCGCTGCTGGTGCACACGCGGAAGCGGGCGAAGGTGGGACCGACCACCGCACCGTTGGGGACGGTGATGCTCAGATTGACCGTGCCGATCGCGACCGTCTGGTCGGACACCATGCGCTCGCCGGGGTCGTTGAAATCGCCGTCGGCGTTCCAGTCGAACCAGGCGTTGAGGCTGCCCGCGCCGCCCTGGATGCTGACCGGCACGGTGGTGGTCTGGCCGATGGGCAGCAGCGGGACGAGGGAGACGCCGTCCTCGTCGTCGGTGTTGTTGAGGTCGTCGCCGGTGGCGGTGGCGTTGTTGAGCAGACTGGAGTCGGCATCGACGGTGGCGCCCAGGCGGATGCCGCCCAGCGTGTGGGTGGGGTTGCCGTAGCTGATCGGGGCATCGCCGACATCGGCATTGTCGGATTCGAGCAGGAAACTGGCGTTGGTGCCGCCGTAGATCAGGGTGGCGGCGGCGTCCGCGCCCTGCAGGGAGTACAGGCTGCCCGGCGTGCCGCCGCCGTTGCGGAAGTAGGAGACGCCGGCGACGCCATTGGGTTCGGTGGTGGCGCCGCCGGTCGCGGTGTCGTACTCGCCTGCAGTGTTGGTGGTGGACACGGTGGCGAGCGCGGCGTGGCCGGCCAGCGCGACGAAGCCCGAGGGGCTTGAACTGGTGGCCATGACCAGCTTGCCGTCGTCCGCCTCGTCGGGCACCTGGCCGGGATCGTAGGCGGCCGGGGCGAGCGTGGAGTTGCCGGGCACGCCGCCGGAGGCATTGGCCGTGGCGGTGGCGTTGCGCACCATGCCGATGTCGGTCTGCTCCACGTTCTGGAACACCGAGGCGATCAGCAGCGCGTCGTCGCCGGGGCTGGCCGGCAGGGAGACGTCGGGCAGCGTGATGGACACCGTGCCCGACGGCGCACCGCCGAGCAGCGTGTTGATCTCGTTCTCGAACAGCGCGATGTGGAAGCTGCTGATGCCGAACAGCGCGGTGCCGGCGGGAGAGCCTGACGGCGAGGTGCTGATGGTGATGAAGCGCAGGTCGCCGCTGGGCGTGCCGCCGACCACCAGCGCATTGCGTTTGGTCAACGTGCCGCCCGGCCCCACCACCTGGGCGGTGATCTGGCTGTTGGTGGTGGTGGCCGGTGGCACGCCGATGCGCGGTTCGGGCCAGTTGTCGCCGAGATTGGTCCCCAGCACGTTGCCGTTGTTGCAGAACCCGCCGGCCGTATCCGCCGCGGTGCAGTGGTCGCGCTCGAACGAGGCCCAGATGAAGAGCACGCGGTTCTTGCCGGAGGGGATGTTGAAGGTGGCGAGGGTCGGTTTGCCGCTCGCTCCTGCCCCCGTGGCCGTGGCCGTCTGCGTGTTGAGGTGCTGCACCTGCGCGGCGTGGGCCGGCCTGGCGGACAGCAGTCCGATCAGCGGGAACAGCAGCAGAAGCAGCAGCGGCAGGCTGCCCACGCCGGGCAGGCGTGGGCGTTGGCCGCCGCTGCGGGCGAGGCCACTTGCCATGCTTCTTGAATCCGGGTCCGCACGCGCCGTGCGGATTCGATCCGGCATCGCGATCATGTTGTTCGCCCCTGTCCTGTCGACATGCGCTGCGACACCACTGCCTATGCAGTGTCATCCGTTGCGGATAGGACATGATCGGACGCGCGCGCGCGCTTGCACACCTGTCAGATACGACAGGGTGGCAGCATGGCCGGCGTACAGAGAGCGCTTTTCAAGCGTGCGGGGCAGCTGTTTTCTGCGGAGATCCGCCGCAGGTCTTCATGGAACGAGCCGGCCGCCAGCAGGCGCGACACATCGTTTCATGTCACGGCCCGTGCCGGGACCGCCGGTGTCGCGCCCCGTCGCCGCGCCCGTTGCGTGCGCGGCTTCGGTGGCGTGCCTTACGGCACGCTGCAGTCCAGCGTGAACACCACGTTGCCGCCCACCGGGAGGGTGGGCACCACCACGCCCGTGCCCTGCAGCGCGGCGACCAGGGCCGCGCCGGTCGTGGTCGGGCATGCCGCGCCGCCGGCCGCCGCGCAGGTCGCCGTGGCGCAGACGAGGTTGGTCGGTGCGGGGTCGCTGACCACGCTGCCGTTGGCGGGCAGCGGCCCGTCGTTGGCCACCGTGACCGCATAGGCCACGGTGGCGCCCGAGGCCAGGCTGTCGGCGGTCTGGTCGACATCGCCGTTCACGCCGGGCGTGTTGGTCTTGGTCAGGCGCAGATCGGACTTGCAGGTGCGGCCGACCGTCACGCCGGGCGTGTCGGACGCCGGCGAGATCAGCGTGGCGCTGCCGGCGCCCCCGCTCTGGGCGCCGTGATTGGCGCCGCCGGGCTGGCCCTGCGCGGTGTTGGTGACGCCGGGTGCGCCGCCGGCCGCGGTCAGCGCCACCGGGGCGGTGGTGATGACCACGCCCGCGCCGCCGCCGCCGCCCGGGCCATGCGCGGAGTTGCCGCCGGCGAAGGCGTCGCCGCCGCGTCCGCCGCTGACATCGACCGCGAGCGCCGCGCTCCAGGTGGTCGCCACGACCACCACGCTGCCGCCGGCACCGCCGCCGCCGGCACCGTCGTTGTTGGGATTGTCGGCGGCGCGCGCGCCCCGGGCACGGATGGTGCCGCTGCCGGCGAGCGTGACCGCGCGCAGCATCACGATGCCGCCTCCCGCGGCACCGCTGGAGACGTTGTTGGCGCTGTTGTTGTTGTTGTCGCCGGCACCGCCGCCGCCGCCCAGCACGACGCGGGCGATGCCGTTCTGTGCGAAGGCCGCGCCGCCGAAGCCCCACTTCTTCTCGGGCACATCGCTGTAGTCGGCCAGCACCCCGGCATAGCCCGGCCCACGCCAGCCCACGCCGCCGCGGCCACCGGCCTGGCCGTTGCCGCCGCCGCCGCCGCCGCCGTTGTCGCTGTTGCCGCCCCAGAACGTGCCGCCGCCGCCGGCCGTGCCCGGCGCGCCGCGCGCGAAATCGCCGGTGCTGGAGGTGCCGGTGGGGTAGCCGCCCCAGGCCGCGCCGAGATCGGTCACGGGAGCGGCGGTGCCGTCGTCCACGCTGCGCTTTTCGCTGACGAACCGCGGGGTGCCGGCGATGCCCTCGCCCTTGGTGCCATGGCGGGTATCGGCATCCCAGCGGAAACGCTCGACGCCGTCGTTGCTGCCGCGGTTGCGCCCGCCGCCGCCCCGGAAGCCGGCGCCGTCGACATCGATCAGCTGGCCGTTGAGATTGAGCGTGAAGGCGGCATCCAGCACCACCACGCCGCCGCTGTTGCCGTCCCATGCCGATGCGCTGACCATGCCGCCCAGCGTGGCGTTGGCGTACTGCGGCACGCGGATGACCTGGAAGGTCCTGCGCCCGCGCGTGGCGGTCGCGTTCGACTGCTCGTACGCGGCGGCCAGCGGCGAGCCGGCGAGGCTCAGGCTGGCGTTGCTGGTGCCCGCGCCCGCGCGCACGAACTGGTGGCGCCCGGCGGCGCAGCCGGGCGCGGCAGTGGTGTAGCCCGACGCGGGTTCACCGGCGACGCCGCTGCCGTAGGTCAGGCTGTCGCTGAAGTCGATGTCGGCGCACTGCATCTGGATGACCAGCAGCAGGTCGCCTTCGGCCAGCGTGGCCGGAGCGCCGCGCTGGCCGCCGAGTGCGATGGCGGTGCTGCCCGGGCCGTAGCTGCCGGCGGCGGGCGTCCAGTAGGTGTTGACCACGCCGGACACGCTGGCCACATCACCCTCGCTTCCGGGCAGGGCACAGACCTGGGCGTGTACGGGACGCGGCACCATGCAGAGGGCCGCACTGAGCAATCCTGCTCCGACGAACATCCATGGGGAGCGACGGATCATCTCTCACCAGTGACGATGGACAACCCCGGAGTGTGACGAATGCCGCGTTTCGATTCAACCGCTTGCAACGGCAGGGCGTCGCGCACGGCGACGGGCGGCGCACCCGTCGCGGTGTGACCGCCGCGGCGACACCGTCCGGGTGCCGCCGCCCTGCCGGTGGTGCGCCGGGTCAGGGGATCTGGCAGCTCAGCACGACGGTGACGCTGCCGCCCGCAGGCAGCGACGGCACCGCCACGCCGCCGCCCTGCAGCGCGGCCACCAGCGCCGCGCCGGTCTGGGCCGGGCAGCTGGCACCGCCGATGGCCGTGCAGGTGGCCGTGGCGCAGCTCATGCCTGCGGGTGCCGGGTCGGTCAGCAGCGCGCCATTGGCCGCGTCCGGGCCATTGTTCGCGGCGACCACCGTGTAGGAGACCGTCGTCCCGGAGGTCACGTTGTCGCTGGCCTGGTCGACTTCGCCGTTGACGCCCGGTGTGTTGGTCTTGGTCAGACGCAGATCGGCGCTCCGCCTGCGGTTGGTGAAGGTGCAGGTGGTGTCCTGCTGCGCAGGGGGCACGAAGCTGGTGAGGGTGGCGTCGGTGCCGCTGGCGACCACCGCGCCGTTGTCGGCGCGCACGCACTGGTAGCTGGTGACGTAGGCGGCCAGACTGGTGCCGGTGCCGGCGGTTTCGGAGAACGTGGCCGAACTGCCGGCGGTGATCACCGCGAATGCGGTCGCGCCGCCGTTGCCGACGTTGCTGGCGGTGGCGGTGGCGGCGGTCAGATTGAACAGGCCAGGGTCGGTGGTGGGCGACAGCGCCTTCGCCGTGCGGACGCGGGTCTGGCGGGTGTTGGTGACGGTGCAGACGGCGCCGAAATTGGTGGTGCTGAGCGAGGCGCTGATGCTGCGCGTGGCGTTGTTGACGGTGACGTAGGGCGCCGGATTGCCGTTGGGGTCGGTGCAGACGATGCTGGCGGTGCTTTCCCAGCCCGGGGTCAGCGCTTCGGTGATGGTGACGGTGCGCGGGGTGCCGGTCACCGGGACCTGGACCAGCTGCTGCTGGTCGTCGCTCAGCGTGAAGCTGGTGGGCGACGGCACGCCCAGGCTGGCCGAGGCGTTGAAGCCGAAGCTGCCGGCCGCGGCGTCGGGCAGGGTCTGCTTGATCACCCGCACATAGCCCTGCACGACCAGGGTGGGCACGGTGGCGGAGCCGGCGTTGCACTTGGAAGGCGCGCCCGGGGCCAGCAGCAGCGAGGTGTCGGCGCTGCACACGCCGGGGTTGTTCTGCTGGTACGACAGCAGATACGGCACGCGCAGCAGGCCGGTGGTCGGGTCGCCTTCACAGCGCAGCTGCACGTTGTCGATGCGCCAGGTTTCCACGCCCCCTGCGATGTAGTCGCCACAGCTGTCGTTGTCGCCGTCGAGGTTGGCCGCGAACCCGGTACCGGTGCTGACCGTGGGGAAACGCGCCACGGCGCACTGCCCGGCGCCGGGCGTGCGCGGGTCGTTGGCGTTCTGGCCGACGAAGAACGCGCCGTCGTAGCGGTTGGCATTGGTGCCGCTGAGGTTGACGATCACGCTCAGGGTGAGCGTGCTCCCGGCGGTGCAGGTGGTGGGGCTGCCCGGCGGGGTGCTGAGGTTGACGATGGTGGTGAATTCGCCGGCGTTGCAGTTCAGCGACGAGGCGGTGCGGTCGGCGGCGCAGGTCAGGCCGTTGGTGGCGCTGGACACCGCCGTCTGCGCCTGGACGGGACCCACCGCGCCCAGCGACAGGAGCGCCACCGACGCCAGCCACCGCAGGCGCATCGGCAGTGCGTGCTCACGGCGGGACGTGCGCATGCGCAGCATCGGGCCGGAAACGGGTACACGGATGACCGGCTGTGCGGTCGGCATGGTCTGGCGCGTCATATTCCCCCCTTGGAACCACTGGACAACGACTGGACAACACTCTCGACAGGGCGTCGCGCACTCCCGGAAGGGGAACGCGGACAGACCCTTGCGGCCGGCACGTGCAGGCCCGGTGTGGACGGGCATCCGCCCGTCTCCCCGATACGCTCCTCCTTCCCCGGGAGGAGTCCGCCCGCGCCCCGGCGCGGGGCGTGCGAGCGTCTACCGCGTCGCGACCGATGCCGAGTACCGGCGCGGCCGCCTACTGCACCCCGCATGAAAACACGAACGTCGCGGTATTCGCACCCGGCGTGGCCGGCAACGCGCCGAGCGCGACACCGGCGGCCAGATCGGCCACGGTGAGCGGCCCGGCCGGGCAGGCGCCAGCGGTAGGACTGGTGCAGGTGACCGGAGTGGCGGGCGGGCAACTCAGGCCCGCACCCGGGGTATCGACGATGCGCGCGCTGGCCACCGCGTCCGGGCCGTTGTTGGTCACCACCACGGTGTAGGTGGTGGTGGCGCCCGACGCGACGGTGTCGGCGGGCAGGTCGGACGGGCCGCTGGCCGGCGTGTTGGTCTTGGTGACCTGCAGGTCCGACGCGCCGGTGAAGTCGCAGATCGGCACCGCGCTGCGTGCGGGGGCGGCGATGACGCTGCCGGCGCCGCCGCGGGTGGCGCCGTTGGGCGTGAACTCGGTCATCGCGCCCGACGTGGTCAGGCCGTTGCCGCCTCCGGCCGCCGTGCCGAGCCCGCCGGGGACGGCCACGAAACCGCCACCGCCGCCACCGCCCGGGCCTTCGGATTCGTTGTTGCCGATCAGCTGACTGCCGCCGTTGCCGCCGATGGCGGACACGCCGAGCGCGCCCGCGCCGGGGGCGATCAGCACCACGCCGCCGCCGCCCAGGAG
>CBFGMS010000066.1:0-20796 GCA_965649985.1 uncultured Gammaproteobacteria bacterium | reverse complement strand
GGTGGGTCGGGTCGCCGACCAGCGGGAACTGGGCCTTGCCGACGGCCGGCGAGGTGTCGTGCCAGATCTTGTGCGCGAAATGGGTGTCGGTGGTGACGATGTAGACCTCGGCGCCGGCCTTCTTGAACGCGTCGTAGTTGTTCGCGGCGTCTTCGACCTCGGTCGGGCAGTTGAAGGTGAAGGCGGCGGGCATGAAGATCAGCACCGACCACTTGCCCTTGAGGGACTCGTCCGTGATCTGGACGAACTCGCCGGCGTGGTAGGCGGTGGCCTTGAACGGCTGGATCTGGGTGTTGATCAGCGACATGAATGGGATCCTTTGGGGTGTGGGGTGAGAGACGAAATCCGCATGTGCGGTGGCGTGACCGAAAGGTTGTGTCGATCACAACGAGGCGTATGGTAGGCATCCGCTATCAATCAAGCAAATGAATTGACTCTATCGTTATGATAGTTTTCATGAATCAATATCGCCTGCAATCCGGGTCCGCCATCGCCCGGCCGGTGCAGCCTCCGCTCGCTGCGGCCGCCCGCCCGCATCCCGGCCACTGCGCCCGCCTCCGCAGGCATGGGCGGCGCCACGCATGACGACGATGCATGAGCGCGGTGCGTCCACGGTCGAGGCCTGCCTGCGCGCCGCCGCGTCGCGGATGCTGCCGACTGCCGGCACAGCAGCCGAGGCCCGTGCCGAGGCCGAGACCCTGCTGGCGCACGCGCTGGGCAAGTCGCGCAGCTGGCTCTACGCCTGGGGGGATGCCGCGGTTCCTGCAGCGCAGGCCTCGGTGTTCGAGCGCCTCGTCGCCCGTCGCGTGGAGGGCGAGCCCGTCGCCTACCTCGTGGGCCGGCGCGGGTTCTGGACGCTCGACCTGGAGGTCGGCCCCGACACGCTCATCCCGCGGCCCGAGACCGAACGGCTGGTCGAGCTGGCCCTCGAGCGTCTGCACGTCGACCGCCCGCTGGTCGTGGCCGATCTGGGCACCGGCAGCGGCGCCATCGCCCTGGCCATCGCCAGCGAGCGCCCACGGGCGCGTGTCTACGCCACCGATGCCAGTCACGGTGCGCTGGCCATGGCGCGTGCGAATGCGGCGCGGCTCGGGCTCGGCCATGTGCACTGCCTCGCCGGCCACTGGGACGACTGGTTCGGCGCCCTGGCCGCGGCGCTGGACGGCGCGCGCTGCGACCTGATCGCCAGCAATCCGCCCTACATCGCCGCGGGCGACGCGCACCTGCAGCGCGGCGACCTGCGCTTCGAGCCTGCCACCGCGCTGGCGTCCGGTGCGGACGGCCTGGAGGCCATCCGCGCGATCGTCGCCGGCGCCCCGCTGCATCTGCACCCGGGCGGCTGGCTGCTGCTGGAGCACGGCCTCGACCAGGGCGAGGCGATCCGCGGGCTGCTGGCGCAGGCCGGTTTCGTCGAGATCGCGACCCATGCCGACCTGGAAGGCCGCGACCGGGTGACCCTTGGCAGGTGTGCATAGCGCCGTGGTCGCGGATGGTGGGCCGGTCCTGCCCACCGGGAGATTCAACGCCATGGCCCGCAACCGCGTCGCCCGCAGCGCACTGCCGGTCCTGCTGTGTCTGCCTGTCCTGCTGAGCGGCTGTCGCGGCGATGGGTCGGAGGCGCTCGCTGCGGCCCCGGCCGCTGCTGGTCTGTCCGTGGCGGGTTCGGCCAGCCCCGGCGAGGCCGAACTGCGCGCGGCCACGGCGGCGGCGATGGCCGCCCGCGATGCCGCTGCGCTGACCGACGCCGTGGAACAGGCGCGACGCCTGCTGGGCGAACGCGCCGGCATTCCTGAGGTGAAGGAGCGCTTCCAGCCGATCCCGTCCGCAGCCCCGCTGCAGGCCGAGGAAGCGCGCCGCCTGGCCGCCCGTTCGCTGCCGCGGCTGGAGACGCTGCGCTGGTGGCGGGTCGGGATGGATCCGCTCCAGTTGGGGCGCCCGCTGCGCGAACCGGCGGCGGTGCTGATCGGCGCCCTCGCGCTCGGCGAAGCGGCGGGCACCGATGCCGCGCGCCGGCGCGCGCTCGCGGTGGCGACCGACGCCGGCGAGTTCCTGCTCTGGGCGCAGGCCGAGGCCGGCGGCACGCTGTGCCCCTTTCCCGCATCGCGCGGCGTCGCCGACAGTGCGCCGTTCAAGGCCTCCGCCCGATTCCTGCAGGCCGCCGAGCGCGAGGGCCGGCTGCAGCACGTCACCCGCAACGGCTGGACCGTCGACGACCTGGGCGATGGCGGTCTGCAGTTCGACAACGGCGAGTGCGGCGCGGCACTGCTGGCGCTGCATGCGGCCAGCGGGGAAGCGCGCTGGCTGGACGCGGCGCGGCGCATGGGCGAGTGGGCGATCGCGCAGCCGCTCTCGGTCAACTGGAACTACAACGCCTTCAGCGTCCATCTGCTTGCCGAGCTGTACGCGGCCACCGGCGAGGCGCGGTGGCTGGACGCGGCGCTCGACAAGGCGCGTTTCGGCATGATCCCCGGCCAATTGCGCGACGGCCCCTACGCCGGCCGCTGGCTCGACCCGCACAACGCACGGCCCGCCTACCACTACATCCTGCTGCGCGGGCTCGCCGCGCTCGCGCGCCGGCTGCCCGCGGGCACACCCGAGCGGGTCGAAGTCGAGGCAGCCCTGTCGCTCGGCCTCGCCGCGCGCAATCGCGACTTCACCGGGCCGGGCGCGGCCAACAAGGACCATGCGCTGCAGTCGCTGCTGATGGTGGATGCCGGTTGGCGCACGGAGCCCGCGTTCCTGGCCGGCACCGGGACCGAGGCCGCGCTCGCCGCACTCGAGCGCCTGGCCGCGCAGCAGTGGCGCAGTGGTCGCGACCCGCTCGGCCCGCATGCCGCCGGCCTGCTGCTGGCCCATGTCGTGCGGCGCGGGCAGTCCTCCGATGCCGCGCTGGGCGGGGGTGACGAAGACAGGGCAGGCGGAGCGGCCGGGGACGGCTGATAAACTCCGGTCTTCGCCAGCCCGCTCGCCATCCAGCGCCACCCGCCATTCTTCCGGAGCGTCCATGCGCAGCTTCTACCCCGAGATTTCGACCTACGACACCGGCCGCCTGCAGGTCGACGACCGGCACTCGCTGTACTACGAACAGTGCGGCAACCCGGACGGCAAGCCGGTGGTGCTGCTGCACGGCGGCCCCGGTGCGGGCTGCAGCGACAAGATGCGGCGTTTCCACGACCCAGCGAAGTACCGCATCGTGCTGTTCGACCAGCGTGGCGCCGGGCGCTCCACGCCGCATGCCGACCTGGTCGACAACACCACCTGGCATCTGGTGGCGGACATCGAGGCGCTGCGCGAGCACCTCGGCATCGCGCGCTGGCAGGTGTTCGGCGGCTCGTGGGGGTCCACCCTCGCGCTGGCCTATGCCGAAACCCACCCCGACCGGGTCACCGAGCTGGTGCTGCGCGGCATCTTCATGCTGCGTCGCTGGGAGCTGGAGTGGTTCTACCAGGAAGGCGCCTCGCGCCTGTTCCCGGAGCCGTGGGAGCGGTACCTGGCGGCGATTCCGCCGGTCGAGCGCCACGATCTGATGTCGGCCTACCACCGCCGCCTGACCAGCGACGACCCGGCGGTGCGGCTGGCCGCGGCCCGCGCCTGGAGCGTGTGGGAAGGCGCCACCAGCTTCCTGCGCGTCGACCCGCATTTCGTCGACGGCCACGAGGACGAGGCCTTCGCCCTGGCCTTCGCCCGTATCGAGAACCACTACTTCGTCAACGGCGGCTTCTTCGAGGTCGACGACCAGCTGCTGCGCGACGCGCACCGCATCGCCGGCATCCCAGGCCTGATCGTGCACGGCCGCTACGACGTGGTCTGCCCGGTCCAGAACGCCTGGGACCTGCACAAGGCCTGGCCGAAGGCCGAGCTCGCGATCACGCCCACCTCCGGGCATTCGGCCTATGAGCCGGAGACCGTCGACGTGCTGATCCGGGCGACGGACCGGTTCGCCGGCTGAGCCTCGGGCCGGTCAAGGCCGGCTGCGGGGCCGTCGGCCTGCGGGGTTGCATCGCCAGCCCGGACGGGTGGGCCCGGGCCGGGGAGGGTTCCGACGCTCTTGCCGATGCGTTATCATGTCCGGCTTACCCTGCCATCCCGGCAGCTGGGCAACACCGAGACGCACATGGTCAAGATTCGCCTCACCCGTGGCGGCGCGAAGAAGCGCCCCTTCTACCACATCATCGTCACCGACAGCCGCAACGCCCGCGACGGCCGCAACATCGAGCGCGTGGGCTTCTACAACCCGGTCGCCTCCGGCAACGACAAGCCCGTCGAGCTGGACGTCGAGCGCGTGAAGTACTGGGTGGACAACGGCGCCCAGATGACCGACAAGGTCGCCAATCTCTACAAGCAGGCGGCCAAGGCCGCGGCTGCCGAGGCCCCCGCGGCCTGAGGCGGGTCGGCTGACTCCGGGGCCGGCGCGTTTTCCGCGCGGCCCGTCCCCCGAGTCGCCGCCAACCGGACACTGCAATGAACGACCCGACGCGCCGCATCCTCATCGGCAGGATCCACGGCGCGTTTGGCGTGCGTGGCGAAGTGAAGCTCGAGTCCCTGACCGAGCCAGCCGGCAACGTGTTCCGCTACCAGCCCTGGATCCTGCGCGATGCCCTCGGCCGCGAACGCGAGATCGCCGGTGCGAAGGGCCGCGCGGGCGGCAAGGGCCTGATCGCGACCCTGCCCGGCATCGACGACCGCGACGCCGCCGAGGCTTTGCGCGGTACCGAGATCCATGTCCCGCGCAGCGCGCTGCCGCCGCCCAGGCCCGGCGAGTTCTACTGGGTCGATCTGGAAGGCATGCGCGTGGAAAACACCGAGGGTGTCGACTTCGGCACCGTGGCCTGCGTGTTTTCGAATGGCGCCAACGATGTGCTGATCGCCCGCGGCGACCGCGAGCGCCTGATTCCCTTCATCCGCCCCGACTACGTGCACGTGCTCGATTTCGACGCCGGCCGCATCGTGGTGGAATGGGATGCGGATTTTTGAGGGCCGGGATTGGTGATTCGCGATTCTGGGTTCCGGATTCGTGGTCCGGAATGCGTGGTTCGCGCTTGGTGATGTGTGATTCGTCGTCCGGGCCATGGGATCGTGGGCTCTGGATGCGATGACCCGAAATGCGTGAATGCGAGTTGGATGACTCCACCCGCCGCGTACCACGCGTCGGTGTCGCCACTGTTGGCGTCCCGAGCATGGCGAGGGACCTGCTTTGGGATGTTTCCAGGCGACAAGGCCGCGCCCGACAACGCCCGGTCATTCAAACGCACCAGGCAGATCCCTCGCTGCGCTCGGGATGACGGCGTCTTCTTTGCCCGTGGCGTGAATCCAGCATGCAATCGTGCGGCAGGTTTTCCCCGCTCCCCATTCCCAATCCCGGCTCTCCATGCGCATCGATCTCATCAGCCTGTTCCCCGACTTCGTCGCCCAGATCGCCGGGCACGGGGTGGTCGGGCGTGCGCAGGAGCGCGGGCTGTTGGCGCTGGCCGGGTGGAACCCGCGCGACTACGCCGAGGGCAATTACCGGCGGGTCGACGACCGGCCGTTCGGCGGCGGGCCGGGGATGGTCATGCTGATCGACCCGCTGCGTGCGGCGCTGCAGGCAGCGCGTGCGGCCGATCCGCAGCCGGCGCGGGTGATCTACATGAGCCCGCAGGGAGCGCCCCTCACGCAGGCCAAGGCCCGTGTGCTGGCCGATGCGCCGCGGCTGATCCTGCTCTGCGGCCGTTACGAGGGCGTGGACGAGCGGCTGCTGCGGGCCGAGGTGGACGAGGAACTGTCGATCGGCGACTACGTGCTGTCCGGCGGTGAACTGGCGGCGGCCGTGGTGGTCGATGCCGTCGCCCGGCTGCTGCCCGGCGCGCTCAACGATGCCGAATCCGCCGCTCAGGACAGTTTCGAGGGTGAGGGCGGTCTGCTCGATTGCCCGCACTACACCCGGCCGGTCTCGCACCCGCTCGGCGAGGTGCCTCCGGTCCTCTTGTCCGGCAACCACGCCGAGATCGCGAAATGGCGGCGGCAGCAGTCGCTGGGCCGGACCTGGCTGCGGCGCCCGGAGCTGATCGACCGCGACGCGCTGTCCAGAGCCGACCGCGCACTGCTCGAGGCCTTCCTGTCCGAACAGGCCGCCGCCGGGCAGGCCCAGGCGACCGACTCGGCCAGCGGGCCGGAGGAAGGGGCGCCGGCCACAGACGATGGCCCGAATACCGCACCCAGTCCGCCAGATGGGTCCGGGCAGGACCGCTGAGCGCGGTGGGCGGCCACAGGCTGGCTTCCGGTCGTGCGTACGATGGCGGCCACGAGCCGCCGCCGGTCGCCGGACTGGCACCCGTCCCCGGGCTGCGGTTATGATAGGCGGCTAACCTTTGCTGTACCCCGCTCCCGGCGGGTCTTGCGACACTCCAGCGACACCCTGCGGTACCCCATGCCATGACGCGGGTCCACGTGCACTCGCGCAACAACAGCCGCGGACGCGGTCTTCGGATCGACGCCCGGGCACCCACAACAAGGCCAGACCCATGAACAAGCCCTCGCTCAACACGCTCCTTCAGCAGTTCGAGGCCGAACAGGTGCAGCGCACGCTGCCCGCCTTCGGCCCCGGCGACACCGTCGTCGTCAACGTCAAGGTCAAGGAAGGCAACCGCGAACGCGTCCAGGCCTATGAAGGCGTGGTCATCGCGAAGAAGAACGGCGGCCTGAACTCCTCGTTCACCGTGCGCAAGATTTCCCACGGCTACGGCGTGGAGCGCGTGTTCCAGAGCCACAGCCCGACCATCGACTCGGTCGAGGTCAAGCGCCGCGGCGCCGTCCGCGCCGGCAAGCTGTACTACCTGCGCGGTCTGCAGGGCAAGAAGGCGCGCATCAAGGAAGACCTGTCCGCCGTCGCCAAGGCCAAGGCCGAAGCGCAGGCCGCTGCCGCCGCTGCCGCTGCCGAGTAAGGCGCATCCCGCCTGCGCAGCGCGCGGGCAGGCATCGCTGGACGGCCGCCTTCGGGCGGCCGTCTGCGTTTGCGGCAGAGCATGTTCGGCGCACAGCCGCGTCCGGGCGCGTGGCCTGCCCTGCACGGGCGGGTTCCCGAGTGTCGTATCGGCAATCCGGCCTGATGCAGGCCGTGTGTCGCCTTTCCGACGCGCGCGCTCGATGGGCCACTGTTTCATACTCGACGTATCCCGCTGCATACCCGATATCCGCAATGACGCTTCCCGAGCCCACCACCCGCCTCGACCTCTGGCTCTGGGCCGCGCGTTTCTTCAAGACCCGCAGCCTGGCCAAACAGGCGATCGAGACCGGCAAGGTCGAGGTGGGCGGCCAGCGCGCGAAGGCCTCGCGCGGGGTGCGGGTGGGCGATGCGGTGCGCATCGTGCGCGGGGACGAAGTGTTCGAGATCGCGGTGCTGGCCCTGAGCGATGTGCGCGGGCCGGCCAGCGTGGCGCGCACGCTGTATGCCGAGTCTGAAGCCTCGCAGGCGCGACGCGCGGAGGCGCTGGCGCAGGCGCGCGCGGCGCGGGCGGGGTATCTGCCGCCGGAGACCAGGCCGGACAAGCGCGCGCGGCGGTTGATCCGCGCGCTGGGCGATATCGACGCGCTGTGATGTCGCGATCGCGATGACAGTCCGCGGGGCCTGCTCGGAAGGCAGGTCAATCGCTGCGCTGGGGATGACATCCGATAGTCGTCGCGTCACGCGCATGGGGTGCGGGCGATGTGCGGCAGCGACCGCATTCCGGCATCGGCATCTTCCGGCGCGCCCATTCCGGAACGACGAAGCCGGCGCGAGCCGGCTTCGTCGTGTGCAGTCGCTCTCTCGCCGAGTTCGGCGGCGTGGCGTGGATCCGCGCGAGCGCGGGTCGACGCGCACGCCGCCCCCACATCAGCGATGCAGGTCGAAGCGATCCAGTTCCATCACCTTGGTCCATGCCGCCACGAAGTCGTGGACGAACTTCTCCTTCGCATCGTCGGCGGCGTAGACCTCGGCCAGGGCGCGCAGCTGCGAGTTGGAGCCGAACACCAGGTCGACCACGGTGGCGGTCCATTTGCGCTCGCCGGTCTGGCGATCCAGGCCTTCCAACACGTTGCGGTCGGCGTCGGAACGCTGCCAGCGGGTGCCCATGTCGAGCAGATTGACGAACATGTCGTTGCTCAGGGTGCCCGGACGGTCGGTGAACACGCCGTGCTTCGCGCCGCCGGTATTGGCGTCCAGCGCGCGCAGGCCGCCGACCAGCACGGTCATCTCCGGTGCGGTCAGCATCAGCAGCTGGGCCTTGTCGATCAGCCATTCCGCGGCGCTGCCGGCGTGGCTGGGCGCGGCGTAGTTGCGGAAACCGTCGGCCCTGGGCTCCAGCGGAGCGAAGGACTCGGCGTCGGTCTGGGCGTCGGTGGCGTCGGTGCGGCCGGGAGTGAAGGGCACGGTGACCTCCACGCCGCCCTTCTTCGCCGCCGCTTCCACCGCCGCGCAGCCGCCGAGCACGATGAGGTCGGCCAGGGAGATCTTTTTGCCGCCGGAGGCCGAGGCGTTGAAGTCGCGCTGGATGTCTTCGAGCACGCCGAGCACCTTGGCCAGTTCGGCCGGGTCGTTGGCGGCCCAGTCCTTCTGCGGGGCAAGACGGATGCGCGCGCCGTTGGCGCCGCCGCGGCGGTCGCTGCCGCGGAAGCTCGCGGCCGAGGCCCACGCGGTGCGGACGAGCTGCGGGATGCTCAGGCCGCTGTCCAGCAGTCTGGCCTTCAGCGCGGCGATGTCGCCGGCGTCGACCAGCGGATGGTCCACGGCGGGCACCGGGTCCTGCCAGATCAGCTCCTCGTTCGGGACCAGTTTGCCGAGGTAGCGAGGCAGCGGGCCCATGTCGCGGTGGGTCAGCTTGAACCAGGCACGGGCGAAGGCATCGGCAAACTTCTCCGGATTGGCCATGAAGTCGCGCGAGATCGTCTCGTAGGCCGGGTCGAAGCGCATCGCGAGGTCGGCGGTGGTCATCATCGGCTGGTGGCGCTTGTTGGGGTCGTGCGCGTCGGGCACGGTGCCGGCGCCGGCATCGCCCTTGGGCTTCCACTGGTGCGCGCCGGCCGGGCTCTTGGTCAGTTCCCATTCGTAGCCGAACAGGGTCTCGAAGTAGCTCATGTCCCACTTCGTCGGGGTGGGCGTCCACGCACCTTCGATGCCGCTGGTGATGGCGTCGCCGCCGAGGCCGGTGCCGTGCTTGCTCAGCCAGCCGAAGCCCAGCGACTCCAGATCGCCGGCTTCCGGCTCGCGGCCGACCAGCGCGGCATCGCCGGCGCCGTGGCACTTGCCGAAGGTGTGGCCGCCGGCCACCAGGGCGACGGTCTCGGCGTCGTCCATCGCCATGCGGGCGAAGGTCTCGCGGATGTCGCGGGCCGAGGCCAGCGGGTCGGGATTGCCGTTGGGGCCTTCCGGGTTCACGTAGATCAGGCCCATCTGTACCGCAGCCAGCGAGCCGGCCAGTTCGCGGTCGCCGCTGTAGCGCTCATCGCCCAGCCACGTGGTCTCCGGGCCCCAGTCGATGTCTTCCGGCGACTCGTACACGTCGGCGCGGCCTCCGCCGAAGCCGAAGGTCTTGAAGCCCATGGATTCCAGCGCCGCGTTGCCGGCGAGGACCAGCAGGTCGGCCCAGGACAGCGCGCGGCCGTACTTGCGCTTGATCGGCCACAGCAGGCGGCGGGCCTTGTCTAGATTGCCGTTGTCGGGCCAGCTGTTCTCCGGCGCGAAACGCTGCGCGCCACGGCTGGCGCCGCCGCGGCCATCGCCCACGCGGTAGGTGCCCGCGGCGTGCCAGGCCATGCGGATGAAGAACGGGCCGTAATGGCCGTAATCCGCCGGCCACCAGGCCTGTGAGTCGGTCATCAGCGCCTTGAGGTCGGCCATGACCGCGTCGAGATCGAGTTCGGAGAATTCCTTCGCATAGTCGTAGCCCTTGTCCATCGGGTCGGACAGCGGCGAGTGCTGGCGCAGGATGTTCAGGCGCAGCTGGTCGGGCCACCACTGCGCGTTGCCCTTGGCACCGGCGCGGGCGTGGACGGCCACGATCTCGTGGAAGGGGCACTTCGGTTCGGTGGTCATGGCGGATCTCCTTGGGGTGGGCTGGGTCGGATGAGCGCCGCAGCGTGCAGACGCCGCAGGTACGTTCATACACCCTACGCCTGCGCTCCGATCAAGGACATTCGATTGTTTCGACCGGATTGATAGCCCGGAGCTATCGGTCTGGCGCCATGCCGCGGGTGCCGGGCATGGCCGATGCTGCCGCGTCGGACATCCCGCACGGCTGCATGGGGTCAATCCGCCCGCTGGCTATCCAGACCTGCATGCGGGTCATCGCAGAGGCGGGTCAGTTCACGCTTCTCCCCGACATAGGCATCGAAGACGCGGCGATGTTCTGCCAAGGACCATGCATCGTCGCGCACGTAATAACCGGCGACCCAGGCCTGCAGGTGCTCGAGCATGGCGTTCTGTGCGTCCGGGGATGCGTATTTATGCGGTTCCCAGGGCCGACGCCGGTTGTTGGCGAGACAGGCATCCAGTCCCGGATTCAGGAACACCAGCCGGGTACTGGCCGGCGCGGCCCATTCGACCAGCTCGCCATAGCAGCCCTCGATCACCCAGCCGGCGTTCGCCGCGATGAAGGCCTCCAGATCGGCCCGGACCGCCTCCGGCGCACGTGCGACCGCGACCTGGCCGGGTTCCCAGACGATGGTGTCCAGGTCCAGATGCGGCAGCGCATGCCGGGCGGACTGCGCCCTGGCGAGTGTGCTCTTGCCGGAGCCGGCGTTGCCGAAGATCAGGAGTCGCATCGCGGGCGCCGCCATCCGGAAGAGGTGGTCGTGTCATGCCTCATCGCGATGTCGCCACAGACGGGCATCAACGCCTCGGTGTCGATCCCCGTTCGAAATGGACCAGCTGCCATTTGCCTTGTTCCCGTCGGTATCCCACCTCGGCTTCCCGCAGCTGCGGTGCGCTGCGGCAGTCCAGTGTGATCAGGTAGTAGATCTGCTCGGCATCGCCTTCGCCGGAGAGCTGCTGGACCACGCGGCAGTCGGGGTATCGCGTCGACAGGTCGTTCTGGATCTGCGTCCGCGACGGCCCGCGCTCGCAGCCGGACAGCGCAAGTGCCGACAACAGCACGGCCGCGGCCGCCACAGGCCGGTGATGCCGCCGCTGCGGGCAGCGCGGGCCGGGCGCGCTCAACGCTTGCCGCCCAGCAGCCCGCTGCCCAGCCTGAGCATGTCGGAGAGATCCACATCGCCGTCGCCGTCCTTGTCGAGCACCGCGCCGAGCAGGCCGCCGGAGAGGCCGCCCTGCTGGCGCACCTGGCGTTGTTCCTGGCCGAGGATCGCGCCCAGCACGTCGGCGGTGACATTGCCGCTGGGCGCGGAGGCGCCGGGTTCGCTGCCGCTGAACATGCGTTTGGCAAGGTAGGCCATGACGATGGGCGCGAGGATCTTCATCAGTTGGCCGGCACGGTCGCCGCCGAGGCCGGTGGCGGCGCCGAGCTGCTGCGCGGCGGAGTCCTGACGCCCGCCCAGCACATGGCCCAGGATGCCGGCGCCGTCCGCGGCCTTGCCGCCGCCACCGCCGAGCACCGCGCCGAGCAGGCCGCCCAGATCGCCGCCGCCGGCCGCGCCGACATGGTTGCGCTGCAGCGCACCGAGCAGGGCTTCGGCGCCCTGCGGCTGGCTGGCATTGCGGCCCAGCGCGCCCATCAGCAACGGCAGCGCCGCGCCCACCGCGCCGGCGGCCTGCTGCGGGTCGGTCCCCAGTTGCTGGGCGATCTTCTGCAGCGGCGCGCCCTGGAGTTGCGACATGAGGTCGTCGGTGAGCGTGGACATGGGGAGGCTCCTGTCGTCTGGCGTCGGCGCGCCGGGACCGCCACTGTAGCGCCAACCCGGCGACGGGCGGGAGGCGCGGGCCGCGGTCGGGGAGCGTCGTGGTCCGGACGGGACGCGGGTGTCCCGGACGTCGTCGCGGCCGTCGGATGCCGGGCGTCGCGACCGGTGTCGCGTCGGGCTGCGCGCCCGGGTGTCGCCGGCCTGCGGACCGGCCACTGTGGCGGAGCGTTCACGCACTCCCAGACGAAAGAAGGGCCCGGCGAACCGGGCCCTTCTTGTGGTGCATCGCGGAGCCGCGGCCGGAGGCCGCTCACCGTCGATCGTTACGGCGCGACCGTCAGGGGGTGACCGTCAGGTTCACCGGGACCGCCAGCGACGGCGTCACCGGGTCGTTGCTCTGCACGCAGACGTTCGCCCGGTAGCTGCCCGGCGCGAGGCCGGTGGCGTAGGCCACGGTCATCGCCTGGACGCTGGCGCCGGCGGCGAGGGTGCCGGAGCTGGCGTAGGTGCCGCCGATCCACGGCGCGCCGCAGGGCACGTTGCCGAGAATGCGCATGGTCAGGCCGGGGAAGCTGGGGTTGGCGGCCCAGCTGCCGGTGCCGTTGGTCGCGACGGTGAGCGAGGCGAAGCCGGCGTTGCCGCTGGGGGTATTCGACCCGTAGTGCGCGAAGCGGTTGGCGAAGGTGCCGCGGGTGTTGACCACCAGCCAGTAGCGGCCCGGCGGCAGGGTGACGTTCTGCCCGGCGGCGACCAGGTTGAGCTGGATCTCGCTGGCGCCCACCGTCGTCACGCCCGGACCGGTCGGCGTGGAAGTGTAGGTCCACAGCGCAGCGGCCGGGTTGGTCTGCGGATTGCCCGCCGGCAACCCGCCCGCATCCGGGTAGAGACTCCAGGTGAGGTTGACCGCGGCGGTGGTCAGCGGGACATTGCTGACCACGAACCCGCTCACCAGCAGCGAGGTGACCTGGGTGGGCTGGTCGAGGACGAAATCGTCGGCCGAGAACTGCGCCTGGGAACCTGCCGTGGCCGGGTCGGTGTAGACGGTGTTGCGGAAGCCGCTGGCCACGCCGGTGTTGGGGGCGTCGACCACGCGCTGCGCGGCGGTGCCGGTGTTGCTGAAGGTGTAGCTCAGCCCCGATCCGCCGGTGTTGGCGAGCGGGAAATACACCGAGCCCACGCCGTTGGTGGCGACCGACAGCGACAGCGAGGCCGGGATCGACAGCGACGGCGGCTGCACCGCCACACCCACCGGCAGACGCAGCACCGGCAGGCTGCCGGTGGCCGGGGTCAGCACCAGGGTGCCGAACTGCGTCGCCCCGTTGGCGGGCAGGCTGAAGCCGTAGACCGTGAACTTCACCCGCAGCGTGCCGTTGCCGGGCACCGTCATGAACGTCGGCACCGAACCGCTGATGCCCTGCAGCTGCACACGCCAGGTGGCGGAGGTGGCGCGTGTGTTGCGGAAGGTGCGGTAGAAGGTGCAGATCGGCGAGCAGTTGCGGGTGTAGAGGTTGGGCTGATTGAGTGTGGCTGGGTCGCCGCCGATGGCCGGGTTGGCCGCCTGGTAGTTGGCGAGCGTTTCATCCAGCACCAGTCCGGCGTTGATCGCACGGTCCACCCGCACCCGGCCGCTGCCGCGGGCGAAGGGGTTGGCCGGCGTGACGGTGTCCTCCAGCAGCACGGTCTGGTCGGCGGTCATCGCCAGCGCGGACTTGATCTCCGGCGCGGTCCAGCCCGGACGGGCCTGGCGGATGAGCGCCGCGGCGCCGGCCTGGTGAGGCGAGGCCATCGAGGTGCCGCTGAGCAGGCCCACCGCGTCCTCCGAACCGGTCAGGGTGGTGCCTGCGACGGTGGCCAGCACATCGACGCCCGGTGCGGTGATGTCGGGTTTCAGGATGTTGTAGGTGCTGGCCGGGCCGCGCGAACTGAACGCCGCCAGCGCGTCGGGCACGTTCGGCACCGGGAGCGCGGGGTAGGTGATCTGCGCGGTGGCCGTGGCCGGATTGGTCTGACCGAAATTGCGCAGCGCATCGCCTTCGGCCTGGGTCACGCTGAACACGGGGACGGTGGTGCCCGGGACCGTGGGCAGGATGACGCCGGCGGCGTTGTTGGCGATCACCACCGCCACCGCACCGGCGGCGGCGGCGTTGTTGGTCTTGATCGCGAACGAGCAGGTGCCGCGGCGGATCACCGCGATCGCGCCGGCGAAGGTATTGGCCGGATAGGCCGCGCAGCCGTCGCTGGCGGTGTCGATGCCGGCGCTGATGCGCAGCGGGGTGCTCCCGGGGATGGTCGCGTTGAAGCTGACGCCGCCGGTGCCCTGGTTGACGATGAGCGGTGCCAGATTGGCCGGCACGGGCGCCGGACCGGTGACCGACATCGCGATGCTGAAGCCCGCGCGGCCGTGGTTGGCTGCGGCCGTGGAGCTGACCCACGGCTCGTGGTGGCCCATGGTGTCCGGGCCCGGGCCGCTGTTGCCCGCGGAGGCGGCGACGAAGATGCCCGAATCGACCGCGCTCAGGAACGCCAGCGAGGTGGCTTCGCTCCAGGGGTCGCGGCCGCCGCTGATGGAGTAGTTGATGACATCGACGATGCCGTCGGCCACCGCCTGGTTCACCGCCGCCACGGTCGCGCTGTTGGCGCACAGGCCGCGGCCGGTGGACAGCTCGGTGTAGCACACGTCGTAGGCGATGACGTTGGCGCGCGGCGCCACGCCCGAGATGCGCAGGGTGTTGCCGCTGAACACCGCATCGCGCAGGTTGCCGGCGACCGTGGCCGCGGTGTGGCTGCCGTGCGAATTGGTGTCGCCGAAGCCGGGCTCCTCGCGCAGCGCGGCGTTGGTGCAGGCGTTGACCGGTGCGCCGCAGACGAAGTCGTAGCCGCCGATCAGCTTGTCGTTGCAGCGGCCCGCATCGTCGCCGCCCGGGGCGCAGGTGCCGAGATAGTTGCCGGAGCCGAGCGGATTGGTGTGCGTGTAGCCGTCGACCGGGCCCACCGCGGAAAACGACGGGCTGCCGAAATTGATGCCCGAATCGATGATGCCGACCACCACGCCTTCGCCCCGGTAGGCGGCGGGTGCGCCGGGATTGGTGCCGTTCCACACCGGCGGTGCGCCGATGAGTGCCGGGCCGGTGTCGGTGTCCAGTTCGTATTCGCGATAGGCCTCGACCAGGCGGACGTCGGACATCGCGCGCATCGCGCGGGCCTCGGCGTCGCTCAGGTCGACCACCATGCCGTTCAGCGCGTGCTGCATGGTCAGGCGCGGGGCGATGTCGCGGCCCAGCATGGTCGACATGCGCGCTTCCATCTGCGCCTGGCGGTTTTCGAGATAGTCGACGTAGCGTTCGGAATTGCCGCCGTCGCTGTCCAGGCGCAGGGTGCCCTGTTCGTCGCGGAAACGCTCCGGCTGCGGCAGCCCGGGCAGCGTGCCCTTGTAGCTGGCCAGCGCGGGCTCCTTGAAGACCACGATGTACGTGCCCTTGCGGTCCTCGCGGCTGCCGTCGAGCGAGGCGGCTGCGCGGCCACCCAGACCGCCGCTGCCGGACGTGCCGGACGCTGCGGACATCGCCGGCGCCGCGGAGGGCGATGCCCCGGGCGCGTCGGCGGCCGTGAACGGGGTGGAGACGGTATTCGGATACAGATAGGCCGCTGCCGCGACACTGAGCAGTGAAAGCGTGCCAAGGGCCGCGCCCCACCTTGCGATACGAGACATGATCGATTCCCCAGAGAATGATTCGCTGATGTTGTGGAATGCCGAAGCGCGATCGATGCGCAGGTGTTCTCCCTTGTCGCCGGTGACGGCTCGCCCCGGCCTACCCCGTCGTCCGTCCGGCCGATCGTATACGGCCGACCGGACGGCCCGAGTGTACACACAACCTGGAGCGATAACTGCGTGACCGCGGTTCGACGGGACGGACGGCGCGCATCGTGACCACGGGCCGTCGAATGCCCGGCGCCGTCCCCGGGACGAAGATGCCGCGCGGCCGGATGCGGAGCCCGGGGCGGTGCGGGCGCGGAGCCGATACGCAGGCGCCGCCGCGCGGCAGGGGCGTACACTCGCCCCACGCCCTCGCGCGCTCATCCGTGCATGCGTCCGACGCCCACCACCCGATGCCGATACCGATGAAACACCACATCCAGAACCACGTCTTCGACCAGATCCGGAACCAGAGCCAGAACCGACACCCCCACGCCACGCGGATCTGGAGGCCGGCCGCCCTTGCCGTGCTGGGCCTGATCGCGACGAGCGCCTGCACCGCCGATCGGCCTGCCGCCGCGGCGCCCGATGCCGCAGCGACGGCCGCCCCGGTCTACGCCTTCAAGCCCGCCCTCGACCCGGCGGACTTCGCCGAACACGTGCGCGTGCTGGCGTCCGATGCGTTCGGCGGCCGCGCGCCGGGCACGCCGGGCGAGGACAGGACGGTCGACTACCTGCAGACGCAGTTCGAGCGCATGGGCCTGTCGCCCGGCAACGGCGACAGCTACGTGCAGACCGTGCCGATGCAGGAGACCACCGCCGACCCGGCGACCACGCTGCGCATCGAGGTGGCGGGCCAGACACGCACGCTCGCCTTCGGCACCGACATGGTGCTCGGCACCCGCACCGGCCAGCCGGAGGTGACGCTGGCGGCCAGCGACATTGTGTTCGTCGGTTACGGCGTCGACGCGCCGGAGCGCGGCTGGAACGACTACGCCGGCCTCGACGTGAAGGGCAAGACCGTGGTGATGCTGGTCAACGACCCGGGCTTCCATGCGAAGGACGCCACCCTGTTCGATGGCGAACGCATGACGTACTACGGGCGCTGGACCTACAAGTTCGAGGAAGCCGCGCGCAAGGGTGCCGCCGCCGCGCTGATCGTCCACGACACCGAGGGGGCGTCCTACGGCTGGGAGGTGGTGAGGAATTCCTGGTCGGGCGCGCAGTACGACCTGCGGCCCACCGACGACCCCGCACCGCGCCTGCCGCTGCAGGGCTGGATCACCGGCGAACAGGCGAAGGCGCTGTTCGCCGAGGCGGGCATGGATCTCGACGCGCTGCGTGCCGCGGCCGGCAGGCCGGGGTTCAAGCCCGTGCCCGTGCCGGCCACCGCCAGCGCCACGCTGAAGAGCACGGTCGTCGAAAAGGAATCGCGCAATGTGCTGGCGCTGCTGCCCGGCACCGACCGTGCCGACGAGGTCGTGGTCTACATGGCGCACTGGGATCACCTCGGCACGCATGACGCGACGGCCGGGGATGCGTCCGACGACCGCATCTACAACGGGGCGGTCGACAACGCCACCGGCGTGGCCGGCATCCTCGAAATCGCCGGCGCACTGGCCGCAGGCGCCAAGCCGCGGCGTTCGGTGCTGTTCCTCGCGGTGACGCTGGAGGAGTCCGGCCTGCTCGGTTCGCAGTACTACGTGGCGCATCCGGCGTTCCCGCTGGCGAAGACGGTCGGCGTGATCAACATCGACGCGATGAACGTCTCCGGCCGCACGCGCGACGTCACCGTGGTCGGCAAGGGCAATTCCGAACTGGAAGACCTCCTCGCGCCGATCGTCGAACGCCAGGGCAGGAGGCTGGTCGAGGAATCGCAACCGGCGGCCGGCTATTACTTCCGCTCCGATCATTTCAATTTCGCCAAGGCCGGCGTGCCCGCGCTGTATGCCGGCGCCGGCCGCGACCTGCTCGACGGCGGCACCGCCGCGGGCGATGCGGCCAGCCAGGACTACATCGCCAACCGCTATCACAAGCCCGCCGACGAATACGACGCCGCCACCTGGAAGCTCGACGGCACCGTGCAGGACCTCGCCGCCCTCTTCGAACTGGGCCTGGCGCTGTCCTACGAAGAGCGCTGGCCGCAGTGGTATCCGGGCAATCCGTTCCGGGCGGCGCGGGAAAAGATGCATGCAGCGGATGAGGACGATGCGAACTAGCCGCCCGGCCGGCGGCGGCCCGCCGTTGCACGTCCCGGCCGCCTGTCGAAAAGAACCCGCTCGCAGTCAAGGATGACTGCGGCTTGAAAACGCGCACGATGCGTGCTTTTCAGTGCCCGGCAGCCACGATGGCGGAACAGGCATGCACATCACGTCCACATCAAGGAGCTTCCATGCGCGCGCTGTCGTCCATGCTCTGCCTGTTGGGCCTGTTGTTCGGTACTGCCGCGCATGCGGACCAGGTGCCGCCCTCACCGCTGATCGGCGAATGGTCGGTCGATCTGGAACGTCTTCCGATGCCGGCGGAGGCACGCCCCAAGAGCGTGCGGATCGTGTTCGCCGAGGGCGAGGACGGTGCGATGAATACACGCGTGGAGGTGGTGTACGGCGAGGACCAGCGGATGTCCGCAGTCGCCACCACCCGTCTGGACGGCACGCCCGCGCCGGTGACCGGCAGTCTGGAAGCCGATGAAACGGCCACCACGCTGCCTGCGCCGAATGTGCTGGTGATGCAGCTGGCAAGGGGTGGCGTTCCCGCATCGACCCGGGTCTTCACCGTGTCCGCCGACGGAGGCACGATGACCGAGACCGTCGCCTATGTCGGTGCGGACGGTCATCCGTTGATGCGCACGCATCATTTCACCCGGGTCCGCTGAGGTGGCGCAATGGACGACGACGCCCGCGATCATCGCAACGGCAGGGTGACCGGCCGACCCTGCACCCTGCGCCGGACTTCCCTTCGGCGCATGCCGACTCGTATCCGCCTCCTTCTCGTGGCTGCGGCGCTCGCGCTGTGCATCAGCCTCCCGGTACATGCGACATCGTCGCTGTCCTTCCAGGGAGACGGGTACAGGCTGTACTTCGAGATCGGTCACGACGATGCCGAGGCGGTCGCGAGCATCAAGTTTTTCGCGCCCGGCGACCGGACGGGCGTGATGCTCCGCGAGGATCTGGGCGTGCAGGCGTTCGATGTGGCCGCCAGGTCGCTGGTCGTGTCCTATGCGGGCAGCGCGCGGGCGTCTGCATTCCGACTCACTGTGCGCGGCGAGGAGGCCACGCTGGAGGTCGACGGCAGGCGGGTGGTGTCGAGCTTCAGCTGGGAGATGTAGATCATGCCGGTCCGGCTCAGCCGGCCACCACCTCGACCCGCACGCCTTCGGCTTCCACCACCTCACCCCCGCGCAGCTTGCGGGTCTTGCGCAGTTCCACCTCGCCATCGACGCGCACGGCGCCTTCGGCGATGAGGTGCTTGGCGGCGCCACCGCTGTCGCACAGGCCGACCAGCTTGAGCAGGTCGTTGAGGGCGATGTGCTCGCGGTCGAGGGCGAAACGGTGGGTGGTCATGGTGGCGGCCGGGTGGTGTGCGGGGGCGTAGCATAGCCATCCGCGTCCGATCATGCGCCGGCGCCCTGCGTGCCGCGCAGCGCAGCTCGTGCAGGGCGCATCGTCGGCGGGCCGGAGGGGAAGAAAACCAGGAAAGGAAAGTCCCCTCCCCCCCCCCCCCCCCCCCCCGCGACCGCCTCTTCATCCCTGCTGACAGTACGCTGTCAGCAGCGGGTGTCTAGGCTGCGGCTTCCCCTTCACGCCACCCCTCCCGGAGACAGCGCCATGCTTGCCTACACCACCCTCGGAACCCGCGACCTTGCCCGCGCCGCGGCCTTCTACGATGCCGTGCTCGCCGTGATCGGCGGCAAGCGGATGATGGAAGAGCCCGATTACTTCATCGCCTGGGACAACGGCGACGGTGGCGCCGGGCTGGGCATCACCTACCCCTTCGACAAGCAGCCGGCCACGGTGGGCAACGGCGTGATGGTGGCGCTGCAGGCCGCCAGCCGCGAGCAGGTGGACGCGATCCACGCGAAGGCGCTGGAACTCGGCGGCAGCGATGAAGGCGCGCCGGGGCAGCGTTCTCCCGGGTTCTACGCGGCGTATTTCCGCGACCTGGACGGCAACAAGCTCAACTGCTGCTACATGGGCGAGTGAGCGCGCAGCGGCATCGCGGCGTGCTTCGCGCACGACCGCGTTGCCCGCGAGGCCCGCTCCGCCACCGAAGACCGTCATGCGTCGCGCCGACCGTCTCTTCCGCATCGTGCAGCTGGTGCGCGGCCGTCGCCTGACGACGGCCGCGTTCCTGGCCGAACGCATGGGCGTGTCGCTGCGTTCGATCTATCGCGACATCGCCGCGCTGCAGGCGCAGGGTGTGCCGATCGAGGGCGAGGCCGGCGTGGGGTACTGCATGCGCAGCGGTTTCGCGCTGCCGCCGCTGATGTTCGATTCGCGCGAGGCGCAGGCGCTGGTGGCCTGCGTGCGCATCGCGCTTCCGCGCATCGACGCCGCGCTGGGTGCGCACGCCGAACTGGCGCTGGCGAAGATCATGGGCGTGCTGCCCACGGCCGAACGTACGGCCGCCGAGCGGCTGGGCCTGTTCGCCGGCCCGAGCGGGCCGGATGCGGCGGTGCTGGGCCATCTGGAGCCCCTGCGCGAGGCCATCGAATCCCGGCGCACGCTGCGCCTGGACTATCGCGACCCGGCCGGGCAGCGCACGCAGCGCGTTGTCCGGCCGCTCGGCTGTTTCTTCTGGGGCGACGTCTGGACGCTGGCGACCTGGTGCGAGCTGCGCGGCGATTTCCGCACGTTCCGCCTCGACCGCATCGAGGCCCTGCACACGCTCGACGCCACGTTCCGCGACGAACCGGGCCGGACGCTGCCGGACCTGCTGCGTCGCTATGCCTGCGAAGGGCTCGGGGACTGAACTGCGCCCGGTCGCGGTGCCGTTCTCGCATGCGGCATGGCGCCTGGGCCGGGATGTCGCGCGTTCAGTGCGACGCACGCGCCGCGTCGGTTCGCGTGCCCGTCAATCAATCCGCCGGCAGCAGGATGCGCGCACCGCGCCAAGCGAGCACCGCGCCGTCGCGGTCGATGCGTTCCACCACCACCTCGCCGATCACGTCGCCCTGACGCAGGCGCTGCCCGTCCAGCACCAGCAGCCGGCGTTCGGGCGCCTCGTTCCACAGGTGCATGCTCATCCGCAGCGGCGGCAACTGGCGACGCTGTTCGGGGGCGATGTCGGCG
>CBFGMS010000065.1:0-21712 GCA_965649985.1 uncultured Gammaproteobacteria bacterium | reverse complement strand
CGCGGCTGGAGCAGGTCGCGGCTGAAGCCGCTCCTACGGGAGGTGTGGCCTGCCGCAGGAGGGCCTTCAGGCCCGATGTGGGCGGGAGGGAGCAATGGCGGAACCGGGGCTGCGATTCGAGCGGGTCGCGGCTGGAGCGGGTCGCGGCTGGAGCAGGTCGCGGCTGAAGCCGCTCCTACGGGAGGTGTGGCCTGCCGTAGGAGGGCCTTCAGGCCCGATTCGGGGTATGACGGAAGGGCGGGACCGGGGCGTGGTTGAATCACGGCGCGGATGAAGCCTGTCCTGCGTCAAGTTCTGCGGCAAGCCGCGACGGCTCAGGGTTCGCCGAACACCCACTGCGCGTTGGCGTTGCCCGGGTTGCCGGTGCGGCTGACGTAGGGCGATTCGCCGCTGAGCCACATCCACTGGTTCCAGTACAGGTTCTTCAGCGTGTAGCGGCCGCCGGGGATGGCGACGGACAGGAAGCTGGCCTGGTTCGGCGAGTTGTACAGCTTCACCGCGCCGGTGGTGGCGGTATAGCTGAGGAACAGCGTGGGGTCCTGCAGGGTGCGGAAGTACTGGCCGCCGCCGGCGGCGTCCACGGCCACCATGCCGAGCGGGGCGATGCCCTGGCGCACGTAGACCCAGTTGTTGTTGGCGATGCCGTCGGGCGCACCGAGCGGGCGGCCGTCGACGCTGCGCAGGGTCAGGCGGCGGCCGGTATCGGCCGGACGCGTGGGGATCTGCCAGTCGTTCGGGGGAATCTTCCAGCTGCCGCTGCTGGTCCATTCCCAGTTGAAGGGCATGTGCACGGAGGGGTCGTACAGGTCGGCATAGCCCGCGATCGGCTGCACGTTGTACAGGCACAGGCGCTGTTCGCGGCGGAACTTCTCCACCGCCTCGGCCTGGGAGCGGAACTTGAGGTTCTGCATGCACTGGGTCTGGCTCTGGCCGGGTCCGCGCTGATTGGGCATCAGCACATACGTGCGGTCGCGGTGGCCGTCGCTGTCGTACCAGGTGCGCATCTGGTCGGGGTTGAAGCTCAGCCAGTTCTCGACGAGGGTCTGCGCCTCGCGGCGCGCAGCGGCGTCGCGCTGTGCCAGCGGCAGCGCCATGGTGCGGATGAAGGCGGCCCACAGGTCCTTGCTGGCCTCGGTGGCGACCAGTGCGGGGGTTTTCATGTTGCTGGGTTTGTAGCCGGACCAGCCGACGCTGAGCTGGGTGCCCGGGACCCAGACCACATCGCCGCTGGCATAGGTGAGGATCTGGCCGATGTCGTGGGTGTGCTGTTCCGAGCCCTCGGCGCAGAGGTAGCTCTTCACCTCGCGGATGGTGGTGTAGTTGTCGTCGGGCAGGCGCACGGTGTGCTCGGTGCTGAAGGAGTCCTGGAACAGGTGCACCGCGCGGCCGAACAGGAAGTAGTTCCGGTCGACCTGCTCCTGCACGGAGTAACCGCCGCCGTCCCACATCATCATCTGCGTGGACGGCGCGGTGGCCGCCTCGACGAAGTAGCGGATGAAGCGCTGCTGCGACTGGGTGGCGGCGTGGATGCCGCCCTGCGGGCCGATGTCGTCGTAGCGGCGCATGAAGTGGTCGTACTGCGCCTCGGCCGCTTCCTGCGCCACCGCGTCCCAGCAGTTGACGTCGCCGAGCATGCCCTTGGTGGCGTTGAAGCCGGCGATGTCGACCCAGCGTTCGCCCATGATGGCGTCGAACACCGGCTTGTAGGTGGATTGATAGCGGGTATCTCCCGGCTTGGGCATGCCGCGGATGCGCGCCACTTCGGCCTGCGCACCGGCGAGGCTGGTGTTCCTGGCGAGGCCCTGGCGCCAGTTGCGGCGGGGGTCGTTGGGGTCCGGCTTGATCACCGGGTCGTTGCCCAGCAGCTCCAGCGCGGAGAGCCGGGTCAACCATTCATGCCCCATCGGCACGCCGTTGCCGAAGCCCAGGCCGAAGCCGCTCTGGGTGAAGGCCTCGGCGGGCGCGCTGACGTGGCCGAGCGCGACGACCAGCGCGCAGGCCAGGCCGGCCAGGCGCAGGTTCGCGAAGGACCGGCGTGGCCGGCGGCGCGTCTGCATGGATGCATCCGCGTGACTGCGTGCATGCGTGTTGCGATGGTGAGCTGTTGCGTGCGACATCGTGATCCCCTCCAGTGAGGGGCGACGCGCAGTGTGCGCGCCGCCCATGGCCAATCCGTGCGTGAGACGGCACTGCGCCCCCTCGCGGTCACCGTGACTGGCACTGTAGAGGCGGGACGCATCGCACGGACGGCCGTTGCAGGGTGTCTGCGGTGTCGGAGCGCGGTCTTGGCGCACGCGCGCACGGCGAAACCGCCCATCTCGAGCAGACGGAGCGGTGAGCACGGGACGAAACATCGGCGAGGGGCGATACGCATGCCGCCTGCTCATCGCCCTTTGTTCATTGCCCTTTTGTGCATCGACGCGTGGGTATCGCCCGTGCGCGCGCAGGCGGTGCCGCATGGCGGTGCCCATCACTCCGGGCAGATGAAGGGGTATTGGCGGTCGTCGATGATGGGTTCGATGCCGAAGAAATCGTTGAGGACCGACTCCGCCGTGCAATACGCGCCCTCCACCCAGGCCTGGTCGTTGGAATAGGCCTCGCCGACGATGAAGATGTCCGCGTCCACGCCTTCGATGAGCTGGGAGGGCTTGCGGATCTTGCGCTGCACGTCGCCGACGTCGCAATGCGGCGCCCACTCGTGATAGCCGGCATTGAAGGGCGGAAGCGACCAGTCCATGTAGCGCGTCTCCAGCGGTTCGGGCACGGCGCTGTAGTCGGCGTTCGGCCCGTAGTGCAGCTCCGCCAGCATCTTGCGCAGCATCTTCACCATGCGCGACGGGACCAGGCGCGGGCCTTCCAGCGGCTGCGTGTCCTGCGAGGCGGGAACCACCCGGTCGCGTTCCGGGCCGACCTCCAGTTCGCGCCAGAACGCGGTGTTGTCCTCGTCGTCGTAGCTGGCCAGGATGCCGTACACCGGCTTGCGCTTGCGGTCGAGCGCGTTGTCGCCGAAATACACCACCATGCGGATCGGCGAATTGCTCACGCTGGGCCCGATGGTGTCGTTGCGCGTGGCCTGCGCCAGTTGCTTGACCTGGGCGATACCCAGCGGCTGCTCGGTGATGGACGCGATCGCGGCGACGAGATCGGCGGCGGAGGTGTAGGGCGTGTAGGCCAGCTGCGCCATGGCCTTGCAGGCGTCGGCGGGAAAGCGCTGTTTCTTCAGTGCGGCGATCGCTTCCGGGGTGATGGTGTAGCCGACGATCTGCGCAGGGTACGGCGGCGGGTTGTCGCCATCGGGCGCCCACCACGGCGTGTCGAAAAACATGCCGACCTTGTAGGACGGCTGCATGATGGTCGATTCCAGATACAGATTGACACGCTCGTGGTTGAGCACGTCCACCGCACCGTCCCCGGGCCTCGCGAACCGCGTGGCCTGGGCGACCAGGTCGATCGCCGCGCGCGGCATCGCCAGCCAGGCGGCATCGGCCTCGCCCGCGCCGGCCGGGATGTTGGGTTCGCTGCGCGATGCGCAGGTGTAGGCCGCCTTGCCGCCCTTCCAGAGGATCGAATGCAGGCGGGTGTCGGGGTGGTACTGGAAATCGATGCCCTGCTGCTTCGCCAGCGCGACGATGGCGTCGAACAGCGCCGAGAACATGCCCGAGTAGCCGATCGACAGCGTGCGGTACTGCGTGCCCGGCGCGAATTCGTTGTTGATGTTGAACGACACCGCGGCATTGGTGTTGATGACGTTCGAGCTGTAGCCGTTGCCGTCCGCGGCGTATTCGAACCCTTCCGCGCCCAGCTGGTCGTACAGCAGGTTCCAGTAGCCGATGTCCCTGAGCCGGTCGCCCTTCTGGAAGACGCTGCTCTCCGGCAACGTGGCGGTGATCCGGCCCTCGCGATAGAGCGTGCACCAGTCGCGCCGGGTCATGCGGCTCCAGTCGCGGCCCTCGGGCGTGGCCAGGTCCTGCACCGTGGTGAAGCCCTGGTCGGGCGTGGTGGAGGCCGCGAATCCACTGGCGGCATAGGGCGCCGGCGTATTGGACCCGATGCCGTCCAGATAGAAATTGCGGCTGCGCAGGTAGAACAGCTGGTTGCCGGTGACGTTGAACGGCACCGAGTATTTCTCCAGCCCCAGCAGTTCGATGGTGCGTGTGACCACGCGATGCCCGGCTGCCAGACCACCGTTGGCGTCCTTCGCCGTGCGCTCCCAGTACGAATAGCGCATGCCGCCCAGTTCCACGTAGGACGCCTGCCTGTCGTTCTGGTAATGCCAGGTGCAGATGCGGGCGCCCGGCTCGCGTGTGCCGGGCGCACGCTTGCCGAAGTCGTAGCGGCCCCAGTCGTACAGGGCGAGCACATCGCCCTTCTTCAGGCGGCGGCCGGTGGCCTTGCCCTTGCTGGTGCCCGCGAGCAGACGCCAGGCGGTGTACAGGCCGGCCGCGCCGGCGCCGAAGATCGCGTAGGTGTTCCGTGTCATGGTGCTGTGTCCCCTGTCTGGTATGGCGGTGCGTGTCGAGGCGATAGGCGTCGAAGCGGTACGGATCGAGGCGGTGCGTGTCGAGGCGATGCGTGTCACTCGCTGCCGAGCCGTCGCATCTGCCCCGGCAGATCCTTCTGCGGGATGACCACCTCCACCAGCGTCGGACGTCCCTTGATCCTGCGGATCTTCGCCAGCGCGGCATCGAGCTGGTCCACGGTCTCCACCCGTATGCCCTCGGCGCCGAAGGCCTGCGCGAGCGCGAGATAGTCCCACTTCGGCAGGATGTCGAAGCTGTCGAACACATGCTGCGGGCCGGGCTGGAATGCGGTCATGTCGACATAGACCTGCTCGATCGCATAGACCTGGTTGCTCATCACGAAGATCACCGCATCCAGCTTGTAGCGGGCCAGTGTCGACAGCGATTGGCAGAGCATCATGAAACCGCCGTCGCCGGCCACCGTCCACGCGCGCTTGCCGCTGCCCAGCTGCGCGCCGCAGGCGGCGCCGGTCTCGAAGCCGATGCACTGCCATGCGGCCGACGAGACGTAACTGCCCTGCTTCAGACCGTAGGCATTGGTCGCGACGTACATCGCCGAACTCACGCCGTAGGTCATCACGATGTCCTTGAGCATGTCGTGTTTGCGCAGGAAGGCCATCGAATGCTGGAAGAAGCGGTTGTAGGTGATGACCTGCGGGTCGTCGGCGTACACCGGGTCGGAATTCGACACCCACGGCTCCGGCCACTTCGGCTGCGGCGGGGCCACGGCGCGGATCGGGTAACGCTTGCGGTCCTGCCGGAATTTCTTCAGCAGCGCCTGCATGAACGCCTTCATGCCCACATCGCCGTACTTGAAATAGCCGGCGCGCACGCCTGTGGTGTCGGCCAGCACCATCTGCGGATATTTGCTCTCGATGAAGACCAGATAGTCGTCGGTGATGATGGCGCCGAGGGTGAGCACGCAATCGGCGGCCATCACGGTGTCGCGCACCGACGGAATCGAGGCGGCGTCGGAGTAGGTGCCGATGAACGTGTGCCCGCCTTCGTCCAGCACGGTCTTGCCGAGCGTGGTGGTGGTGTACAGATAACCGCTGGCCTCGATCAGCTCCTGCAGCAGCCCGGTCAGACCGAAGCGCAGCAGTTCCACGCCGGCGAAGATCAGCGGGTTTTTCGCGGCGGTCAGCATGGACCAGGCCTGCTCCACCGCATTGTCGAGCGCGGCCTGCGGGGTGACGGATTCGCGCGGTTTCAGCCGGGTCTTCGGCGGCGGCCGGCAGGGTTCGGCCCAGACTTCCTTGTAGCAGGCGATGTACACCGGACGCCGATGGGTGATGGCGTCGACCAGCAGGTCGTCGATCTTCTCTTCCGCGCCGACATTGCTGTCGAGCGTGATCGCCTTCACCGTGACGTTGCGGTAGACATCCATGTCGGCGTCCAGATCGCCGGTGGAGTGATGGAACAGCACGTCGTACATGGTGGTGATGTTGCGCATGTCGGCGCCGGGCGTGGCGCTGATCGCGACGATCGGGCTGCGCTCCACCCAGGCACCGGCGAAGGCATTCAACGCGCTGAAGCTGCTCACGCCGAACTGCAGCGAGACCGCGCCCAGCCCGCGGGTGCGCGCGTAGGCATCCGCCGCGTAGGCGGCATCCAGCTCGTTGGCAGCGCCGATGGTCTGGATGCCGTCGAAGTGTTCGAGCGCCTGGGTGAAGTGTTTGACGTAATCGCCGGGGATCTGGAACACGTGATCCACGCCGAGCTGCTTGAGCCGGGTCAGCAGATAGTCGGCGACGGTGAACGGCTGGGTCTTCGGGCGGCGTTTCGGCATGTGGATGGACTCCCCCTGAGTGCGAACTGTGGCGATGGACGATGGGATGCGCGTCGTGCGCAGGCGTGCGGGGCAACGCGCGGGCATCGGCGCGCGGCGACGCGCAGGCCGGTGCGGGCGCGACGGGCATGGGTCAACGGCGCTCCCGATGCGCGGGAGCGCGAAGGATTCGAACGATTCGACGGATGGGCTGCAGACGCCCCGCGCGGAGCGCGTTCGACGGATGCCGCGACCGGCGCGCGCGGCGTGCCTGCGGACGCGTGACCGGCGCTGCGACGCGGAGCGGGATGCCGCGTTGGGCGATGCGCATCCATGGGCTCCTTCCCTGAGCTGGCCGCGCACGGTCGCGGACGGCCTGAGCATCTGGTCGGGTGGAGACCCTGTCAATGCGAAAGACGGGCCATCGTTTCGACGACACCGGATCCGCATCGGGCACGCCCCGCACGCACGCCGGGGAGGCACCAATCACGCTCCGGTCGCGCGCGCAGCGCCGGATGGGCGGATCCATGCAGCGCGCGGGTCCGTGGGCGCGGGTCCATACGCGCAGCTCCGTGCGCTTCGGCTCGGGCGACGCCGTGACGGCAGGCCAGTCAGCCGCGAATGCGCAGGCGGGTCTCGCCCTGCAGGACACCCTCGGGCCCGTAGCGGCGCTCGTGGATCAGGGCGTGGTCGTCGGCGATCAGCACCACCGTGCTGGCGCGGGTGCCGTACAGCGGGCTCTGGATGAACGCGGAGGACAGCCAGCGTTCGCGCTCGAGACCGATGCCGGTGTCCGGCAGCGCGTCATCGGGAGCCCGGGTGGTATCGGACAGGGCGTCGAACAGCGGGGCGAGATCGGGGGCCTCCTGTGCGGCGCCGGGGCTGTGCAGCCAGGCGGCGAGCGCGGACTGCAGCCGGGCGGTCTTCGGCCAGGTCGCGTCGAGGGCGCCATTGGACAGGCCATGGATGCCGGGACCGAGGCTGCGCAGGGCGAAGCGGCGGCGGTCCACGGCGGCATCTGCGTGGGCATCCGCGTCGTGGGCATCCGCGTCGACGGCATCCCGCAGCGGACGGCCCGCATCGCCGGCGGCCGCTCGATCCAGTGGCACGGCCCCGCCCGCAGGCGATGGATGCGGATCGGGCAGATTGGTGATGAGCGCCAGGCGGTCGCCGTCGTGCAGCAGCAGGTTGAAGGGGCGGTACTGCGCGGCCCGGGCATCGAGCGCGGACAGGCTCGCCTGCAGGGGGGCGTCGTGGCGCAGGAACTCGGCGACCAGCTCGCCGCGGCTGCGGCCCTCGGGCGGCGGCAGCCGGCGCACGTTGGTCACCGCCGCCAGCCGCGTGCCGCGCAGCGCCAGCCAGCCGCCACCGTGCTCCAGATCGCGGCCGCCGACGATGCGCGCATCGTCCTCCCACGGCGCCAGCGGCAGGGTGGGACGGGCGTGGAACTCGTCGCGGTTCCCCGCCAGTGCGAGACGCCAGCGCGGGTGGGCCCGCCAGGCGACGGCGATCAGGCACATGGGCGCGGGCCTGTGCGGGCCGCACCGGCATCGTCCGGAGCGGAAAGGAAGAAAGGACGCCGCAGCGCCTGCCACGCACGGCCGACGCTGGGGCGCATGGGGTTACAGCATGCCGCTGATGACCCGGGAGTTGCCATCGCAGGTGTATAGGTAGGTGTTGCCATGGGCGCGGTAGTAGATCACGGCACCGGCCATGCTGAAGTCGCAGACGTAGCCCGCCTCTGCATCGGACAGGATGAACGGAACCGCCTGCGCGGGCCTGGGCGCGAGGAGCGCGGCGGCGAACACCAGGGCGGGGAGGACGGACAGGCAGACGGTACGGGACATGACGGATCTCCTTGTCGTGGCGGCCGCCCAGGGCGATGCGAGGGCGGTGCCGGCGCGGGCCGCATGGGGTGCACGCGGCGGCGCGGCCCGCATCCACCGCCGTCGCGGCCGCGATCGAACGGCGGCGGGCTCCGATGATGCCCCGAAACGGTGACGCCCGCCCACCCGCGGACACGGCCGCGTGCAGCCCGCCCCCGCCACCGCGCCCGCACCCCGCAAGGCGCAAGGCACGGAAGTGAGCGGCTGCGGGCCGGATGCTACCCGCAGCCCGGGGCTCAACCGCCTGCGGCGCGACGCGGGCGCCCGGCGCGCTCGACCGTGGGCGATGCCGCGGCACCCGCTTCGCCCTGCGCGGCGGCAGGTGCGGCGTTCTTCACGAACTCCTCCAGCCACGCGTCGGTCTCGGCCAGCATGTGCAGGATCGATTCGCGGGCGCGGTAGCCGTGGCTTTCCTTCGGCAGCATCACCAGGCGCGCGGTGCCGCCCAGGCCCTTGACCGCGGCGAACATGCGCTCGCTCTGGATCGGGAAGGTGCCGGAGTTGTTGTCTTCCTCGCCGTGGATGAGCAGCAGCGCGTCCTGGATGCGGTCGGCGTAGTTGAACGGCGACATCTTCAGATAGGTGTCCTGCGCGACCCAGTAGTTGCGCTCCTCGGCCTGGAAACCGAAGGGCGTGAGCGTGCGGTTGTAGGCGCCGCTGCGCGCGATGCCGGCCTTGAACAGACGGGTGTGCGCGAGCAGGTTGGCGGTCATGAACGCACCGTACGAATGCCCGCCGATCGCGATGCGCCCGCGGTCGGCCACGCCGCGGCGCACCACGTCGTCCACCGCGGCTTCGGCGCTGGAGATCAGCTGCGGCAGGTAGGTGTCGTTGGGTTCGGCGTCACCCTCGCCGACGATGGGCATGGTGGGGTCGTCCAGCACGGCGTAGCCGCGGGCGAGGAAGGGAAGCGGGCCCCAGAAGCTCACGTAGTTGAAGCGGTAGGGTGAGCCGCTGACCTGCGAGGCGTCGCTGGCGGATTTGAACTCGGCCGGGTAGGCCCACATCAGCAGCGGCAGCGGCGCATCGCGGCCGGGCGTGAAGCCGGGCGGCAGGTAGAGGTCGGCGGTCAGCTCCACGCCGTCCTTGCGCGTGTAGCGGATCTGCTCCTTCTTCACGTCCTTCAACTGCGGCGTGGGATGCGGGAATGCGGTAAGCGCCCGCGGCGCGCCATCGACCGCCGCCAGGTCGACGCGGTAGTAGTTCAACGGCTCGGTCGGGCTCTGCCGGGTGATGAGCAGCTGCGAGGCGGCGGGGTCGAGCACCGCGGCCACTTCGCTGTAGGTCGGCGCCTCGGAGCGGAACAGCCGGGTCTTCTCGCCGGTGGCGAGGTTCCAGCGGTCGAGGAAGGGGCGGTCCCCTTGGGGCGAAGCGCCGTCACCGATGAAGTAGACGCTGTCGCCGTCGGGCGCGATCAGCATGCGCCGGAAGCCGTCGGCGCCGGGCGTGAGCACCACATCGCCGGGGGAGTTGTAGCGGTCCTGGGTGGAGCCTTCGAACAGCAGCTTCGCCGCGGTCTGCGGCGCGTCGGGCGCCACGCGCCAGCTGCGCAGCTGGCGGGTCTTCCACCAGTACTCGGCCAGCATCGCCAGGTCGCCGCGGCCCCAGGTGGCGCCGGCATAGCGGTAGCCCAGCTTCGCCAGCACCTGCGGCGCGGCATCAAACGGCGCGGCCTGCATCAGCACGTGGTCGCGCACGGCCATGTCCCTGGACGGGTCGCCGCCGTCCTGGGCCTCGGCCCAGACCAGGGTGGCCGGCGCGTCGCTGCGCCAGTCGATGCGGCGCGGGCCGGTGGTCACCGCATCGTTGCCGCTGGGCAGCCCCTCGAACAGCGGCAGCTCGGCGACGGTGTGCAGGCGCTTGCCGTCCAGCGCCAGCACCTCGGCGGTGCGCGGGAAGAAGCTCCATGGCACCACGTAGGAGAACGGCCGGCGCAGGCGCTGGGCCAGCACGTGTTTGCCGTCGGGCGAAGGCGAGAGGTCGACGTAGAGGTCGGGCTTGCCGATCTCGCGCAGCGTGCCGTCCACGCCCACCAGCGCCGGCTGCACGCGCAGATAATGCTCGAGCGTGCGCGCGTCGTCCTCGTTGCGCAGCATGTCCTGGTAGGTGCGCAGCTGGCGCACGGTGCCGCCGCCGCGGGTTTCCTGCATCGCGGGGCCGGCCGGCACCGGCGAGGGCTGCGGCGGGCCGCCCTGCCCGGTGCGCAGGCCGAGCAGCAGATGGCGGCTGTCGGGCATCCAGGTCAGGCCGAGCCGCACGCTGTTGAGCGGGCGGTCCAGCAGCCTGCGTGCCTTGGCCGCGCCCACATCGACCAGCCACACCGTGTTGACGCCGGTGCTGGGCTCCTGCTGGTTGACCGCGATCCAGCGCTGGTCGGGCGACCAGGCGATCCCGGCGATCGACAGCGGCTGCGACAGGCCTTCGATCTTCCGCTCCGCACCGGTGTTCACGTCCATCAGCCAGAGGTCGCTGCCGAAACTGAAACGGCTGGGTGCATAGCTGCGCGGGTTGATGCGCAGACCGGCCAGTTTGAGCTCGGGCTCGGCCACGGTCGCGATCGACGGCAGCTCCGGCGTGCGCACCATGGCGGCGATGTCGCGCTTCGGCCCGAGCGTGAGCTGCGGCCAGCGCGGCGCATCGACGATGGCCTGCAGTTCCGGCGCCGGGGTGCGGTAGCCGGTGGATGGTGGATTCGCCTGCGCGAAGGCCAATACCGGCACCAGCAGCAGCGCCGGCAGCAGGCGGGACCAGGCAACCGCAGCGCGGTGCGCCCGCCCCCCGGCGCAACGGCGCACTGAATGCGAAGACAGACAGGCAAGAGGCGCAGCGGAGGACGATGCAGGCACGGGGCGGCTCCCAGGGACGTAGCCGGCCATCGTTCCGCCCCATGCGCAGCCCGTCAATGCGCCACAGGTCACGCTGCAACGCAGCAGGCGCGTGTTTCACGCCGTTGCGCAGCCGACCGGAGCAGCGGGCTTCGGCAGCATGGCGATGGCCGCTGCGCCTTGCCGCATGTGCCGGTTTGCAACAGCATAGGTCGCGCCATGCACCACGCGACCGCCCGCCCGATCCGCGACCCGGGACGCGACACCGCATCGCATCAGCACCGCGACCGTTCTACCCCCACCCACATTGGACCATCGCCATGCAGGAAGATGCCTACGCCCGACTCGTCGAAGTCACCAAGCGCTATGCCTTGCTGGCCGAAACCCTGGAGCGCAACGCCACGGCCGCGGCCGAACAGCACGCGCGTACGGCCGCGGCGCTGCAGCAGCAGGTGGAACGCAGTCAGCAGTCGCTGCAGGGGCAGGCGCAACAAGCCGACCGTCTCCTGCGCGAGCAGGTCGAGCGTACGATATCGCAGGCACTGGGCAACGGCGTGCGCCAGTTCGACGACGCGCTGCAGGATGCCGCCAGGCACGCCGGCGCGACCGGCGAACAATTGCGCGCCGAGCAGACCGTGCTGGTCTCGGGACTGCAGCGTGCGTACCGGAGGGCGCAATGGGTCGCCTTCGCCTCGATCGGCCTGCTGCTGCTCGGCGGCGCGGGGCTGCTCTATTTCGAGCACGCCGCCTATCGGCAGGCCCGCGATCGCACCGCCGCCGCCGAGGTCGAGGCGGAAATGGCCGAAGCGATGGCCAAGGCGAATGTCACCTCCTGCGGCGGCACGCCCTGCCTGAAACTCGACCAGGACACCCCGCGCTGGGGCAAGGACGGCGAGTACGTGTTGTTGAAGTGAGCCGAACGACACACACGGCGTGACCGGCGGTGCGTGTTGGGAGCCCCCCCCGAAACACTCCGCCAAGGGCGGGGGAAGGCCGGGACAAGAGCGATCCGACGGTCGATGAAAACCGCCGCAGGACGTCTGCCGCAAGCGACCGCCGGGAGCGCCTCTCGGGAGCGCCTGTCGGCAGTCCCCGCCAGCAATCCCTGCCAAAAAACGCACGCTGAACCAGTCTGGCCGGAACTGCGCCGCCAGCCCGCCATCCGATGGGCGGGACGCGGAGTGCCGCGGGCCGGTCTGCTAGGCTGCGCCCATGCTGCCTTCGCATCCGTGGGCGGCATCCGCCCGCATCGCCGGCACCGCGACCAGACGAGGCTCACCCCATGGCGTCCACCGCACCGCAAGGCTCCCCCTCCGCGGCGCCCGCTCCGCCCACCCCCATCATTCTCGATGGCGGCACGGTCCCGATCGGCGCTCCCGCACCCAGCTTCAGCCAGACCGCTGACGGCAAGCCCATCGTCAGCCAGGAGCTGCACCGCCAGGGCGACATCGTGATCTCGCGCGAGCGCATCCCGCAGGGCGATCAGTTCGCGGACGTGCTGGTGATCGGCACCGGCGCCGGCGACGACAACGTGCAGGTCTCGCAACGCAGGAACGGCATGCTGGAAGTGCAGGTCAACGGCCAGCCCTACCAGATCACCCTCTCGCAGGACCAGAAGCTGGCAGTGCGCACCGGCGACGGCAACGACATCGTGCAGGCCGCCGACAACGTGCGCGTGGACATGGACGTGCGCGGCGGCGACGGCAACGACACCATCGTCACCGGCCGCGGCCGCGACCGCGTGGACGGCGGGCTCGGCGACGACACCATCCAGACCCGCGGCGGCCGCGACGATGTGTTCGGCAACGGCGGCAACGACACCATCGACGCCGGCAACGGCAACGACGTGGTCTACGGCGGCGACGGCAACGACATCCTCCGCGGCGGGCGCGGCCGCGACTATCTGGAAGGCGGGCGCGGCAACGACACGCTGGAAGGCGGGACCGGCAACGACGTGCTCTCCGGCGGTCTGGGCGACGACACGATGCGCGGCGACCGTGGCCGCGACACGGTCTACACCGGCGCCGGGGCCGACACCGTGGACAACCGCTCCGGCCGCGACAAGGTCTACGGCCAGGCGGGCGAGGACACCATCACCGCGGGGCGCGGGGCGCGCAACGACGTGGTGGAGGTGGAGATGTCCGCCAGCGTCGGCAACAGCGTGACCGTCCAGGGCAGCGACGCGTTCCGGCAGCGGACCGAGGCGGACCTGGAGATGATGCGCAGCTCACCCGTGGGCCGGCAGATGCTGGCCGAACTGGACCGGATCGCCGACCCCGCTGCCGGCAAGGGCAACAGCATCACGATTTCCGAGCTGCAGAACGAGGCCAACGGCTTCGCCGCACCGGTCACCGGCAACGCACTGCTGCAGACCCAGCCCGATGGCACGGCACTGTCCGGCCCTGGCGAAAACGTCAACGTGTCCTACAACCCCAGTTTCCACAGCGACAGCTTTTCCGCGCCGGCGGTCGTGCTCTACCACGAACTGTCGCACGGCAAGGACATCGCCAACGGCAGCATCCAGGACGGGGTGTACACGGGAAGCGGGCCGGACAAGAACACCGTTCCGAACTCCGAGCGGCAGGCGGTGGGCAAGCCCAACACCGGCGTGCCTTTCGACTTCGACAACGACCCGGCCACCGCTCCCACCCGGGACAACCCGGCGGCGTTCACCGAAAACGGCCTGCGCGCCGAGATGGGCCTGCCGTTGCGCCAGAACTACACGGTGAGCGCGGATGCGCTGGTCGCACCCGGCACGGCCAATGCCGTCGGCGGGATAGTGCAGGACCCGCACCTGGAGTCGATGATGCGGGCGGTCGAGTCCGGAAACCAGGCCGGGCTGAACGACGCGATCCGCCAGATGCGCGCACAGGACCCGATGGCTGCCGACTTCGCGCGCGAGGGCGCGCGGGAAGCGGCACGGCTGCAGCAGGACACAGCGCCGCCGCCGACTCCCGAGATCGAACCCCAGGCCGTGACCGGCCCGGCCATGCGTCGATGAATCGACGCATGGCGCGTCCGTCCGCCACGCTCGCCGCAGCCGCCGCACTGGCGACGGTGCTGTGTGGCTGCGTCGCCACGCCCACCCCCGACTCCACACCCGCTCCCGGCACCGAGGCCATGACCAACACGTCCCGCCACCCCCTGTCCGAGCGCAGTCTCGCGCTCGGCCCGGCCTCCACCGCCCTGCTGCAGGCAGAGCTGTTCCATTCCGAAGATGCGCGCACCGTGTATGTGCATTATCGGCTGCGCAACGACGGCGCGGAGCAGGCGCTGGCGGTGTTCGATCGCGGCCTGTACGGCGAGCGTGCCGGCGCGGTGTACGCGCCGGGCCCGGTGGGCCAAGCACGGATCGAGATCGAGACGGATGGCTCGGTCACGCTCGCGCACATCGCCGTGCCGCCGCCGTCGGACGATACGCGGCGGCAGCAGGCACCGCTGGTCCTCGAACTGGCACCGGGCGCCGAACTGAACGATGAATCCATCACCCAGTTGCCAGAGCATGTGACGCCCACCCGACTGCGCTGGTGCATCGGCGTGGCGGCGTTCGATCGCAGCGCCTACGACACACCCACGGACACCCCGCGCGGCAGGATCTGGGTGGGTGGGGCCGCCGCGGTCGTGGCCCAGCAGCGGCTCTGCACTGCGTGGTACGACGTCGCCAGCCGGCGATTCCAGGACTGAGCCTGGCCGCGAAGCAAGGAGCGCCCTCCCCGCACGACAGCCCGAGCACCACGGCGCCTCGCTTACGCGCATGCGCACACACCGATGCACGTGCGTCTGTGCCCCTCAACGCCGGCAGTGCACCCGCCGCTGCAGCCGCGCCGAGGCGACGGAGTGCTCGTGCCAGGCCGCATCCTGCACGTCTTTCGGCTGCGAGCGCAGCCAGCGACGCTGCTCGGCCAGGCGGCGTTTGCTGTCCACGTGCTTGGTCACGGCGTAGCGCACTTCGCCTTCCGAAGAAATGACCACGGTGGCACCACCCAGGAACCAGCCCTCGCGCACCTTGCACTTCTGCACCACCTCGGCCACCAGGTCGAAGGCCACGTCCCCGCGCAAGGACACCCGGCGCAGGGTGCGCAGCGACAGGATGCGCGGCACCCGGAATGCGCCGCCGGCCTCCACCAACCCGAACTCGTGCGCATGCTGCGGCGTGCAGATGGCCTCGCCCAGGGCCTGCGCGGCGCGGCGCACGGTGGCGCCATCGTCATCGGTGGGCCAGTCGCAATACCCTCCGATGAAAGTCAGGCCGAGGCGCCGGAACTGCAGCTCCGGGATAATGATGGGGCCGGTGGCGGGCTGCCGCCAAAGCAGGCTTTCCTCGCTGAGCGTGGGCACGTCCGGCACGGTCACGCCGAAGCGTCGGAACGAGGCGATGATCGCCTCGCGGTACATCGCGCCATCGTCGCCCACCAGGTCGTAGTCCGCAGTGATCACCGCGCGCAGGTACTCGCCGAAGCTGCAGTGGATGGGCGGGCAATAGTCGATGGCGCGGATGACGATGTTGAGGAACTTGCGCGCCAGCTTGGAGGCTTGCCCGGCCAGCCAGTGCACACCCTCCTGCGACAGCCGCCCCTGATACGGCGCCAGCGAGCCACGCACCTGGTCGGTGTTGCGGTGGAAGATTTCGCAGAAGGCATCGAACACCGCCGAGAGCAGCACCGCGCCCAAGTCGTGCTCCTCCTCGTGATGGGCGTACAACTGATAGTCCGGCACCGGCTTGTCGGGGCCATTGGTGACGATGGCGGTGCGCAGCGGGTTGGCGCCGTCGATCAGGGTGAACCCGAACTCACGCCCCACCGACACCAGCAGGTCGTCCTTGAGGTCGCCCTGACGGCGCGAGATGGCGCGCTCCACCATCTCGCGCTGGGCGAAACGCAGGAACACCGCGACCAGGTCGGAAAACCCCTCGTGCAGGGCGGACACGTCGCGATGGGTGGGCCGCATGAAATTGGGGCGCAGCCCGTCCAGCAGCGCATGGCTCATCTCGTGCGCCACGATCTCGCGCGACAGCGCGGTGTAGACAAGCGCACCGGGCTGGCTGGGCCCCTTGGCGAAGGCTTCGGCACGCGCGTAGCCGAATTTCAGCGTGCCACTGTCGCGGTCGTAATAGGCATTGGCGTCCATGAATGCCGCCGGCTGCACGCGCAGGCGGCCATCGCGCGCGCCGCGCCCCCCCAGCGGCCCGAACCCGGGGTCGCGACCGAGCGCGCGCACGAAGGCCTGATAGGTTTCCATGCCCACCGCATAGACCATCTGCTGCATGAAGTTGCGGTTGGTGCTGCTGGGCGACAGCCCGCGCTCCATCAGCAGCGCCGGCTGCTCCAGATCCACCGGCGCGTGCATCGCCTGGCTGTCGTTGTCCAGGTCCTCGACCACCAGCACCGCGCCTTCCGGGCCCGGACGCAGCGGCTCGTAGGGCACGGACACGGTGTACAGCGCGGCGTCCTCGCGGCGCAGGCTGGGGTCCTGCGCGTACACGCGCAGGTGCCGGTAGGGCGGCATGGCGCGGTCCGGCAGCGCCAGCCGCGCCACCGGCCGCCGGCCGAGCGAGGTGTGGATCTCGAACGGCCAGTGCGTGGGCTGCGGGCGCTTCGTGCCTCCGGATCGTTCCGTCATAACACCTCCACCTGCGCCCAGTATTGCACCGCGAACTCGCGATCGACAGGTTGCGGCGCGCTCTTGAGACGGATGCGCGTGCCCTGCGGGATGGTCCCGAGCGGATCGCTCGCGCGGTAGTAGGCCTCATCGTTCTTCGGCATGGCCTTGCGCAGGACGATGTTGGCGAGCGCCTTGTATTCGCTGCCCTCGCTCAACTGTGCCAACGGTGTGGTGAGCGCTGCACCATCGTCTGCGTGGCCGATGAGCATCGAGGACTTGCGGCCGCCCGTTTCGTTGCCGATGAAGATGTAGCCTTCCGCACGCGCGGCGGTCGTTTCTTTTCTGGAAGTCGGCAGGTTGGTCAATACTGCGGTCTGCGCCGACACGCTCTGGGTGTCGAGAGACGCGGCGGGCGCTTCGATCGTTACCCCCGCAGGGCCGACCGGTTTGGATGAGGAAGGGGTGCCGCGAAACTCGACGACGGCCTGCTCCACTACCTGCAGGCGCGTCGCCATCGCAGTAAACGCAGCCGTCTGCTCTTCGCCGAACTGGACCTCACCAATCGGGGTCTTTAATCGAATCAGATTGCCGAAGTCGATGCCGAACATCAGTTTCAGCAGGAGCATCGACAGCAACACCGTCGCCGCGATCACCGGATACCTGCACAACTCCAGCACCGCGGCCGACACACCCTTGCGCGCAGTTGCATCTTTCGATGGCGTCTGTTGATCGCTCATGCGTCCTCTCCCAGCAGACGCCGCGTATCCAGCCCAGTCGCCGGCCGCAAGAGCTGCGGACGTTGCCGTGGCCGGCCGTCGAACTCCTTGTCGAACGCCGCCTGCACGGCCTGCATGAAACGGGCATTGTCCCACTCGCCGCGCCGGGCGCGTGCGAGCAGGCCGCAGGCGATGCGGGTGAAGTCCCCCTGCCCGCCGCTTTCCCATGCGAACTCGCGGTCGAGGCAGGCGGCGAAGTGCACCACGCCCGGCGGCGCGCGTTCGGCATCCGCCCCGCGCCTGCGTACCGCGCGCGCGCCCATGCGGCTGCGGGCGGCAAGGTAGCGCTCCACCTCGGCCTCCTCCAGGCGAAGGAAACGCGGGCGGGCGTCGCCACGCGCGCGCGGCACCGACGCCACCCGGCTGTTGCTGCCGGAATGGCAGCAGTCCATGAACAGGGTCAGATGCACGCCGGGCGGCAGACGCAGGATTTCGACGTGGAAGTCGTCGTCGATCAGCAACGCGCCGCTGTCGAAATCGAACGGCAGGAACACCTCGTCCAGCTGATCGTCCTCGTCGCGCGCGAGATCCTGCACCTGGCTGCCGTGGCCGGCGTACTGGAAGACCAGCTCGTCGCCGTCGCGGGCACCGGCAATCAGGTCGCGCAGACCACGCAGCATGCCCGCACGCGTGGCCTCGGCATCGGCGATGCGCTCCACCTCGAACCCCTGTGAACGCAATGTTTTCTCCCACCGCCGGCTGTCAGCCACGCAGCCGCTCAGCGGCTGACGGGCATAGGCATCGATGCCGATGCACAGCGCCCGCCGGACGGGCCGACGACGGCTGCCGCCGGAATCGCTGCTGCCGCCCGTTCCCGAGGAAGCACTGCCGTCATTGCCGTCATCGCCATCAGCTGACGCATCATCGCGATCATCGTCCGCCGGCTCGGCATCATCGCCAAAATGCTCCGACGGACCCTGCATCTGTCTACCGCTGCAGGAACAACATGGGCAGCCGCCAACGAATTCACCTGACAACGCACGATTCTCTTCATTCCTCTGACGCTTGCCCCAGATGCTGCAGTCCTTGAAGTCACCGCCCGACGGGAACTGCTGCTCGCCGCCGGCAACCGTCTGGGCCACCTGCCTGCCCTGCACATGAGCGATCACCGCAAACAGGGTATCGACATTGTTGTCGAAGCAGCCGTGTTCAACCGCACTGGTCAACGGATTGCGCACACCCGAATCATGTTCGGGCGAGAACTCCACGCCGATACGTCCATCATCGCTGCGATACGAAAGCCGCGTCGGTTGTTTTTCGATATTGCCGAAAAATTGCCGCAAGCCAGCATTTGCAACCAGATCGCGGGCAAGGCCGAGAATCTTCCCTCCCGTGTCGTCTTCACATGCGTTTCGCACGTAGTAAAGCAGGGATTTGCGGTAGATCCCGATCACATCATCGCGTCGTTCCGCACCATCGGTCATGGTGTACATGCGCAAAGCGCGGATACCGGGCACGTTGTCGGCGGCTTCCAGCCGCGGCCGCACGAGTGCAGTGAACGTGTCGGTACGAATGGCCGGCGCAAGATAACTCAGCGTACGGAATTCGCGTCCGGGGAAAACGCCCGCGGCGTCCATCAAGAGCGGCATGAATTTCGCGAGCAGGATCGGGCCCGTGCTGTGACCCATGGCGTGCAACTCCAGCTCGGGCGTGGCGGTGAGCAGCGGTTTCAGCAGCTCGGCGAACAGCCATGCGCCACCGGGCTTGCCGTCCTGGCTCTCGATGCTTGGCGTCGAACCATCCACGGCATGTTTTTTCATCCGCGCCCACACCCTGCGCGCCAGCAGCTGCGTACCCCACTCCAGCGCAGTGTCGGTCAGTCCGCGCGGCGCCGCCGGCGCGCCGCGATGGGTGGCCCAGGACGGCAGCATGGTTTCCAGCAGGCCGGATTCCCAGATGAAGAAGATCGGGTACACGCCATGCGCCAGCCACCACGGCGCCATTGCCTGTGCGTATTTCAAGGCCGCCGATTCGCGCACCAGGCCGCCGTGGGCGTAGAACATCAACCGCGGCGTGCGGCCTTCGGCGCGGCACTGCGCGATGTAGGCCGGCAGGTGGCGCTCGACAATAGCGCGCAATGAAGACCGAGTGCAGACGAAACCGCCATCGCCGCCCGGGCCGTCCTCGCCCGAGCCGCTCGAAATCCTGCCTTCGCCGGACAGCACGCCGCGCGAGAGGTTGATGACGTAAGGCAGCAGCGTGGCGGTATCGAACGGCGGAAGCCCGGCACCGCGCGCACCGTCGCCATCGTCGTAGACGGTCGCCGGTTCCAGACCACGCTCCAGGCCATCGGCGATGTAGTCCATCACATGGCCCGCGGCTTCGTCTTCCGGGGGCTCCGCGCCGGCAGCTTCCAACGCGATGGAACACGGGTCGGCGTCGCCGTCGCGCGACACCGCGACCCAGGCGAGCGCCTCGGCCGCGGGCATGCGCGCATCAGACAGCCGCGACAGCGGCGGCCCGCCCGCCTTCAGCAATGCCGTCACATCGGCGCGGAAAGACTTCAGGTCGATGCCGCTGCCCGGGCAGGTCTTGGGACCAAGCTCGTTGTGGAAACGCAGCGCTTTGGCATCCAGACCGAACTTGTCCAGCACCGCAGCGGCCACAGCCTGCGCGATGCGCTTCTGATTGCCCGCGAAGACATCCTGGCCTTCGTCGAAATCGCCCACCATCTCGATCATGAACGGTCCGCGCCGGCTGTTGCCGTTGTGGCCGCGGGCGCTGCCCGGCGGCAGGTCGAAGGCGCGGCCGGTCCAGATGCCGCCTTCGGGGTCGATGGTGAGGTGCTGGGCGATGTCGCGCATGCCCATCTCGCGCATGTGGTAGCGGCGCATCGCCTCGATGGTGGACAGACCGCGAAAATCGCGGTGCCGGGGCCGCCAGGTGTGGTGCACGTGGAAGGCGTCGATGCGTCGCTGCGGCTGCCAGGCCTCCACCATGTGGACCAGGTCGTCGAAGCCGATCTTGCGGATGGTGTTCATGAGTCCTCCCTGTCGATGCGAAAGCTGTCGATGCGCAGCCTGTCGGTATGAAACTGCGAAGACGGAATCCATGAAGGCCGAGCTTGGGCAGGCGCCACGTGTACAAGGACCGCGCGCGCCGCGCATCTGCGCGCGGGCAGGGCGTCGCGCTCGTCCGCGGGCAGGCGTCCGTCCGTCGCCGCCGTCATCGGGTCGCTGACTTCCAGCGAGGGTGTGGGCACCTCCGCGCCGCGGATGCCGCCCGTCGCCTTGGCCTGTCCCGTCTGCATTGCTGCCTCCCTGTCGCCATTCCGGTGCCTGCCGGGCCTGCGGCCTGCGGCCGCCGGCACCGCCTCCACTGCCCGGCCAGTCTCGGTCTGGAGCGGCTGTGCGGCGTGTCCTTCCGGATATACGTCCTGCGCGCGTCGTGCCGGTCTCCGGATGATGGCCCGAAACCGTCTCGTTTGCCGGGATCGGTGTCGGATCACTGCGGCATCGGGCCACAGGCGGGCCCGCCCCGCCCATATCGCCCCCTGCCCGCCCGCACCGGGCAGTACCCAAGCGGCACTCAGGCCTGCAGCCGGCCCCCAGTCATCTCTCCATCGCGAGAAAGCGATACAATGCACGCTCCCTCTGCCGAGGGGCGCTGCAAGTCCGGCACAGGTCCGGAATCAGGCTCGGCAGGGATGCAACCCATCGCAACGGCGCCCGTTCACTGCCTGCCACCGCCGCAGGCACACGACGGAAACTCATCGCCATGAACGCACAAGTCAAACCCCTGCACGACTATAAGGTCGCCGACATCTCCCTGGCCGACTGGGGCCGCAAGGAAATCGACATCGCCGAGCACGAGATGCCGGGCCTGATGTCCATCCGCCGCAAGTACGCGCCGCAGCTCCCGCTGAAGGGCGTGCGCGTGACCGGCTCGCTGCACATGACCATCCAGACCGCGGTGCTGATCGAGACCCTGAAGGACATCGGTGCCGACGTGCGCTGGGCCTCGTGCAACATCTTCTCGACCCAGGACCACGCCGCCGCCGCGATCGCCGCCACCGGCACGCCGGTCTTCGCCTGGAAGGGCGAGACGCTGGAGGAGTACTGGGACTGCACGCTCGACGCGGTCACCTTCCCCGGCGGCAAGGGTCCGGAGCTGGTCGTCGACGACGGCGGCGACGTCACCCTGCTGATCCACAAGGGCTACGAGCTCGAGCAGGGCGACAGCACCTGGGTCAACTCGGCCTCCGGTTCGCATGAAGAGCAGGTGATCAAGGACCTGCTCAAGCGCGTCGCGCGCGAGCGCCCGGGCTTCTGGACCAATGTGGTCAAGGACTGGAAGGGCGTCTCGGAAGAGACCACCACCGGCGTGCACCGCCTGT
>CBFGMS010000064.1:0-22386 GCA_965649985.1 uncultured Gammaproteobacteria bacterium | reverse complement strand
GCCAACTGGTACGAGCGCGAGACCTGGGACATGATGGGTATCCGCTTCGAAGGGCACCCGAACCTGAAGCGCATCCTGATGTACGAAGGTTTCGAGGGGCACGCGTTGCGCAAGGATTACCGCTACAACAAGCGGCAGCCTCTGGTGGGGCCGCTGAATTGAGGCGCGTCGCGGCGGCCCTGGCGTTCCTGCTCCTGGCGGCTTCGCCCGCCGGCGCCGCACGCGAGCAGGGGGGATCCATCTCCGCCTTGATCGCTTCCGCCGTCGCGAACTGCAGCCGCATGTAGTCGCCCTGCATCAGCGAGCGCGGGTCCGCCGGGGCCAGTTCCAGCAACAGCACCCGGCCGTCGCGCAGCACGCGTTCGCGCTGGGCGATGCCCACATTCACCGCGCCGAGCGCCAGCGCCAGACCGGCCAGCACCAGCCACGACTGCCAGCCCTGCAGCGTGCGCACAGCCCCCCCTGCGGCGCTCATGCCACCGCCTCCGGCGTCCCGCGCCGCCAGACCATGCGCGCCAGCAGCAGTGCGGCGCCGCCGGCCAGCAGCCAGCCCGATTTCTGCAGCAACGGCACATCGAGCTGGTAGTAGTAGTGCACCAGATACACCGCCACGCCCAGCAGCCCGACGCCGAGCAGCGCCGGCCGGTGCAGGGCGAAGCCGAGCAGCACCAGCATCAGCCCGAAGGCCACGCCCGGGGCGCCGACCACCAGCAGGGCGAACACGGCCGCCTCGCCCACCCGGCGCCAGCGTGCCGCCGATCCCCGCGCCAGCCGGGCCACGCACAGCGGCAGCAGCGTCACCACGGCCAGCGACGCCAGCCAGAACGCGGCGGTCATCAGCTCAGGATGGCAGTCCGGCCGGCAGTCGCGGGCGATGTCGTCCGTGCCGATCCACAGTGTCGCCATCGCCACCAGCGAGAACGCCCACGCAGCGGGCGCCAGACCGCGATCCGCGCGCGCGCCGGGCTCGCCCGGGCACGCGGTGCGAAGCCACAGCCACAGCGTCGTGCCCGCTATCAGCGGCGCGACGAGCAACTGCAGCACGGTCGGCCCGATGTGGTGGATCGAAATGCTGTAGCCACTCGCGGCAATGCCGCCTGCGGTCAACACGCCGCACAGAAAGCGGTGCAGCCGCGACGGCACGGCCATGGCCATCGCGACGGAGATCGCCGCCAGGCCCAGCCAGGACAGCGAGGATGCGGTCTGATAGCCAGACTGCAGCAGGTCCCGCAGGGCCAGATACAGGGCGACGCTGCACAGTGTCTGTCCGACCAGGCTGCAGGCGATACCGAACTGTTCGGCAAAGGCGCGCCCGTGCCGCGAGCGCATCAGCGCCAGGCCGAGCACACAGGCGAAGATGCCGAGGACCCCGACCGGGACGGGCTCGTCGCTGTTGTCGCCGAGCAGCGTGAAGGTGAAGCCGAACAGAAACCCGGCCGCGATCCATGCCGATACCCCCAGCAGGGCCGCAAGATACCAGGGCATGTCGTCCGCAGCGGGCGGTGCCTGTCGCAGCGATGGATCGCGTGCGCGCAATCGCGCCCACAGCGCGTGCGTGCGTGCGTCGGCGTGCGGCTGCTCGGGCGCCATATCGGCATCCAGGGCCGGGCCGGGCCGTGTCCCGTTCACGTTCATGCGCCTGCCTCCTCGCGCCCCAGCCGGCGCAGCAGAAATCCGGCAGCGGTGGCCTGCACCACCACCGCGACCGCGACCAACAGCAGCCCGAGTGCATCGTCGAGCGGTTCGAGCACCGAGGACTGCAGTGTGGCGGTCACCACCCCGATGATGCCGAGGGCCAGCAGCGCCAGCACCGCCAGGTCGCGACGCACATGCAGCGCATACAGACCGAGCAGCACGGTGGCCACCGCCCATGTCGGCACGCCGTACCAGTGCGGCCCGCCGGGATGCAGCTGGTCGTTGATGGCGAGCAGGCTGAGGGGCAGCATGGCGCCCAGCGCCAGCAGCCCGCGCCCGATGCGCCCTCCGAGGGCACCCCTGAATTCCGGCCACCATCGCCCGGCCGATTCCCAGGCCACGAGGAGCGCGAGATTCAGCAGGCCGACGTACACCATGATCCTGGTGCCGTTGAGCCACTGCGACGCCGTCTGGTCCAGCCACAGCCACCACGCGATGTTGGCGATGGCCGCCCAGCTCAGCCAATGCGCCGGATGCCGCGCGGCGATGGCCCACGGCAGGGCGAGCGCGGTCCAGAGCGCGAACAATTCCCACACATCGGCGCCGGTCTGGTAGGTCTGGCCGAGCAGGGCCAGCAGCCCGCCCAGCACCAGCATCGACAGCCACAGCAGTGCGAGGCCGCCGGCGCTGCGCAGGCCCAGCCACAGTGCGCCCAGCGTGGTTGCCAGCAGCACCGCCTGCAGGCCGTACAGGCGCACCATCTTGCCCAGGTGCTCCCAGTTGGCGGCGATGAAGCAGATCAGCGCCGCCGCGCACAGGGCCACGCCCAGCCAGAGGGCGAGACGGTCGAGCAGGGCGCGCCATTGCCCGGCTGCGGGTGCCGGCACATCGGCCAGCGCTGGGGTGAGCGCGCCGTCGCGGCGCCAGGCGCGCAGCAGGCGCGCGTCGGCGGCGGTGTCGAGCCAGTCGTGCAGATCGCGGTCCATCGTGTCCTCTTCGGCTGCGGGACGGTGGCCGGTGCTCGGGGTGCAGGGCCGGCCGGCGTCAGGCCGGCGGTGCGGCCAGGTAGTCGTCCTTCAACTTCACGTAATGCCCGGCGGAGTAGTAGAGCGCCTCGATCTCGGCATCGCTCAGGTTGCGCGCGAACTTGGCCGGGCTGCCCAGCCACATCTCGCCTTCGCCCACCACCTTGCCCGGCGGCACCAGCGCGCCGGCGCCGACGAAGCCGTGCCTGCGCACCACCGCGCCGTCCAGCACCACCGCGCCCATGCCGATCAGCACCGCGTCCTCGATGGTGCAGGCGTGGATGATCGCCTTGTGGCCCACCGTCACGTCGCTGCCGATCCGCGTGGCGAAGCCGCCGAGCTTGGCGTGCGGGCCGTCGTGGCTGACGTGGATCACGCTGCCGTCCTGCAGGTTGGTGCGCGCGCCGATGCGGATGAAGTTCACGTCGCCGCGGACCACGGTCATCGGCCAGACCGAGACGTCGTCGCCGAGGACCACATCGCCGATCACGGTGGCCATGGGGTCGATGAAGACACGTTCGCCGAGAGTCGGGAATGTGCCGCGGTAGGGGCGCAGGTGCGGGCCGGGTGAAGCGGGAGTGTGCGCAGTCATGCATGCATTGAACCATGCGGCCGAGCGCGCTGCACGGCGAAGCATGCAGGCTGCGAATGGCTCGCCCACCGGTCGAACCTGCGAAGACTTCGCAGAATCATGCACTTGCGTGGCAGGTGTCGGGATCCAGGCCGACCACCCGCCGATCAATACGACGCCTGGAGGCCCGGCCCGCAAATACCACTACACTTCGGCGTATGGAGAACCACGACACCCGCGACACCCCCACCGCCGACCTCGCCCCCACCCTCGAGCGCCTGCGCGCGGCCTGGCGTGCGCGCACGCCGGAGTACGCGCAGCGCCGCGACGACCTCAAGCGGCTCAAGGCCGCGTTCCAGCGGCGCATGGGCGAGATGCAGGCGGCCATCGCGGTGGACTTCGGCCACCGCTCCGAGCACGAGACCCTGATCGCCGACGGCATGACCGTGGTCCAGGAGATCGACCACCTGCTGCGCCACCTGCGCGGCTGGATGCGGCCGAAGCGGGTGGGCGTGGGCTGGCAGCTGTGGCCGGCGCGGGCGCAGCTGCGCCGGGTGCCGCTGGGTGTGGTCGGGGTGATGGCGCCGTGGAACTACCCGGTGAACCTGGCCCTCGCACCGCTGGCCGCGGCCATCGCCGCCGGCAATCACGTGTACCTGAAGCCGTCCGAGCACACGCCGCGCACCAGCGCCTTCCTGCGCGAGCTGCTGGCGGAGGTCTTCCCCGCCGACCGCGTGGCGGTGGCGCTGGGTGGCCCCGAGGTGGCCGGTGCGTTCTCGGCGCTGCCCTTCGACCACCTGCTGTTCACCGGCTCCACCGCGGTGGGGCGCAAGGTGATGGCCGCGGCGGCACCGAATCTCACCCCGGTCACGCTGGAACTGGGCGGCAAGTCGCCGGCCGTGGTCGCGGCCGACTATCCGGTGGAACGTGCCGCGGCGCGGCTGGCCACCGGCAAGTGGTTCAACTGCGGCCAGACCTGTATCGCGCCGGACTACGTGCTGATCGATGCCGGCCGCCGCGACGCGCTGGTCGACGCGCTGCGCAGCGAGGTGCAGGCCCGCTACGGCGCCACGCTGGACGGCAGCCGCGACTACACCCGCGTGGTCAACGACGGCCAGTACCGCCGCCTGCGCGGCTATCTGGACCAGGCCCGCGCGGTGGGCTGCACCGTGCTGGAACTGGCCGCGGTCGACCCCGCTCAGGCCGAGGCCGGGCGCCTGCTGCCGCCGACCGTGGTGCTGGACCCGCCGGACGACCTGGACCTGATGCAGGAGGAGATCTTCGGCCCGATCCTGCCGATCCGGGGCTACGCCCGTCTGGACGAGGCGCTGGAGACCGTGGCCCGCCGCGACCGCCCGCTGGCGCTGTATCCCTTCAGCCACGACCGCGAGACCGTCGAGCGCATCATCGGTTCCACGCTGGCCGGCGGCGTGACCGTCAACGACACCCTGCTGCACTTCGCGGTGCATCGCCTGCCCTTCGGCGGCGTCGGTCCCAGCGGCATGGGCCAGTACCACGGCCGCGCCGGCTTCGACACCTTCACCAAGCCGCTGCCGGTGGTCTGGCAGCGGCGCTGGAACGCCACCGACCTGCTCAAGCCGCCCTACCGCGGCAAGATCGACACCCTGATCCGCTTCCTGAGCGGCGCGAAGGGCTGAGCGCGCGTACACAGGCAGGCCGCGCAGGGCGCGGACACGCGCTCGGGCCGCGCGCAGCACCGCGCGCTGGTGGGTGGCACCGGGCCTCGCATGCCGCGCCGCCGCTTGACTGCGGCGCGGGCGCGGGAGTATCACCAACCCAGCCCCGGCCATCGTCGCCCCGCGACGCCCGCATGCCCAAACCGCGCTATTACATCCGGCACCTCTGCCGCACCTTCTATCTCAGCGAATGGTGGGACGAGTAGGCCTGCACGCCGAGTCCCGGCCGCTGCCTGCGGCCGCATCCGCTTCGCCGCCGGTCGCCACGCGTGTTGCCTCGCGTACCGCGCGCCCGCCGGCATTCCGGTGGAGCCCCTGCACTCCCCACGCCTGCGCCCGGATCGGCGCGGGCGCCCGTTCCGGAGACCGTCCATGTCATCGTCCATCGCATCCTGCCTGCGCAGGTGCCGCGCAGCCCTGCGCGCGCCCCTGGCGCCCCGCTCCGCCTCCATCCTCCGCAGCGCCGGGCCGTTCGGCCTCGCCCTGCTCCTCGCCCTGCTCGCAGGCCCCGCCGCCGCGCAGATCACCAGCGAAAGCGAAACCAACGACCGCGAAAGCCAGGCCGACGGGCCGGTCGCCTCCGGCCTGCGCGTCGCCGGCAGCATGGGCAGCAGCCGCGACATCGACTGGTTCTATTTCGATGTGCCCGCGGCGGGGCCGATCACCGTCAGCCTGAGCCACGGTTCCAGCGTGGATGTCGACTGGGACCTCTACCGCGCCACCGGCGGCGCCATCGCCAGCGGCCGCAGCGGCTCCTCGCCCGACAGCGGCACCTACCAGGCGACCGTGACCGGCCGCCACTACCTCAAGATCACCGCCTACCGCGGCAGCGGGGCCTACAGCCTCGACGTGACCTACGGTTCGGGAGGCGGTGGCGGCGGTACGAACCCGCGGCCGAGCAAGCCCGGCAACCTGCAGGTGTGGATCACCGGCAACGCCGCCGACTCGGGTAAAGAGCCGGTCAACGGCCCGGCCCTGCTGCTGATGGGCGGCGGCAGCGAAGTGGACAGCGCCTTCGCCAACCGCGCCTTCCCGGTGGCCAACGGCGGCGACGTGGTCATCATCCGCACCAGCGGCAGCAGCGGCTACAACGACTACCTCTACACCCTCGTGAGCGGCGCGACCAGGCCCGATTCGGTCGAAACCATGCTGCTCGACACCCGCGACAAGGCCAATTCGGCCTATGCCTACTGGGTGCTCAGCAATGCGGAGCTGATCTTCATCGCCGGCGGCGACCAGTCCGACTATCTGAACCAGTGGAAGGACACCCGCACCGAGGACGCGATCCGTGCGGCCTGGGCGCGCGGCGCGGTGGTCGGCGGCCTCTCCGCAGGCCTGGCGGTGCAGGGCGAATTCGTCTACGACCCCGACAACGTCACCGCGGTCACCAGCGCCGAGGCCATCGCCAACCCGTATCGCGGCAGCATGCTGTTCTCCAGCGGGTTCCTCGACTTCGCGCCGATGAACGACGTGATCACCGACACCCACTTCGCGCAGCGCGACCGCATGGGCCGGCTGTTCGCCTTCATGGCCCGTCTGCGCCAGGACGGCAGCACCGCGCGCATCGTCGGGTTGGGCATCGACGAGAACACTTCGCTGTTCGTCGACCGCAACGGCCGCGGCACGCTGGACGGCAGCAACGCCGCCTACGTGGTGACCGAGCGCAGCGACACCCAGCGCGTGCAGGTGGTGTCCAGCCAGCCGCTGATCTACACCAACCTGCTGCGCATCAAGCTGACCGCCGGCCAGACCTACGACTTCGGCACCGGCGCGCACACCGGCAGCGCCGCGGTGTTCGGCGTCGACGGCCGCAATGCGACCACGCCGTTTTCGCCGGTGAATCCGTACTGAGCGATGCAGGCGGGCGCCGACCGGAGATGGTCGGCGCCCGCCGAAACATGATGCCCGTCGAACCATCAGGTTTGTCGTCCCGAGCGTAGCGAGGGACCTGCTTCATGCCTTTCCTCGCAAAAGCAGGTCCCTCGGCGCGCTCGGGACGACAGGGAATCGGCAAGAAATCCCAGGGTGGGACTGCGCACGGAACGACACGGCGCCGGAGGCGGTCGTGCCGGCAGAGATGCCGTGCGTAGATGCGACGGGACATGCCGTGAGACATCGCGTCCGGCACGCCGTCATGCCTTTCGACCCGCGCACATCGGCCCGCGCACTCCGCCCCTGCGTTCCGCACGACACCCGCCGCGCCATTCCAGCATCCTGCGCGGCGCGTGCGTGCGCGCATCCGCGCACAGGTGCCGCACGTATGCTGGCCCGCATGCGCGCAGCCACCTCCTCCATCGACGCCGACCTCGTCGTCCAGCGCCCCGAAGGTCTGTACTGCCCGGCCGGCGATTTCCACATCGACCCGTGGCGGCCCGTGCCGCGCGCGGTCATCACCCATGGCCATGGCGACCACGCGCGCGTAGGCATGGGCGTATACCACTGCGTGCAGGAGAGCCTGCCGATCCTGCGCTGGCGCCTCGGCGAGCAGACGTATCACGCCCATGAATACGGCGCAGGCTTCACGCTCGGCGACGCGCGGCTGAGCCTGCATCCGGCCGGGCATGTGCTGGGCTCGGCGCAGCTGCGCATCGAAGCGGGCGGCGAGGTGTGGGTGGTGTCGGGCGACTACAAGCGTCAGCCCGACCCGACGTGCGCGCCGTTCGAGGTGGTGCCCTGCGACGTGTTCATCACCGAGGCCACGTTCGGCCTGCCGATCTACCGCTGGCCGGACACCGCGGATGTGGCGCGCGACATCCTCGCCTGGCGCGCCGAATGCGCGGCCGAGGGCGTGGCCGCGGTGCTGTTCTGCTATGCGCTCGGCAAGGCGCAGCGGCTGCTGGCCGAGCTCGGCCGGCTGGACGACACGCCCGCCTGGCTGCATGGCGCCATCGCCGCAGGCGTGGAGGTCTACCGCGAGGCCGGCATCGCGATGCTGCCGACGCGCCCCATCGATGCCGATGCACGCGGCACCGACTACGCCGGGCAGCTGGTGCTGGCGCCGCCGTCGGCCGCGGGCAGCGCGTGGATGCGCCGCTTCCGTCGCGCGCAGACCGGTTTCGCCTCGGGCTGGATGCAGTTGCGCGGCAACCGGCGGCGTCGCAACGTGGACCGCGGCTTCGTGGTGTCCGACCACGCCGACTGGCCCGCGCTGCTGCGCACCGTGCGCGAGACCGGCGCGCGCCGCATCATCGCCACGCATGGCGATACGGACGCGCTGGTGCGCCTGCTCAACGCACAGGGCCTGCGCACCGACACGTTCCACACCGAGTACGCAGGCGAAGCGGGCGCGGAGAGCGCCGGGCGCGCGACAGGCGCTGAAGGCGATCGCCCTGCCGACGCGACGGTGCGCAGCGGCGAGGGAGCCGCCTGATGCGCCGCTTCGCCGACCTCTACCGCCGTCTGGACCGCAGCACCGCGACCTCGGACAAGCGCGCGGCGCTGATCGACTACTTCCGCGCCGCGCCGCCGGAAGACGCCGCCTGGGCGCTGTGGCTGCTGGCAGGCGGCAAGGTCAGCGGCGCGAAGACCAGGATCGCCGGCAGCGCCGAGCTGCGCGCGTGGATCGCCGAGGAAAGCGACACGCCGCCGTGGCTGGTGGATGCCAGCTACGAGCAGGTGGGCGATCTCGCCGAAACCCTCACCCTGCTGCTCGACGACCCACCCGACGATGCGGTGCGCGACGACACGCCGCTGCACGTGTGGATCGAGCAGCGCCTGCGCGGCGTGGCCGGTGCCGACGAGGCGACGCGCCGCGCGGCGGTGGTCGCGGCCTGGCGCAGCCTGGACCGCGACGCGCGTTTCGTGTTCAACAAGCTGCTGACCGGCGCGCTGCGCGTGGGCGTGTCGCAGCGTCTCGCGCAGCAGGCGCTGGCCGAGCTGTCGGGCACCGACATCGCGCTGATCGCGCAGCGCATGCTGGGCGCGTGGACGCCGGGCGCCGGGTTCATGCGCAGCCTGCTTTCGCCCGAGCCGCAGCCCGGCGACCGTGCGCAGCCGTACCCGTTCTTTCTCGCCTCGCCACTGGAGCAGGACATCGACGCGCTCGGCGCCATCGACGGCTGGCTGCTGGAATGGAAATGGGACGGCATCCGCCTGCAGCTGATCCGCCGCGGCGAGGACATCGCGCTGTGGTCGCGCGGCGAGGAGCGGCTGGACGGGCGCTTCCCCGAGATCGAACGCGCCGCGGCGTTGCTGCCACGCGATGCCGTGCTCGACGGCGAACTGCTGGTGTGGCGCGGCGACGACACGCAGCCTGCGCCGTTCACCGCCCTGCAGACGCGCATCCAGCGGCTGAAGCCGGGCCCGAAAAGCCTGAACGAGCATCCGGCGCGCATGCTCGCCTACGACCTGCTGGAACTCGATGGCGAAGACCTGCGCGCGCAGCCGTTGCAGGCACGCCGCGAACGCCTGCGCGCACTGCTGGGCGACGCAGACGGCCTCGACGGACGCATCGTGCTGTCTCCCTCGGTCGATGCGGGCGACTGGACCGCCGCCGCTGCGCTGCGCGGTCAGGCGCGCGAACGTGGCGTGGAAGGGCTGATGCTCAAGCGCCTGTCCTCGCCCTACCAGGTGGGCCGCCGTCGCGGTGACTGGTGGAAGTGGAAGATCGACCCGCTCAACATCGATGCGGTGCTGCTCTACGCCCAGGCGGGTCACGGCCGGCGCAGCACGCTGTACACCGACTACACCTTCGGCCTGTGGGACGGCGACACGCTGGTGCCGGTGGCCAAGGCGTATTCGGGCCTCGACGATGCCGAGATCCTCAAGCTCGACGCGTGGATCCGCGCGAACACGCTGGAGAAGTTCGGCCCGGTGCGTTCGGTGCGCGCGCATCACGTGTTCGAGCTCGGTTTCGAAGGCGTCAACCGCTCGACCCGGCACAAGTCCGGCGTGGCGGTGCGCTTCCCGCGGATCCTGCGCTGGCGCCGCGACAAGACGCCGCAGGACGCCGACCCACTCGACGCCCTGCGCGCACTGGCGCGGTGACGGCGATGGCGCGCACGGCACGCAGCTCACGCAATTCGGGCAACGCAGGCGCCGCTTCCTCCGTCGTCTCGCGCACACGCGCTGCGCGGACGCAGGCGCCGGCATGCGTGCACACCCATGACCACACGACACCCGCGCACGCCGCCGACACCCTGGCGCAGTGGTTCGCCGCGCGCGGCTGGGCGCCGCTGCCGTTCCAGCGCGAGGCCTGGTCGCGCTATCTGGCCGGCGAATCCGGGCTCATCCACACGCCCACCGGCAGCGGCAAGACCCTGGCCGCGTTCGGCGGCCCGCTGCTCGAGGCGCTGCAGAACGCACACGGAATGCAGACGGACAAGGCCGCGAAGACCACCACCGGCCCGCGCGTGCTGTGGGTGACGCCGCTGCGCGCGCTGGCCGCCGACACCGTGCGCGCGCTGGGCGAGCCGCTGGCTGCGCTCGGCCTGCCCTGGCGCGTGGGCGTGCGCACCGGCGATGCCAGCGCGCGCGAGAAGCGCCTGGCGCGCGCCGGCAAGTCGGAGGTGCTGGTGATCACGCCGGAATCGCTGGCGCTGCTGCTGAGCTATCCCGACACCTCCGCGCATCTGCATGGTCTGCGCGCGGTGGTGGTGGACGAATGGCACGAACTGCTGGGCAACAAGCGCGGCGTGCTGCTGCAGCTTGCGCTCGCCCGCCTGCGTGCGCTCGCACCCGCACTGCGCACGTGGGGCTTGTCGGCCACGCTGGGCAACCTGGACGAAGCGCGCGACGCGCTGCTCGCGCCCGGCACGCCGGCGGCCGTGGTGTCGGGCGTCGCGGCGCGCAGCGTCGATGTGCGCAGCCTGCTGCCCGAGGCCGGCGAGCGCTTTCCGTGGGCCGGGCACCTCGGCCTCGCCCAATTGCCACGGGTGATGGCCGCATTGGAAGCGGCGCCCACCTCGCTGCTGTTCGCCAACACCCGCGCGCAGGCCGAGCTGTGGCATCGCGCGCTGCAGGCGGTGTGGCCGTATGCACCGGAGACGCTGGCGCTGCATCATGGCTCGCTCGACCCCGCGCTGCGTCGCGCCGCCGAAGAAGGCCTGCGCACCGGCGCGGTGCGCTGCGTGGTCGCGACATCCAGCCTGGACCTGGGCGTGGATTTTCCCGCGGTCGACCAGGTGCTGCAGGTCGGCAGCCCCAAGGGCGTGTCGCGCCTGCTGCAGCGCGCCGGCCGTGCGCGGCATCGGCCCGGCGAGGCCGGCGCCATCGTCTGCGTGCCCACGCATGCGCTGGAACTGGCCGAATACGCCGCCGCGCGCCAGGCGCTGGCGGCGGGACGCATCGAGACGCGACCGCCGCCGCGGCTGGCGCTGGATGTGCTGGCGCAGCACTGCGTGACACTGGCGCTGGGCGGCGGGCCGCGTGGCGCTGGTTCACATCGCGATGGCGATGCGGATGCCGATGTCGAAGGCGGTTTCGACGGCGACGCGCTGTATGCCGAAGTGCGCCGCACGCACGCGTTTGCGGACCTGTCGCACGACACCTGGGGGGCGGTGCTCGCCTTCATCGTCCACGGCGGACAGGCGCTCGCGCACTACCCCGACTACAGGCGCGTGGTGCGCGGCGACGACGGGCTGTACCGCGTGCCGGAGAAGAAGACCGCCTTCCGCCATCGTCTTTCCATCGGCACGATCGCCAGCGACGGCGCGATGCAGGTGAAGTTCCTCAAGGGCGGCGGGCTGGGCTCGGTGGAGGAAAGTTTCATCGGCCGCCTGCGTCCCGGCGACCGCTTCCAGTTCGCCGGACGCACACTGGAGCTGGCGCGGGTCAAGGAGATGACCGCCTACGTGCGCCTGGCCAAGGGCGGCGAAGGCAACGTGCCGCGCTGGCAGGGCGGACGCATGCCGCTGTCCACCGCGCTCGGCCGTGAAGTGGAAACCGTGCTCGCGACGCCGCATCCGGAGGCTTCGCCCCACCCGGAACTGCGTGCGCTCGCGCCGCTGCTGGCGCTGCAGGCGGAGGTCTCCGCGCTGCCGGGGCCGGGGCGGCTGCTGGCCGAATGGGTACAGGCGCGCGATGGCCGCCATCTGTGCGTGTACCCGTTCGCCGGACGTGGCGTGCACGAAGGCCTGGCTGCGCTGCTTGCGCTGCGCTGGGGCCGGCGCGCGCCGAACACGTTTTCGTATGCGGCCAACGACTACGGCTTCATCCTCTCGCTGCAGGCCGATGCCGACATCGACGCCCATCTGCTGCGCGCGCTGCTGAGCGAAAACGGCCTGGTCGACGACCTGCGCGCCGGCGTCAATCTCGGTGAACTCGTGCGCCGGCATTTCCGCGAGATCGCGCGCGTGGCCGGTCTGCTCCCGCCCTCGCTGCCCGGGCGTGCGCCGCGCTCGCTGCGTCAGCTGCAGGCCTCCAGCGGCCTGCTGCACGACGTGCTGCAGCGTCACGACCCCGGCCATCTGCTGCTGGCCCAGGCCGAGCGCGAAGTGCTGGCGCAGCAGCTCGATCTCGATGCCATGGCGGCGACGCTGCGCGACCTGTCCGCGCGCGACCTCGATCTGCAGGCGCCGGACGGGCTCACGCCGTTGAGTTTCCCGCTGTGGGCCGAGGCCCTGCGCGGCCAGCTCAGCACCGAGGACTGGCAGACCCGCATCCGCCGCGCGGCGGAGCAGTTGGAGCGCAGACATCAGGCACAGCGCCCGCGCCGGGCGCGCGCACGCAGGCGTGCGGGAGCGGGCGATGACTGAGCGCCGCGACCCCATGCACGCCGCCGCCACGTCGGCAGCGCCTGCGCAGACGCGCGCATCGGCCGTCGCCACATCGCACGCAGGCGAGGATGCGGTGATAGAAACCGCTGCCGCCGCCATCCCCATTGCCGAGCTTCCGCTGACCATCGCGGCAGAATCGATGGTGCTGCTGTCCGAGCGCGCGCTGTACTGGCCCGCGCGTCGGCGGCTGCTCATCGCCGACCTGCACCTGGGCAAGGGCGACACCTTCCGCGCCGCCGGCATCGCCGTGCCCAGCGGCGGCACGCTGCAGGACCTGACGCGGCTGGAGGCGCTGATCGCCGCCACCGGCGCCGCGGCGCTGTGGGTACTGGGCGATCTTCAGCACGCGCCGAACGCGCCGCAGCGCTGGCGCGCGGCCTGGGACGCCTGGCGCACGCGGCACCCGGCGCTCGAACTGGTTGCGCTGCGCGGCAATCACGACCGTGGTCTCGACCCCACCGCGCTCGGCATCACGCTGGCCGGCGAACACGTCGTGGACGGCCCGTTCCTGCTCTGCCACGACCCCGATGCCGCGCGTTCCCCCGCGCATGCCGGCCTGCATGCCCTCGGAGGCCATCTGCACCCGGTCGTGCGCCTGCCCGGCGTGCGCGGGCGTCTGCCGGCGCTGTGGCTGCGTGCGGACCGCAGCGTGCTGCCCGCGTTTTCCGCCTTCACCGGTGGCTGGATGGTGCAGCCCGCCGCGGGCGAACGCGTCGCGGTCTGCGCGGCGGGTGCGGTGCAGTTGCTGCCGCGACGCGCGTGAGTGTCTGTCGGTCTGGGCCGTCCTGCCCTGCCCGACGTGAATGCCGGTGCGACGCGAATGCGGCATGGCCGCGCATCGCACGGCTCGCGCGATGATCCCTTCCCGAGCGCATGAAGCGCTCTCCGCTGCTCCGCGCTTTTGCCGCTCCGCGCGTGCATGCATCCGTCCGGCCGCTACGCGCGGCAGTCAGTCCGCATCCGGCCTGCCGAGGATGATCCGCGCGCTGCGCTGGTAGCTCCAGTACGCCTGCGCCCAGTCGATCAGCACCACCAGCCGGTTGCGGAAGCCGATCAGGAAGAACACGTGCGCCGCCAGCCAGAACCACCAGGCCAACAGGCCCGAAAAACGCAGCCCGTGCAGATCCACCACCGCCGCCATCCGGCCGATGGTGGCCAGATTGCCGAAGTCGCGGTAGCGGAACGGGGGTGGCGTCTCGCCGCGCAGGCCTGCGGCGATGCTGCGGCCGACGTAGCGGCCCATCTGCTTGGCGGCCGGGGCCACGCCGGGCACCGGCTTGCCGTCGTGCTGGACCGAGGCCAGGTCACCGATGACGTGGATCTCCGGATGGCCCGGCACCCGCAGGTCCGCCTGCACCGGCACGCGCCCGGCGCGGTCCAGCGGCACGCCCAGATCGCGCGCCAGCGGCGAGGCGGCGACACCCGCGGCCCAGAGCGTCGTGTGCGCCGCGATGCGTTCCTCGCCCAGCGTGACGCCTTCGGCATCGATGGCGGTCACCGGCACGCCGGTGCGCACCTCCACGCCCAGCCGCGCCAATTGCGCCTGCGCCTTGTCGGACAGGGTCTGCGGGAAACTCGACAGCACCCGCGGCCCGGCTTCGATCAGCAGCACGCGCGCGCTGCGCGGGTCGGCGCGGCGGAATTCGCCACGCAGCGTGTGACGCGCGATCTCGGCCAGCGTGCCGGCCAGTTCCACGCCGGTGGGGCCGCCGCCGACGATGGCGAACGTGAGCCAGGCCGCGCGCCGCGCCGGGTCGTCCTCGGCTTCGGCGCGCTCGAAGGCATGCAGGATGCGTCGGCGGATCTCCAGCGCGTCGTTCAGGGTTTTCAGCCCGGGCGCGTGCGCCGCCCAGTCGTCGTGGCCGAAGTAGGCATGCGTGGCGCCGGTGGCCAGCACCAGATGGTCGTAGGCGAGCGTGCGCCCGTCGCCCAGGCGCACGCAGCGCGCGTCCGGCGCGATGCCGGCCACCTCGTCCATCAACACGGTGACATTGCGCTGCCGGCGCAGGATCTGCCGCAGCGGCGCGGCGATGTTGGGCGCCGACAGGCCCGCGGTGGCCACCTGGTAGAGCAGCGGCTGGAACAGATGATGGTTGCCGCGGTCCAGCAGGGTGATCCGCACCGGCGCCCCGTGCAGCGCACGCACCGCCCACAGCCCGCCGAACCCGCCACCGACGATTACCACATGCGGACGCGTGTCTGCAGCGCCTGCCTGCACCTCCGTCGCACCCGCCACCACCACCGATTCCGCCGTCATCGCCCGCTCCGCATCGCGGCGCCGTCGCCGCGGGCGGATTGTCGCATGCAGGGGTGATGCCGCTTGTCGATCGGAGGGGCTTCAAGCCTGAGGTCAGCCGGCAGGAGTGCCTTCAGGCCAGACCGTGCGCGGGCCTGACAGGTCGCGGTTGAAACCGCTCCTGCGGAGCCCTCCCGCCATGCGTCGTCCCGGGCGGGATGCACTATCCTCGCCGGGTCGTTGTCTCCGGAACCGCATGATGTCGCCACATTCGCACCGCTTCGCCCGTCTCCCGACCTGCCTCCGCCCGCTCGCACTCGCCTGCGCGCTGGTCGCCGCCTCGCCTGCTGCCTTCGCGCAGGACACGCCGGCCGCCGCCACGCCGCCGCAGAAGCCCCTCGATCTCGCCACGATCATGGCCGACCCCGACTGGATCGGGAACGGCGTGGAGCGGGCGTGGTGGAGCTGGGACGGCACGCGTGCGCTGTATGCGCGCAAGCGCGAGGGCGCGACGGTGCGCGACACCTGGAGTGTGGCGGTGGACGGGGATGCGCCGCGCAGGGTGGCCGATGACGAGCGCGCGGCGCTGGATGCGCCGTCGCCGGTGTACGACGCCGCGCGCACGCGCATGGCCTTCGTACGCAGCGGCGACATCTTCGTGCGCGATCTGCGCAGCGGCGCGCTCACCCAGCTCACCCGCACCGTGGCCCAGGAATCGCGGCCGCAGTGGGCGGCCGACGGCGGGCTGGTGTGGCGTGCGGGCAACGAGTGGTTTCACTTCAGCGCGTCCCGCTGGAACGGGGGCACCGGCGGCTACGTCCAGGCCGCGAACGCGCAGGCCGTCGACGACCCGGCCAAGCCGCCGCCGGCCGACGATCTGCGCGACCGGCAGCTGCGCCTGATCGACACCCTGCGCGAAGACCGCGCGCGCCGCGAGGCCGCACGCGTGCAGGCGGAGGCGTGGCGACGTGCCGACCCCACCGCCGCGCCGCCGCCGGCGTGGCTGGGCAAGGGCGTGGAGATCGCCGACAGCGCGCTCTCGCCCGACGGCCGCTGGCTGCTGGTGGTCACCACCGCCAAGAACACCGAGCCCGGCCAGGCCGGCAAGATGCCCAAGTACGTGACCGAATCCGGCTACGAGGAATTCGAGGAAGTCCGCACCCGCGTCGGCCGCAACGCGCCGCTGCCGCATCGGCTGTGGCTGGTGGAGAACGCGACCGGCGACGTGCGCGAGCTCGGGTTCGACGGGCTGCCCGGGATCGACATCGACCCGCTGGCCGCGCTGCGCAAGGCCGCGAAGCAGGAGCCGCTGAAGGGCGCGCGGCCGGTGCGGATCGAGACCGATGGCGACGGCACCGGTCCGGCGATCCACTGGAGTGCCGACGGCGGCCGCGCCGCGGTGCTGGTGCGCGCGGTGGACAACAAGGACCGCTGGATCGCCGAGGTCGACACCGTCGCGCTTCGCGGCGCACGCTCGGGGCCGGGTCTCGCCGTGCGCCACCGCCTCACCGACCCGGCTTGGATCAACTGGGGCTTCAACGACTTCGGCTGGATGCCCGACGGCCGCACGCTGTGGTACCTGTCGGAAGAAAGCGGCTACTCGCATCTGTACCTGCACGACGGCACGAAGGCGAAGGCGCTGACCTCCGGCCGCTGGGAAGCGTCCACACCCACGCTGTCCGCCGACGGCAGCCGCTTCCTGTTCCTGTGCAACCGCGCCTGGCCGGGCGATTACGAAGTCTGCGACGTGCCCGTCGCCGGCGGCGCGGTGCGCGAGCTGACCGCGCTGGATGGCGTGGAGGATTTCGTGCTCTCGCCCGACGGCACGCGGCTGCTGGTGCGTCATTCCGACAGTTACCTCCCGCCGCAGCTGGCGGTGCTGCCGGCCACGGGCGGCGATGCGCGCACGCTCACCGAGACCCGCAGCGCGGCGTTCCAGGCCATCGACTGGATCGAACCGCAGATCGTGCAGGTGCCTTCGAAACACGGCGCCGGCACCGTCTGGGGCAAGTACTACGGCCCGAAGACGCCGGAGGCCGGCAAACGCTACCCGATCGTGATGTTCGTGCACGGCGCCGGCTACCTGCAGAACGTGCACGACCGCTGGCCGGTGTATTTCCGCGAGCAGATGTTCCACAACCTGCTGGTGCAGCGCGGCTACATCGTGCTGGATCTGGATTTCCGCGCCTCCGAAGGCTACGGCCGCGACTGGCGCACCGCGATCTACCGGCACATGGGCGAGCCGGAGCTGCAGGACTATCTCGACGGTCTGGACTGGCTGGTGGAGACGAAGCAGGGCGACCGCGACCGCGCCGGCATCTACGGCGGCAGCTATGGCGGCTTCATGACATTCATGGCGCTGTTCAAGAAGCCCGGCGTGTTCAAGGCCGGCGCCGCGCTGCGCCCGGTCACCGACTGGTCGCAGTACAACCACGAATACACCAGCAACATCCTCAACACCCCTGAAATCGACCCCGAGGCCTTCCAGCGCTCCTCGCCGCTGGAGTTCGCCCAGCATCTGCAGGACCGCCTGCTGATCTCGCACGGCATGCTGGACGACAACGTGTTCTACAAGGACTCGGTCATGCTGGCGCAGCGCCTGATCGAACTGCGCAAGCCCGGCTGGGAGCTGGCCAGCTATCCGCTGGAGCGCCACGCCTACAGCCACCCGGAGGCGTGGTACGACCAGTACCGGCGCATCTACGAGCTGTTCGAACACGAGCTGATGGGGCGCGAGCCGCAGCGCCCGCGCTGAAGCGACCGCCGCGCGTCTGCGGCGCCTGGTCGGCCTGAAGGCCCTCCTGCGATGCGTGCTCGCCGTAGGAGGGCCTTCAGGCCCGACCCGGCATGTCGCGATCCGGCGCATGCCTGCGTCCGAACGCAGGTTCGACGACTAACGCAGGCCTAACGGAATCCGAAGGAAACCCTCAGATTCCGCTCATGCCGGCCTAATCCGCGGCGCGCACAGTGCGCGCCATGCCCAAACTTCTCTTTGCGTTGTCGCGCGGGCCCGTCCTGCGCAGGCCGCATGCGCGCGCCAGCCTGCTGCCGCTCTCGGTGGCGGCCTATCTCGTGCTCGCGCTCAACGGCCGCTTCTGGTCGATCGCGCGCGAGGCGGCCGGGCCGGGCCTGCATGGCCTGGGCGTGCTGGCTGCCGTGGGGGCGGCGCTGTTCGCGCTGACCCTGCTGATGCTGCTGCCGCTGAGCGCACGCTGGGCACTGCGTCCAGGCCTGGCGGTGGTGCTGCTGCTCGCGGCCGCGGCGGCGTATTTCATCCAGGACTACGGCGTTGCGATCGACCGTCACGCGCTCGCCAGCGTGTACGAGACCGACCCGCGCGAAGCCGGCGAATGGCTGTCGTGGCGGATGGCCTGGCACCTGCTGCTGTTCGGCCTGCTGCCCGCTGCGCTGCTGTGGTGGCCGCGGCTCGAACGCCGTCGCTGGACCCGCGAACTGTGGTCGCGGGTCCAACTGGGCCTGCTGGCCGTGGCGCTGCTGGTCGCGGCCGCCGGTCTCTTCGGCAAGGACGTGAGTGCACTGCTGCGCAACCGCATGGAGCTGCGCCACATCGCGAACCCCTTCGCGCTGCTGGCCGCGCAGCTGTCGTATCTCGATCACCTCGGCGATGGCGACCGCCCGCTGCATGCCATCGCCACCGATGCGCGGCGCGGTCCCGCCCTCACGCCGTCCCCGCGCCCGGTGCTGCTGGTGCTGGTGGTGGGCGAGTCCCTGCGTGCGTCCAGTCTCGACCTCAACGGCTATGCGCGCGATACCGATGTCGACCTGCATCCGGTGCCCGTCGTCAATTTTTCCGAGGTGCGAAGCTGCGGGACCAATACCGCCACCTCGGTGCCCTGCATGTTCTCGGGCATGGGCCGGCGCGGCTACGACGCGGGCGAGGCCAGGCACCGCGAGAACCTGCTGGATGCGCTGCAGCGCGGCGGCTACGACGTGGTCTGGGTCGACAACAACACCGGCAGCAAGGGTCTGGCGGCGCGCGCGACCGAACGTCACGCCGCGACCCATGCCGACCCCGCACTCTGCAGCGAGGAGGGTTGTTACGACCAGGTGCTGGTGGAGGCACTGCGCACGCTGGCCGCGGATCTCCGCCGCGATACGGTGGTGGTGCTGCACATGCTCGGCAGCCATGGCCCGGCCTATTACGCGCGCTATCCGGCAGCGGCCGCCGCCTTCCGTCCCGAATGCCGCACCAACGCGCTGCAGACCTGCAGCGACGCCGCGCTGCGCAATACCTACGACAACACCGTGCTCTACACCACGCATGTGCTGGCCGAGACCCTGGCGGTGCTCGGCGAACCACATGCGGCGCTGGACCCGCTGCCCGCGGCGATTCGTGCCTGCATCGCACGCCATGGCCATGGCCGCGGCGATGGCGTGGGCGAGACCTGTCCGACGCTGCCTGCCGCACCTGCAGCCCCGCGTGCCGAGCCCGGGTTCGATGCGGCCCTGCTGTTCATCTCCGACCATGGCGAGTCGCTGGGCGAAAAAGGCCTGTATCTGCACGGCGCGCCGTATGCCATCGCGCCGAGCGAACAGACCCATGTGCCCATGCTGTTCTGGAGTTCGCCCGCGTTCGCCCGCCGCCGCGGGCTGGATCTGGGCTGCCTGCATGGCCGCAGCGCCGAACCGCTCTCGCACGACCACCTCTTCCACAGCGTGCTGGGCCTTGCCGATGTGCGCACGCAGGCGCGCACGCCCGCGCTCGATCTGTTCGCGCCATGCATCGCGCGGCCCGCCGGCAGCGCCGCGGTGCACTGAATGCACCGCGGTCCATCGCCCCGCTTGCGGCCCCCGGCGGCAGCGGCGATGCTGCCCCCGGCCCGATCTGGGCCTGCCCGAGGCCTGCCGATGCGCTGCCCGATCTGCCGCGACCGCGACCTGAGCGTCGTCACCGACCTGCGCGGTGGCGTCGACGGGCGCTGCAGCGGTTGCGAGGGCCGTTGGTGCGGCATGGAGGAAGCGGTCGCGCTCGGCCTGTTCCGTTCCGAGACCGAAGTGAGCCGCGCGGTGGCCCTGGCGGCCTGCCCGCGATGCCGCCGGCCCAGCCTCGCGCCCCTGGACGCCGCGCGCCCGGTGCCGCAGCGGCCGCTGCGCTGCGCCGACTGCGGCGGGGTGTGGATGCATGGCGCCACCGTCCGCGCACTGCGGCCGTCGGCGCGCATGGGTGGTGGCGCAGCCAGCGACATGGGCGGCATCGGACGCGATGAAGAACAGACCCACGGCATCCTGGCCCGACTCAAGGCCACCTACGGTGCCGATCACGACCCCGACGCGCCGCTGCCGGACGACATCGAAACCCGCCCGCTGAGTCTCGCCATCGCCCTGCCGGCCGCGGCCCTGCTGGTCTGGCTGCTGGATGCGGTCGGCCTGGTCCGCTTCCTGCTGGATTCCACCCTGCGCATGGGCTTCCACGAGGGCGGGCACGCAGTGGCGTCGTGGCTGACCGGGCGCCTGGCGGTGCCGCTGCCGTTCCTCACCTTCACCGCCGACGACAGCAGCCTGCTTGGCTACGGGCTCACGCTGGCGCTCGTCGCGGCCATGGTCGTGCGCGGCCTGCGCCGGCGGCTGCCGTTCTGGGTCGCGCTGGGCGCGCTCGGGCTGTGCCTGCTGGTCGCCAAGGGCCTGGCCGCATCGGGCGCCGAGCAGGCGACCTGGATCACCTGGAGCGGCGTGGGCGGCGAATTCGCGCTGGGCACGCTCTGCATCGCGGCCTTTTTCTTCCGGCTGTACCACCGTCCCAGCTGGGACCTGATGCGCTACGTGGTGCTGCTGGCCGGGCTGGCGTCGTTCCTGCCGGCCTGGCGCCAGTGGCGCGGCGTCGCCGCAGGCGATGAACCCTTTCCGCTCGGTGCCCTGCTGCTGGGCCCGGAAGACGGCGACATGAACCGCCTGCTCGCCGCCGGCTGGAGCCAGGCGGAGGTGATCGACAGCTACCTGCACTTTGCCCAGGTCTGCGCCGCCGTGGTGCTGGGCCTGTGGCTGTGGATGGCGTGGCGGGCGTGGGCCATGCAGCGCGGCCAGAGCGATAACATACGCACATAGGCGGCCGCCGCGGTGGATTCCCGTAAAATCGACGGGTTTCCGCCATCTCCGGCCAGCACATGCACCTCATCGACATCGGCGCCAACCTCACCCACGAAAGTTTCGACCACGACCGCGAGGCCGTGCTCGAGCGCGCGCGCGCGGCGGGGGTGGAGCGGATGGTGGTCACCGGCGCGTGCCGTGCGCATTCGCCACGCGCGCTGCTGCTGGCGCAGACGTTCCCGGGCGTGCTCTACGCCACCGCCGGCGTGCATCCACACCATGCGGTGGAATACACCGACGAATGCGACGCCGAGATGCGCGCGCTGCACGCGCATGCGGAGGTGGTGGCGGTGGGCGAATGCGGGCTGGACTACTTCCGAGACTTCTCGCCGCGTCCGGCGCAGCGCCGCGCGTTCGAGCGTCAGCTGCAGCTGGCGGCGGACCTGGTCGCCGCAGGCACACCCAAGCCGCTGTTCCTGCACCAGCGTGACGCGCATGCGGACTTCATGGCGGTGATGCGCAACTTCGACGGCCGTCTCGGCCGCGCGGTGGTGCACTGCTTCACCGGCACCCGCGAGGAGCTGTTCGACTGCCTCGACCACGACTGGTACATCGGCATCACCGGCTGGCTGTGCGACGAGCGCCGTGGCCAGCACCTGCGCGAACTGGTGAAGCACATCCCGGCCGAGCGGCTGATGATCGAGACCGACGCGCCCTACCTGCTGCCGCGCACCGTGCGCCCGCAGCCCTCGAACCGCCGCAACGAGCCGATGTACCTCGCGCACATCGTCGAGGAACTCGCGCGCGACCGCGGCGAGACGGTGGAGGCGGTGGCGGCGGCGGCCACGGCCACCGCGGAGCGCTTTTTCGCCCTGCCTCCGCACTGAGCGCAGGCAGGGCCGAAGGCCTCAGCCCCTCAACCCCACACCACGCTTGAGCAGGGTCAGGCCCAGCGCACCCAGCGCCAGCACGAAGCCGATCATCAGCGCATAGGCCAGCCACAGCGGGGTGTCGCTCACGCCCAGCAGGCCGTAGCGGAAGGCGTTGACCATATAGAAGATCGGGTTGAGATGGGTCGCGGCCTCGGCCCAGTCGGGCAGCAGCTTGACCGAATAGAACACGCCGCCCAGGTAGGTCAGCGGGGTGAGGATGAAGGTCGGGACGATGGCGATGTCGTCGAACTTCTTGGCGTAGACGGCATTCACGAAACCGGCCAGCGAGAAGATGGTCGCGCCCAGCACTACCGTGCTCAGGGTCACCAGCGGGTGCGGGATGCGCACCTTGGTGAAGAACATGGCGATGACCAGCACGATCGCGCCCACCATCAGCCCGCGCAGCACCGCGCCGGCGACGTAGCCGGTCAGGATCACCCACGGCGGCAGCGGGCTGACCAGCAGCTCCTCGACATGGCGGCCGAACTTGGCGCCGAAGAAGCTGGAGGAGATGTTGCCGTAGCTGTTCT
>CBFGMS010000063.1:0-22673 GCA_965649985.1 uncultured Gammaproteobacteria bacterium | reverse complement strand
CCGCCTGCTCCAACGCCGAGACGATCAGCAGGATGCAGTCGGCGCCGAGCACGCGCGCCTCGGCCAGCTGATAGGCATCGACCATGAAATCCTTGCGCAGCGCCGGCAGCGCGCACGCGGCACGCGCCTGCTGCAGATAGACATCGGCGCCCTGGAAGAAATCGACATCGGTCAGCACCGACAGGCACGCGGCACCGGCCTCGGCATAGCTGCGGGCGATGGCCGGCGGGTCGAAGTCGGCGCGGATCACGCCCTTGGACGGGCTGGCCTTCTTGATCTCGGCGATCACCGCGGGCAGGCCGGCGTCGCGCTTGGCGCGCACGGCGGCGACGAAGCCGCGTGCGGGCGGCGCATCGGCGGCGCGGGCGCGCAGTTCGGCCAGCGGCACGCAGCCGCGACGCTGCGCGACTTCCTCGCGCTTGCGGTCGAGAATGCGCTGCAGGATGTCGGCGCGATCGGGGGCGGCGGTGGCATTCATGGGATCAGGCTCGTGTGGAGCGGGCTCGCATGGAGCGGAGTCGTGCGAAGCGGAGTCGTGCGGAGCAGGCTCGTGTGGACCGTGCGCGGGCGGCGCGCCTGCGATGTGTCGCGCGTCGATGCGTTCATGCGTGGCTGCCCATGCCCGGACGGGCCCAGTCGTAGGCGCGCTCGACGCGGGCCACGCGCACGCTGAAGCGCGCATACCAGTCGCTGCGTCCGCGCGCACGGGTCGCGGCATGTTCGCCGTGGTGCTTCCAGGCCAGGATGTCGGTCTCGTTGCGCCAATAGCTGAGAGTGATGCCCACGCCATCGGCATCCCGCACCGATTCCGCGCCGAGAAACCCCGGCTGCTGCGCCGCCAGGGTGAGCATGCGTTCGGCGGCGTCCGCATAGGCACCCGCATCGCCTCCGTCGCGCAGCGACGTGAAGCTCACCAGGTAATAGGGGGGTTCGGGCGTCTGCGCGAAGCGCATGCCGGCCGCGTCGACGCGGGCCGCACCCGCCTGCCCGGCGCTGGCGCGCGCCGTGCTCATGCAGGTGTCCGGCGCTGGGTGGCGGCGAGATATGCGTCGAGCTTCGCACGCGCGGCGCCGCTGGCGATGGTCGCGCGCGCCAGCGTGATGCCGGCGCCGATGTCGTCGGCGCATCCGGCCACGTACAGGGCCGCACCGGCGTTGAAGCAGACGATCTCCAGCGCCACGCCCGGGGTGTTGTCCAGCGTGGCCAGCAGCATCGCCTTCGACTCGTCGGCATTGTCCACACGCAGATTGCGGCTGGCGGACATGGCGATGCCGAAATCCTCGGGATGCACCTCGTATTCGCGCACCACGCCGTCACGCAGCTCGCCCACCATCGTGGCCGCGCCCAGCGACAGTTCGTCCATGCCGTCGCGCCCCCACACCACGAGCGCGCGCTCGGCGCCCAGCTCCTGCAGGACGCGGGCCTGGATACCGACCAGATCGGGATGGAACACGCCCATCAGGATGTTGGGCGCATCGGCCGGGTTGGTCAGCGGCCCGAGAATGTTGAAGATGGTGCGCACGCCCATTTCGCGGCGCACCGGCGCCACCTGCTTCATCGCCGGGTGGTGGATGGGCGCGAACATGAAGCCGATGCCGACCTCGTCGATGCAGCGCGCCACCTCCGCCGGCTGCAGCTCGATCTTCGCGCCCAGCGCCTCGAGCACATCGGCGCTGCCGGATTTCGACGACACGCTGCGGTTGCCGTGCTTGGCCACGCGCGCGCCGGCGGCGGCCACCACGAACATGCTGGCCGTGGAGATGTTGAAGGTGTGCGCGCCGTCGCCGCCGGTGCCGACGATGTCGATCAGGCGCGTACGGTCGGCCACATGCACCTTCTCGGAGAACTCGCGCATCACCTTGGCGGCGGCGGCGATCTCGTCCACGGTTTCCTTCTTCACCCGCAGGCCGGTCAACAGGGCCGCGGTCATCGCCGGCGACACCTCGCCGCTCATGATCTGGCGCATCAGGCCGACCATCTCGTCGTGGAAGATCTCGCGATGCTCGATCAGGCGCTGCAGTGCCTGCTGGGGATGAATGGACATGCGTGTCGATCCGTGCGTTCCGGGCGGCCGGTCATGATGGCCGGTGCGGACTGCGGGGACAAGGGCGAGGCACCGCAACGCGCGCGCGGCAGCCGCGTGGACGCGTGCTCAGGCCGCGCGCTCCAGGAAGTTCTTGAGCAGCGCGTGGCCGTGCTCGGTGAGGATGGACTCGGGATGGAACTGCACGCCTTCCACCGGGTATTCGCGATGGCGCAGGCCCATGATCTCCTCCACCGCGCCGTCGTCGTGCTCGGTCCACGCAGTGACTTCCAGCGCATCGGGCAGGGTATGGCGATCGACCACCAGCGAGTGGTAGCGCGTGGCCTCGTAGGCGTCCGGCAGGCCGGCGAACACGCCCTTGCCGGCGTGGCGGATATGCGAGGTCTTGCCGTGCATGATGCGGCCGGCGCGGATCACGTCGCCCCCGTAGGCCTGACCGATGCTCTGGTGGCCCAGGCAGACGCCGAGGATGGGAGTGCGCGCGCCGAGCTCGCGGATCACGTCCACCGACACCCCGGCCTCGTTGGGCGTGCACGGGCCGGGCGAGATCACGATGCGCTCCGGCGCGAGCCGGGCGATCTCGCCCACGCTCAACTCGTCGTTGCGCACCACCTTCACTTCGGCTCCGAGCGCCTGGAGATACTGCACCAGGTTCCAGGTGAAGCTGTCGTAGTTGTCGATCATCAGCAGCATGCAGCGCCAAGCCTTTGTTTATCTTGATGAAACCCGCGCACGACGTACGGGCGCCGAGCCGACTGGGCGCAGTCGCCGAGCGAACGCCAGGCCCGCATTGTGGAGGCGAACCCCGGATCACCTCAAGCGCGCCGGACCAGGAAGCGCGCAAGCCTCGCCGCGCTGCCGGGGAGGTCAGAGACCCGCAAGGGCTTCGGCAGCAGGCCGCTGCGCGACGGTGATGCCTTCCGGCGCTTCGGACCCCGCTTCCCGCGGGCGGAACTCGCGGACGATCCGCCCCGCCTCCATCATCAGCACGCGATCCGCCGAAGCGATGGTTTCCGGGCGGTGGGCGATCAGGATGCGGGTCAGGCTCACACCGGCCACGGAGGCATTGACGGCACGCTCGGTGGCGACATCCAGATGGCTGGTGGCCTCGTCGAGAAACAACACCTGCGGCTTCCTGAAGAGCGCGCGGGCGAGGATGATGCGCTGTTTCTGGCCTCCGGACAGCGCGGCGCCCATGTCTCCGATCAGCGTGTGATAACGCATCGGCATGCGCTCGATCTCATCGTGGATCGCCGCCAGTCGCGCCGCCGTCTCGATGGCGGCCGGATCCGGGGCGTCGTGGCCGAACGCGATGTTGTCCATGATCGACCCGGCGAACAACTGATCGTCCTGCATCACCACACCCATCGCCCGACGATAATGACGCAGGTCGATCTCGGTGAGGCTTCGCCCGTCGACCAGCACCCTGCCGGCATCGGGCGTGATCAGCCCGACCATCAGTTTCAGCAGCGTGGTCTTGCCGCAGCCGGTCGGGCCGACGATGGCGACCGTCTCGCCGGGCGCGACCGCCAGGCGGCAATCGTCGACGATCCAAGGCCCATTCTCGTCGAAGCGGTAACGCAGGCCCTGCACCTCCAGCGCCAACGGCCGGTCCCGAGGCAGGGGCGCCGAACGCGGGGGCTCGGGCTGCTCGGGCTCGGTCAGCACGACGTCCGCCAGCCGCTCGCTCTGCACCCGCAGGGTCTTCAAAGAGATCCACAGATCGATCAGGCGACTGATGCCGCCGGTGAACATGTCCTTGTAGGCGAGATAGGCGACCAACATGCCCGCTGTCATGTGGCCTTGCAGCACCAGCCATGCGGCCAGCGCGACCACGATCACGCGCTCGCTGCCGAACAGCATCTGATTGGCGAACCCGACCGACAAGCCGAACTTCTGGGTCCGCAGGCCGATGTTCGCGTTCTCCGCCATGAGCGCATCGAAGCTGCCGCGACGCATCGATTCGGCGACATTGAGCTTGAGCGCCTGCACGCCGCGGATCGATTCCAGCAGATGGGTGTTTCGACGCGCGCCCGCCACCATCTGCTCCTCGGACAGGCGGCGAATCGTCGGGAAGGTCGCCATGCGAAGCAGCAGATACAACGCAATGGCGATCACGCTGATCAGCAGCAGTCTCCAGTCGTAGGACACCATCACCGCCGCGGCGATCACGATCATCACGCCGTCCAGCAACGCCTCGATGAACTGCCCGCCCAGCGCGCCCTGGATCGCATGCACCGATTCCATGCGCGAGACCACGTCGCCCAGGTGGCGCTTCTGGAAATAGGCCATCGGCAGGCGCAGCATGTGCGCGAAGATGCTGCCGAACCACTGCATGCCGACGTGCGCCGAGAGGTAGGCCAGGCACCAACTTCGCAACCAGGCGATGGCGGCGGAAATGGCCAGCAGGATCAGGTATCCGGCGCTGATCGTCCACAGCAGATCGTAGTCGTGCACCGCGAGCACGTCATCCAGCACCCACTGCATGTACAGCGGCGACAGCAGCCCGAACAGCTGCAGGATCAGCGAGAGGCCGAGAATCTGCGCCGCCGCGCGCTTGAGCCCGGTGACCTGTCCGACCATATGCCGCAGCGAGATGTCGTCGCTGAGTGCCCGCCTGACGAACGTGGTGGTCGGCGACAGCTCCAGAGCCACGCCGGTGAAATGCGCGGACATCTCGTGCAGCCGCAGCCTGCGGACACCGAGGGCGGGGTCGTGAATGACCACGCGCTTGCCGTCGGCGCGCGCCAGCACCACGAAATGGTCGAGATCCCAATGCAGGATGCACGGCGTCTGCAGATGGCGGATGTCTTCCAGTTCGATGCGCATCGCGCGGCACTGCATGCCGTGGGCGTGCGCCGACTCGATCAGATCGGCCAGCGTCGCGCCCCGATGCGATGCCGGGAATTCGCGCTGCAGGGCGAGCGCGTCCATTTCGTAACCGTGATGGTCCAGCACCATCGCCAGGCAGGCGAGGCCGCATTGCGCGGACTCGTTCTGAAGCAGGCTTTTCATTGCGGGCATGTGCGCAGCCGTCGAGGTCGTTGTCGGGACGACATGCCCGCGCGAACGCGGGCATGTCGGGCACTGCTTGACGGATTACAGGTCGAACGGCGCGAGACAGATCTCACGCCGCGTGCCCGAGCCGATGCAGTCCATGAGCGGCCCGGTGTCTTCGACGGTGCCGCTGTCGGCGGTCGCACCGGTGTCTTCGATGGTGCCGCTGTCGGCGGTCGCACCGGTATCGGCGCTGGTGCCGCTGTCGTACTGGGCCGTGGTGGCGTCGTCGAGCGGTCTCGTATCGGTATTCACGTCCACGTCGATGATCGTGCTGATTTCCCGCTGACCACCGCTGACTTCGCGAGTTTCCTCGACGGCCAGCAGGCGACCGAGTACACGCCGGGTGTTCTGAGTCATGGCAATTTCTTCCTGATGTGATGTTGAAGTTGATGGCGGCGATGGGATCGCCGGTCCCGGGGAAGCCGGCCGAACCAAGCGAGGATCGGACGGATTCGGAACGAGGTGACGCACCGGCGGAGCGCAGCGCGCGGAGACGCGCGCGCGATCCGCGCATTCCTCGCGATGGGAACGGGTGCGGGTGACATCGATGGAGATGGAGACGACGGGCGCGAGGGACGGCCTGGCCGGCGTCAGGCGGCTGCCGCGGACGCTTCGGCGGCGGCGGCCGGGAGCTCGTCCGCATCGTCGCGTCTGGCCTTGTCCGCGGCGCAGACGGCGGCCGGCTCGACGCTCGCCAACAGCGCATCCAGGCGGAGCCGGTCGGCGCCCGGTCGGTAGCGGAATCGCGGGTCCGCGCTTTCGATGAAGCCGCAGAGCGCGTCGAACAGCGGCAACTCCGGGCACCATGCCTCGACGAAGATGAACTGTCCGGCCTCATTGACTTCCAGATAGACCCACTCGTCGTCGGGCGTGACGATGAAGTCGAACGCTCCCGCCACCAGGCCCAGACTCTCGAGCTGACGCAGACAGGCGTCGTAGACCGCGTCCGGCAGCACCACGCTGCCGTCGACCATCGCGCCGTTCTGGCGCAGGCGCCAATCCATGTCGCCATAGTCCACGCGCGAGCCGTCGATCTTGATGGCGAAGCAGCTGGCGCCGAAGAATTGCGCGCGCACTTCGTACTGCTTGGGCACGCGTGCCTGGAAGATGCCGGGAGCCGCCCGGACCATGGGATCTTCGGGCAGATCGGTGTCGCTCACGCTGGCGGTGTACGTGGACAAGGTGCGCCCTTCCTCGTTCCAGGCGGCGCCCACGAGCGGCTTGTGGATGACCGCACCATGCTCGGCGATGAAGCGCCTGATGGCCTGCGGGCGATTGCTGACCAGGGTCTCGGGGATGCGCAGGCCGTTGCGCTGCGCATGCCGCAGCTGCAGGGGCTTGTGGTCCGCGCTGCGCGCCGCGGCGAACGGATTGATCCAGAACGCATCCCGCAACAGGCTGCGCAGGGAGGCGTCACCGAAACGCAATTGCTGGGCGACGTACGCCTGATCGCGGCGGTCGATCCCCGGGGGAAGCTGCGGCTGCGTCATCCGCCTGTTCCACACCACGTCGAATTCCGACAGCGCGAAGCATCCATCGATCGTGTGCAGATACAGATCGCCTTCGCGTCGGCCATGGTGGAACTCGATTTCGGCCCGCTCCGAGAAGTCCGAGCTGAAATAACGCAGGACGCGATGTCCCCGCGCCTTCAGCGCGGCCTCGGCCAGCACCGCGTGCCAATCGTTGTGCATCGTGTAGATGAGGACGGTCTTCGGTCGCGTGGGCATGCGTCGATTCCTTTATCGGGTGGAAGGGGCGGGAGAGGCGCTGGCGGCGGGCGCTGCGGCGCGCGGCGCCAGCGGCTCGAACAGCCAGGCGTAGAGGCGCCGTCGATCGACGATGAGGTCGGCCTCGACGTTCAGCCCGGTGCGCAGCGCGTGCGTATGGCCGCGGCCGTCGCTCACGTACGGCGTGGCGATCTCGACAAGCGCCACATACATGTCCTGCCTCGGACCGGCGTCCGCGGCCGCGCGTCGCGCAGGATCGGCCGGGGCGATGTCGACGATCCGCCCCCGGGTCTTGCCATATCGCTGGTGCGGGAATGCCGGGTAGCGCAACTGCACATCGCCGCCGATGCGAGCGGAGGCCAACGCCGATTCGGGGATGGACAGCAGTGCCTGCAGCGTGGCGTCGTCCTTGCCGGACACCAGCTCGCCGACGACACGCACCCTTCGGGTGTATTCGCCCCAGTACAGCGTCGCGCCGATGCCGAACGCGATGGCGACGGCCACCCAGGTCAACACCCAATGCGATAGCGGCTGACGCAGCAGCAGTGCGCCCAACCAGCGGTTGCGACGCGCCTCGATCACTTCGGTCCTGTACAGCGGCGTTTGCCCCATTGCCTGTTGTCCTGTTCGCCTGTCATGGCGCATGCGCCCTCGCCCCCGATGCGGGGCGTGCGCGAACGCGTCCGCGTCCCTCGCCGGAGGGACCGGACCGCCTGCGCGATGCCACGGGTTTTGTGATTTACTTGCCCGGTATTCGCAGTGGAAGAGAAAATCCGGACATGGACGATGCGGCGCTCCCCCCCGGCGACCACACAGGGGATCCAGCCGGCTCCGTGACGCTGTTGCTGACCGATCCCCACATCGACCGCGAAGAAGCGTGGGATCGGGTCTACGGCCTGCTCTACGACGACTTGCGCCGCGTCGCCCGCGCCCAGATCCGCCAGCGCGCGTTCGGCAGGATGTCCGCCACCTCGCTCATCAGCGAAGGCTGGCTCCGTCTCAACGGCGCGCGCCTGCACATCGAGGACCGCCGACACTTCATCGCGCTGGTGGCGCGTGCGATGCGGTTCGTCCTGATGGACGAAGTGCGGCGGGACATGACCGAGAAGCGCGGGGAAGGCCGCCGCGATGCGTCCGTGGAGGAAGCGGACCCGGCCGCGCCGGATGCGGCGCTCGAAGACATGATCGCGCTTGACGCTGCGCTGGACCGGCTGGCGCAGGTGGACACGCGCCTCGCGCGTCTGGTGGAGATGCGCTACTTCGGCGGCATGGAGGAGCCGGAGATCGCCGCCGCGCTCGGCGTCACGGACCGCACCCTCAGGCGGGACTGGCGCAGGGCGCGTGCGTTTCTGTTGACCCAACTGGGGGATTCGGGAGCGTGTCTGGATGCATCCTGAGGCGGCGACGGTCGCGGGACGGTCGTCTCCTGCATCCGGCACCCGCGCAGGTCGTCTTCGAGCCGGTGACGCTGCCGGGATAGACGGGACGCCGACCGCCTCGCCGCGCTCCGAACGGGAACGGGCGCCGGCGGAGCGAGATGGCCGATGAACCGACGCGACGAGATCGCGCGCCGGGCGCTGGCGCTCTTCGACGCATTCGCGGAGATGGCGCCGGCGCAACGCGCCTTCGAACTGGATGCGCTCTTCGCGAAGGAGCCGGCGCTGGCGCGGGCCGTGCAGTCCCTGCTGCGCGCCGATGCCGACCCGCGCGCGATCGTCTCCCCCCTGGAGTGGGCAGTGGAGCGGGAGCGGACACGACCCGCTGTCGCCGCTGCGGACGCGCCCTCGATCTGGCCTCCCGGCACACGGCTGGGCCCATGGTGCGTCGACGGCGTCATCGGCATCGGTGGCATGGGCGTGGTCCATGCCGGACATCGGGCGGACGGATGGTATGAACGTCGCGTGGCGATCAAGACGATCCGCCCGGAAATGGTCTCTCCGGCCCTCGTATCCGCCTTCGGCAGGGAACGGACGCTGCTGGCGCGCCTGGAACACCCGGCCATCGTCGCCCTGCTCGATGCCGGCGTCGGCCCCGATGCGCAGCCCTGGCTGGCGATGCAGTACGTCTGCGGCGAGACCATCGAGCTGTGGTGCGACCGGCGCGGCGCGGATCTCCGCACGCGGGTGCGGCTGATTGCCGACGTGTGCAGCGCGGTCGGCCATGCGCATGCCCGGGGCGTGCTGCACCAGGACATCAAGCCGTCGAACATGCTGGTGACCGAGGAAGGCCGGGTGAAACTCCTGGACTTCGGCCTGGCGGCGATGCTGGCCCCGCCCGCGCGATCGTCGCGTGGCGCGCTCGGCGCCAGTACGGGCTATGCGGCACCGGAGGTGTTCCTCGGCATGCCGCCTTCGGTGGCGATGGACGTGTTTTCGATCGGGGTGGTGCTGTACCGCCTCCTGTGCGCGGAATGGCCGTGCCCGCCACCGCCCGCCGACGGACTGGGCGAGCGCGCCACGACGCCTCCGCGCAGGCTCGCGGCGCTGGCGAGGACGGCATCGGAGGCCGTCGCGCAGGCGCGGGGCGCGCGCGACGGACCTGCGCTGTCGCGACTGCTGGCCGGGGATCTGGAGGCCATCGCGCTGCGCTGCGTCCAGCCGCTGCCCGCGGCGCGGTATCCCGACGTGGGCGCCGTGGAGGCGGACCTGCGTGCATGGCTTGATCGTCGGCCGGTGGCGACGCGGGAGCGCGAGATCGCATACCGCTTCCGCTACCGGCTACGGCGGCATCCGCGCGTTGTCAGCGTCGCGATGCTGGCGCTCGCGGTTGCGGGCGCGAGCGGACACCTGCTGTGGCGGCACCAGCGCGAAGCCGCGATGGAAGCGCACCACGCGCAGACGCTCAACCGGATCTTCGAACGTTCGATCGGCGTCGCCGCGCTCAGATCGCTGGGCAACGCCCCGCTCAGCTCCGGCGCGCTCCTCGACGACACCGAGGCGCGCCTGCGCGAGAGCTCGTCCGATCCCATCCTGCTCTCGCGCGGGCTCACGATGCTGGCGCGGGCATGGCTGGTCCGGGGCGATGTCGAGCGGGCCGATCGTCTCGCGCACGAAGGCCGCTCGCTGGGACGCCACGACCCCGTGCAATCGGCGCGGGTGCTGGCAGTGCTGGCCCAATTGGACAACCTGCGCGCCCGACCGGCTGAAGCCGAACGCCTGGTCCAGGCGGGACTGGCCAGGCTGCACTCGCAGCGCGGCCCGGGCGACGCACTGGTGGGCTTCGACCTGAAGATGCAGCTCGCCAAGGCCCGCTGGGGCCAGGGCGACCCGCAGGGCACGATCGACGTGCTGAACGCCGCCATGGCCGAGGCCTCGGTGATCGGGCCGGACGCGCGACCGGCGCTGGCGGAGCTGCTCGGACAGCGCGGCTACACCCTCAGCCAGCTGTTCCAGCTCGACGGCGCCGAACGCGACCTGCGGCGGGCCATCGACATCCTGGGGGCGCACGACCCTGCGGAGGAGAGCACGCTGCGGTTCCATCTGGCCAACACATTGATCCTCTCCGGCCGCCGACAGGATGCCGGTCGCGAAGCCATGGACTTGCTGGAGAGCAATCGGCGCATGTTCGGCGAGCGCCACCCGGAAACCGGGCGCGCATGGATCGTCGTCGGCAAGGCCACGTTCTATCTCGGCGAACCCGACCGTGCCATCCAGGCGCTCGACATGGCAGAACGGATCCTCGCGCCGCAGATCGGGGCCGACCACCCCGACCTCGCCGATGCGGTCACCATCCGCAGCGGGCTGGATTTCGAGGCCGGCCGCCTGGAGGCGGCACTCGGCGGCGCGCGGCGGGCGGCGCGCATGCTCGAGCGAGCCTACGGCCCCACGCACGAGGCGACGCTCAGGCGACGCACCGACCTGGCATCCCTCCTGCTGCTGCAGACCCGGGACCCGGGGAGCCCGCAACGCGAGGCGAAGTTCCGCGAAGCCGAAGGCCTGCTCACCGACGCCATCGCCACCGGCACCCGGCAGGGATTGCCGATGGCCTATGCGCGCGACGAATACGCGAACGTGCTCATGCACCTGGACAGGCTGCCGGAAGCCGAACGCCAGGCGCGAGCCGCGATCGCCGGCATGGAGCGCCTCTTCGGATCGGACAGCGATTACCTCGATGCCGGGCACATGGCGCTGATCGCAGTGTGCACGAGACAGGGCCGCCACGATGCGGCCCTCCGGATCGCCGAGGATCTGCTGGCGAGGCGATACCCGCCCGACCGACCGTCCTACTCGCGCTACCTGCTACTGGAACTGCTGCTGGACAACGAGATCGCCCGCGGCGAGGCGGCCCGCATCCACGCAGCCCGCTCCCGTCTGGAGCGTTATGCCCAGCAGCATGGCTTCGTCGACGCGCTGCGCGCGCGCCCGGACCAGGGCATGCGGGCATCGCCGTGATCGTCGTGATCCTGCTGCGGGCAGGGCAACAGGGTTCCGGACGGGCTCCCCGAAAGGCCAGGACCCGAGCGAGCCGACGGACCGCCTACCGGTTGGGGGGCACCGGCGATGCCGAGCGCACCATTCGACCGGGACCGCCGGTGCGCATGCCGCGCACCTCGACCGTGAAGCCGTTGGTGGTGGCCGCCAGCACCTTGAGCCGGAACAGGCCGTCGGGCGCGACCCAGGTCTCGCCGACCTTGAACATGCTGCCTTCGTTGTTGGAGCGGTTGGCCGGCGGCGTGTCGGCGTCCATGCTCCAGGCAGGCGAGGCGCGGCCGGTATCGACCTGGTGGATGATGACCGCATCGCCGGCCAGTGCCGACTCGTAGTTGCCGGTGCGCTTGCGCACTTCGACGGTGTAATAGCGGGTGGCCGTGCCGGGATACGACAGCGTCAGCATCTGTACATTGGGCGAGCCGGCCAGACTGGCGCGATCGATGGTGTAGGTGCGGCGCGCATCCGCCGACTGGAAGGTGGCCTTGCGCGCGGCGCTCACCCAGCCCAGGCGATTGCGGGAATAGATGTTGATGTGCTTCGGCAGGCGGCCGTAGGTGGCGTTGCCCACACCGTTGTTCCAGGCATCGCTCATCACGTCCCACGGGTTGTCGTAGGTGTCGCTGTCGCCGTCGGAGTTGTTGGCGTGCGGCAGGCCGTAGGCGTGGCCCATCTCGTGCGACAGGGGTGCCAGGTTGTTGAACGACCACGGCGGGTTCCAGGTGGTGCTCCAGCACTTGTTGAGACCGTCGAGCGGGGCGCAGCGGCCGCCGCCCCAGGCGAACCCGTCCAGATCGCCGTTGAACATCATGTTGATGCCCTGCAGCCCGCCGTTGGCGGCGAAGTTCACGTCCGCATCGGCGGCGGCGGTGCAGTCGTTGAACAGCTTGGTCAGGTCGGCCTTGTCCTTGTCGTTGGCGTCCTTGGTCACGTAGTAGGAGCGGGGCTGCGGCAGGGTGTACCAGCCGTAGGCGGCGCTGCCGGTCAGGTTGATCTGGTTGTAGGACACTTCGCGCCAGTAGTGGTCGAGCTGGCCGATGGCGGTGCCGTACTGGCCCTGGAAGAACGCGAGGGTCTTCTGTTCGTCGGCGATGTCGCTGAACTTGCACATGATCGTCGCCCAGACCGTGGTGCCGGTGATCTTGGGCACCACCTCGCCTGCCTTGGGCAGCGGCCGTCCGCCCTGCAGGGCGCCCGGGGTGAGGTCGTCCACAGGCACGATGGCCTCGGCCTGCAGCAGGCCGCCGGCGGCAACCGCCTTGGCCGAGGTGGCGGGCGTCAGCGCCACGGCCACGCGGCGCTGGTAGAGCGCATACAGGTCGCCCGCCGCACGCAGCGCCGCGCCGGTCTCCAGCGCGTGCCGACGGCCGGTGTCGTCGACCACCGTGGCCTTGAAGATATGCGGCTGCCCGCTGGACGGTGCGGCATCGCCCCACACCAGCTCGAGCCGGCCCTGCAGCACCGTGGAGGATGCGATGACGGGGCGAAGCGGCTCAGCGTCGACGATCGTCCGCGGCGGGGCGGCCATGGCGGCGGCGCAACACACGACGAAGGCGAGGGCGGACCAGCGGAAGGTGGACATGGGCAGGCTCCGGGTGACGGGACATCGTGACGGACGGGCGCTCCGGCCCGACACAAGACGGGATGCGCTACATGCCCTACGGGCCGCGGGCCGATGGGGATGCGAGGGCGTGGCGCCGCGTCCCCGGCGCCAGGGGCGAGATTACCACCGCCGTCGCCCGCCGGAATGTGACCGCAGACCGCAGTCAACGGGGCCCGCGCGGCCGATGCCGTGCCCGGCGCCCCCTCGGAGCGCAGGCCGTCCGTCCGCGCCCCGCCGTCCGGCAGGATCCGCGCGGCTGGTACTCTGACGCCCCCTCGCCGCTCGCCCTGTGCCATGCCCTATCTGGAACTCTCCCTGCATTGCCGCGAAAGCGACCAGCCGCGCTACGAGCGCGCGCTGGAGGACGTGGGCGCCCTGGCGGTGACTCTGCTCGATGCCGATGCCGACACGCCGAACGAGCGTGCGATTCTCGAACCCGGCGTCGGCGAGACCCCGATCTGGGGCGAGGTGGCGCTCTCGGCCCTGTTCCCGGAGGACGCCGATCCGCTGCTGCTGCTGGCCGCGCTCGATGCCTTCGATCCCGAGCTGGACTGGACCGGCGCGCATGTCCGCAAGGTCGAGGACCAGGACTGGACGCGGGCATGGATGGACCAGTACGTACCGCTGGCCTTCGGCCGCCGGACCTGGATCGTGCCCTGGGACCAGCCGCTGCCGGACGGCGCGGATGCGGAGGACGCCGCCGTGATCCGGCTCGACCCGGGGCTGGCGTTCGGGTCGGGCACCCACCCCACCACCGCGCTGTGCCTGGACTGGCTGGACGGGCTTGCCGCCGAAGGCGAACTCCAGGGCCGCGAGGTGCTGGATTTCGGCTGCGGCAGCGGCATTCTGGCCCTGGCCGCACTGAAGCTGGGCGCCGCGCGGGCGGTGGGCATCGACAACGACCCGCAGGCGATCGACGCCACGCGCGACAACGCCCAGCGCAACGGGCTGGCCGACCGGCTGCAGGCCGCACTGCCCGACGACGCCGTCGACACCCACGCTGGCATGCATCACGCGGGCACGTATCCCGTGGGTACGTACCCCGTGGGCACGTATCCCTTGGGCCCGTACCCCGTGGTGGTGGCGAACATCCTCGCGGTCGCGCTGGATGCGCTGGCGCCCACCCTCGCCGCACGCACCGCGCCCGGCGGCAGGATCGCGCTCTCCGGCATCCTCGCCGGCCAGGAGCCAGAGCTGCTCGCCCGCTACGCCGAATGGTTCGACCAGTTGGCCGTGGCCCGACGCGAGGACTGGGTGCGCATCGACGGGCGCCGACGCGCCTGACCGGCGGGTCGCGGCCTCGGGGACGCGTGTCCGGCATGGTTCAATAGCCGCATGTTCGTGAATTGCCCCCATTGCAGGACGCTGGTCGCCACCGACCCGGCCACCGACCTGCCGCCGCGCTTCTGCCCGGAATGCGCCAGCCCGCTGCGCGAGGTCGCCGGCGATGCCGCGTCCGACGCCGACTCCGGGCGCGGCGCCCGCGACGCTGCGCGCCCAGGCCTCGACGCCGACACCGCCGCGCAACCTGTGGATACCGCGTCTACTGCGCACCGCGACAGCTGGTGGGACGAGATCGCCTCGCGCGCCCGCAGCGACGACGCGCCCGGAGCCGGGGAGGCAGCATCCGACACCGCCGTCCCTGCCTCGACCACCGAAGCGGAAGACCCGGCGACATCCGCTCAAGTCCAGCCGGCAACCGATTCCGCCACAGCCGAGCCCGCCCCCGCCGCCAGCGCCGCGGCCCTGGCCGCCGCCCGCGTGACGCCGCTGCGCGGCAGCGTGCCCGGCTTCCTGCGCCAGCGCGCAGGGGCCGCTGCGCGCCGCGACTGGCGCACGCCGGCCGCGATCGCCGGCCTCGGCCTGCTGCTGGCGCTGCAGGTGCTGCTGGCCGACCGCGAACGCCTGGCCGGGCAGGCCGGCTGGCGCCCACTGCTGGCCACGCTCTGCGCCGGCCTCGGTTGCACGCTGCCTCCCTGGCGCGAACCCGGCGCCTTCACCCTGCTGCAGCGCGACGTGCGCCAGCACCCTACCCGGCCCGGCGCGCTGCGCGTGTCGGCCACCTTCCGCAACGACGCCCGCTGGCCGCAGCCCTGGCCCCGGCTGCAGCTCTCGCTGGCCGATGTCCACGGCCGCACCGCAGGCGTGCGCAGCTTCACCGCCGAGGAATATCTCGGCGGCGCGCCTGCCCAGCCCGAGCTGGCCAGCGGCGAGACCGCCACCGTCGCCATGGACATCCTGGAGCCGGCGCCCGACATCGTGGCCTTCGACTTCGGCTTCCGCTGAAGCCACTTCCGCCGACCGGCTTCCGCGGATCCTCCTTCCGCTCATCCTCCTTCCGCTGAATACGGGCCGTCGGCAGCCCGCATTGCGCGTCACGCAGGCCGCACGCAATTGACTACGTATTCAGGCCGCCGGGCACGCCCCACTCCCACGCCCTCTCGTCTCCCGCTTAGCCGACATCGGCATCGCCGGGGCCGCGGCGACGGCGCGGGCTGTGGGCGAACGGACGCGACCTGATAGACTGTCTGGCCGTTTTTGCAGCTCCGACGGCCCACGCGACTGGGGGGCCGCGATGGCCGAGGATGGCCCTTCCGCGACGAGATCCTCCGCTTGAACGCCGAACGCAACGCCTCCCGCACAGGCCAGCACGCGCCGCTGCAGTACACGCCGCTGCGCGATCATGTGGCCACCTCCGTCCGCCGCTACCTCGGCGACCTGGACGGCTGCGACAGCCACAACCTCTACGAGATCGCCCTGCGCGAGCTGGAAATCCCGCTCTTCGCCGAGGTGCTGCGCTACTGCGACGGCAACCAGAGCAAGGCCGCGACCATGCTGGGCATCCATCGCGCCACCCTGCGCAAGAAGCTCAAGGACTACGGACTGGCCTGAGCCACGGCATTTCCCCGGCCGCGTTCGTCCAGGGCGGACGGCACCGAGGGTGCGCGCCTGCCGGCGGCTATAATCCGCGGTCTCCGCCGCCGCCCTTCCCCGCCATGTCCGCACATCTCCCGAGCGCCCCGGTGGTGCTCCGCCGCGCCCTGCTGTCCGTCTCCGACAAGTCCGGCCTGATCGATCTGGCCCGCGCCCTCGCCGCACGCGACATCGAGCTGGTCTCCACCGGGGGCACCGCGAAGGCCATCCGCGACGCGGGCCTGCCGGTGCGCGATGTGAGCGAGATCACCGGCTTTCCGGAAATGATGGACGGCCGGGTCAAGACTCTGCACCCGATGGTGCACGGCGGCCTGCTCGGCCGCGCGGGCACCGACGACGCGGTGATGGCCGAACACGGCATCGGCGCGATCGACCTGCTGGTGCTGAATCTCTATCCGTTCGAGCGCGTGTCGGCCAATCCCGACAGCAGCATCGAGGACATCATCGAGAACATCGACATCGGCGGCCCGGCGATGCTGCGCTCGGCGGCGAAGAACTACGCGCGCGTCGCGGTGGCGACCGATCCGGCCCAGTACGCAGCCCTGCTCGCCGAACTCGATGCGAACGATGGCGCCGTCAGCGGCAGGACGCGCTTCGCGCTGTCGGTCGCCGCGTTCAACCGCGTCGCGCAGTACGACGCCTTCATCAGCAACTACCTGTCCGCGCTGCAGGACGACGGCAGCCTCGCGCTGTTCCCGGCGCAGAACAACAGCACCTTCGTGAAGGTGATGGACCTGCGCTACGGCGAGAACCCGCACCAGCACGGCGCGTTTTACCGCGACCTGTGGCCGGTGCCAGGCACGCTGGCGACCTTCTCGCAGCTGCAGGGCAAGGAACTGAGCTACAACAACCTCGCCGACGCCGACGCCGCCTGGGAATGCGTGCGCCAGTTCGAGGCGCCGGCCTGCGTGATCGTCAAGCACGCCAACCCCTGCGGCGTGGCCCAGGGCACCGGCTGCGCCGACACCTACGAACGCGCCTACGCCACCGACCCGACCTCGGCCTTCGGCGGCATCATCGCCTTCAACGCCCGGCTCGACGGCGCCACCGCGAAGACCATCCTCGACCGCCAGTTCGTGGAAGTGCTGATCGCGCCCGATTACGACGACGACGCCCTGGCCTACACGAAGAAGAAGGCCAACGTGCGCGTGCTGCGCATCCCGCACGGTGACGGCCGCAACAACATGGACATCAAGCGCGTCGGTTCCGGCCTGCTGATGCAGACCGCCGACATCCGCGAAGTCGCCGCGGACGAACTGGAGGTGGTCACGAAGATCGCGCCGACCGCCGAGCAGCTCGACGACCTGCTGTTCGCCTGGCGCGTGGCCAAGTACGTGAAATCCAACGCCATCGTGTACGCGAAGGGGCTGCAGACGATCGGCGTGGGCGCCGGGCAGATGAGCCGCGTGTACTCCGCGCGCATCGCCGGCATCAAGGCCGCGGATGCCGAGCTGGTGGTGGAAGGCTCGGTGATGGCCAGCGACGCCTTCTTCCCCTTCCGCGACGGCATCGACGCCGCGGCCGCCGCCGGCATCAAGGCCGTCATCCAGCCGGGGGGGTCGATGCGCGACCAGGAAGTCATCGATGCGGCCGATGAGCATGGCATCGCGATGGTGTTCACGGGGGTGCGGCATTTCAGGCATTGAGGCGCGCTCGCTCACATGCCCCGACTCAGGCTCGCGTTCCTAGGCGGCATCATCACTGCACGCTTCAGCGTGTTTCACCATCAAGGCCGACTCATGCATTCGACATCGGTATTCACCGCGCTCCTGACATTCGTCATGGCGCTCTCGCCGCAGGCCCTCTTCGCTGCCGAGAGCAAGACCCAGGCGGACGTCGCGACCTTCCTCGACACGCTGGAGTCCACGTGCCCGCAGACGCTCGGTGCAGGCATGGCGGGCAAGATACGGCCGCTCGCCGATCTGAGCGAGGACGCCACCGGGGAACTGGGCCAGGGCCTGTGCGGCTGCATCGTGGCGGACCTGCGCACGCTGCCGGACGAGGTCATGGCCCGGGAACTGGCCCAGAAGAGCGCGACCCCCGAGGTCGAGCGGGTGCTGCTGCGCTGTACCGCGCGGATGGTGCGCCCGCATTTCGGTGCGATGTGCCGGCAGTACGCAAATGGCCGCGGCGTGGACGCCGCAAGGATCGAGGCGGGGTGCGCGTGCCATCAGCGCGAAGTCGACGCCATGCAGGAAGCCGATCTCGTCGGCCTGCTGGAGAACGACGCGGACACGTTCATCGCGGCATTCGAAGGCTGCGACAATTTCGAATGATGCCCGGGAAGAACCTCGTGCGAGCCACACCCCGGCGTGCCCTGCCGCCGCCGGCGCGGGAGCGCGCGAAGGCCTTCGATCTGCGACCCGAGCGCACTGGTTCCTCCACCTCCGCCCAGAAGGAAACGCCGTGAAGCCTCTCTCGATCGTCGTCGCAGCCGCGCTCCTGGCCATGGTCGTCCTCATCGCTCCCGCTCGCAGCGCCTCCTCCGGGGCTTCCGACACATCCACCGCATCCGAGACCGACATCGCGTCGTTCCTCGCCGATTTTCAGGATCAATGCCGCGCCAGCGTCGAAGCGCACTTCGCGCAGGGCGGTACCGACCCGGAGCGCGATGCGGCATTCTTCAGGGACCTGGCCAGCGCATGGTGCGGATGCGGCTTGAACGCAGTGAGCGCGTTGCCGCGCCCAGCGCTGCAGCAGATGGCCCGCGACCGCACGATGCCCGAGGGGCTGTCGTCGCAACTGATGCAGTGCACGGACACGCACGTGCGCCCGAAGATCGAAGCGATGTGCGTCATTCACGCACGCAACGCAGGGATCGGCACCGAACGCCACGCGCCGCGCTGCGCCTGCATCCAGCGCGCGTCCGACACCATGGACATCGAGAGCCTGCAGGCCATCCTGGATGCCGGGCCCATCGATTTCGACGCTTCTTTCCCCCACTGCCCTCAGACACTCTCCCCATGACCCTCCTCCTTCTTTTCGCCGCCGGCCTGGTCCTGCTGCTGCTCGGCGCCGAACTCCTCGTCCGCGGTGCCTCGCGGCTGGCGCTCGCGCTGGGTCTCACCCCGCTGGTCGTCGGCCTGACCGTGGTCTCCATCGGCACCAGCGCGCCGGAACTGGCCATCAGCGTGGACTCGGCGCTGCGCGGCTCGCCGGACCTGGCGCTGGGCAACGTGGTCGGCAGCAACATCGCCAACGTGCTGCTGATCCTCGGCATCTGCGCATTGGCGGCCCCGCTGGTCGTGAACCGGCAGTTGGTGTGGCTGGATGTGCCGCTGATGATCGTGGTGTCCTTCGCGGTGTTCGCGATGGCCCTGGACGGGCGCATCGCGCGCTGGGAAGGCGCGCTGCTGGCGGTGGGTGCGGCGGCCTACATCGCGTTCCTGGTCCGGCTCTCGCGCCGGCATCCCGAACAGGCGCCCAGCGATCCCGCACTGGAGGCCGCCGCCGAGGCGCCGCCGAAGGCGCACCCGTTCCTGCCGCAGGTCGGGCTGATCGTGGTGGGCCTGGCGATGCTGGTCGGCGGCGCACGCCTGCTGGTCGAAGCCGCCACCGACCTGGCGCTGACACTGGGCCTGAGCGAACTGGTGGTGGGCCTGACAGTGGTCGCGGTGGGCACCTCGCTGCCCGAGATCGCCACGTCGATCCTCTCGGTGCTGCGCGGCCAGCGCGATCTCGCGGTGGGCAACGTGGTCGGCAGCAATATCTTCAATCTGCTGCTGGTGTTGGGCGCGACGGCCCTCATCGCGCCGTCCGGCGTGCCGGTACCGGCATCGGCGCTGAGTTTCGACCTGCCAGTGATGACCGCGGTGGCGGTGGCCTGCCTGCCGATCTTCTTCACCGGCCACAGCATCGCGCGCTGGGAAGGCGCGGTGTTCCTCGGCTACTACATCGCCTACACCGCCTGGCTGCTGCTGGCCGCCGCCGAGCACGACGCGCTCGACGGCTTCGGCCTGGCGATGCGCACCGTGGTGCTGCCGCTGACCGCGCTGACCCTGCTGGTCTTCGTCTGGCGCCAGTTGCGGCCGCGCTGGCTGGCACGCACCGGCGGCACCCCTCCGGCGCCATGAACGCAGTGCCCGTGGCCAGCCCGCGCCGGCCTCACCCCTCCCCGTCCGCCGGCCGCACGCGCCGGCATCCGCACACAGCGAGCGCATGATGAAGGTATTGGTGATCGGTTCCGGCGGCCGCGAGCACGCCCTGGCCTGGAAACTGGCGCAATCGGCGCGCGTCGACGAAGTGATCGTCGCGCCCGGCAATGCCGGCACCGCGCACGAGGGCAAGTGCCGCAACGCGCCGGTGGACATCCGCGACATCGACGCGCTGCTGCGGTTGGCCCGGCGCGAGCAGGTCGCGGTGACCGTCGTCGGCCCGGAAGGCCCGCTGGTGGCCAGCGTGGTCGACCGCTTCCGCGAGGCCGGCCTGCGCATCTTCGGCCCCACCGCCGCGGCGGCGCAGCTGGAGGGCAGCAAGGCCTTCGCCAAGGATTTCCTGGCCCGCCACGGCATCCCCACCGCGCATTACGCGGTGCATACCGAGGTCGATGCGGCCATCGCCCATCTCAGAGAGAAGGGCGCCCCCATCGTGGTCAAGGCCGATGGCCTGGCCGCCGGCAAGGGCGTGATCGTGGCGATGACCCTGGACGAAGCCGAGGCCGCGGTGCGCGACATGCTCTCCGGCAACGCCTTCGGCTCGGCCGGCGCGCGGGTGGTGATCGAGGAGTTCCTCGACGGCGAGGAGGCCAGCTTCATCTCGATGGTGGACGGCCGCACCGCGCTGCCGATGGCCACCAGCCAGGACCACAAGCGCGTCGGCGACGGCGACACCGGCCCGAACACCGGCGGCATGGGCGCGTATTCGCCGGCGCCGGTGGTCACGCCCGAGGTGCACGCGCGCATCATGCGCGAGGTGGTGGAGCCCACCGTGCGCGGCATGGCCGCCGACGGCATCCCCTTCACCGGCTTCCTGTATGCCGGGCTGATGATCGACACCACCGGTGCGCCCAGGGTCATCGAATTCAACGTGCGCTTCGGCGACCCGGAAACCCAGCCGGTGATGCTGCGCCTGCAGTCCGACCTGCTGGATCTGGTGGAGGCCGCCCTCGATGAGGCGCTGCACCAGACCGAAGCGCAGTGGACTCCGCAGCCCTCGCTCGGCGTGGTGATGGCCGCGGCGCACTATCCCGACACCCCGAAGACCGGCGACGCGATCTCCGGCCTCGACACGCCTGCGGCGGACGGCGCGCGGGTGTTCCATGCCGGCACCCGGCTGGACGAGGCCGGCCGCGTGCTGACCACCGGCGGGCGCGTGCTGTGCGTGTGCGCGCTGGGCGACACCGTGGCCGAGGCGCAGCGCAGGGCCTACGCCGGCGTGGCCGGCATCCATTGGGACGGCGAATTCCACCGCAGCGACATCGGCTGGCGGGCGATCGCGCGCGAGCGCGCCGCAGAGCGATAGGCATCGGGGCAGATCACGGCTGCCTCGCCGTGCGGTATCCGCACGCGCGTGGGGGCCGGCCTATTTGCCGCGTTTGGCGGACCTGGGGCTCTCGGCGCCCTTGAGCTTCGAGAGTTCCTCGATCATCGCCCGCACCACCTTGCGCTGCTGCGGGCCGAGGTTGAGGAAGGCCTCGATGGCCAGATGGTCCAGCGGATTCATCTTCCACTCGCCGCGCGGTTCGCGGATGCGCTTGCCGTCGTCGCCGAACTGCAGGAACTGCGGTTCCACCGACAGCATCTTGGACAGCGCGCGCATGTTGGCCTGCCGCGGCATGGCGCGGCCGTTGAGCCAGCCCGAAATCGCCTGCTGCGACACCGGCGTGCCGCCGAAGCGCGGCAACAGCCGCATCAGCTCTGCCGGGCTCTCGCTCACGTTGGCCTTCTGCAGCGCCAGGCGCAGGCGTTCGCTGAAGGCGGATTGCTCGTTGTTGTCCTTGACCATGCGCGGACGTTACGGCCCGCCGTACGACGGGTGCGCAAAATCCACTTGATGCGGAACGCAAACTTTTGCTTCGACTGCAAGCTTCCGCAGTGACCGCGCCGGCTGCGCAGCCGCCGCTGCGCGCGCTCACCGGGCGCGCCATCACACCTTGTCAGCCAGCCGCGGCAACAGTCGGCCAGACCACGCGTGCCGGCCCTGAGCGATCTGCCCGTGTGCAGCCGCAGCATGCATCGACCGGCATGAAGCCGACACGGCAGTCTTTCCAGCCGCCGAGGCATCGACGCAGCGCCGCCCCTGCCCTCAGCGGCCGTCGCGCCTGCCCTGCAGCGCCGCGAATTCGTCGATCAGCTCGCGCACCAGTCTGCGTTGGCGTGCGCTGAGCCCGAGAAAGGTTTCCAGCGCCAGACGGTCGTTGGGGTGCAGCCGCAGCGCCGCACGGCCTGTGCGCCCACCGTGCACCTGTTCGCCGAACTGCAGCTGCTGCGGATCCAGCGCCAACATCTTCGCCAGTGCCTTGAGGTTCGCCTGCCTTGGCATCGCGCGCCCCCTCAGCCAGCTGGAGACGGCTTGCGGCGACACCGGTTCCCCGCCGAAGCGGGCCAGCAGCCGGGCAAGATGGGACGGGCTTTCGACCACCCGCGCATGTTGGAGCGCGGCGCGCAGGCGCGCGCCGAATGCGATCTGTTCATTGCTCATCACCCTACGCCAGGCCGGTGCACGCCGGCAGTTGGAAAACGCATTCGACAACAACCACGTGTTGTGACTGTTGCAAATTCTTTCTTTTCTTGCAAGCGCAGCCGACCGACGGCGCACCCGTCCTGCAGGCCCATCGTCCCGGGCACCGATCCGGACCGAGGATCGCAGCGGCCCCGCGCGGGCCTCGCAGGACCGAGCCGGGCCGCAATCCGACCTCACGGCCCTCAGATGCGACGCAC
>CBFGMS010000062.1:0-22897 GCA_965649985.1 uncultured Gammaproteobacteria bacterium | reverse complement strand
ATCCAGTCGCGCGCGTACATCGGCCGCTTCAACTTCAAGGGCCAGGACCAGCAGAAGATGGTCGGCGCGCTCTCGGGCGGTGAACGCGGCCGCCTGCACATGGCCAAGACCCTCCTGCAGGGCGGCAACGTGCTGCTGCTCGACGAACCCTCGAACGACCTCGACATCGAGACCCTGCGCGCGCTGGAAGACGCCCTGCTGGAGTTCCCGGGCAACACCTTCGTCATCAGCCATGACCGCTGGTTCCTCGACCGCATCGCGACCCACATCCTCGCCTTCGAAGGCGACTCGCACGTGGAGTTCTTCCAGGGCAACTACCGCGAGTACGAAGAGGACAAGAAGCGCCGCCTGGGCGAGGAAGGCGCCAAGCCGCACCGCCTGAAGTTCAAGGCGCTGAAGTGACGCGACGGCGCCCGCGCACGACGCGCGGGCGCGTCCATCCGACGCGGGCACGCCGCGCGTGCCCGTCGCACCGCTGCGGCATCGACCGTTGAGTCCGCGGTCGCACTGCAAACGCGATCCGGGCCACACTTCGCGGCATGCGCCCGCGAATCCGCCGGTGTCGCCTTCCGCCCCCTGCCCGAGTCTGGAAAGATGACCGTCCCGCACGCCGTGCCGTCGCCGAACACGCCCGCCGAACCGATGCGCAGCTTCATCGACCGTCTCCGCGACCGCTGGCAGCAGGCCGACACTCTGGTGTGCGTGGGCCTGGACCCGGAGCCGGCGAAATTCCCGGCCGCCTTCGCCCACGACCCGGACGCGATCTTCCATTTCTGCCGCGACATCGTCGACGCCACCGCGCCGTATGCCTGCGCGTTCAAGCCGCAGATCGCGCACTTCGCCGCCAACCACGCCGAAGAAGCGCTGCGCATGCTCATCCTGCACATCGGCTTCCGCTGGCCGGACATCCCGGTGATCCTCGACAGCAAGCGCGGCGACATCGGCAGCACCGCGCAGCACTACGCGCACGAGGCGTTCGAGCGCTACGGCGCGGATGCGGTGACGGTGAACCCGTACCTGGGCCGCGATTCGGTGCAGCCCTTCCTGGACCGCCGCGACAAGGGCGTGGTGATCCTCTGCCGCACGTCCAACGCCGGCGCCGGCGACCTGCAGGACATGGAAATCGCGGGGCGACCGCTGTACCAGCACGTGGCCGAGAAGATCGCGCGCGACTGGAACGAACACGGCAACTGCGCGCTGGTGGTCGGCGCGACCTGGCCGGAACAGTTGCGCGAGGTGCGCGCGATCGTGGGCGACGACGTGCCGTTCCTCGTCCCCGGCGTGGGCGCGCAGGGCGGCGACGCGGCCGCGGTGGTCGCCCACGGCGCGAACCGTCACGGCGATGGCCTGATCATCAGCTCATCGCGCGCGATCCTGTATGCCTCCTCCGGCGAGGACTACGCCGACGCCGCAGCCGGGGCCGCGCGCGCGCTGCGCGACGAGATCAACCGGTCGCGTTGAGCGGCCGCCTGTCCCTGTCGCCGACGGCCCGATGAGGTCCGGCCCCGTGGCGCCGGCCGCATCGGCACTCCACCGCCTCCTTCCATCCCGTTCCCAGGACAAGGACTGTCCCATGCCCCGCTCGATCCGGCGCCCACTCCCGATCCACGCCTGCCCCTGGTCCACGCTCGCTCTGCTGCTGTTGCTGCTGGTCGGCTGCCGCTCCGAATCCGACCACGACGACCGCGTCGCACGCCGCGGCATGGAGCCTGTCGTCGGTGAACAGTGGCCGCATGCGCGCGCGTCCGGCAGACGCCTGTCCTGACATCTGCGCTTCAGGCTTCGCGCGCGCGCAGCGCGGCGGCCGCCGCGGCGAACGGAAACCGCGCCCAAATCATCGACAGAACAGCCGCGCGGACCAGAACGCCGCGCCGGGCGGCTTCGAATGTCAGGAAATAGCGCGCCAGCCCGCGGTGCTTGTGCCATTCCACGAACCACGGCCGGCTGCGGCTGGAAACGCCGCGCACATGCAGCACGCGCACGTCGTTGGCGACCGCGACCTGGGCGCCGGCCGCGCGTGCGCGGCGGCACAGGTCGAGATCCTCGGCATGCAGGCGGTAGCCGGGGTCGAAGCCATCCAGCGCATCGAACAGACGGCGCGGCAGCAGCATCAAAGCGCCGGACACCGCGTCCACCGGCTGGAGCGCCCGGCGCTCGTCCACCGGCAGATCCAGCCTGCGCGCGGACGGGTGGAGCAGCATCCGGGCGAAGTCGGGGTCGCGGCGGCGGGCCGCGCCATCGCGCACGCCCGCTTCGTCCACCAGGTCGGCACCGAGCAGCGCCTCGGCCGAGGCCTCCCGCGCGATCGTCGCCGCGTGCGCGAGCAGGCGCGCGAAGGTGTCGGCCTCGACGAGGCAGTCGGGGTTGACGAAGGCCAGCCAGGCGGCCTCGCTGTCGTCCGCGCCCTGATTGCAGGCGATGCCGAAGCCGGGGTTGTCGGGGTTGGCGATGAAGCGCACCCGGGCATCGGCCAGCGCGTGGCGCTGGACGATGGCGACCGTGTCGTCGTCGGACGCGTTGTCGATCACCCGGATCTCGGCCACGGCCTCGGCGGCGCGCAGGCGCGCGAGACATTCGCCGATGGTCTGGCCGCTGCGGTGGGTGACCACCACCGCGGCCAGCGCGGCGCGCCCGGCGGACGCAGGCGGAGTCGGCGACTCGGGCCTCATGGCGCCTGGCCGCCCGGGAACATGTCGGGCTGTGGCCATGCCGTGCCGTCGTCGGGCGGCGCGGCCTCGACGGCGCGCTGCAGGGAGGCGCGCAGGGCGTGCAGGGGATCCTGCATCAGGAACTGCGCCAGACGCGCGTGCCAGGCCGGCCAGCGCGCCGCCAGCAGATCCAGGTCGTCGCCGTTCGCCAGCCCCTCGCCCGGTCTGGCGACGAAGGCCGTTTCGCACAGCACGTTGCGCCAGCCCAGGCCGGCCATGCGCAGCGAGAGATCGGCGATGGCGGCATAGGCGCCGGCGAAACTGGCGCCATCCAGGCCGCCCGCGCGCACGCGCGCACGCCCACGCAGGAACAGCGCGTGGCCCACGGCGGAAGGCAGCTCGGGATGATGCGGCGGCAGCGAGGCCGCAGCTCGGGCCAGGCGGGCGGGCTCGTCGGGCAACGCGCCGATCTCGCCGATCCGCGGCCAGGCCACGGTCTCGCCGGCATTGCTCCACGGGGTGGCGGTGGCGATGGCCGGGTCGCGCGCGGCGCAGGCCGCCAGCTGGGCCGCCCACCCCGGCAGCGGCCGGGCATCGGCGGCGAGGATCAGCACGTCGGCCTCATCGCAGGCGATCAACATCTCGGCCAGATGCGCGGCCTCGCCCACCGGCCGCGTACGCCGGGTGTAGTCGGCCTGCAGCGCGGTGCGCGCGAGCCAGCGCTCGACGATGGCGATGCCGCGCGGCCCGGCCTGGGCGTCGTCGGCCAGCCAGACCCGCGTCCCGGGCGGCGTGCCGGCATCGAGCGCGGCCAGACAGGCGTCGAGCGCGTCGTCGTCGCGGCCCAGCGGCAGCAGCACGACCGGCAGCGCTCCCCCCGTGCTCACGCGCCTCTCCTGCCGCGCCGGACGCGAAACCTGCCCGAAGCCCGGCGGCGCCCGGTCAGGGCGCGTCCGCGGGCTTGTCGCGCAACGGCGCGAGCGCCCGGAAACGGCGGCCGTATTCGTCGGTCCACTCGCTGGCGGCCTTGGTGTTTTCCACCAGGGTGGGCGTGACCAGGATGATGATCTCGCTGCGGCCCGAGCTGTTGGTCTGGCGGCCGAACAGGCCACCGATCACCGGGATGCGGCTCAGGCCGGGGAAGCCGCTGGAGCCGCGGCTGCTGTTCTCGCTGATCAGGCCGGCCAGCAGCACGGTGTCGCCGCTGTCGACGATGGCGCTGGTCTTCATGCGGTTGGTGCTGATGCGCACGTTGCCGTTGGCGTCCGCCTGGCCGCGCGGGGCGCTGACTTCCTGCACCAGGTCGAGGAACACGGTGCCGTCCCTGGTCACGCGCGGCCGCACCTTGAGGATGGTGCCGGTGTCGATGTATTGCACCTGGCTGATGCTGTTGTTGTTGCCGAGCACCGGGTTGACCGACACCGACGTGACCGGAATCCGGTCGCCGACGTTGAGCGTGGCCTCCTGGTTGTTGCGCACCATCACCGAAGGGGTCTGCAGCAGCTTGACGTCGCTCACCCGGTCCAGGGCCGAGACCACCGCGGCGGCGTTGCGGCCGAGGAAGGTCCAGGACAGGCTGGGGTTGGCGCTGCCCGGTGCGCTGGGCACCACGCTGCCGGCCAGCTGGCTCCAGGTGGTGCGGCCGGCGGCGCTGGGCAGGCCGGCGTCGGTGACCGCGCGCTCGAAGAACCAGCTCACGCCGAATTCCAGATCGCCGCTGAGGTCCACCTGCACCACCTGCGCTTCGATATGCACCTGCAGCGGCAGGGTGTCGAGCTTCTCGATCACGTCGCGGATCGAGCGCCACGAGGCCGCGGTGGCGCGCACCAGCAGCGAATTGGTCTCGTCGATGGCGGCCACCGAGACCTTGTCGGCACCGACTTCGAGGGTGACGCTGGAGGCGCCGCCCTGGCTCTGGTCGAGCGAGAGCTGCCCGCTGCCGAGACCGCCGCCGGAGCCGCCGCCGCGACCGCCGTCCATGCCGCTTCCGCTGTCGATCACGCTGGCCTGGCCGCCGGGGATCAGCGACAGGCCGCCGCCGCGACCGCCACCGCCGCCGGAGCCGCCGCCGCTGCCGGCGAACACTTCGCCCAGGCGCTCGGCGAGATCGCGTGCGGTGATGTACTTCAGCTCGTAGGAATACAGGCGCACGCCCTCGCCGGCGCCGTCGATGCGCTCCACCCACTGCTGGATGTCGTCCAGGTAGTCGGCCTGTGAGGTGATGGCCAGCACCGCGTTGGCGCCGTCCAGCGGCATGAAGCGGAACATCCCGGCCACCGGCGACTTGCTCTGCTCGCCGAAGACCTTTTCCAGGTCCTGCACGACGTCGTTCGCCTTGCTGGACTGCAGCGGGAACACGCCCACCGACATGCTCGACATCCAGTCGACGTCGAAGATGCGGATGGTGCGCAGGTAGTTCTCCAGCTCGGTGCGGCTGCCGGCGATGGTCAGCACGTTGCGGCCCGGGTCGACGGTCACCACCGCGCCGGGACGGGCGTAGGGCTTGAGCAGCTTTTCCATCTCGACCGCGGAGATGTAGCGCAGCGGCACCACGCGCGATTCGAAGCCGCGGGCGCTGGAGGCCGGCGCCGCGCTGGGCGCGACCACGCCGGCGGCCAGGGCCTGGTCGGCGGGCACGATGTTGTAGCGGCCGTCGCTCCACAGCAGCCGCGCGTTGTTCCAGCCGAGGATCATCTCCAGCACCGACAGCGCCTCGGCCGGGCTGACCGGCTTGGGCGTGGCGTAGGTCACCGTGCCCTGCACGCTGGGCGCGATCACGTAGTTCTGGCCGAGCACGTCGCCGAGGATGACCTTGATCACCGCATGCAGCGATTCGCCCTCGAAGTTGAAGCGCGCCTCGCCGCTGCTGCCGCCCAGGCTGGGCGGCGGCGTGCTGGCCACGCCCTGATCGATCACCCGGCCGCTGCCGCGGTACAGGCGCGCCTGCGGCAGGACATCGTCCTGGTCATCCGCGGGCAGCGGCTGGGTCTGCGCCGTGCCGGCCTCGACGGCGCGGTCCGGGCTGCGCTTGACCACCGGCGTGGGCCCGGCGGAACAGGCCGCGAGGGTCAGAGTGAGGGCGAACGCCGCCAGCGCGACGGACAGGGACGGCATGGCGGTAGGCGTTGCGGTGGGCATCACGATGGACCTGCGGATCATCTGGCTCGGTTCCCTGCGCGTCGTCAGCGCGACGGCGCGTTCTGGTTCAGTTGCTGTTCGCGGCGCAACTGCGCGCGGCGGGCTTCGATTCGGCGGCGGATCGCTTCGAGCTGCTGCTGGCTCGAGAGATCGGCCTGCTGGCCACTGTCGGCGGTGGCCTGCGCGGTGGAGGCCTGCTCCACCGGCGTGGGCACGCCGGGCTGGTCCGCGCCCGGCGGCGCCGGCGGCGGCGGGACCGGGCCCGACTGCACGTAGCCGGGCTGGGCGGGCGGCGACACCCCGCCGGCGGGGTTGGGCATGCCCACCGGGGGCGCGGGCGGCGGCGGCGGCGCGAAATTCATCGCCGTCGGCGGTGCGCCGCCGACGCCGTCGAACACGCGCAGCTCGAGGGTCTTCTCGCCCTCCGGGCCGCGGAAGATGGCCTGGCGCGGGTTGAGCACCGCCAGACTCCACTGCTGCGCTCCCTGCACCGCCTCGCCCATCTTCACCCGCACCGGCTGCGCGGTGTCGCCCGGAGGACGCAGGATGGCCACCTGCGCCTGCGGCGTGATCAGCACGCTGGTGAGCACGAAATCGAAGGTGTTGGCCTCCGGAGTCTCGCCGTTGCCGGTGATGGTGAACGGAGCGGGTTTGCGGTTCTCCGTGAACAGCGGCCGCTGGCCGATTTCCATGTACTCGCCGAGGGAGCCGAGGCGCTCCTTGGCGGCGGGCACCGCGCCGGGAAGGCGCTGGGCTTCGCTGTCCACCTCCGCCTCGCCCACGCGCGCGCCCATGCCGGCCAGGGCCAGCACCCACAGCAGCACGCCCCAGGCGGCGACGCCCGCCAGCAGCCAGGTCTTCGGGCCCAGATCATCGACGCGCATTGGCGGGCGCTCCGGAAGCCGGCAGATAGCCGTAAAGGTCGAAACTCACGTCCAGCCCGTTGTTCTGCGCGGACTGTTCGGCCGAGAAGAAGAACCGCTGGGCGGTGATGTTGAGATTGTCCACGAACAGCCGCGGCGAGCCGCTTTCCAGCGAATGCAGCACCGCGGCCAGCTCGGGCGTGCCGCAGGTCAGGCGCGCCTGCACCACCGCGCGCGGGAAGCGCTCGGGGCGCGGCTCGGTGAGCGGCGATCGGTTGACGATGGTGCAGCTGCGCTTGCCGGGGCTGGCCTGTTCGACCGCGGTCTCCAAGCGCTGCACCAGTGCGGCGGTGGCCAGCTCGGGGGTGCGCTCCTGCATGAAGCCGGGCACCGTCGCGGCCTGGGTGCGCACCGCCTCCAGCCGCTTGCGGATGTCGGGCGCCTGCGCCAGCGCCGCGCGGGCGCGGCCGTCGCGCGCGTGCAGGTCGTCGATGCGGGTCTGCAGCTCCATCATCGGTACGGTCCACCAGCCGTGGATCAGCACCAGATAGGCCAGCAGCAGCGCGGCGCCGAGCAGGCCGAGGGCCAGCCAGCGGTCGCGCGGGGTCACGGCGCCGGTCTCAGGATTCGCCATCGTTCCGCGCTCCGTTCTGCCTGGCCGGCTTGCGTTCCGGCGGTTTCTCGACCACCAGCTCGGCGGTCAGCGTGAAGCGGTCCTTGCCGGTGCGCGGGTCGGGCTGCAGCGCGCCGGTGAGGGTCATCGAGCGCCACAGCTCCGACCCCTGCAGCCGCTCGACCAGACGCGAGGCCTCAGAACTCAGACCCACCACCATCAACCGCTGGTCCTCGATGGTGACGCGTTCGATGTAGGTGCTGTCGGGCAGACGGCGGGTCAGTTCGGCCAGCACTTCGACCGAGGTCGGCCGGCCGCTGCGGGTCTGCTGCAGGAAGCGCAGGCCCTCGACCAGGTCGATGAGCTGCTTGCGCTCGGCCGCGACCTTCTTGGCCTGCGCGCTGCGCTGTTCGGTCTCGGCCTCGTAGGCGTCGGCGGCGGCCGTGCGGTTGGCGAGGATCTGCCACAGGCCCAGCGCGATGGCGACCGTCGCCAGCACGCCCAGGCCGAGGTTCCACAGCGCCATCGGGTCGCGGCGGTGGCGGCGCTGCGCGCTGGGCATCAGGTTCACGCCGAGCGCGGACACGGACGGGCCGAAGGCACTGTCCGCAGGCGCGACGGCCGGATCGTGATGGGCGGCAGGGTCGGCGTCCGGCGCGGCGGCGGCCGGCGCATGCACCAGCGCGAGGTCCACGCCGGCCAGGGTGGCGCGCAGCGGCGGCGACAGCCCGGCCAGGACCGCATCCAGACGGGCACGCGGGATGACCACCAGCTCCGCGTCGATGAGGCCGTCGCCGCGGCGGCCGAGCGGACGCGCGTCGAAATACACCTCGTCGGCGGCGAACGGCGTCTGCCGGTCGATCTCGAACCGCAGCACATCGCGCAGACGGTCCGCAGCGGCGCCCGGCAGGGTCACCTGGCGGCGCAGCGCGCTGTGCGCGGGGATCAGCAGCCAGCGCGGCAGGCTCTCGACGCGCGGGGCCAGCACCGCGGCCAGCGGGTCGACCGCCGCGGTGGATTCGTCGCCGTGCTCGGCCACCACATCCCAGGGGACGTTGCCGAAATCGCGCAGCGGCACACCGGCCTCGGCCTTGTGCGGCATGGGCTCGCCGGGCACGGCCACCATCGCCAGCACCAGTTCCTCGCCGTCGCGGCGCAGCAGCAGGCGCTGCTCGCTCAGGCCGAACAGGCTGCGCAGGCGCGGGGGCACCCAACTGGCCAGGGCGTGGGTCCACCAGGTCCAGAAGCCACGCAGGCCGGCGCCGGCGCGCGGCGCGGCCGAACGGGACGACGACGAGGCGCCAGCCTCGGCTTTGATCGCATTGTCGGGGCTGACGGCGCTCAGAACCTGTCCTCGATGACGCGCCTCGCGGCGCTGGGGCGACGGTGGAAACGGCAGCGGCGGTCGAGCCCGCGAAGGCCGGGGCCGCCGCGGGTGCCGCCATGCAGAGCATGGCGACGGAACACACCGGGAGGGGCGCCGGGAGGCGCACCGATGGGCGCACCGGACCCGGAGGCGGGCGATGAAGGCCCTCCCCCGTGGATCACGGCCGCGCGACGGCGCGGGAAAGCGAGCGGCCTCATCGTGGCAGCGCTCCCTGCTCCCAGCGCAGCGGGGTATAGGCCGAACCCGGCACCCCGCTGTTGCCGGCGCGAACCACCGCGCGCAGCACGGCGATACGCCCGTCGCGCAGTCGCGCCCGGCTCTCGATACTATACGTGCCCGTGCCGGCGCCGACGAGGGCGCCGCTCTCGCCGGGCAGGCGCGGCTGGCGGCGCTGTTCCAGCACCGGCGCGGGGTCGACGCCCATCGCCTGCAGGACTTCGCCCGAGGCGTATTCCTGGCTGGGCCGCGGCTGGCCGCTGTAGACGGTCATGTGCGGCGCGAGGCGCTTGTACAGGTCGGGCGTCATGCCCAGCAGCAGCTCCAGTTCGGCCACGCTCTCGAAGGGCGCGTCCTTGGCCCCGTACGGAAGGCCGGCCGCGGCGTACTGCGCGTCCTCGGCGCCGCCCTCGGGCTGGCTGAGGATGTCGGGGTCGCGCCAGTCGGCGATCGCGGAGGCCAGCCGCCGCGCCTGCTCGGGCTCGGCGCCCACAACCCGCATCAGCTCGGTCAGCAGCACGGTATCGGCGGCGTTGAGATCGACCTTGCCGGTCTCGTCGACGATCTTCACCGTCACCTCGGCATCGCCGAAGGCCCAGGCCTGTTCGCTGCCGTTGGGCGGCCACTGCCGCTGCGGGTTCAGCTCCACCACCCGGGTCATGGCGTACTCGAGCCCGGCCCGCGCGGCCTCGTCGGCGGCCACGCCGCGGCTCAGCACCCGTCCCTGCATGTGTTCCACCCGCGCGGTCAGGGCGAAGCTGCCGATGACCGCGGTCAGCAGCGCGATCAGCCAGAGCACGATCAGCAGCGCGGCACCGCCTGCGGACGACGCGGACGACGCGCCGGCCCGGCGACGGGCGGACTGGGCCGGGCTGGTCATGGCACCACGCCCTGCGCGAGATTGTTGTAGCCCGCCGACTGCGGCAGCGCGACCAGGATGCGCGGCCACGGCCGGCCGCGGGCGTCGACGATGCGCACTTCGACCTGCATCGGGATGCGGTCGCCCTGGTTCCAGGTGTCCTGCCATTCGCTGGGGCGGTTCTGTTCGTCCAGGCCGCGGTAGCGGAACCGGATCTCGCGCAGCTCGCCGACCAGCAGCTCGGGCGGTCGCGGGTCGTCTTCCTCGATGACCTCGTTGGCCAGGATCACCGAGAACGCCACTTCCAGCCGCTGCTGGGCGTCTCCACGGCGGTTGCGGCCGTCGTCGACGATGCGCAGGTCGTGCAGATGCGGGCCGCCGCGGCCGAGGTAGCGCGGCAGGTCCGCGACGAAACGCATGCGCTCGGGCTCGCCCAGAAAACGCAGCGGGATGCCGGTGCGGCTGTCGACTTCGTAGGCGATCGGCAGTGCCGAGCCGATGCGCCGGCGCAGGAAGCCCTCGACCGCGCGCATGCGCTCGCTGTCCCGCGCGCGCAGCTCGCCCCGCTCGGCGGCGGTGGTGGATGCGCGCAGGGTGGCGAAGGCCAGGGCCAGACCGGCGGCCAGCAGCGTGGTGGCCATCAGGATTTCGATCAGGGTGAAGCCGCGCTGGCGTGTGCCGTGCCGGGCGTGCCGGCTCTTGGGTCGCGGATGCGCGGGCCGGCGATGGACGAGCGGATGCGGGGTCATGGCGGCTGCACCACGCCCTGGTCGCCGGTGGGTGTGACCAGGCGCAGCGCGTCCAGCTGCAGCCGTTCGCGCGGGCCGCCCTCGCCCCAGCGCACGGTCAGGCGCAGCTGCAGCAGACGCGGCGCGCCGATGATCTCGCCCGGATTCTGCGCCTGCGGGTTGGGGATGGGGTCGACATAGGGCTGCACCTCCCACTCCCAGCGGTAGCGCCCGTCCTCGAACTGGCCATCGCGGCGGCCGACGCTCAGCGCCTCGCCCACCCCGGCCTCGTCCAGCAGCGAGCGCGCGTAGATCGCCGCGCGTCCGGCCTTGTCGGCATCGGCCACCTGCCGGCTGGCCTGGGTCTGCGCGCCGAGCAGCATGGCCAGCGCCGCGGCCAGCAGGCCGAAGGCGACGACCACCTCGATGAGGGTGTAGCCGCGGACGTGCCGCCGGCCGCCGCGTGCGTGCGAGGGTGCGCGTTGCGCTGCCGTGCGCTTCATCGCGCCAGCCTCCGCGCGTCGTCCTCGGAGCGGTGCACGCTGACATCGCCGGTCAGCCAGGCCACGTCGACATCGATCCCGGCGCGGTTCTTCCGCAGCTGGACGCGGCCGCCGGTGGAGGCGCCGTCCTCGAAAAACAGGATGGTGCCCTCCTGCTCGTTTTCCTGCACGTCGCGCACGCCGACGAAGGTCACCTCGAGGCTGTCGGGAATCTCGCCGGTGCGCCCGCCGACGCCGGTCCAGGTGCGTGCCTTCGGGTCGACCAGGAACTGCTGGACCTCGCTCTTGGCGATCGCCTGCGCGCGCGCGTGGCGCAGCTCGGCTGCGATCTCCTTGGCGGTGGTGCGCATGCGCATGCCGTCGAGACCGCCGGTCATCATCGTCGCCACCAGCAGGGTCATGGCCGCGATCAGCACCATGACCACGATGATCTCGATCAGGGTGAATCCCGACTGCGCGCGCCGGCGTCGCGCGCTGCGTCGGCCACCCACGCTCAAGCCGAAGCCCCGGTCGCGACGGGGCGCGGCCGGGGCCTGGACAGCGGAGAGGCGAAGATCGCGACGCATCGTGCGGCGAACGCGGCACCGGGCCGCGCGGGCTCAGGGCTGCTTGTAGGGGATGTCGGCGTCGAGGCTGCTGCCACCCGGCCGGCCGTCCTTGCCGTAGCTCATCAGGTCGAACGGGCCGTCCTGACCGGGATTGCTGTACACGAGCTGCTTGCCGAACTGGTCCTTCAGATCCGACTGCTGGCCATAGGGGCCGAGCCAGCCGCTGATGCCGGGGTCCTCGATCAGGTCTTCGAGCTTCTCGGGGTACTCGCCGACATCGTTGTTGTACTGCTCGATGTTGGTGCCGACCTTCTGGATCTGGACACCGGTCAGCCGGTACTTGGCCTGATTGCCATTGTTGATCACTTGGCTGCCCACCACCGCGATCACGCCGCCGATGAGCACGATCACCACGATGATCTCGATCAGGGTCATGCCGGCCTGGGCGATGCGGCTGGGCGGGCGGCGGAGTTGGCGTGCGTTGCGCATGGGTCTGGATCCATTCGGTTGTACGGGGGGATGTGTCGTGGTCGCGGTGCCGGGAGCGGTCCTCGCGCCGGCGGGTGTCGCATGGGCCTGCGCCCGGTGGAACGCCGATTATGTCCGATCCCGCGCGCGGCGCGCGGGTGCCGCTGCGGGGTGTGGCGACGGCCTAGACCGCACCGCTGAGCTGGTACATCGGCAACAGGACGGCCATGATCACCACGCCGATCACCGCCGCCAGCACGATGGTGATGACCGGCACCAGCGCGGCCAGCATCCGGTCCAGGGCCTGACCGGTTTCGGCCTCGAAGGTGTCCGCGGTCTTGAGCAGCATGGTGTCCAGCGCGCCGGACTCCTCGCCCACCTGGATCATCTGCAGCGCCAGGCGGGGGAACCGCTTGCCCTTGCCCAGCGCCGCGGACAGGCCGACGCCGTTCTTGACCTCGTTCGCGGCGGTTTCGACATCGGCCAGCAGCGCAAGGTTCCCCAGCGTGCGTCCTCCGATGTTGAGCGCGGTGAGCAGCGGCACGCCGTTCTTGAGCAGGGTGCCGAGCGTGCGCGCCAGGCGCGCGGTCTCGATCTTGGCCACCAGACCGCCGAAGAAGCGCAGGCCGAGCACGCGCTCGTCCAGGGCCGCGCGGAACGCGGGCTCGCGGCGCTTGCGCTCGAACCAGACCAGGCCCGCCACGGGAATCACCACCAGCAGCCACCACCAGCCCTGCACGAAGCTGCCCACCGCCATCACCGCCTTGGAGAACCACGGGATCTCGGCGTCCAGGTTCTCGTACATGGACGCGAACTGCGGGACGACGTAGCCCAGCAGGAACAGCAGCGACAGCCCGACCATGGTCAGCAGGATGGCCGGGTAGATCAGCGCGTTGACGACCCGGCTGCGCAGGGCGCGGCTGCGCTCCAGGTAGTCGGCCAGGCGCTGCAGGGTGTCCTGCAGACTGCCGCCGGCCTCGCCGGCACGGACCATGTTCACGTACAGCCGCGAGAACGCCCCGTGCTGGCGCTCCAGTGCAGTGGAGAGCGCGCTGCCGCCTCGCACCGCGTCGCGGATGTCCAGCAGGGTGCGGCGAGCGCCCTCGTCCTCGGGCAGGTCGAGCAGGATGGTCAGGGCGCGGTCCAGCGGCTGGCCGGCACCGAGCAGGGTCGCCAGCTGCTGGGTGAACTGCACGAGGCGCGCACCGGCGAAGGGCTTGGGCCTGAACAGCCCGGCCAGCAGCGACGCGCCGCCCGCGGACGCCGCAGGCACCGCCTCCACCGGCAGATGGCCCTGTTCCTGCAGGCGCGCCACCACGTCGACGTCGCTGGCGGCTTCCATCTGGCCATCGAGCAGTTCGCCGCGGGCATTGAGCGCTTTGTAGCGGTAGAGGGGCATGGGAAAGCCGGAATTCGGGGGCGGAGTTGGGAGGGTGAAGGCGGGTGCCGCCAGATGTGGGGCTGCGGCGGGCGCGCCGGGTTCGGGGCGTCTGGTGCGGAGCGCCGAGGTCAGCCTGTCTCCGGCGGAGGGCCGGAAGGGGCTGCGGGTGGTGGCGGCGGCGGCGGCGGCGCAGGCGCGGCGGGCGGCGCGGCCGTCGGCGGGCGGGCCAGGACCTTGGCGTCGATCAGCGCCACCGTGGCGTCCAGCCGGTCCATGGTCGCCGCATCGAGGCCGCGCTCGTGCTGCAGCAGGCTGCGGTAGTCCGGGTGGCGACAGCTGAACATGCTGATGCAGGCCAGTTCCAGCAGCTTGGAGCCCTTGGCGCACTCCAGACCCGCACGGCAGGCGGCGAGGATCCACGCATCGGCCGCCAGTGGGCCCTCGAAGGCGGGCGCGGTCTCGGGGTCGGGCCATCTGGCCTTCAGTCGCGGCAGCAGCCGCGAGACTTCGTAGACATCGGCGGCATCGCCCTGGCGCGCGACCACATCGAGGATGCTGGCCAGGTCCTGCGGCGCCAGATCGCCCTGCTGCGCGGCCACCTGGCGCATGATCGCCACCAGGTCGCCGCGTCTGGCGGCCTGGTCGTTCCAGAACACATAGGTCTCGGGACGCGCGTCGTTGGCCTGTTCGGCCGGCGTGCACAGGCGCCGACGCTCGGCCAGCACCTTGTCGATGCGCGGCTTCGACGCCGGCTCGGCGCGGCCCATGTCCGGCAGCAGCGAGATGTTGGTGGCGAACACCCCGCGCATCGCCAGACAGTCGCCGTAGAGTTCGGCCAGGCGCCGCTGCGCGAGCGGCTCGCCGGCTTCGGCGCGGGACTTGATGGTGGCGTAGTCGTCGACGTACCACAGCTGGCGGCGCTGGGCGATGCGCGCGCGGTCGCGTTCGGCCACCGCCTCCAGGCCCGGCCGCAGCGCGGCGGCCTGCGGCCCGGCCGCGGCCTCGCCGCGATCGCGCATCAGCAGGTACATGCCGCCGGCCCCGGCCGCCAGCAGCAGCACCGCGACGGCGATGCCCAGCGCGGCCCGGCCGCGCGTCATGCGTCCAGTCCGAACCGCGGCCGCGGCTCGCCCCCGTGATCACGCATCCTCGGTCACCCGCAGCACTTCCTCGATGGTGGTCAGGCCGGACAGCGCCTTGATGATGCCGTCCTCGTACATGGTGCGCATGCCGGCCTGCCTGGCCAGCTGCTCCAGCTCGCCCATGCCGGCATGGCGCATCACCGCGCGCCGGATCTCGTCGTTCATCACCAGGAATTCCATGATGGTGGTGCGGCCGAGATAGCCGGTGGGCGCCAGCGCCGAGCCGCGCGGACGGTACAGATGGATCGTGCCGTCCGGCTGCCAGCGGCGCAGGCTGAATTTCTCGATCTCCTCCGGCGAGGCTTCGTAGCGCTCGGCGTGGGTGGGTTCGAGCCTGCGCACCAGGCGCTGGGCCAGGATGCCGTTGATGGTGGAGGTCAGCAGATAGTCCTCCACGCCCATGTCCAGCAGGCGGGTGATGCCGCCAGCGGCGTTGTTGGTGTGCAGCGTGCTGAGCACCAGATGGCCGGTGAGCGCGGACTGGATCGCGATCTTGCAGGTCTCCAGGTCGCGCATTTCGCCGATCATGATGATGTCGGGGTCCTGACGCACGATGCTGCGCAGGGCATGCGCGAAGTCCAGGCCGATCTGCGGCTTGGCCTGGATCTGGTTGATGCCCTCGATCTGGTACTCGACCGGGTCCTCGACGGTGATGATCTTCACGTCGGGGGTGTTGATGCTGGAGAGGGCGGTGTAGAGCGTGGTGGTCTTGCCCGAACCGGTGGGGCCGGTGACCAGCAGGATGCCGTGCGGCTGCTCCAGCACCTGCTCGAACTGCGGCAGGAACTCGTCGGTGAAGCCCAGGCGCTTGAAGTCGAAGACCACGGTCTCGCGGTCGAGCAGACGCATCACCACCGATTCGCCGTGCGCGGTGGGCACCGTGCTCACGCGCAGGTCCAGCTCCTTGCCCTGCACGCGGATCATGATGCGTCCGTCCTGCGGCAGCCGGCGCTCGGCGATGTTGAGCTTCGCCATGATCTTCACGCGGCTGATCACCGCCGCGGTGAGGTTGGCCGGCGGGCTCTCGCCCTCCTCCAGCACGCCGTCGATGCGGTAGCGCACCTTCAGCCGGTTCTCGAAGGGTTCGATGTGGATGTCGGAGGCGCGCAGCTCCACCGCGCGCTGGATCACCAGATTCACCAGGCGGATCACCGGCGCCTCGGAGGCGAGGTCGCGCAGGTGCTCCACGTCGTCCAGGTCGCTGCCCTCGCCTTCGGCGGTCTCGACGATCGCGCCCATCGCGCTGCGGCCCTGGCCGTGCCAGCGTTCGATCAGGTCGCCGATCTCCGAACGCAGACCGATCAGCACCCGCACCGGCCGTCCGCAGGCCAGGGCGATGGCGTCGCGGGCATAGGGGTCGTGCGCATCGGCCAGCAGCACGTCGACCCGCTCCGCGGTCTCGGCCACGGGCACCGCGGCGAACTGCTTCATGAAGCGCACGCTCAGGTCGATGCCTTCGGGCGGCAGGTCCGGCAGGTCCTTCACCGCCACCATCGGCAGGCCCAGCACATCGGCACTGGCCTCGGCCTGGTCGCGCTCGGACACCAGCCCGAGGCGGGCGAGCAGGCCGAGCAGGTCGCCACCGTCCTCTTCCTGCAGGCGCTGGGCGCGGGCGAGGTCGGATTCCTTGAGCCGTCCGCGGCGCAGCAGGGCGTCGATCACCCGGGCGCCGGGTTCCAGCGGCGGCGATGCGGGTGTCGGGAGGGGCGCGGTCTCTGCGGGGGGCTGGGCGATGAGGTCTGCCACGGGTCGGTCGATCATCCTGTCTGGACCGCAGACTGTAGCAGCTTGGGGTGATGAGGCCGAAGACGGCACCGCCTCCCGTGCGCCGCCGCGCCGGAGCGCGGCCTACATGCGCTGGACGCCGTGGACCACGCCCAGCCGGCGCACCCGGCGGATGACTTCGGCCAGATGCACGCGGTCGCTCACTTCGATGCCGAAGCGGATGGTCGCCACGCTGCGGTCGCGGTCCAGGTACTCGACGCTGTCGATGTTGGAGTCCGCGCCGGCGATCGCGGCGGCGACCTGCGCCAGCACGCCCGGCCGGTTTTCCACTTCCACCTTGAGCGCCACGTTGAAATCGCCGCTGACCTCGCGGTCCCAGCCGATCGCCACCCAGCGCTCCGGCGAGCGGCGGTATTCGGCCACGTTCGGGCACTCGATGCGGTGCACCACGATGCCGCGGCCGGTGGTGTGGTACCCCATGATGTCGTCGCGCGGCAGCGGCATGCAGCAGTTGGCGAAGGTAATCACGCCGCGCTCGTTGCCGGTGATCAGGATCTTCTCGCCCGGCACGCCCATGCCCTGCGCCAGTTCGATGCTGTCGGGCTTGTCCGGCACGCGGTGGGCCAGTACCTGCGCGACCTGCGTGGGCATGCGGTTGCCGAGCGCGATCTCGGCCAGCAGCGCCTCCAGCCGCGGGAAGCGGTGATCGGCGAGGTACGCCTCCAGCCGCGCCGACGGCAGGCGGTCGAGCGATGTGCCCAGATCCTCCAGCGCGCGGTCCAGCATGCGGTGGCCCAGCTGCACCGCGTCCTCGTGCTCGAGCTGCTTGAGCTGGTGGCGGATCGCGGTGCGCGCCTTGCCGGTGACCACGAACTCCAGCCACTGCGGCTTGGGCGAGGCGGACTTGGCGGTGATGATCTCCACCGACTGGCCGCTGGCGAGCTTGGTGCGCAGGCTGGCGAGCTTCTTGTCCACCCGCGCCGCCACCGCGTGATTGCCGACGTCGGTATGCACCGCGTAGGCGAAGTCCAGCGGCGTGGAGTTGCGCGGCAGCGACATGATGTCGCCCTTGGGCGTGAACAGATAGACCTCGTCCGGGAACAGGTCGATCTTCACGTTCTCCAGGAATTCCAGCGACGAGCCGGTCGCACGCTGCGACTCGATCAGGTTCGCCACCCAGCTCATCGCGCGGTTCTGCGCACCGCTGGCTTCGCCACCGTGCTTGTAGGACCAGTGCGCGGCGATGCCGCGTTCGGCGATCAGGTCCATTTCCTCGGTGCGGATCTGCACCTCGATCGGCGCGCCGTACGGGCCGAACAGCACGGTGTGCAGCGACTGGTAGCCGTTGGCCTTGGGAATGGCCACGAAATCGCGGAAACGCCCGTCCAGCGGCTTGAACACCGAATGCACCACGCCCAGCGCGTGGTAGCACTCGGGCACCGACTTCACGATCAGGCGGAAACCAAACACGTCCATCACCTGATCGAAGCTTTTGCCCTCCCCGCGCATCTTGTTGTAGATGCTCCAGGGCGATTTCACCCGGCTGATCAGTCGGTGTTCGATGCCTTCCTTGGTCAGGCGCTGCGCGAGCCGCGCTTCGATGTTGGCCACCGCTTCGCGCCGCACCATCGGCTGGCTGCGGATGCGCTTGCCCAGCACCGCATGCCGCCACGGATGCAGCGCGCGGAAGCCGAGATCCATCAGCTCGGCCTTGATCAGGTTCATGCCCAGACGCTGCGCGATCGGCCCGAAGACCTCCAGCGTCTCGCGCGCGATGCGCATGCGCGCGTCGCGCTTCTGCGCGCCCAGAGTGCGCATGTTGTGCAGCCGGTCCGCCAGCTTGATCAGGATCACGCGCAGGTCGCGCGCCATCGCCAGCATCATCTTGCGGAAGCTTTCCGCCGCCGCTTCCTGGCGGTCGGCGAACTGCAGCTTGTCCAGCTTGGTCACGCCCTCGACCAGATCGGCCACGGTCTGGCCGAATTCCTCGGCCAACTGCTCGCGGGAGACCGGCGTGTCCTCGATGGTGTCGTGCAGGATGGCCGCGACCAGGGTCTCGATGTCCACGCCCTGCTCGGCCAGGATCACCGCCGCCGCCACCGGATGGGTGATGTAGGGCTCGCCGGACTTGCGGGTCTGCCCGATGTGCGCGGCCGCACCGAACACCCATGCGCGGCGCAGGGTCTCCAGATGCGCGGGGTTCAGATAACGCGCAGCCGCCTCCAGCGCCAGGTAATACTGGGGAAGTTCATCCAGATCGGGCGCCGGTGTGGGCCCCGCGAGAATCGGCTCAAGCTGCGACATGGCCGAAGACTACGGCGAAAGGCCCGGAATCGGAAGACGGGATGCGGCATCGCAAGCGGCCGATCGACCGCCGCCGGAGCTCGGCATCGCCCCCCCCGGCGGGCAGCGCAGACGCGAAAGCGGGAACAGATGCAAGGCGGGGACGCAGCAACCGGCAGCACCCGGCGAGACCCGCCCCATCCCCTGCTTCATTTGCCAACACCCAGACGCAGGAAACCCCGCCGGAGCGGGGTTTCAGGAGCGCAGCCGGGAGTGGAGCGACGAATCGACGGCGGGATCCGGACACTGCCCCCGATCCCGACACGGCCCCCTTACAGATCGTCGCCCTTCGACAGGTCCTCGTCGGCCACCACTTCGGCGGCGGCCCACTCCAGCGCCTCGCGCTCCTTGCGCTCGCGCTCGGCCTTTTCCACCGCGTCCACATAGGCGTGGTCGATGCGGCGCGCGGCGATTTCACGCAGGGCGAGCACGGTCGGCTTGTCGTTGGCTTCGCTGTTGTCGATCTGCGACTCGACGCCGTTCGCCAGCTGGCGGGCGCGCTTGGCCGCCATCATGACCAGCTCGAAACGGTTATCGACGACTTCCAGACAATCTTGAACGGTGATGCGGGCCATGGCGTCTCTGGCGGCTCGGGGCCGTCCGGCTCGGTGATAGAGGACCGCGGAGTATACCGGCCCGCAGGCAGGCGGGACAAGCCGAACCGGGGGCGCGGGCCATGGCTCGCCCCCGCCAGGCCCGGTCTTCGGGCCGAAACACCGCGCTGCCGTGCCCTGCCCCGGTGCTCAGGGCACGGCTCCGATCACCCGCCTGAACGTGAGATTCAGTCGCGGCCCCACCGGGCGTGCGGTGGCCGGCAGCGCATGCAGGTAATGGCGCTGCGTCTCCCCGGCCATCAGCAGCAGACTGCCAGGCGGCAAAGTGAGGGCGAAGGCGCGCGGTGGACGGCCGTCCGGCCCACGCCACCGGCGGTCCCGTGGTTTCAGCAGAAAGCGCCGTTCCGCACCCAGGCTCAGCGATGCGATCAGCGGCCTCGGTCCGAGTTCGGGCTCGTCGTCGCTGTGCCAGCCCATGCTGTCGCGGCCGTCGCGATAGAGGTTGGCGAGCACGCTGTCGAAGTGGCCACCTGTCTGCGCCTGCAGCCGGTCGCGGATCGGGAGCAGCGCCGGCGGCCAGGGGCGCGGCTCGAACCGGGTGCGCGAATAGGTATAGGCCGCGCCGGGGTCGCCGATCCAGCAACTGCGCCGCGGCGCGTCCACCACGCGCCCGAACAGCCGGATGCGGTGGGTGTCCCAGACGATCTGGGCCTGCAGGTCCGCCATCGCCGCAGCCGCCGCATCGGGCGACAGCCACTCCTGCGCGATCGCGAGCTCGGCCGCGGGCCAGCCTTCGGGCAGGCCGATGGGCACGAACCCGCCGTCCCGCCCGTGGTCGGCGGCGGCGGCAGGTGCGAACAGATCGTCTGCGGGGCGCATGCGCGCATGCTGCCGATTTGCCCCGGCCGCCGCAAACCCGGAAAATCGCGGGTTCGCCTTTGGAGAGCCGCGATGACCGACACCGCCCAGACCGAGATCGAGCGCGACGTGATGGAGTACGACGTCGTGACCGTCGGCGCAGGCCCCGCGGGCCTGGCGTTCGCGATCCGGCTCAAACAGCTCAACCCCGAGATCTCGGTCTGCGTGATCGAGAAGGCCTCGACGGTCGGCGCGCACATCCTCTCCGGCGCGGTCATCGAAACCGGCCCGCTGGACGCCCTGCTGCCCGGCTGGCGCGACACCCCGCCGCCGATCTGCGTGCCCGCCACCGAGGACGAGTTCTGGCTGCTCACCAAGACCGGCGGCCGCAAGCTGCCGGTACCGCCGGGCATGAACAACCACGGCAACGTCATCGTGTCGCTGGGCGCGATGTGCGCCTGGCTGGCCCCGCAGGCCGAAGCGCTGGGCGTGGAGATCTACCCCGGTTTCGCCGCGGCCGAGACCCTGCACGCCGACGACGGCAGCGTGGTCGGCGTGCGTATCGGCGACATGGGCGTGGCCAAGGACGGGGCGCACAAGCCCGGCTTCACCGCCGGCATCGACATCCGCGCCAAGGTCACCGTGCTCGCCGAAGGCGCACGCGGCCATCTCACCAAGCGCCTGGTCGAGCGCTTCAAGCTGGATGCCGACAGCGACCCCCAGGGGTATTCGATCGGCATCAAGGAGCTGTGGCAGGTGCCCGAAGACCGCGTGCAGCCGGGCAAGATCGTGCACAGCTTCGGCTGGCCGGCGGACACCCACACCTACGGCGGCAGTTTCCTGTACCACCTGGACAAGGGCCGCATCGCGCTCGGCTATGTCAGCGGCCTGGACTATCGCGACCCGAACTACCGCCCGTGGGAGGCCTTCCAGCAGTGGAAGAACCATCCGATGGTCAAGCCGCTGCTCGAAGGCGGCACCATCCTGTCCGCCGGCGCCCGCGCCATCGTCACCGGCGGCTGGCAGTCGCTGCCGCGCGTGGAGATGCCCGGCGCTCTCCTGATCGGCGATACCGCCGGCCTGCTCAACGTGCCCAAGATCAAGGGCACGCATCAGGCGATCCGCTCCGGCATGCTCGCCGCCGAACATCTGGCCGCGAACGCGCTCGCGCCGGCGGGGTTCGACGCGAAGCTGCGCGCGTCCGATGCGATGGCCGAACTGAAGAAGGTCCGCAACATCAAGCCCGGCTTCAAGCGCGGCCTGTGGTTCGGCATGCTCAACGCCGCCTGGGAGACGCTCACCGGCGGTGCCTCGCCGTGGACGCTGAAGAACAAGCCCGACTGGTCTTCGCTGCAGAAGCTCTCCGACGCCGAGCAGCCGAAACGCGACTACGTCGACCGCACGCTCGCCCCGCGCGACCGCCTCGCCGGCGTGTATTACGCCGCCACCGAGCACGACGAGGACCAGCCGGTGCACCTGCGCGTGCACGACACCTCGGTGTGCGTGACCCGCTGCGCCGAAGAATACGGCAACCCCTGCACCCGCTTCTGCCCGGCCGGCGTGTACGAAATCGTCGAGGAAGAGGCCGGCAAACGCCTGCAGATCAACGCCGCCAACTGCGTGCACTGCAAGACCTGCGACATCAAGGACCCGTACCGCATCATCGACTGGGTCACGCCGGAAGGCGGCGCCGGGCCGAATTACCAGAACATGTGATCGGCCGGCGCCGGAGTCGCCGTTTCCAATCCAAGCCCGCCGTCACCATCGTCGCAGCGAGGCTTCGCAACCGCCAACGATGAAGGCCACGGCCATCGCCGGGGCCTCTGCTCCCATCAATTCTGCTGCAGAGCCGGGATGACCGGCCGTCAGCGGCCGCCCATCCCGGCGGTCCGGTTCTGCTGCTGGACCTGCTCGAGATTGTTGAAGTCGCGCTGCAGCTGATCGTTCTGTTGTGCAGGCGAGTTGACCGGGTTCGACCCGTTCGAACGCAGATCGGACAGGGCCTGGGTGGGATTGGTCTGCGCCAGTTCGTTGCGCCCGATGCTGAACGACCTCACCGCCTCGTTGTCGAGGGAGCGGTCGCCCACCCAGACCGTCTGCTTGCCGTCGTTGCCGGTCACCATGCGCGCATCGGCGATCTGAATGCCGTTCTGATCGGCCAGCCGCGCCAGCCCCAGAGCCGCATCGCGCACCGGCAAATTGGCGTTCTGCTCGCTGTTGAGCCTGTTGACCTGCCCGACCGCTTGATCGTAAAGCGTGCGATCGTTGCCGGTGAGCGCGGACACGCCCTGATCGACGTTGTTGGAGACGCGACGCTCGTTGTTGAAGCGCTCGATTTCGTTCTGCAGGGACAACAGGCGGTCGGTATCGGAATCCGGCCTGGACGCGCTGCGGCCGCCACCGCCGCCGAACGTGGCGCGCAGCCCGACCGTGAAGACCGATTCGCCCTCGGTGTTGAAGCTGCCGCCGGCGAAAGCGGTCAGATCGCGGCCCTTGGGGGTGAACGCGGCCTCCAGCGAGCCGGTGCCCACACTGGTCGCGAAATTGTAGGCGCCGCTGGCGTTCAGCCGGAATTCGTCATTGGGATTGTAAGACACGCGTCCACCGACCAGGCTTTCCGAACCGATCTGGCCGTTGACCGCATAGTTCAGGCGCTCGCCTTCCGAAAAACGGTATTCGCCGCGCAGGTTGAACTGGCCCGGCGTATCGCCATCGCGAGTCGTACCGTTTGCGCCCAGCGTGAAACCATTGAGTTCGTTGCCCTGGTTGTACAGCACGCCCAGGGTGTCGGCTCCGGGGCCGATGCGACCGTTGGCGGTGATCTGGCCCTGGTTGCCGTTGACCGGAGCGGTGACGTTGGCGGTGACTTCGACGCCCTGTTCGGTGTTGTTGACCCGTGCGCCGATGATGGTCGAGCCGTCGG
>CBFGMS010000061.1:0-22922 GCA_965649985.1 uncultured Gammaproteobacteria bacterium | reverse complement strand
CGCTTCATCGCCGGCAGGAAGCCCATGTCGAGCATGCGGTCGGCCTCGTCCAGCACCAGGATGCGCACCGAGGCCAGGCTTGCGGTGCCCTGCTGCAGATGGTCGATCAGACGGCCGGGCGTGGCGACCAGGATGTCCACACCGCGGCGCAGCGCATCGACCTGCGGCTGCATGCCGACGCCGCCGAAGATCATCGCGACCTGCAGGCGCAGGTGCTTGCCGTAGTCGCGCAGGCTTTCGCTGACCTGCACTGCGAGTTCACGCGTGGGCACCAGCACGAGCGCGCGCGGGGCGCGGCCGCGCCCACCCTGCACCGCATCCGTGGACAGGCGCTGCAACAGCGGAAGAGAAAAGGCCGCGGTCTTGCCGGTGCCGGTCTGGGCGCCGCCCAGCAGGTCGTCGCCCGCGAGCGCAAGGGGAATGGCCTCGGCCTGGATGGGCGTCGGCGTGGTGTAGCCGTGGTCGGACAGCGCGCGCAGCAACGCGGGCGCGAGCCCGAGCGATTCGAAACTCATGGGATTGGCTCCAAAGAGAGGGACATCGCAACCTTGCGATGCCGGGCTCGGAGCTTTCCTGCCGCGCTGCGAGCGAAACGGTGAGACGGCGCGCCGGATGGCGGCCGTGTTCGGCGCGACGAAAGACGTGCGGAGTGCTGCCGGATCCGGGCCGCCTTCATCGCATGGATGCGGGGGCCGGGGGACTGCGGCAGGCTGTCGGTGCAGGGCACCGAAGAGCGTCGGGAAAACGGACCAGCCGTGCGCGAAACGCGACCATGCTACCGGAATTCACGGGACAAAGCGAACGGCTACCGGTGTGGGCATCCCGATCCAGCAGCGAGGGTGGAAAGCGGATGCGAAACTGCTCGAAGCGAACCACTCGCACCACACCCCTGCCAGGCGACTGCGCCTGTGCGTGCGACGCACACTCAGGCAGCGAGTGCGCCGGAGCCCGCACCTTCGTCGCCGTTCATGCCGTCCGGCGGCACCTCCAGCCGCATCCCGGGCCTGGCGAGGATCGCCTGCACGCCATAGGCCTCGCCGATCTCGCCGGCCAGCGCTTCGCGCGCGCGGTCTTCGCCATGCACCAGCGCCAGCGGCGGTCGTGCCGCGAACTGCCCGTACCACTGCATCAGGCCGCGCTGGTCGGTATGCGCCGACAGTCCGCCGACGGTGTGCACGTGGGCGCCCACGCGCACATCGTGTCCATGGATGCGCACCCATTTCGCGCCGTCGACGATACGGCGGCCGGTGGTGCCTTCCGCCTGATAACCGACAAAGACCATGTGCGTGTGCCGTCGATGCAGGCGATGACGCATGTGGTGCAGGATGCGCCCGGCATTGGCCATGCCCGAGCCGGCGATCACGATGATGCCCCCATCGATGCGGTTGATCGCCATCGAGTCGTCGACGGTCTCGGTGATGTGCAGATTGGGCAGCCGGAACGGGCTCGGATGGCTGCGCCAGACCTGCTTCGCATCGCCGTCGAACAGCGCCTGGTGCCGGTCGTACACGCCCACCACCTTCGCCGCCATCGGACTGTCCAGGAAGATCCGCCAGCGCGAGAGGTTCCAGTCGTCCCAGTGCCTGGCGAACCAGTACAGCAGCTCCTGGCTGCGGCCGACCGCGAAGGCCGGAATCAGCACGCAGCCCTTCTGTCGCCATGCCTCGTCGAGCACGCCTTCCAGCTCGCGGATGGTCTCGGCGCGGTCGCGGTGCAGACGGTCGCCGTAGGTCGATTCCATCAGCACCATGTCGGCCTCGGTCACCACGGCCGGATCGCGCAGGATGGGCGTGCCCTTGGGGCCCAGATCGCCGGAGAACACCAGCTTGCGGCCGTCGCCCCACAGCTCCACGATGCTGGAGCCGAGAATATGCCCGGCATCGCGGAATGCCGCCTCCACGCCCGGGAGCGCCTCGAAGCGGGTGTCGTAGGGCTGGGCATCCACCAACGCCATCGCCGCCTTCGCGTCCTCCCGGGTGTACAGCGGCACGGCCTCCGGCTCGCCGCGGCGGCGATACTTGTTGGTGCGCGCGGCCTCGCTCTCGGCGATGCCGGCGGCGTCCTGCAGCATGATCGGCATCAGCGCGGCGGTGGCCTGCTGCGCGTAGATCGGCCCGGAAAACCCGCGCCGCACCAGCAGCGGCACCCGGCCGATATGGTCGATGTGCGCGTGACTGAGGATCAGCGCGTCGATCGACGCCGGGTCGAACGGAAACTCGGCGGCGTTGCGCGCCTCGGCCTCGGGGCTGCCCTGGATCATCCCGCAGTCGATCAGGATACGTCTGCCGGCGACTTCGATTTCGTGCAGCGAACCGGTGACTTCGCCGGCGGCGCCGTGGAAGAGGATGCGCATGTTGCCTGTCCTCGGGATGCGATGCGCAGAGCATCCCGCAAACGGGCCAATGCCGCAATCGGTCGAAAACGTGCGCCGAATGTGTGTCGCGTGCGGTTCGATGCATGCACGGCGGAATCGACGGCTGATGCGTCGCGTGCGCAGGCCCGTGAGACGCGCAGGCCTCCGCGCGGGGCGAAACCGCGCATGAACGCGTCGGCACAGCACTGCACGGAAGTCCCGGCACGACGGAGCGCCATCCGGAGGCGAGCACCATGACCTCCAGCGCTTGCGGCGGGGCGATGGCGGGCTACAGTGGCGGGTTTCCACCGTTAACCGACCGCCCGCCGATGTTCCGCGGGCACGCACCCGGAGTGACCCGTGAAATCACAGCCCCTGCGCGCTTCTGTTCCCCATCTGTGCATCCTGACCCTGTCCATCGCCGCCGTCGTCGGCAGCGCCGCGCTGTCCGTCCCGCGCGCCCAGGCGGCATCGGGGGGAGCGCCTGGCATCGATGCCGGCGCACTGCCGCCGTTCAACCAGTTCAGTGTCGGCGACCTGGACCGCAGCCGCAGCGCCTGCGGCGATTTCGGCGGCTTCGTCAACGGCCGCTGGCTGGCCGCCAACCCCGTGCCCGGCGACCGCACCTCGTGGGGCGCCTTCGAAATGCTGGCCGAGCGCTCGATCGCGGTGCAGAAGCAGTTGGCCGAGCATGCCGCCGGCCTGTCGCGTCCCAACGACATCGAAAAGATCGTCGGCGATTTCTGGGCGACCGGGATGGACGAGATGACCATCAACGGCCAGGGGCTGGAACCGCTGAAGGGCACGCTGCGTGCGATCGACCGGCTCGACGACGGCGAAGAGGTGGCCGAGTACGTCCGCGAGGCCTACGCCCGCGGCCAGAGCCTGCTCTTCGGCTTCGGCCCCAGCGCGGACTTCAAGGACTCGTCGATGAACATCGCCTACGCCACCCAGGGTGGGCTGGGGCTGCCGGACCCGAGCTACTACCGCGACGAGGCCCATGCCGACAAGCTGGCGGCGTACGAACGTCATGTCGCCAATCTGCTGGTGCTGGCCGGCGATGCGCGCGATGCCGCGCAGGCGCGCGCGGCGCAGGTGGTGGCGATCGAACGCCGTCTCGCGGCGGTCTCGAAGACCAGCGAGGAACTCTCCCGCGATGTGGCGCTGTACTACAACCCGGTCACGCCTGCCGAGGCCGACGCGATCTCGCCCAATTTCCAGTGGACGGAGTTCTTCGAGGAACAGGGCATCGACCCGCCGGCCATGTTCTCGCTGGCCATGCCGGGCTTCCATGCCGAAGTCTCGAAGATGCTGACCGAAGTGCCGGCCGAGCACTGGCGCAGCTACATCCGCTTCCACACCCTCGACGCGGCCTCGCCGTATCTGAGCGAGGCCTTCTCCGCCGAGCATTTCGATTTCTACCGCCGCGCACTGCGCGGGCAGAAGCAGGACAAGCCGCGCTGGAAGCGCGTGCTGGATACCGTCGAAAGCCAGGCCGGCGAAGCGCTCGGCCAGATGTACGTGCAGGTGGCCTTCCCGCCCGAATCCAAGACGCGGATGCAGGCGCTGGTGTCCAACCTCAGCCAGGCCCTGAAGGTGCGCCTGGAGGGTCTGGAGTGGATGAGCCCCGGCACGCGCAGGAAGGCACTGGAGAAATGGGCCACCTTCACGCCGAAGATCGGCTACCCGGACCAGTGGCGCGATTTCTCCGACCTGGACACCAGCCGCGAGAGCTACATCGGCAACGTGCTGGCCGCGAACGAATTCAACTACCGCTGGAATCTGGAGAAGATCGGCAAGCCGGTGGACCGCGGCGAATGGGGCATGAGCCCGCAGACGGTCAACGCCTACTACAACCCGCAGCAGAACGAGATCGTCTTCCCCGCCGCGATCCTGCAGCCGCCGTTCTTCGACCCGAACGCCGACGACGCGGTGAATTACGGCGGCATCGGCGCGGTGATCGGCCACGAGATGATCCACGGCTACGACGACCAGGGCAGCCGTTTCGGGCCGACCGGCAATTTCGAGAACTGGTGGACCGAATCCGACGCCAAGGGTTTCGCCGCGCTCACCGGCAAGCTGGTCGCGCAGTTCGATGCCTACGAGGCCGCCCCCGGCAAGCGCGTCAACGGCACACTGACCCTGGGCGAGAACATCGCCGACCTGGGGGGTCTGGCCGTGGCCTACGACGCCATGAAGCGCGCCACGGCCGGCACCCCGGACCCGATGGTCGAGGGCCTGAGCCGCGACCAGCGCTTCTTCCTGAACTGGGGCACGGTGTGGCGCCGCGGTTTCACACCGGAAGAACTCAACGTGCGTCTGGTGACCGACCCGCACGCGCCGGCGAATTTCCGGGCGATCGGTGCGCCGTCCAATCACCCCGCGTTCGCGACCGCGTTCCAGTGCAAGGCCGGCGATGCCATGGTGCGGGACGGCGAGCAGCGCATCCGCATCTGGTGATGCCGCCGGTCGCCGGGGCGTGAGACTGCAGGCGGGGTGGAAGGCCTCGCCTGCCTCTGCCATCGACGGCCGCCGGCACGCGGGCTGCGCATCCACATCGATACCGGGCGCGTAAGGGAGCCGGTACACCTGAGCCGTGGAGCCCACCGCCGATGCCCTGTCTCGATCTGCCCGCGTCGCCTGCCCGGGCCGCACCGCCGCGACGCCGCAGCAATGCGACGGCGACGCGCGATTGCGGGACCGATGTGCGTGATGCACGGCGCATGTCCGTGCAGAAGCCCTTGCCTGCATCGGCCGACTCGCCCACCATGACGCTTCATTCCGTTTCCCCGAGCGATCACCGCATGGCCGACACTCTCGCTCCTCCCGAGCCTGTAGCGCGCTCTGCCGCAACGCAGGGCCCCGCAGCGCAGGATACCGCGGCGCACGATCTCGACCGCCTGCTGGTCGGAATCGCCGCAGGCGATCGCCACGCCTTCGAATCGCTCTATCGGGCCACCTCCTCGCGCCTGTTCGCCATCTGCCTGCGCGTGCTGCACGAGCGCGCCGATGCCGAGGATGTGCTGCAGGAGGTGTACACCACCATCTGGAACAAGGCCGGCCAATACGACGCCGGGCGCGCGAACGCCATGGCGTGGCTGGCGATGATCGCGCGCAATCGCGCGATCGACCGCATCCGCTCCACCCCGGCGCGCGGCAGCCAGGCCGACATCGAAGTGGCCGAAACGATCGCCGATACCGGCCCCTCGCCCCTGCAGGAAACCCAGGCGGCCGACGACCGCGCGCGGCTGGAGCATTGCATGCGCCAGCTTGAGCCCAGGCGTCAGGGCCTGATCCGAGCCGCCTTCTTCGGCGGCGCCACCTACGAAGAACTGGCGCAGCGCAGCGGCTCGCCGCTCGGCTCGGTCAAGAGCTGGATTCGCCGTGGCCTGCTGCAACTGCGGGGATGTCTGGAAGCATGAGCATCCGCGACCTCACTGAAGAAGAGTTCGGCGGCGAACGCCCGCCGTCCAGCGACCTGTTCGCGGCCGAGTATGTGCTCGGGGTGCTGGACGATGCCCAGCATCGCGAGGCCGAGGCCCGTGCCCGCGACGACGCCGGTTTCGCGCGGCTCGTGCAGGAGTGGGAGCTGCGGCTCGCGCCGCTGCTCGAGGGCATCGCGCCGGTCGCTCCGCCCGCGCATGTATGGCCGCGCATCCGCACCCGCCTGGGTTGGGCGGCCGTGGAGACCGCGCGTCCCGGCCTCTGGCAGAACACCGGTTTCTGGCGTGGCGCCGCGCTGCTGGCGGCCGCTGCGGCGCTGGCGGCGGTGGCATTGGGCCCGCTGGGCCTGTTCCGGCCGGTCGAACCGCCGCCCGGCCCCTCCCCGGTCGTCGTGGTTCCGGATACGCCGGTGCAGCCACCGGTCGAAGACCCCGATGCACCCAAGCCGGTCACCACCCTCGCGCGCGAGGACGGCAGCCCCGGCTGGCTGGCCTCGGTCGACCCGGACGACGGCACGGTGCTGATGGTTCCCGTGCCCGGCAAGCCCGACGCGGAAGGTCGCGAGCCCGAACTGTGGCTGATCCCGCCGGGCGAGGCACCGAAGTCGCTGGGCATCGTCTCCATCGACCGCTCGCACACCGTGGCCGTGCCCGACGCGCTGCGCGCCGGACTGACCCGCGGCGCGGTGCTCGCGATCACGCTCGAACCCAAGGGCGGTGCCCCCGGTGGCGTTGCCACTGGCCCGATCGTGGCCAAGGGCGACATGGTGGTGCTCTAGCGCCACCCCCGGCATACCTGCCGAAGCAGGTGTGCCGCCTGGTCCCTGCGCAGCCCGTCGCTGGACGGCCTGCGTGTGCATCCAGCATCGCTGCCGAATGCACGCTCGCGAGACATCCTTCCTGCGATCTGCAGACATTCATGCTCCCGAATGGGCGCAACATTGCATGTCGCCTCCGCAACCGCACCGAATGCGGCGAGGCGTGGTCTACTCCTGTCCCGATCGACTGCTGCCCGCGCCGCATCGCGCTGCGGAAGCCGGACATGAGGCAGCGCTGAAACGCGGCCGATCGTTCCGGCTTCCGTGTCCGGCCAATGGGCGCGCGTAGTCGATGGACGGGTCCGTCCGCGCCGTCCGTCACCCGCCCGGCAACCTCGGCCATCGCGCCGGGCCGGAACCGCGCGGATGAGCCGACAGGGCGCGGCAACCGACCCGTGCCTGTCCGTCGAAACACGATCGCAGTCGCCCGGCGCATCCGTCACCGGGGAAGTCGCGTAAACCAGCGAGCCTGCACACGGAGCCCATCATGCGTGAAACCATCCGCCCGCCACGTCACACCGCCCCTGCCGTCACCGGAGCTCTCGACGACGGCGGCGAGGCGGAGGTCGTCCGGCAGGCCGGGGCGGAGCAACGGATCGTCCCGGAGGCCCCCCATTCCCCTTCCAGCAAGCGCGGTCGCGGGACCCGGATAGGGAACGCGGTCCGACGCTGGTTCGACACCGCCGAGCCGGGTGGCTCCAGCGACGCTCGGGCAGCGCACTCGCCCGAGGATGCCGATCGCATCGACTGGCTGCGCGCGGTGCCCTTCATCGGCATGCATCTGGCGTGCCTGCTGGTGTTCTGGGTCGGTGTCTCGCCGGTGGCGGTCGCAGTCGCCGTCGCGCTGTACGCGCTGCGCATGTTCGCCATCACCGGCTTCTACCACCGCTACTTCTCGCACCGTACGTTCCGCACCTCGCGCGCGATGCAGTTCGTGTTCGCGCTGATCGGCGCGTCCAGCGTGCAGCGCGGGCCGATCTGGTGGGCCGCGCATCACCGCAACCATCACCGTCATGCCGACACCGCACACGACGTGCATTCGCCGGTGGTCCACGGCTTCTGGCGCAGCCATGTCGGCTGGTTCCTGACCCGGGGCGGGTTCCGTACCGACTGGGAGCGGGTACGGGACCTGGCGCGCTATCCCGAACTGCGCTGGCTGGACCGCTACGACATCCTGGTGCCGGTGCTGCTGGCGGTGCTGCTGTTCGTGACCGGCATGGTGCTGGAGCGCATCGCACCGCAGCTCGGCACCAGTGGCGGTCAGCTGCTGGTCTGGGGCTTTTTCATCTCGACCGTGGCCCTGTTCCACGCAACGGTCACCATCAACTCGCTGGCGCATCGCTTCGGCCGGCGACGCTTCGCCACCCGCGACGACAGCCGCAACAACCTCTGGCTGGCGCTGCTCACCTTCGGCGAGGGCTGGCACAACAATCACCATTTCTTCCCGGGCTCGGCGCGTCAGGGCTTCCGCTGGTGGGAAATCGACCTGACCTACTACGCCCTGCGCGCGATGGCCCTGGCAGGCCTGGTGCGCGACCTGAAACCTGTACCGGCCTGGGTGCACGCCAAGGCGGGAGAGCGGGCATGAAGATCGCCGTGGTGGGTTCCGGCATCGCGGGCCTCGCATCGGCCTGGCTGCTGTCGCACCGGCACGATGTGGTGTTGTTCGAGGCCAACGATTATCTGGGTGGCCATACGCACACCCACGACATCGAACGCGAGCACGGCCGTTACCAGGTCGATACCGGCTTCATCGTGCACAACCCGCAGAACTACCCGCTGCTGACCCGTCTGTTCGACACGCTGGGCGTGGCGACCCAGGCGACCACGATGAGTTTCTCGGTGCGCAACGAAGCCAGCGGGCTGGAATACAACGCGACCACGCTGGATACGCTGTTCTGCCAGCGCCGCAATCTGGCGTCGCCGCGCTTCTGGGGCATGCTGCGCGATCTGGCGCGTTTCTACCGCAACGCACCGGCCTTGCTGGACATCGACGGCGAAGGCCCGACGCTCGGCGATTACCTCACCCTGGGCGGCTATGGCGCGGCGTTCCGCGACGAGCATCTGGTGCCGATGGCATCGGCTCTCTGGTCCTCGCCATCGACGCAGATCCTGCGGTTCCCCGCGAAATATCTCGTGCGGTTCATGGCGAACCACCACATGCTGCAGCTGACCGGCAGGCCGGAATGGCGGGTGGTGCGCGGCGGGTCGCAGCGTTACGTGGATGCGCTGCGGAGTGCGTGGCGCGTGCAGGTGCGCCTGCGCACGCCCGTGCGGATGGCGCTGCGCGACGACGAAGGAGTGCTGGTGGTGAGCGACGGCGCCGACGGCCGCGGCGAGCGTTTCGACCAGCTGGTGCTCGCCTGCCACAGCGACCAGGCGCTGCGCATTCTCGGCGACGATGCCAGCGATGCGGAACATGCCGTGCTGGGTGCGATGCCCTATCAGACCAACGACACGGTACTGCACACCGACGCCAGCCTGCTGCCGCGCCACCGCAAGGCGTGGGCTGCGTGGAACGCCAGCGTGCCGCGCGATGCGGCCGACGTGTGCACCGTGAGCTACTGCATGAACCTGCTGCAGGGCATCGCATCGCCCGAGCCGTTCGTCGTGACGCTCAACCGCACCGATGCCATCGACCCGGAGAAGGTCCTGCGCCGCATGCGCTACGAACACCCGGTCTATAGTCATGCCTCGGTGGCGGCGCAGCAGCGCCGGGCGGAGGTCCAGGGGGTGCGTCGCACCTGGTTCGCCGGCGCCTACTGGGGCTGGGGCTTTCATGAGGACGGCATGCGCAGCGCCGTCGATGTGGCGACCGTGCTCGGCTGCAACTGGCCGACAGGCGACATCGTCGCACCCACGCGCATGCACGAGCAGGCGGACGCACGTGCACCGCGACAGTCCGCTCCGTACACAGGCGATCATCGTGCCACGCTCAAGGGCCTGCCCGAATGAACGCATCGCGCGTGGTGCCCGGCGACGGGGTCGAGACGGCCGGTGACACCGGGGTACGGCGCATTGAGCGAGACGCGCGCGCGGAGCCGTCGGGCGCATCCCCATCGGCAACCCCGCTGCACAGTGCGGTCTATGAAGGCGTGGTCTGGCATCGCCGCCATGCGCCGCGGGCGCATGCCTTCCGCTATCGCATCGCGCAGTTGCTGCTGGACCTGGACGAGCTGGACCAGGTGTTCGCCGGCCGTTGGCTGTGGTCCACCAACGGCCGCAACCTTGCCGAATTCCGCCGCAGCGACTACCACGGCGACCCGGCCGTCCCACTGGCCGAAGCGGTGCGCGACACCGCCGAACGCGCGCTGGGCCGCCGCCCCGCAGGGCCGATCCGTCTGCTCACGCACCTGCGCTATGCCGGCTATGTCTTCAACCCGGTGAGCTTCTATTACTGCCATGCGGCCGACGGCGTCGCGCTCGACTGCATCGTCGCCGAGATCACCAACACGCCGTGGAAAGAGCGCCACGCCTATGTGCTTCCGGCGGAGACCGCCGAGCGTCGCGGGCGCGCCCTGCACTGGCGCTTCGACAAGTGTTTCCACGTCTCGCCGTTCATGGCGATGCACAGGCGCTACGCGTGGTCGTTCGTCGCGCCGGGCGAGGACCTGCGCGTGCACATGGACGTCTGCGACGGCGAACGCCGCGAATTCGACGCGACACTCTCGCTCGCACGCAGACCGCTGGATGCCGACAGTCTCCGCCGCGTGCTGTGGCGCTACCCGCTGATGACCGCGCAGGTCGTCGCCGCGATCCACTGGCAGGCGCTACGCCTGTGGCTGAAGGGAACACCGGTCCACGACCACCCCGCCCTCGCCCGCCGCGGACGTTGAGCGCACCGCTGCATCCGCAGCCGTTGCCGCTCCGTCCAGGTGTCGAGACCGCCACATCGCCATCCCCCATCCCATCGCGAGCACGCCATGCGCCGACACACCGCCGACCCGTCCCTGTCTCCACCCGACGCCTCTGCGCCCAGCGCCTCCGTCGCGGCGTCGCCCGCCGAGGTCGGCGCACTGGATCGCGCACTGCGCACACGGCTGCTCGCGCAGATGGATCGCCTGCGCGGCGGCGGCATCCTGCTGCGCGATGCGCTCGGCGAGGTGCGTCTGGGTGAGGTCGACGGCCCACTGCAGGCCCGCATCGAGGTGCTCGACCCCGGCTTCTATCGTGCGGTCGCCGCCAACGGCAGCGTCGGCGCCGGCGAGGCGTGGATGGATGGCCTCTGGCGCTGCGACGACCTGGTGGCGCTGATGCGTCTGCTGGTGCGCAACCGCGATCTGCTGGATGCGATGGAGACCGGCCTGGCCCGTCTCGGCGGCTGGGCGATGAAGGCCTGGCACACCCTGCGCCGCAACACCCGCGACGGCAGCCGGCGCAACATCGCCGCGCATTACGACCTCGGCAACGATTTCTTCGCGCTGTTCCTGTCGCAGGACATGATGTATTCCTCCGCGATCTGGGCCGACCACGAAACCGCCGATGACGCCACCGCGCTCGAGGCGGCCTCGTTCCGCAAGCTCGACCGCATCTGCCGCAAGCTCGACCTGCAGCCGGGCGACCGCGTGATCGAGATCGGCACCGGCTGGGGCGGATTCGCCCTGCATGCCGCGCAGCACTACGGCTGCCACGTCACCACCACCACCATATCGCGCGAGCAGCACGCCCGCGCTGCCGAGCGCGTCGCCGCGGCCGGGCTGCAGGACCGCGTGACCCTGCTGCTGCAGGACTATCGCGATCTCGACGGCACCTACGACAAGCTGGTGTCGATCGAGATGATCGAGGCCATCGGCGCCGAGTACATGCCGACCTATTTCGCGAAACTGGGCCGCCTGCTCGCACCCGAAGGCCTCGCGCTCATCCAGGCGATCACCATCGAGGACCATCGCTACGCGCAGGCGCTGAAGTCGGTCGACTTCATCAAGCGCTACATCTTCCCGGGCAGCTTCATCCCGTCGATCGCGGCGATGCTGCAGGCCAAGACCCGCGCCACCGATCTGGCACTCATCCAGCTCGAAGACTTCGGCCTCGGCTATGCGCGCACGCTGGAAGCCTGGCGCCTGCGCTTCACGGAGGCGCTGCCGGCGGTGCGCGCGCAGGGCTACGACGAGCGCTTCATCCGCATGTGGCAGTTCTACCTGGCCTATTGCGAAGGCGGCTTCCGCGAACGCTCGATCGGCGTCGCCCATCTGCTGCTGGCCAAACCCGGTCATCGTGGCCAGGCGCCGATGCCCGAACTGCCGCACCGCGCCCACGCGCGGCTGCAGGCCTGACGCCCGCATGCGCGACCGTTCGGCCCTGGCCCGCACGCTCTACAACCTGCTCGGTTACCAGGCCGTGTGGTTCGCCGCCGTCGGCGGTGCCGGGCATGCGCTGTGGTGGGCCGGCCCGCTCGCCGCGGCCGTGTTCGCGGCCGGCCATTTCGGCTGGGCCGCAGGCCCGGCGGATCGCGGAGCCGACGCGCGTCTGATGGCCCTCGCCGCCGTCTGCGGCCTCGTGCTGGACGGTGCGCTCTCCTGGAGCGGACTGATCACATACCGCGGCGATGCCGTCACGCTGCCGCCCGGCGGTGCGCCTGCGTGGATTCTGGCGATGTGGATGGCCTTCGCGCTCACGCTGCGCCACTCGCTCGGCGCGGTCTGCCGCCGCCCCGCGCTTGCCGCACTGACCGGCGCGGTGTTCGGCCCGCTCGCCTATCTCGGCGCCGAGCGCGGCTTCGCGGCGGCGACGCTCGGCGAACCGCGCTGGCAGGTGCTGATCGCGCTCGGCATCGGCTGGGCGCTCGCGCTCTGGCTGCTGGCCCTGCGCGTCGCACGCGAACCCGGCGCGCGGCACATCCCCTCCTCCGCCACACCACGGAACGCCACATGACTTTTCCCCTGGATACCGCATCGCCCTGGGTGCAACTCGGCCTCGTCTGGTCGCTGGCCGCGGTCGCGATGAGCCTCGGCTGGCTCTGGCAGAAGCGACGCGCGAATGCCGGCATCGTCGACGTGATCTGGTCGTTCGGCGTGGGTGGCGCCGCCGTGCTCGCGGCCTGGCTGGGCGCCGGCGACAGCCTCCCGCGCATCGTGATGGGCGTGCTCGGCGGCATCTGGGGCGCACGCCTGGGCCTGCATCTGTGGCATCGCGTGCGCAATGAAGACGAAGACGGCCGATACGCGCATCTGCGCGATCACTGGAGCGGCAACCAGTTCTATTTCTTCCTGTTCTTCCAGTTCCAGGCGCTGCTGATCGTTCTCTTCGCGCTGCCGTTCGTCGCGGTTGCGGGCAACCCGGAGGGGTCGGTGTCACTGGCGGCAGCCGCCGTGGCCATCTGGCTGTTGAGCGTGGGCGGTGAGGCACTGGCCGACCACCAGCTGGCACGCCACCGCGCCGACCCCGCGAACCGCGGAAAGACCATGCGCAGTGGTTTGTGGCGGTATTCACGCCACCCGAACTATTTTTTCGAATGGCTGCACTGGTTCGCATATGTCACGCTCGCCGTCGGCGCGCCGCAGGCATGGCTCGCATGGGCCGGACCGATCGTGATGTACGTGTTCCTGCGCTGGGTCAGCGGCATTCCCTATACCGAGGCGCAGGCACTGCGCAGCCGCGGCGACGACTACCGCGACTACCAGCGCACCACGCCGATGCTGTTCCCATGGTTTCCCAAGCGCGATTGACGCAGCTCCCACGGCTGGCCGCTTCCCACACTCCCTACGTCGAGGTGCCCTCATGACCCACACCATCGCCACCGCGCACGAACTGCCGCAGGACCAGCCCGCGCCCGGCCTGCTCGGCCTGGCCGAACGCGCCCTGATTCCGGACGCGCTGATCCGCCACGGCATCCGCAGCCAGTGCCGCGACCGCCTGATGCTCGAAACCGCGGGTGGTCTGCAGGCGATCGCCGAGCGTCAGGCGCGGCGTATCGACGAGCTGCGCACCAGCCCGGTCGCCATCCACACCGATGCCGCCAATGCCCAGCACTACGAGTTGCCGCCCGCCTTCTTCAACCTGTGCCTCGGCAAGCGGCTGAAGTACTCCTGCGCCTACTATCCCACTGGCCGCGAGACGCTCGACGAGGCGGAAGAGGCCATGCTGCGTCTGTACGACGCGCGTGCAGAACTGGCCGACGGCCAGGAGATTCTCGAACTCGGCTGCGGCTGGGGCTCGCTCACGCTGTGGATGGCCGAGCGCTACCCGAATGCGCGCATCACCGCCGTGTCCAATTCACGCCCGCAGCGCGAGCACATCGAAGCGCAATGCAGGCTGCGCGGCCTCGCCAACGTGCGCGTGATCACCCAGGACGTCAACCGACTGGAACTGGACGCCACGCGCTACGACCGCTGCGTGTCGATCGAGATGTTCGAGCACATGCGCAACTACGACGTACTGTTGTGCAGGATCGGTGGCTGGCTCAAACCCGGCGGCAAGCTCTTCGTGCACATCTTCGCGCACAAGACCCTGGTCTATCCCTTCGAAACCGAGGGCGAAGACAACTGGATGGGCCGGCATTTCTTCACCGGCGGCCTGATGCCTGCATCGGACACGCTGCTGTGGTTCCAGAACGACCTGCGCATCGAACAGCGCTGGCATGTCGACGGTACGCACTACGCGCGCACCGCCAACCACTGGCTGCAGAATCACGACCAGGCGCGCGATCGCGTGATGGCGGTGATGCGCGAGACCTACGGCGAACGACTCGCTGGCCTGTGGAACCAGCGCTGGCGCATCTTCTGGATGGCCTGCGCGGAGATGTTCGACTACGACCGCGGCCAGGAATGGCTGGTCGCGCATTACCGGTTCCAGCGACCCGAGACGGCCACGGCCTGAACGCAACCCGGATTCGAATCCCGAGGCCGCCCCGTGGCCAGCGGGTACAGGGCATCATCCGGTCATCGAGAGCGCGACCGAACGCAGCGGATCGATCGCCCGACACAGCGCGCGCAAGACGAACAGCCCGACGGAGAGTACACGCATGAAGAAACGCCGCATTGTTCTGGCCATCGCGGCCGTTGTCGCCGCAGGCCTGTTTGCGGCCGCCACCGCGGGCGGCGAAGACAAGATCCCGCCCGTGGAGCGGGTGGACCTGCCTCGCTTCATGGGCGACTGGTACGTGATCGCGCATATTCCGACCTTCATCGAGAAGGACGCCTACGACGCGCTGGAATCCTACTCCATCCGCGAGGACGGCAAGATCCAGACCGTCTACACCCAGCGCAAGGGCGGCTTCGACGCGCCCCTGAAGACCATGCACCCGGTCGGCACCGTACGCGAGGGAACCGGCAACGCGGTGTGGGGCATGCAGTTCATCTGGCCGATCAAGGCCGAGTACGTGATCGTACATCTCGACGATGACTACACCCAGACCATCGTCGGCCGCAGCAAGCGCGACTATGTCTGGGTGATGGCGCGCACGCCGAGCATTCCGGACGCGGAGTACGCCGCACTGGTCGAGCGCGTGCGCGCGTTGGGATATGACGTCGGGACGCTGCGCAAGGTGCCGCAGCGGCCGCTCGAACAGCGGGACGACGGCAGGGGCTGAAGCCTCGGCTACATCCGAGCGTTCGTATATCTGCCTCGGCTGTCTCTTCGGCGTGGCGGATATCCAAGCTTGGTTCACTCTCGGGACAAGAGCGACTGAGCATGGTCGCACCCCGCGACGTTCAATCGACGGCTTTGAATTGCGCGGGGTCTTTCATCGCGTAGTTCGCGAGAACTCGGAGATGATCGTTGTCGGGTATGCCCGGGAGGCACTCCATCCCCAGCGGATGCACCCGCTCATCCACGCATGCAAAACCCATGAGTGCCCGGCGCAGCGGGGCCTGATCGCAGACATTCCGTATCAGGACCTGCTGCCACCGCTCATCATTGCCCAGCGGTCGATGGGTCGCGATTTTTTCGTAGGTCTCCGCTTCGGCAGAGAGCGGGTTGGGATGTTTGCGATCCTTGCGGATGCGTTCGATCCAGATCGCGAAGAGCCGCTCGCTTGAACAATCCACGGACAGCCACTGCGCATGGACGTCACGCAGCTGCACCGTCGGTTCGTTGCCCTCGAACACGCGCATCGTGCGGATCGTCCAAAGTCGCGTCTGCGCCAGCGATCGAGACAACGCGGCGGTATTGCTGTCGGCCGGAGCACTCATAAATTGCGTAGCGCGTTCCACGTCATGCGCGAGCGCAAGCGAGCTGAAATTTGCGTAGGTCACGACCCGGTTCGGGGCTTGACCGGTCACATCGATTTCCAGCCAGCCGGGATCGGCCAAGGCCGCGCCCGGCATGGCAAGCACAGCGCAGAGGAGAACCACACCGGAGAACTTGCGCAAGTAGTGCGTGGGGTTCATTTCAGATTGTTCCTGATCGAGTCGGCGACCGTGCAGCCGCTGGATTCCTGAGCGCAACGTGCGAGCGCGGCTTTCTCGGCCTGCTTCTTCTTCCGCCCATACGCCGCATACAGACTGCCGTCGCCTGCACGACTGACGGCGAGCCACCCGTCCGCCGCCGTGATGCCCGGACGACAATTCAGAGCTCCGAAATCCCGACAGGCCTTCACCGCATCCTCCACCGCTCCGATCGCACTCATTCTCGCGCTCGTGTAGAAATATACGGGCCTCCCATCGGCCAGATTTGCCCAGACGATCGCTGCGTTGAGCGGCAACAGGACAATTTCGGGTGAGGCGGCAGCTCCTTGAGGTGCCCCACTTCCGTCGGGCGCGCACACGGGAATCTGCTGCACCGACTGCCCGACAGGGCCTCCATCGGCAGGACGCATGCCGACCATCCGTTGGCCAGGGCCGCAGGCGGCGTCGGCGTGCGCGGGCGACGGCGTGAGAAGCCATGCGCAGGAGATCAGCAATGAAGTAAGCGCAAGACCGAAATTACGAAAGAAGGCACACATCACCCGCATCCGAAGGCTCCCTCTTAAACTATTGGGAAACTGAGATGATCCGCGCGGCTTTTTTCAGCCGACCGAGAGCCGTCCCCCACGAGCAAGTGAAATCAGGTCCGCCTGAAACGAAATTTGATATATCGATCAATAATTTACTCTTGGATCGATGACGAACCGCTGAGTCTTCAATATATCTTGGCAGGGTAGCTGCAGTTGGAATAAAAGACCTTGCAGCCCTCGGATTTCTCAGAACACGCCTTCAACGCGAGCTGCGACGCTTCCTGCTCTGTTGAAGCACGGGCCGTCGCAAAAAAAATATCGCCCCATGCGATCACTCCACATTGATTGTGGTACGTCACTTGAACGGCGCATTCTTTACCGCCGCCCGTATCCCTGCACATCTTCAGAGCGGCCTTTTCTGCTTGACGCTTGCTGTCCATTTTGCTGGAAAAACCAAGCCCCCCACCGGATTGGGTGGAACCGATGGCGATGGCTCCCCACCTCGTCTTCCATCTCTCCTTGGGAAGCGGAGGCGGATCGGAATTGGGTTGACTGCCATAATAGACATCCGGCGGCACACACCCGGGATTTCCACCAGAGGGAATGCCATTGGGGCATTGGGCGGCGGCCACAGGACTTAAAACGATCAGTGCCAAAGCCGTGAGCAGACGAATCTTCATATCAACTTCCGGTAAGCAAACCAGAAACCGCAAACCTAGGCATTCTGCTGGGAGGCAGCACCTCTGGCTCCGGGCTTCAGCACGCCAGATTCGGCTTGGGCGTCGCCTGAAACCCGCTGCGTCACCAACTGAGCATTGGGCGCGGCGCGATAACCCGTGCCCTCGACCGAAGCGCTCTGGTCACGCGGTGCACCGCCAGAGCCCCCCAGCGGCCTTCCATCCGGCAGTCTCTGCCCACCACCGCCACCACCCGATGCGGCGTTCTGGCCGAACTGGTTGTAGGCGGCGAACTGACCGATGGTGCCCTGGAAGAACGCGGCCGCCATCGGAGGAGCCGACACGATCAATGCGGTCATGAACAATCCGAGGCCGCCCTGCTGCATCGCCACGCTGGTCACGCCTTCCGGGTTGGAGCCCAACAACAGCTTGCCCGCCCAGAAGGACGCGGTCACGGCAAGAATGGCGTCCAGCGCCAGCGTGACGGTGAAGCTCATCACCGCCAGCGCAAACATCGTGCCGATGCCCAGCATCAGCCAGCGATGGAACATCTGCTTCGTGTAGTCGAACATCAGGCACATGATGAAGATCGGCCCGAAGCCGACGAACAGCGCGATGGCGAGCCGAAACAGCATGAGCATGGATCCGGCCAGTACGGCAGGCAGGCCCACACCGATGCCGGTGAACCATTTCGCGCGTGTCTTGGCATCCTCGAGGCCAAGATCGCCGCCCGTCTGGATCGCATCGATGCTGGTCAGGGCGAGCTGCATGTAGCCGAGGCTGTGGTCGATCTGCTCGTAGGGACTGCCCGACTGGCCGGTGACGAAGAAATGGATGCCGTTCGGCAACCACTGCGACAGCACCTCGGACAAATCCGTCCCGAACAGGGCCATGGACGTCGCGGTCAGGATGATGAAGGCGTTGCGCGCCGCCTGCAGCGTGAAGGCCGACATCGACTCGCGGGATATCCCGGTCATGATGCGGTAGCCCTGATAGAGCACCCAGATGGTCAGCAACAGCAACGCGGCGGTCCCGACGAGCTTCATGCTGCGACCCATGAAGTTGGTCATGAACTCGTCGATCTCGTCGTTCAGGAACGCATAGATGCGCTGAAAGAAGATGAGATTGCTGAGATCGCCGATCGCTCCCGCCTTGGGCGAAAACAGCCAGCCGGTGGCGAGATGGGAAAGATCGGCGATCAGATCGATAGGACTACGCATAGAGGATCCTGACGTGTACGCGGTTGGCTCAACGCTCGCGTGCACGGGCGGCCTGTAGAGCCACTTCAAGCGTGGCGCCCTGCACGACCTTTCCGAGCAGACCGGAAGCCGAGAAGTTGTTCTGGCTGCCCGACAGCGCCTGCCTCGCGAGTGTCTGCTGATCGATCTTCAGAGATTCGATCATGCCATCGAAAGCCTGAATCCGCGCAAGCGAATACTGCATTTCGGCGAGACTGGTCGCCATCTGGGATTGGGCCCGGATAGAGGCGCTCTTCATCTCGCCTTCTGTCGCGCCGGCCTTGGCAACTTCGGCAATGCCCTTGTCGATATCGGCCTTGCGCTTGTCCGCTTCCTGCACGAGGGTAACGAGCTCGTTGTACTTCTTGTTCTCAAGCAGCACGATATTGGTGCATACCAACTGCTGCTGCTTGTAGATGTCGCCGGTCAGGTCCGGCTTGAACATGTCGAACATCGAGCCCAAAAGACCGCCGCCGCTGCCGCTGGGATCCGGGCAACGCTCGGCGACGCCTTGATTGGCGGGCCTCAGCTGCATGGTCAGCTCCATGTTGAAGCTGGGCGCCTTGAGCATCATCGTCGCATTGCCCAGCGTGGACTGATACTGCTTGATCTGCTCCTGCCAGCGCTTGGCCTCCTCGGCGTATTCCTTCAGCGCGTTGGCGATCTGCGTCGCATCGATGACCGCGAACTGCGCCTGCGCATTTCCGGACAGACCACCAGCGGCCATGAAGACCGCGACGATCAGAGCCAGGCGGGGTGAACGACGATCGGAACGCGACTGACGCATGGAACACCTCCTGATGTGCCCGCACTGCGGAAATGGGAAGGATACGTGTGGTGTGACGCAGGGCCTGCGACGACGAACGGAATCAACCGGACGCCGCGCGAAGCCCGCCGCCGGAGTTCTTTGCGGCGTTCTTGCCGGAGCCCTTGCGCTCGTCGTAGAAGCGCTCCAGCCAGTCGTCCGGCGTGAGCGCGTCGATGGTGATGCCGCGATTGGCGGATTCCTCGCCCAGGATGCGATGCAGGATCTCGATGTTGTCGGTGGAGGCGGAAATGACCGACAGCGCGTTGTCCATGCCGCGCAGGTTGAGCTGGCAGACGCTCGACGCGTGGCCCTGTTTGACCAGGAAGCAGCGCGAGCGCTCGTCCAGGCTCTTGATCACCTGGTACTCCGCATCGGTCAGCTTCAGGCCCTCGATGTAGTCGTCGCGGTTGGCGTTGGGGTTCGGCAGCAGGATCAGGGTCGCGGTCTGCTCGATCAGCGCCGCGGAGATGTCGCTCTTCAGCGCGTCTTCCGGGCTCTGCGTGGCGAAGATGCCGAGGCCGTTCTGCTTACGGATGGTCTTCTGCTTGTTCTTCGCGAATTCCTTCAGGCCGCCGGCGCCGTCGAGGATCTTCCAGAATTCGTCCATGACGTAGATCAGCGGACGGCCATCGATCAGTTCTTCCAGGCGGTGCAGCAGGTAGTTGATGACCGGCACGCGCACTTCGGCATTGTCGATGATGTCGGTGTAGTCGAAGCCGATGATGTTGGCCTTCTGCAGATCGATGGTGTCCTTCGGGTTGTCGAACACCCAGCCCAGCGAGTTGCCGGCGGTCCACTTGCGCATGCGCGCATAGAGGCCGTCGTCGCCCATGTTGGGCAGGCTCTTCTGGAAATTGGTCATGCTGCGCAGGTGCTTGGGCGTATCGAGCATGTTCTCGACCGCACGGAAGATGTCCTCGTCGTCGCGCGAGGAGTATTCCTTCTTGCCCATCAGCACCTTCACCAGGTCCGCGAGGAACTGGATGTTGGCTTCGTTGCGCTCGCACTGGAACGGGTTGAAGCCGGTCGGCTGGCCGTTCTCGAGAGCGAGGTAGTTGCCGCCGCAGGCGCGCACGAAGATCTCCGCACCGCGGTCCTTGTCGAAGAAGAAGATCGTCGGCGACGGATCGTACTTCTGGACCTGGCTCAGCAGGAAGTTGATCAGCGCGGTCTTGCCGGTACCGGACTTGCCGATGACCATGGTATTGGCGATGGCTTTTTCACCGAGCGAATTCTCGGCCGGATGGGTCGCGTGGAAGTTGAAATAGTAGGGCTGACCGTTGGTGGTCTGCAGCGTGGTCACGCACTCGCCCCAGGGGTTGTTGTCGCGCTTGCCGGTGGCGAAGTTGTGCAGCGGCGACAGGCCGAGGAAGTTCAGCGAACTGACGTTCGCGATGCGGGTGCGGAACGCCCAGTTGGTGGGAATTTGCGAGTAGAACGATGCCGCGACCGCCAGATCCTCCTTGGCGGATACGAATCCCGCATTGGACAATTCGGCGCGGGCCGTGGCCGTCTGCTGCGAGAGCTTTTCGTGGGAATCGGCGTAGATGGCCAGCAGGAAATGGTATTCGCCGAGCACGAAGTTGCCGGAGGAGAGCTGATCCATCGCCAGATCCAGCTCGACGATCTGACTCAGCGCCTTGTCGCCCGACGAGATCATCATGCCCTTGGTGCGATCGAGCACCTTGATCGCGTCCTGGCGGCCGATCGGGCTGAAGGAATGGGTGATGACGTACTCGAAATCGAGATACTTCAGGCCATTGAGGATGCCGGGATAGGTCCCGTCGGCATACTCCTTGACGTTCAGAATGGCGCCGTAGACGTTCTTGCCGTTCGGCGTACTGATGACGTAGTCGCCGGACTTGGAGGAGAACATGTGCCGACTGACCGCGAGGTAGTTGTAGATCGGCGCGTGCAGCACCGGCACGGGCTCCTCGATGCGGTTGAGGAGATAGCCGTAGAACTCCAGCGTCTCGGAGAACACCACGCCGTTGGCGCCCTCGTACATGCCCAGGCGATAGGGCGAGTAGTCCTTGAGCACCGCCTCGAGATTGGTGGCCAGTTCCTGCAGCTTCAGGACGGCCTGTTCCTGCTCGGCCTTGATCTTGGCATGGTCGGCGGACTGCTCGACGAAGCGTTTGCCCGCCACGACCGGGCGAAAGATCATGGTCAGGTACAACTCGTTCTGCATGATCTTCTGTGCGGACAGCGCCTCGTAGTAGGCGTCCGACATGTCCTGGTTGAAGCGCTGCTTGAACCGGCTCTTGATGGTCAGGCGGCGCCGCCGCCGGATGTCGTGGACCCAGAAGGCCACGTTCACGTAATCCGGCGCGCGCAGGGTCTGCAGCAGGCGATTGAACACGTTGTGGCGATGCTCGATCTCCCATTCCTCGCGACCGACGAAGGGGAGACCCTCCAGATGCCAGCACATCAGGTAGTCGCCTTCGCGGGTACGGATCACCGCGGGCGAGACATGGCTGGAGAGAGGCAGGAACTGGCTGATCGAGCTGTCTGGAGTGAACATGGGCGGTGTTTTCGTGTGTGTCCGGTGAGCCGACGATGGGAACGATGTCCACGTCGATCATTTGACGAAATAACAGGCAAAAAACGAGACCGGAATCACACTAACCGACGAGGCGCGCTGCGTACTCGCACGGATCGCACGACGCCACCGGCCCCTGCCCGGGCGTTTGCACATGCGGGTGTCCACACTACGTCCCGAATGCAAGGCGGTGCGCTCTGGAATGTCCCGGCCTAGGAACGGACCGGGCGATCCGCGCACACAACCGGTTCGATTCGTCGCACGCGACGGCGGGACGCTGGAGGAACCCAAGAAACCTGAATCCCCCCGGGCGTGAGCCCGGGGGGGATGTGGATCATCACGTGACGGCCGAGGCCGTCATTTGACTGTTGCCTTGGCGGGCACCGCGAGCCCCCGTGTCATCTTTCCGCTGATCAGGAAAGGACCCGTGAGATTCCTCTTGGCGCCTGCCGGAGTGCGGCGATAGTCATGCGGGCTGAAGACGAGTGCTCCCGAGTGCTCCGTCCGGTTCCGGGCCTTGAACTGGAACCTCCAGTTCAGGCCGAGGAGCCGGAAGATCATTTCGTCGCGTCTGGCCATCTGCCGCATGATGAAGATCACCGTGGGCAGGAGGAGCAGGAAGATGATGAAACCCGGCTTCCAGAAGGTGCCGGAATACATCGCCCCCATGAGACACCCGCCCGCGCCGATGAAGAAAGGCACGTAAGGCACGCCCAGAAACATCGCCGGACGGGTGCAACCGCGGAAGAGCACGTTCTTCTGCATGACGGTTCGCCGCTCAGGCCGGGATCAGCACTTGCCGGCGACCGTGTCGCCCATCAGCATCGTGGCGATGGCGCCGGCGGCACCGATCATCAGGCCACCGACCAGCACCGGAGCCACGTCGCTCAGACGCTTGTGGGCGAAGGCGATCTGGTAGCCGGCGAAGATGATGGCGATGGTCACGATGATGATCGAAGCGACGCCCAGCAGGCCTTCCACGCTCTCGAAGAACGAGACGATGGTGTCGCCGGCATCGGTGCAGTCGAAGGACGCACCGCCGCCCGCCATCGCGAGCTGGGGCAGGAAGAGGACGGCGAGCAGTGCGAAGGCCTTGAGCAGAGCCTTGGTGTTGAACTTGGTCATGATGATGTTCTCCAGTGATACGACAGGGTGGTGGTGGTGGTGGTGGT
>CBFGMS010000060.1:0-23178 GCA_965649985.1 uncultured Gammaproteobacteria bacterium | reverse complement strand
TGCCGATGGCGGTGGCGATGCGCGCGAAGGCGGTGTCCTGCGCATCGCCCGGGGCGCGGTCGACCGCGCCCGCCACGCGCAGCGCGAACACCGTCGCCGCCTCGGATTCGAGCGCCAGGTCGGCCAGCACGTTGCGCATCAGCGGCTGGTCGATCAGGCGGCGGCCGAAGGCGCTGCGGTGCCGGCAGTGGTGCAGCGCCTGCAGCAGGGCCATGCGCATGTCCGCGGCCGAGCCCAGCGTGCAGTCGAGCCGGGTCAGCATCACCATCTCGATGATGGTCGCCACGCCGCGGCCTTCGGCGCCCACCGGCCACGCGAACGCACCGTCGAACTCGACCTCGGAGGAGGCGTTGGACCAGTCGCCCAGCTTGTCCTTCAGGCGCATCACCCGATAGGCGTTGTGGCGGCCGTCCTCGCGCAGGCGCGGCATCAGGAAACAGCTCAAGCCGCCGGGGGCTTGGGCCAGCACCAGGAAGCCGTCGCTCATCGGTGCGGAAAAGAACCACTTGTGCCCGTGCAGTGCATGGGCCTCGCCGCCGGGCAGCGGAGTGGCGATGGTTTCGTTCGCGCGCACGTCGCTGCCGCCCTGCTTCTCGGTCATGCCCATCCCGAGCGTGACCCCACCCTTGTCGGCCATCGGCAGCTCGCGCGGGTCGTAGACCGGGGCGGCGGCCTTCTCGGCCCAGGCGCGCAGCGCGGGCGCATGCGCGAGTGCCGGCACCGCGGCGTGGGTCATGGTCAGCGGGCAACTGGTGCCGGGCTCGCCCTGTCGATGCAGATAGCTCAGGGCCGCGCGCGCCAGCTGCGCACCGGGCTGCGGCAGCGACCAGGCCTGCGGCGCCCACGACAGCCCGGCCACGCCTGCGGCGAGGGCTTCGCGCATGATCTCGTGATAGTGCGGATGGAACTCCACCCGGTCGATGCGCCGGCCGAAACGGTCGTGCGAACGCAGCCGCGGACGGTCGCGATGGGCGTCGCCGCTCAACGCGAGCAGCGCGCCGCCGGCATGCTTCCCGTAGTCGGACAGATGCGCCGCGAAGCCGGCGCCGCCTTCGCGCGCGACCGCTTCGCGCAGGGCCGCATCGCAGGCCCACAGATCGCAGGCCGGAAACTCGGGCGGCTGATTGCGGATGAGGTGGCTCTGGAGGGGGCTGCTCTGAATGAGGTCTTGGTGCTCGCGGTAATGCGTACGGCCATCATCGTGAATGCGAGTGGCGTCAATCGTGTCATCGCCGTCAGCGGACGATGGCAACGGATCGGCATCCGCGTGATGACCCTGGGGCTGATCTGCGATGGCGGACATGTCGGTCTGGCGATGAAAAAAATGCGCCCGCGGAGGCGGGCGCTTCGATGGTGTCACTCGCTGATGACACCGCAGTCTTTCGGGCAGTTCGCCGCGGTCTCGCCGCAGCGCTTGCTGCAGAAGCCGTCGCCGCACCGATCGCAGAAGGAAGATCCGCAGATGCGTTCGCCGGCAGCGGGCCAAGTGGCCATGACAGAGGGCGCGAACAGGGCGGCTGCGGCGAAGGCGGCGATCACGCCGCTGCGCAGTACGCGTAGCATTCCGATTCCAGATTTCATTCCATCGACTCCTTGAGCGGGAAGGGGCTGGAGCACCGCATCAGTCCTGGCGGTATCCGGTCCCGACCCTACTCCCCCCCATCGCCGCCGGCAAGGGCGGACCCGGTGCGGTACCCGCGTTCCCGCCCGGCCGGCGGTTGAAGACAAACTGCAGAGCCCTGCTCGATCAACGCCAAAAAAACGGCCCCGCCGAAGCGGGGCCGTTCGAACGACATCGCGCGGGGCGAATGTCAGGCAGCGACCGGGGTCACCCCCGCAGCCTGTGCGCCCTTCGGTCCCTGCTGGACCTCGTAGCTCACGCGCTGACCTTCCTGCAGGCTGCGAAAGCCCTTGGAGTTGATCGCGGAGAAGTGCACGAACACATCGGCACTGCCATCCTCAGGTTGGATAAAGCCAAATCCCTTGGCATCGTTGAACCACTTGACTGTTCCGTACGGCATTGTCCTGTCGACCTCTATCTGGGATGCGGTGGCGTGCGTCGAGACCTCGCGGGCGGCGCACGGGCCGAAGTATGCCTGAGTCGCGGACCGGTGCAAGCGCTTGCGGTACAAGGATATGCGGCCGATACGGGGCACCATCGCTCCGCCATCGGATCACTATCGCATCACCATCGGATCACCATCGATACGTGATCGATCCGCTATCGCGCACGGTGCGTCTGCGGTGTCTTCGCGGGCGCTTTGCGGAGCGATGCCCGAGGGCATCGCGCGCGAGCGGGACTCAGGCCGCCAGCAGCGCCCGCAGCAACGGCGGGAGTCCGGCACCGGCGGCATCCACATTCGCCAGCACCTCCTCGAGCGTGATCTGCTCGTCGGGGTCCGGGCCGGCACCGGCCGCCCAGTTGGCGACGATCGCCAGACACGCGTAGTCCAGGCCGAGTTCGCGCGCCAGACCCGCTTCGGGCATGCCGGTCATACCGACCAGGTCGCAGCCATCGCGGCGCATGCGTGCGATTTCGGCCTTCGTTTCCAGGCGCGGCCCCTGGGTGGCGCCGTAGCAGCCGAAATCGACGACCGCCACGCCGGCACCCGCGGCGGCCTGCAGCACATCGCCACGCAGGGCGGGCGTGTAGGGGTCGCCGAAATCGACATGCAGCACCTCGGTGCCGGGCTCCTCGCAGAGCGTGGAGATGCGGCCCCAGGTGTAGTCGATCAGCTGGTCCGGGCAGGCCAGCACGCGCGGGCCGAACCGCTCGCCGATGCCGCCCACCGTATTGAGCGCCAGCACGCGGCGCGCGCCCAGCGCCTTCAGCGCGGCGAGATTGGCGCGATAGTTGATGCGGTGCGGCGGGATCGAATGGCCCTCGCCATGACGCGCCAGGAAGGCCACGCGTCGGCCATGCAGCATGCCGACGCGGATCGGCCCCGAGGGTGCGCCGTAGGGCGTGACCGGCTGGTGCGCCTCGGCGTCTTCCAGCGCGGCCAGACGGTACACGCCGGTCCCGCCGATCACCGCCAGATGCAGGTCTTCGAACATCCCATCACTCCTTCAGCGCATAGATCGCCGGCAGGTTGCGGCCCTGCTCGCGATAGTCCATGCCGTAGCCGAACACATAGCGGTCCGGCACCTCGACACCGATGTAGTCGGCGTCGATGCCGTCGACGCGGCGGTCGTGCACCTTCACCGCGAGCACCGCGATGCGCACGTCGGCCGCGCCCTGGTCTTCGCACCAGCGCTTCACCGCCAGCAGGGTGTGGCCCTCGTCGAGGATGTCGTCGGCCAGCAGCACACGGCGGCCGCGCATCGAGGTGGCCGGCCGATGCAGCCAGGCCAGGCCGGAGCCCGAGGTCTGCCCGCGATAGCGCGTGGCGTGCAGGTAGTCGAATTCCAGATCCAGCCCCTGCTCGCCCAGCGCGAAGGCCAGCTGCGCGGCGAACAGCAGACCGCCGTGCATGATGGTGACGAACAGCGGCGGCTGCGCGTCGCCGGCATAGTCCGGGACGATGCCGCCAGCCATGCGCGCGATCGCGTCTTCGAGGGCAGCACGGTCGAACAGCACGTCCGCATCCGCGAGGGCCTCGCGCAGGCCGGGCGCGCTCATGCGCCCGCTCCGAACGCATCGCCCAGCCGGCGCCGGGCATCCGCGTAGCGCGGTTCGGCACGCAGGGCGTCCCATGCGGGCGCCGCGCGCCCCATCAGCGGTGCCATCGCCTCGGGCCGCAGCACGCGGTCGCCGACCGCGGCCAGCGATTCCTCGACCAGTTCCGGATGGCAGACCAGCACCACATCGCAGCCGGCGTCCAGGTGCGCATCGATGCGCTGCTTGACGCCGCCGGCGGAGAACGCCGCGGCCATGCCGATGTCGTCGGAGAAGATCACGCCGCCGAAACCCATCCGCCGGCGCAGGATCTCGTCGATCCAGAACGGCGAGTAGCCGGCCGGTTCGGGCGCGACCTGCGGATAGGTGACATGCGCGAGCATCGTGGCCTCGGCGCCGGCCTCGATGCCGGCGACGAAGGGGACGAGGTCGGCGGCTTCGAGTTCGGACAGCGGACGGTCGTCCACCGCTTCGTCGAAATGGGTGTCCTCGCGCACCGACCCGTGGCCGGGGAAGTGCTTGATGGTGGCGGCCATGCCCGCCGCGTGCATGCCGCGCACGTAGGCGCGGGTGAAGTCGGCGACCACCTCGGGATCGGGCGAGAACGCACGGTCGCCGATGGCCAGATTGCCGCGGCCGAGATCGACCACCGGCGCGAAGCTGATGTCCAGCCCGGTGGCACGGATCTCGCTGGCCATCAGCCAGGCGTGTTCGGCGGCGAGATCGAGCGCGGCGGCACGGTCGGCGGCGTAGAGCCGGCCGAAGCCTTCCAGCGAAGGCAGCGCACTGTACCCATCCTGGAAACGCTGGACGCGCCCGCCTTCCTGATCCACGCACAGCAGCTGCGGGCGCGGCGCGGCGGCACGGATCGCCGCGGCCAGATCGGCCGCCTGGGCCTGCGAGACGAAGTTGCGCTTGAACAGGATCACGCCGCCGCAGGCATCGTGCTGCAGCCAGTCGCGTTCCTGGGCGGTGAGTTCGGTGCCGGCAACGCCGATCACGAGCATGGGGACATCTCCAACGGACGGGTGGGCGGCGCTGGACACTTGCGCGGACGGTACGGGCGGCGCCTGCTGCGCCACGCCTGCCATCCGCATCGCCATGCCGCGACGGGGGCTCATGGTACCCGAGCGGGACCGGGCAGACCCGGTGCGTTCGCGGGCAGCGGCATGGGCAGCGGAGCGAGCAGGAGAATGTGCCGCCGGGCCCGGCGCCCGCTACTGCGGGAGCGGCCCGACGACATCGGCCGCCAGCCGCTCCGCTTCGGTCCACTCCGCGTAGGGCCGCGCGGACAGCACCTGGTTGTAGTAGCGCAGGCAGTCGGTGACTTCGGCGCCGACCCAGTCCGGGCGTGCGAAGGCGGCATCCGCGGAGGGCAGCTCGATTTCGGCGACCACAAGACCTGCATTGGCCCCGAGGAATTCATCCACCTCCCAGAGCCAGCCGGCATGGCGGATGAGGTGCCGGCGCTTGCGGACCAGCCCGCCCGCGCACAGCGCGAGCAGCGCCTCGGCATCGTCGACGGGCAGCGGGTATTCGAATTCCTGACGTGTATGCCCGACCGCGCGCGACTTGATGTTGAGCCGCGCCTGCGTGCCTTCCAGGCGCACGCGCACCGAGGCGCGTTCACGCCCGCTGGCCACCGCGTCCTGGTCGTTGAGATAGCCCTGCGCCATCTCTTCGCAGCCCTCGGCCGCGGCGCGCCAGCCGTCGCCGGTCACCAGGAACTTGCGCTCGATCTCGATGCCCATGTCGGCCTCCGCTACGGGGGCGCGCATTATGCGTCGACGATGCGGCCGGCGGCCGGTGCATCGGGCAAAACAGCAGGCCCAGGTGCCATGCCGCGAAGTGTGAACACGCGCCGCACGAATCCGGGTGCGCGGCCCGGTCGCCTGCAGTCGAGGCCGCGGGACGCGTGCTAGCATCACCGCATTCATCGATTGTTTAGCATGCTTTTAACAATCAGCGATGCCGCGACCCGCATGGCATCGATCGCGCCCCATGGCATCAGGCCGTGGGCGCCCAGAGCCGGCGCATCCACACCCGGCGCGGACGCACTGCCCACTGCCCCGACGGGCCCCCGGTCGCAGGCGTCGCGCCCTCCGCAGGAACGATCGTGATGGCACGCGACATCGCACAAGACGCCCCCCCGCCCCGCCTCGACAGCGAGCGCGCCCTCGACGAGCGCACGCTGCAGGACACGTTGGGACGGCAGGAGGCCGAGAACGAAAGCCTCGTCGACGGACTGGTGATGATGCAGAACGCGGGCAGCGACGGGGTCGACGAAAACCCGCTGGATCCGGACGACGACGGCGGCGTGGGCGTGTTCCTCACCGCCGAGGAGCGCAAGCTGCCGCGCGCGGCGCTGCGCATGCTGATCTCCAGCCGCAAACGCGCCGAGGACGGCATCGACGACGACCTCGCGCCGAACATCGGCACCACCCGGCGCGGCACCGGCAGCGATGCCGCGCGACTGGCCGCACTGCACGGCGGCGCCGGCAGCCAGCACGACGTGCACACGGCGCAGGCCTCGACGACGGCGCGGCGCGCGGATGGCGCCGGGCAGGACGCCGCGTGGCTCGAACGCGGCGCGGACCAGGACGGCGGCAGCGGCAATGGAGGCGGGTTCCGCCGCGGCAGCCCTGTCGAGACCGATGCCGCATCCAGCACATCCGGAAGCACCGGCGGCGGCACCCGCATCGAACAGCGTGCCGCCGACGCGGCCACGGCATCCACCGGCACGCCGGGAGGCGTGCGGGTCGAGCGCGCGGCGGAGACGACGCCCACGGCCAATCCCGCCTCCGGCGCGGCGGCCGCACAGGCGAACGGCGCCGCCGCCCGCATCGAACGGGCTGCGGACGCGACGTCCTCCACGTCCTCCGCCAGCGGCACGGCCGGCGGCACCCGGATCGAACGCACGGCCACCGCCGAAGGCGACAGCAGCGGCACCGCCGGCGGTACCCGTTTCGAGCGCAAGGGCGACCCGGCGGCCTGTGCGACCGCATCGGCCGCACAGGCCGGCGCACGGGTGGACCGGATTGCCGACGGCACCACCGGCACCAGCGCCAGCGGCACGGCAGGCGGCACCGCACGCGGTGCCGACAGCGCCAGGCCGGTCGAGGCCGCATCCGCCTCGCCGGCCTCCGCCAAACAGAACGAGGCCACGTCGAGCGGCGCCACGCCCGCCAAGCCCACCGAAGCCGCGGCCAACGCCAGCGGCTCCGCGGCGAAACCCTCGGAGGCAGGCGCGTCCTCGCCGACCGCCGGCAAAGGCGCCGAGCCGGGCACCGTCAAACCTGTCGAGGCGGCATCCGCCGCGGCCCAGGGCGCCAAGCCAGCCGACAACGCCGCATCGGCAGGCGCCGGCCGCGCCTCGGAGCCTGCCGCCGCAGCGAACAATCGCCCGGCCGATGCCGGCGCGGCCGCCACCAAACCCGGCGAAAGCGGCGCTCAGCCGGCCAGGCCGAACGAGACCACCGCCAACCAGGCGCGGCCCGCCGATGCTACGGCCAGCCGCCCCGGCGACAGCGCAGCGCAACCGCGACCTGCCGATGCAGCACAGAGCGCACAGGCCGCCCGCCCCGCCGAAGCCGCCGGCGCGCGCGCTGGCCAGCCGGGGGACGCGGCTCAGGGCAGTCGCCCCGCCACGCCCACCGATGCCGCCGCGCAGGCCAACCGCCCCGCGCAGCAGGGCGCCGACGCGGGCGCAAGACCCGCCGCGGCGCCTGCAGCCGAGCAGGCCAACGCCGCCGCCCGCAGCACGCCCCAGACGCCTCAGGCCACTCCGGCCACCGCCGCGGGCGGAACGCCGGCGACGCAGGCCACCGCGACCAACCCCGCCACGACGGGCGGCCCGGCTGCGAACGCAGCGGCAACGGCTCCAGCCACGAATGCTGCAGGCGCGAATGCTCCCGCCGCGAATGCAGCCGCCACCAGCGCGCCGGCAGCCACCAGCCCGGCCGCCCCCGCGACGCCTGCTGCGACAAACTCGCCCACGGCCACCGCGCCCGCCACCCCGGCCACCACGCCTGCAGCCGCCAGCACCGGCGTTCAACCGGGCACTGCCCAGCCCGCCGCTCCGGCCGCATCGGCCGTAACCTCGGCCGTAACCAGCGCACCGACCGCCGCGACGCCAACTCCTGCCACCCAGGCTGCGGCCGCGCCCACCACGCCGTCGGCCAACCCGCAGCCGGCCACTCCAGGCGTGACCCCGACCGCGTCGACCACGCCCCAGGCGCCTGGCAACGCCGTCGTGAGCCCCCAGCCGCAGACCGTGGCGGCCACACCGCCGGCCGCGAACACGCCGACCCCTGCCGCCGCTCCGGGCTCGGCCCAGGCTGCCGTTTCGAATCTGCTGGGCTTGAGCACACCGCCGCCCAGCGCACCCGCCCCCGGCGGCACCACGCCTGCCCCCACGACCACGCAGGCGGGCGTCCCCGCCACGCAGACACCCGCCACGAGCGTGCAGGCCCCCGTGTCCACCCCGCAGCAGCCCGTACCCAGTGCACAGACGCCGATGTCCGCGCCGCAGGCACCCGGCGCGTCTCCTGCGCCTGTCGTTCCTGCGCCTGCCGCCCCTGCAGCGCTCGCCACCGTCACATCGCCGGCGAATCAGCCCACGGCCTCCATCCCCGCAGCCAGTCCGGGCACCACACCGGCACCCGGCCTCAGCCCGGCCGCGAACGCGCTGAACAACGCGACCACCCAGGCGATCGAGCGGATGCCCGCAAACGAGCGGCAGCAGCTCCCGCAGGACCCGAGCCGACTGAGCCTGGCCGGCAGCAATGCCGCAGTGAGTGCCGGTGTCCTGCCGGCCAACGGGCAGAACGTGCCCGGCACCCTGCAGGCGCGTCTGGGCGGCAACGGCCAGGACCTGCATTTCACCAGCGACCCGTCGTCGCCGGTGGCCCCGCGCGCGCAGATCAACATCGCCGACGCGCAGGCACAGTCCGTGCCCGCGCTGCAGAGCAACCTCAATGCCACGGTGGCGATGGCGCAGCAGCAACAGCCGCTGCCGGCGCCCACCGCGGTGGTGCCGACTCCGCAGCCCCATCCCGTCGACCCGGCGGAGCAGGCCGGAGGCGCCACGCAGCGCATGTAATCCGGGCGAACGCAGCTGCCGGCCGTCGCGTCCGCGCGACGGCAGCGGTGTGTTTCGACGTGATGTGCGAGGCGGGACCGCGCGTCAGCGCGGTTCGAACACCGCGATCGACTCGACGTGCGCGGTGTGCGGGAACATGTCCATGACGCCGGCCGCACGCAGCGCCCAGCGGCGCTCGTTGACCAGATACCCGGCATCGCGCGCCAGCGAGCCCGGGTGACAGCTCACGTAGACGATGCGCTTGACCCCCTTGAGCGGCAGCTGCTTCAGCACGCCCTCGGCGCCGGAACGCGGCGGGTCCAGCAGCAGCCGGTCGAACCCCGCACGCATCCATGCATGACCCGACAGGTCCTGGGCCAGGTCGGCGGCGTGGAACTGGGCATTGCCCAGGCCGTTGTGCGCGGCGTTCTCGCGCGCACGCGCCACCAGCCCGGCCTCGCCTTCCACGCCCACCACCTCGCCGGCGCCGCGCGCCAGCGGCAGGGTGAAATTGCCCAGGCCGCAGAACAGATCCAGCACGCGCTCGCCCGGCTGCACATCGAGCAGATCCAGCGCGCGCGCGATCATCTTCTGGTTGAGCCCGGCGTTGACCTGGATGAAATCCAGCGGCCGGAAACGCAGTTCCACGTCCCACTCGGGAAGCCGGAACGCCAGCTGCGGTGCCTCCGGCCAGAGCGCATGCACCGAATCCAGCCCGCCGGGCTGCAGGAACACCGCGAACCCGTGCGCCTGCGCGAACGCCACCAGCGCAGCACTGTCGCGCTCGGACAACGGCTGCAGGTGACGGAACACCAAGGCCACTGTCTCGTCGCCGGCGATGAACTCGATCTGCGGAATGTCGGCCCGCGCGTCCATGCCGTCGACCAGCGCGGAAATGGCCTCCAGCTTCATGCCGATCTGCGGGATCACCGTGTGGCATTCGCGCAGGTCGGCGACGAAGCGCGGGTCGGTCTCGCGGAAGCCGACCAGGGTCTTGCCCTTCTTCTCCACCCGTCGCACGGAGAGCCGGCCCTTGCGCCGATAGCCCCACGCCGCATCCACCAGTGGCGGCAGCAGCGATTCCGGCTGCACATGGCCGATGCGCTGCAGGTTTTCCAGCAACGTGTGCTGCTTGGCAAGGATCTGCTTCTCCTCGTCCAGATGCTGCAGCACGCAGCCGCCGCAGGTGCCGAAATGCGCGCAGCGCGGCATCACCCGGTCGACGGAAGGGCGCAGCACCTCCACGGTGCGCGCCTCGTCGAAATGCCGCGAGCGCGCGGTCTGCTGCGCCATCACCTGCTCGCCCGGCAGCGCGCCGGCCACGAACACGGTCTTGCCCGCATGCACATGCCCCTCGGGCCTGCGGGCCACGCCGCGGCCGTCGTGACTGAGGTCGATGATGTCGAGCGCGAAGGGAGTCTGATCGATGCGGTTGCGGGCCACGGTGGCAGGTCATGCAGCGGAAACGGCCGCGGATTGTCTCATGTCCGCAAAAGACGATGCCCGCCTTGCGGCGGGCATCGATGTCGAGGGGCGCGCGGGCCTCACGCGACGGCCTTCATGGGCGTGCCGGGACGTGCCGGCCGCTTATTTCTGCTTCCACGCCCCGCCCTGCTGGTACCACCAGCCGCCCTTGGCGCTGGTCACCCACTGCTTGGCGAAGACCTTGCGGATCTGGTCTTCCCACTCCGGGTGGCCGTTGGCCACGGCGATTTCGCGATACACCGCCTTGCGGTCGCGGTTCTCGTCGGCCACGGCGGTGTTGACCGGCACGCGGTCCTTGAGCGGGATGGCCGCGGCATCGCGCACCACCACCAGGCCGTCCTCGGTGAAGCCGAGCGCGCCGGAGTCGAAGTGCGGGCGCAGGGCCTTGTCGAAGCGCGACTCCATCCGCGCCTGGATCGCCTGGATGGCCGGCGTCTTGATGTTGAAGTCCGGCTGCGCCTGGGCGTAGGCCGGGGCGATGCCGAGCAGCATCAGCGGGTCGAAACCGCGCGCCGGCGCCGGGGCGGGTCGCTCGGGCGCGGCCTGGGCCATGCCGCCGTCGCCCTGCGGCTGCGGCGCCGGCTCGGCCTCGTTGATGACCTTCTCGACGAATTCCTTGGCCGCTTCGCGCGCTTCGGCAGCGGGGAAATACACGTTGATGGTCACGCAGGCGCTGAGCACCAGGGCGGAGAGAGGAAGGGCGAACCAGCGGCGCATGGGAATCTCCTGTGGACGACGCGTTGACGATGAAAACGGGTGGAGCGGTGGACGACTGAGCGGCAAGGCGTGGGACGCATGCGGCAGGTCTCGGACTGCCCTACTCCACCACCGGCGAGCTTTCGCCCGAGCCGATCGCGGCGACGCGCTCCAGCAGCGTCGGCCAATCGACCCGGCGGTTGTGGCCGACCACGTCGAGGCGCGGGATGCCCGAACCGGCGACGATGGTGAACGGCCCGCTGCCCGCCGCTGCCGCCTCCTCGGACGACGCGTCCGCAGCGGCGCCAGTGAACACGCCACCAGCTGAACGGAGGCCTGCATCGCCATCCGCGTCGCGCCGGCCGGGGGCCACGCCGTCGAGCCCGGCCATCGTACACACCTCGTTGCGCAGCCGGCAGGCGATGCCGATCCGGCGGTAGCCGAAGTCGTCGAAAAACGCGATCAGCCGGCCCTGCAGGCTGGTGACGAAGGACGAGTCGCCGACGCTGGAGATGTTCTGCACCGCGCGCTGGCTGATGCGCTGCTTCACCCCGCGCCTGCGCTCGGTCCACAGCCGCGCGTCGAAGGCCGTGGCGGTCCAGTCGACCAGCCGCAACGCGCGGATCTCGCCGTCCAGGCGCCCGCTGATGCTGCCGAAATCGAACACCTCGGTGACCGCCAGCAGGTCGAGATCGTCCAGTTCGACATCCGCCGACAGCGTGGGCGCGACACCGAAGGGGCGCTCCATCGCCAGCGACGACAGCCGCACTTCGCCGTCGAAGACCTGCATCTTCAGCCCGCCCTCGAACACCAGACTGTCGTCGGCGAAGCGTCCGTCGGGGATCTCGCCGCTCACCGTGCCGCGGAACGCGGGCCAACCGAAGGCCTCGCTGACCTGCCCCAGCCGCACCTGCTCCACGCCCAGCGCGAAGCGGCTCTGCAGCCCCTGCCCGCCCTGCGGCGGTCGCAGCGCGAAGCGGTCGAAACGCAGATGCCCACCCACCGCCGGGAAGCGCACCGGCGCGCGCAACGCGATCTCGCCCCCGGCGCTGCGCATCGGCAGCACGGCCGCGCCGAATTCGAGCGTATGTAGACGGCCACCGCGCCAGCGCAGGTCGCTCTGGACCTGCGCGTCAGCGGAGTAGCGTACGGTGCCGTCCAGCCCGTCGAAACCGAAACGTCGGCGGCCATCGACCACGTCCACCGCCTGCAACGCGGCGTCCAGGCCGCGCAGACCCTCGGCATCGAGCCGGATGCGCGCGTCCAGCTGTCCACGAAGCGCGAGATCGGCCAGACCGTAGCCGCCCAGCCAGCCGGACAGATAGCGCTGCGGCAGCGCGGCGAGATCATCGCTGTCCAGCGTCAGATCCAGTGCGCGCAGACTGCCGTCGGCGGCGAGCGCGGCGCTGCCCTCGGCCTGCAGGCTGTCGCCGTCGGTCCAGACCAGCCGCGGCAGGCGCCAGGCCGCGCCGTCGTTCGCGGCCTCGATGCGCAGCCCCAGCGGCGATGCGGGCAGGGCGACATAGGCGCTCCCGGCGAGCAGTTCGCCGCCCTGCAGGGTGCCGTCGACCGTGACCAGGCGCTGGCCACCCTCGTCGCGGTAGTCGACCGCCAGACGCGCGCCCAGACCGGCCGCGGCGATGCTGGCATCGGGCGTCTCCAGGGACAGCCCGCTCACCTGCAACGGCCCCCGCACCTGCAGCGGCCCGTCGGCCGGCGCGCGGATGTCCAGATGCCCGTCGAGGGTGCCTTGGCCCAGGCGACCATCCGCCCAGGCCTGCGCCAACAGCGCCTGGGTCCATGCCACCGGCACCTGGGCGAGGTCGATGCGGGTGTCGTCGGGCGTGGCCGCCAGACGCTCCAGACCGATCCTGGCCTGGCCGCTGCGCAGATCGACTTCGGTGAAGCCGGTGCCCAGCGCCACCGACAGCCGCGATGGCGCCAATCCGGCACCGCGCAGCGGGCCCTCGCAGCGCCAGCCTCCGGCGCCGTCGCGGGCGAGCGCGCACTGCCAGTCCATCGCGCGGAACGCGTAGCCGAAACTCGGTGCATCCAGGCGTGCGGCCTGCAGATGCAGACGGCCTTCGGGGGCATCGGCCGGCCAGTCCAGCTTCACCTGCAGCCCGTCGATGGTCGCCAGGGCGGTGCGCAGACGCGCCGCGCGCAGCGTCATGGCCTCCGCGGCGCGCTGCGGCGCACGCGCGTCTGCCGCAGCGGCCGTGGAGGAGGCGGCAGACGTGGCCGCACCCGGCAGCATCGGGGAAGACGCGACGTACGCAGCCGCCGCACAGCAGAACGCCAGCGCCGCCGATGCCGACAGGCTCGCGCACACCAGAGGGGCTCTGCCCTGCAGCGTCACGGATCGGGGCGACGGGCCAGGCTGTGGGCCCCGGCGCCACACGCGTGCCACGAACGCGCGCATCCCGCCGTGCCCTCTCGTGGCGCCGGGCTGCTCTTCTTCACGCAGTGGTTTTAGGATGGGCGACGCCATCGCACGAGCATACGGGAGCAGGGATGAATCCGTCGTTGGATGTGGACACCGCACGCGCACTGCCGCGGCTGTTGCTGGTCGAGGACGACCCGGTGAGCCAGCGTTTCCTGCAGGAAGCACTGTGCGTTCTGCCCGCAGAGGTACTGGTGGCCGCGACGGCCGCCGAGGCCCTGCGCCTGGCGGCCGATGCGCCGCCCGTCCTGTGTCTGATCGATGCGCATCTGCCGGATGCCAGCGGCCTGGCGCTGCTGCAGTCCCTGCGCGCGCACGGCGTACAGGCGCCGGCGCTGGCGCACACCGCGGAATCCGCACCGGCACTGCACGCAGCGCTGCGCGAAGGCGGGTTTCTTGCTGTGCTGCGCAAGCCGTTGACGATCGCCGAGTTGCATGGCGCGGTGCGCGAGGCCCTGCGCGGCAGTGCGCAGGCCGACGGTCGCGATGCCCTTTGCGATGCCCTTCGCGATCCCCTCCGCGATGGCCCTGCCCACGACTGCGCATCGGGCGCTGCCGCCATCGGCAAGGCTGACACCGACGGACCGACGACGGCATTGCCCATGGAACAGCGGCATGCGCCGGGCACCAACCCGTCACCCGCCCCTGCCCCGGACACGCCGCTCGCCGCGCTGCCCGTGTGGGACGACGCCGCGGCCCTGCGCGCGCTCAATGGCAACGCCGCCATCGTCGACGGCATGCGCACGCTGTTCCGCAACGAGCTGGCCCAGACGCTGCCGCGCATCGCGTCCCGGCGCGCCGACGGCGATGTCGATGCCCTGCATGGGGAACTGCACAAACTCAAGGCGGCGACCGCCTTCGTCGGCGCGGCGCAACTGGCGGCCGCGGTCGGGGCGTTGGCGGCCTACAGCACGCATGGCGACCCCGACACCCGCGCCCATGTCGATTTCATCGCCGCCGCCGAGGCTCTGCTTCGCAGCGGATAAGCGCCTGCGCTGCGGGTCGCCGGAAGATCCGGTCGCGCCCGGCGTCCGGCTTCGCGGCGACGCCGTCGGCCATCGACGTGCGCGCCGCGGTGTCAGACCGTGTCCGGATCCGTCGCGTGATCGGTCCGCGGCATGGACGGCGCGCCCACGGATGCCGCTGCCGCCGCACGCGGCAAGGCCGCGATCAATTCCCAGGACTTCAGCCCGCGCCCACCCAGGTGCTCCAGCAGCAGCGCACGCATCGCGCGACGCAGGCCCGGCATGTCCTCGGACGGGGGCGCGCGGTCGGCCGCGAGATCCAGCAGGGCGCGCCCAGGCGCGGCTTGGTCGCGGCCCGCCTTGCCCGGGTCACCCAGCACGCGGCGCGGCCCCTCCTCGGCATTGAGCCGGTAGCGTGCGGCCGGATCGATGGCTTCGCCGTCGGCATCGCAGTCCCAGGCGAAGCCCACGCCCAGCGCGTCCAGAAGATCGCGTTCGAAGCGACGCAGCGTCCAGGCCAGATCCAGCCCGTCACCCGCCGTGCCGACCAGCGCCAACCGCGCCCGGGTCTCGCCATAGATCGCGTACAGCGCGCCGCCGGCATCGTGGCGCGGCGCCAGGCGCAACATCAGTTCGTTGAGATAGAAGCCGGCCACCATGGCTTCGCCCTGCAGCACCGGCGCCACGTCCACCGCCTCGGCCTGCGAGAGCTGCGCCAGCTCACCCTTCTGCACGCCGTCGAAGCGGATGCGCTGCAGCGGCTGCAACGCCGCACGCAGCGCCTGCTTTCTCGGCCCGGTGGTCCCGCGCGCGACCGCGCCCACCCGCCCGTGCGCGAGCGTGAGCAGCTCCACCAGCAGGCTGGTCTCGCGCCAGGCGCGGGCGTGGAGGACGAAGGCGGGTTCGGAGGCGTAGCGCATCACGTGCCTGCCGCTTGCGCCTCTCGTGACGGAGACTCCTCTAGCCGCTCATGCACGATGCGCCCGCGCGCGACAGACCAACACTCGAGCGGCGACGCGCGGTGATCGATGAAACTCCACGCAGGCTGGCCCGCATCGTTCATGAACGTGCACACTCGCATGCCATTGGAGAGGCTGAGTTCGATTTCCGGCAAGGTGCCGACCGTCTGCAGATCCGTCACCGAGCTGTCGAGAACCGCGTGGAAAAACCCCGGCCAGCGTCGCGGGTCGCTCCAGGCGCCGCCGAGGATCGAGCGTGGACGTTCGAACCGCCAGTTCCACTCGATCATCATCGACCATTCGCCGCAGGGATTGCCCGGGCTGCCATCAGGACGGATGCGGGGAGTCAGGCGGCCGAATTCCAGACAAATCGCCGACCCATACCCACGCCACAGATGGGACGCCGGCAGACCGATCAGCGCCTTCCGGACAGGCGCCATCACGGCCTGGTGTTCGCGCATCCGCGAGGTCGGGCTCAATCCCCGTACCCGAACGCCTTCAACGCCGCCTCATCGTCCGACCACCCCTCGCGCACGCGCACCCAGGTTTCCAGGTGCACCTTGGCGTCGAACATCCGCTCCATCTGCTGCCGCGCCTTGCTGCCGATTTCACGCAGCCGCGTGCCGCCCTTCCCGATCACGATCGCCTTCTGGCCGTCGCGTTCCACCCAGATCACCGCGCCGATGCGGTACATCGGCTGCGGCGGCGCGCCCTTGCGCTTGACCGTCTCCTCCTCGAACGCCTCGATCTCCACCGTGGTCGCGTACGGCAGCTCCGCGCCGAGCTGGCGCATCAGCTGTTCGCGCACCAGCTCGCCGGCGAGAAAGCGGCTGCTCTTGTCGGTGATCTCGTCCTCGGCATACAGCGGCGGCTGCTCCGGCAGCAGCGGCAGCAGCGTCTTGACCAGCCCGTCCAGACCCTTGCGCTTGAGCGCGGAGAGCGGATGCACGCTGGCGAAATCGCGCCCTTCGCTGACCTCGCCCAGGTAGGGCAGCAGCGCGGTCTTGTCGGCGAAACGGTCCACCTGGTTGACCACCAGCAGCACCGGGATGCCGGCATCGTGCAGGGCGTCGTAGGCCAGGCCGTCCTCTTCCGTCCATTGCCCGGCACGGACCACCAGCAGGGCCGCGTCGACGCCTTCCAGCGCGCCGCGCGCGGCGCGGTTCATCATCCGGTGCATGGCGGTGGACGTGGATTTGCCCTTGCCGGCGTGGATGCCGGGGGTGTCCACCAGCAGCAGCTGGCCCTCGGGAAAGGTCGCGATGCCGAGCACGCGGTGACGCGTGGTCTGCGGACGGGCGGAGACGATGCTGACCTTCGCCCCGACCAGGGCATTGATGAGCGTGGATTTGCCGACGTTGGGGCGGCCGATGACGGCGACCGTGCCGGCGCGATGCGGTGTGGGGTTCATCCGACGATTGTACGGCCTTGCCCGGCCAGCACGCGTCCCGGCGCGCCCGGGCGCGGCCATGCCCGGCCGCGCCCGGTCATCGGTGCGGCGCCGTGTTGCGCCCGGGTGGCCGGTTCAGAAACCGGAGGTGGCCGCCGGTTTGAAGCGCGAGCCGTTGTCGACCAGGATGTAGTTGCAGGTGCCGTCGGTGTTCCACTGGAAGTAGATGTAGGACTCGGAGGCGATGCTGCGGATCACGGTCAGGTGGGCCGGGTTGCTGGTGCTGCACGAACGGCTGAGCCCCGCGGCGTTGGTGGCATAACAGCTCGCGTTGTTGGAGGTGTTGTGATAGCAGCCGATGTACTGCACGCCATCGGGCGTTCCGCGCGTGGCGGACAGGTCGCCGAGCGCATAGCGCGAGGTATCGCTGATGCTGACCTGATAGCCCCAGCGCAGGCCGGCGGTGGCGGTGGCGGCGACGGCGATCAGACCGACGGCGGCGAGCGTGGCGACGAGGGTACGAGGTGACGGTGACATCGGAGACTCCTTGTGGGTCGGGTGGACAGGGTGTGGATCGGATGCGGGCGGAAGGTCATCGGCCCGCCCTGGCGGGCACGACGGCCGCGCACCGGGGAATGGCGGCACGTTCGACACCGGACCGGCGCGCACGCGGCAGAACGGGTTGAAGTTGCGGGATCGGCGACTCCGGCGACATCGGCGGACAGCGCGTGCGACCTCATCCCCGGAAACGCACGGCTACAGCCGCAGACGCAGGCGATCCTGGTTGATGGCGCGCGACAGCGCCGCCTCGATCGCAGCCTGCTGGGCCTCGGGCAGCATCGCCAGCTGCGCGCGATAACGCGCCATCGCTTCGTGGTCGACGACCGGTCCGGGCAGCATGCCGGCCAGCCGGCGGTCCGCTTCGGCCGCGGACATCGGAGGCGTGTCGGCTGCGGCCGGCGACGCAGCGGAGCCAGCCTCGCCCGGGTAGGCACGTGCAAGGGCGTCCAGCCGGCTGTCGATCCGGTCCAGGCGTGCTGAGACTCGCTCCAGAGCATCGTCGTCCCGCGGCATCGGGGCTCCCGCCGCACGCGGGGCGGCCGCGGAGGACGCATCGCCCGCGAGCAGCGCGGGCTGGCCATGCGACCTCCACACCAGCACGCAGACGACCACGGCGAGAACGACGTTGCTGACGATGAGCATCCGCGACATGTCTGGCGATCTTCCTTTCGGGTCTACCGTCTGTAGACGCAGAACGGTGAGCGCACAGGCCGCCGAAGCGCGAAACCCGTTCGCGGACAAGGAGATGCGCATGGGGCGGAAGCACCCCGGCCTTCTGGCCGGCGGCGATCGACGCGGCGGTGCGCGATCGCGCGTCGACCGTCAGGTGTCGACGCTCAAGCGTCGAGCGAGGCGAGGACCGCCTCGGCAGCCTGCTGTTCGGCGGCACGACGCGAGCCGCCCTCGCCTTCACGGCTGATCGACGGCTCGACCAGGCTGCAGCTGACCCGGAACGTCTTGGCATGGTCTTCGCCGCTTTCTTCGAGCAGCGCGTACACCGGCAGCGGAGATTGCCGGGCCTGCACCCATTCCTGCAGGCGGGTCTTGGCGTCCTTGCCCAGCTTGTGCAGCGGCGGCAGCGCATCGATGGCCGCGGCGAACCAGGGCAGCACCGTGCGTCGACAGGTGTCGAAATCGGAGTCGAGATAGATCGCCGCGACCAGGGCTTCGAAGGCATCGGCCAGGATCGAGTCGCGACGGTGGCCGCCGGACTTCAGCTCGCCCGGGCCGAACGCGATCCGGGCGCCCAGTTCGAGGGTACGGGCCAGCGCGGCCAGCGAGGACTCGCGCACCAGCTCGGCGCGCGCGCGGGTCAGGTCGCCCTCGGCGGCCTTGGCCCAGCGCAGATACAGCGCCTCGGCCACGATCGCGCCGACCAGCGCATCGCCGAGGAATTCCAGACGTTCGTTGTGCGTGCCGGCGGCGCTGCGGTGGGTCAGTGCCCGACGCAGCAGTGCGGGGTCACGGAACCGGTAACCGCCGCATGCGGCGTCGTCGACAAGATTCATCGCGGGATGGGTGTGGGGCCTCGCGACTGTCGGCGCGGGGCGGGCATCGGAAGAGGCCGAACGCTGCGGCGTCCGGCCGTGCCCGGTCGGACGCCCGCGCACGCGGTCCGCGGGCGATCAGCCGCCCGTGCCCAGCGCCTGCTGGGTCGAGAACTTGGCGACCACGTCCAGATTGCCCACCAGCGGCTTGCGCACTTCGTAGTTGACGTGCATCACCATGCCGCCGCCGGTCTGCTCGATGCGCACGTGCTCGGGCTTCACGTTGGCGGAATAGCTGATGTACAGCCGGCGGAAGAACATGTCCTCGATCTCGCCCGGCGACTTCGTGGAGACGCCGGGCTCTTTGGCGACGCCCTTGAGCGCGGTCGTGACCGAGAAGTATTCGTTGTACATCGGGAACAGTTTCATGGTGATGTACAGACCGAAGCCGACCACCGCCATGACGATGATGAAGCTCAGGAGGGTCATGCCGGACTGCTGTTCTCTGCGGATGCTGCGCATGGTGGTGTCCCCGGGTCGGATCGAGTGGCGGATGAGGAATGGCGAGGGATGGAGAATGACGACGGACGGCACGGGCAGCCTCAGGGGATGCTTTCGCCGATCCGCGAGGTGTCGAAGCTATCGCGACAGGCCCAGCCCTTGCAATTGAGCCAGATCAGGAAGGCCTTGCCGCGGAGCTGCTCCTCGGGAAGCATGCCCCAGAATCTACCATCGTCGCTGCGGTCGCGGTTGTCCCCCATCACAAGATAGTGCCCCTCCGGCACGGTCCACTCGCCCTCGCCCGGGTCAGCGAAGGCAACGCCGCTCAGCTCCAGCACCGGGTGCGGGCGGCCGGGCAGGTTCTCGATGAGCTCGGTCGCGCCGTTCATTTCGGCGCTCGGGCCCTCGGCGCGGTATTCGCCGATCTCCTCGTAGCTCCAGGTCTCGCCGTTCACGGTGAGCTGGTTTTCGCGGTAGGCCACGCTGTCGCCGGGCAGTCCGATCACGCGCTTGATGTAGTCGATGCCGCGGTTCGGATCCTGCTCGCTGCGGCCCATGTAGCGGAACACCACCACATCGCCGCGCTCGGGCTGGCCGACCTCGATGAACTTCCCGTTGCTGATCGGCCAGCGCAGGCCGTAGGCGTACTTGTTGACCAGGATGAAGTCGCCGATGAGCAGACTGGGCATCATCGAGCTGGACGGGATGCGGAACGGCTCGGCGATGAAGCTGCGCAGGATCAGCACGAAGGCCAGCACCGGAAAGAACGCGCGCGCGTAGTCCACCACGACCGGCTCGTGGCCCGAATCGAGCAGGCCGCCGGCGGCGCCACGCTTCTTCGCGAAGAACAGCCTGTCGATCAGCCAGATCAGGCCGGTGAGGAAGGTCAGCGAGACCAGGACGATTTCGAACCAGCGCATGGGGGTTCCTTGTGACGGATGAGATTCGTGATGCGTGGCGTGGGATTCGTGCGTCCGGATCCGCGACGCGCCGCCCGGCGGAAGGCCGTGGACGCGCGTTCGGGACCGGACGTCGGAATGCCGCCTACTTGCTGTCCACCTGGAGCACGGCCAGGAAGGCTTCCTGCGGGATCTCGACGCGGCCGACCTGCTTCATCCGCTTCTTGCCTTCCTTCTGCTTCTCCAGCAGCTTCTTCTTGCGGGAGATGTCGCCGCCGTAGCACTTGGCCAGCACGTTCTTGCGCAGGGCCTTGACCGTGGTGCGGGCGATGACCTGCGAGCCGATGGCGGCCTGAATGGCCACATCGAACATCTGCCGCGGGATCAGCTCCTTCATCTTCTCGCACAGGTCGCGGCCGCGACGATCGGCCTGGGTGCGGTGGACAATGATGCTCAGCGCATCCACCTTGTCGCCGTTGATCAGCGTGTCCACGCGCACGAACGGGCCCGCGTCGAAGCGCAGGAAGTGGTAGTCCAGCGAGGCGTAGCCGCGGCTGACCGACTTGAGCTTGTCGAAGAAGTCCAGCACCACCTCGGCCATCGGCAGCTCGTAGCTGATCTGCACCTGGCTGGCCATGTAGGTGATGCCGATCTGCACGCCGCGCTTTTCCTCGCACAGCTTGATGATGTTGCCGATGTAGTCGGCCGGGGTGAGGATGTTGGCGCGGATGATCGGCTCGCGCACTTCCTGCACCATGTTCACCGGCGGCAGCTTGGCCGGGTTGTCCAGCGGCATGACCTCGCCGTCGGTCTTCAGCACCTCGTAGACCACGGTGGGCGCGGTGCTGATGAGGTTGAGGTCGTATTCGCGCTCCAGACGCTCCTGCACGATCTCCATGTGCAGCATGCCCAGGAAGCCGCAGCGGAAGCCGAAGCCCATGGCTTCGGAGCTTTCCGGCTCGAAGCGCAGCGCGGCGTCGTTGAGCTGCAGCTTTTCCAGCGCCTCGCGCAGGTCGGGATAGTCCTCGGCGTCCACCGGGAACAGGCCGGCGAACACGCGCGGCTGCATTTCCTGGAAGCCCGGCAGCGGCTCGGGCGCCGGGTGCTGCGCAGTGGTCAGGGTGTCGCCGACCGGTGCGCCGTGCACGTCCTTGATGCTGGCGGTCACCCAGCCCACCTCGCCGGCCGACAGCTTCGTCAGCACCTTGCGCTTGGGCGTGAACACGCCGACGTTGTCGACCTGGTGGGTGCGGCCGGTGGACATCACCAGCAGCTTGTCGCCGGGCTTGATCTCGCCCTGCATCACGCGCACCAGCGAGACCACGCCGAGGTAGTTGTCGAACCAGGAGTCGATGATCAGCGCCTGCAGGCGGTCGGTGTCGCGCGGCTTCGGCGGCGGGATGCGCAGGACGATGGCCTCCAGCACCTCGACCACGTTCAGCCCGGTCTTGGCGCTGATCGCCACCGCATCCTCGGCATCGATGCCGATCACCGCCTCGATCTCGGCCTTGGCGCGCTCGACGTCGGCGGTGGGCAGATCGATCTTGTTGAGCACCGGGACCACTTCCAGACCCTGCTCGACCGCCGTGTAGCAGTTGGCGACCGACTGCGCCTCCACGCCCTGCGCGGCGTCGACCACCAGCAGCGCGCCTTCGCAGGCGGCCAGCGAGCGGCTGACCTCGTAGCTGAAGTCGACGTGACCGGGGGTGTCGATGAAGTTCAGATGATAGATCTGACCATCGCGCGCCTTGTACGGCAGCGACACCGACTGCGCCTTGATGGTGATGCCGCGTTCGCGCTCGATCGGATTCGAGTCGAGCACCTGCGCCTCCATCTCGCGGTCCTGCAGGCCGCCGCAGATCTGGATGATGCGGTCGGCGAGCGTGGACTTGCCGTGGTCGACGTGGGCGATGATGGAGAAGTTGCGGATGTTCCGCATCGGATCGGTCATGGGGCGGGCGGCTCGGGCCGTCGTGGCCACTGGGGTGGGGAGAGTGCGGGACGAGAGACGGCGCGCCGGGGATGCGGCGGCCCTCGCGGGTCTCGAACGGACCGCGGATTATCGCACACGCAGGTCATGGGCACGGCCGACAGGGCCGATCGGGCAACGCCATGCAGAGGGCGGCGGCGCAGCCCCGACAGGGATGGGCCGGCTGGCGGACGCCGCAGGCGCTCGTCGAAGGCCACCGGACACGACGACGGCGCGGATGTCCGCGCCGTCGTGGGGTACTGCTTACTGCTGGAGATCCGATCGGATCAGAAAGAATCGGATCAGACCCGTTCCGGACCGGACCTGGGCAGGCCAAGGCCCACCCTGCCCGTCCCGGGCTCAGCCACGCTCGGATTCCGGGCCGACCGCGAGGAAGCGGTTGGCGCCGCCGCGGCGGATCAACAGCATCACCGTGTCGTCCTTGCCCACGCCGGACAGGGCACGGTCGAGATCGGAAGCGCTCGACACCGGACGGGTGCCCACGCGCAGCACCACATCGCCCGGGCGCACCCCGGCGCTGCGGGCGGGGCCGGCGTCGACGCGGTCCACGCGCACGCCTTCCGCTCCGCGCAGGCCCAGGCGTTCCCGCTCGGTCGCGCTGAGGTCGGCGGCGACGAGGCCCAGGACATTGGAGGCCCGCCCAGGCGCCGCGGCGTTCTGCGGACGCGGACGCTCGGGAGCGGTCCGCGCACTGCCGTCCTCGAGCCGGGTCAGGGTCACGCGCTTGTTGAGCGGCTTCCCGGCGCGGAGCAGCTCGACTTCGACCGTGCTGCCGGGTGCCTTGGCGCCGATCATCGGCGGCAGATCGCTGAAGGCCACGATCGGCTGGCCGTCGACGCGGCGGATCACGTCGCCCGGCTCGATGCCCGCCTTCTCCGCACTGGAACCCGGAGCGACATCGTTGACGAGCGCGCCGCGGGTGTCGGGCAGACCGAAGCCCTTGGCCGCTTCGCCGTCCACCGGGCCGACCACGGCACCGAGCTGGCCGCGCTGCACCTGGCCGCTGCTGCGCAGCTGGTCGGTGACGTTCATCGCCACGTCCATGGGAATGGCGAAGCTCACGCCCATGTAGCCGCCGGAATTGCTGAAGATCTGCGAGTTGA
>CBFGMS010000059.1:0-23361 GCA_965649985.1 uncultured Gammaproteobacteria bacterium | reverse complement strand
ATCACCGATACCCGCACGCCGGCCTCGTCCGCGCTCGCGTCCGCGGCTTCGCCGTCGTCGTCGGCGCCAGCGGTCATCAGCAGCACCTCGCCATTGCGGAAGCCGGCCCGCTGCAGCAGGCGCACGGCCTCCTCGATCGCGCGATCCGCGCGGCCCGGCGCGCCATCCTCGGTGTCCAGCGGCATCACCTGCGGCCCCACCGACGGCAGGAACAGCGCGATGTTCGCGGCATCGTCGGTCAACGGGGCCACGGTGTAGGCGTCTTCGGCATAGGCGACCAGCGCCACCTGCCCGGCGCGGCGGTCGAGGATGCGCTGGATCTCCGCGCGAGCGCGCGCCAGCCGGTTGGGCGGCAGGTCGCGCGCCTCGACCGCGCTGGACAGATCCACCGCGATCACCAGCGGGCTGCGGTCCTGCAGCAGCGGCTGCGGCTGCGCGCGCCAGCTCGGCCCGGCCAACGCCAGCACCGCCAGCACGAACCCCAGGCTCCACAGCCAGGGCGCCCATTGGCCGCGGCCGGCACGCTCCTCCGCCAGCAGGTGACGCAGCAGATGCGGGTCGATCGCGCGCTGCCACTCGGCCCGACGCCGCCCGCTGCGGCGCAGCCACCACCACAGCACCGGCAGGGCCAGCAGCGCCAGCAGCCACAGCGGCCGCAGAAAACGCGGGTCGATCAACAGCTCGGCACCGGCCGCGGAGGGCATCATGCGCCGCGCTCCCGCAGCAGCGGCATCAGCCACGGCGCCAGCCAGATCGGCAGCAGACAGGCCACCGCCGCGACCAGCGGCCAGAGATAGCGCTCGATCCGCGGACGCACGCGCTCTCCGGCGAACTCCAGCGGCTCCAGGGTCTCGATCTCGGCGTAGATGCCGGCCAGCTGGTCGGTGTCGCGCGCGACGAAGCTGCGCCCGCCGGTCAGTTCGGCCACCTTCTGCAGCGTCTGCTCGTCGAAGGCCATGCGGGTGGGCGTGACCTGGATGCCGAACACGGTCTGCGGCCTGGGCTCGCTGCCGCCCAGGGCGATGGTGTGCACCCGCACGCCGGTCGAGCGCGCCAGCTCGGCGGCGCGCAGCGGGTCGAGCGAGCCCTCGGTGTTCACGCCATCGGTCAGCAGGATCAGCACCCGCTGCCCGTCCGGGCGCTCCTGCAGGCGCTTGCTGGCCAGCGCGATGGCGTCGCCGATCGCGGTGGCGCGCCCGGGCAGACCCACGACGCTGGCCTGCAGCTGCTCGGCGACGCTGGCCAGGTCGCGGGTGAGCGGGGTGAGTGCGTAGGCGCGGCTGCCGAAGACGATCAGCCCCACCCGGTCGCCGCTGCGGCGCTCCAGGAAGTCCGCGATCACCGCCTTGGCCACGGTCAGCCGGTCGGTGCGCCGCCCGTCCAGCAGCATGTCGCGCTCCTCCATGCTGCCGGAGAGGTCGATCGCGATCATCAGGTCGCGCCCGGCCTGCGGCGGCTGCTGGATCTCGCCCAGTTGCTGCGGGCGGGCGGCCGCCAGACACAGCAGCGCCCAGGCGATCCATGGCCAGGGCCCGATGCCGCCGGGACGCCCCGGCGCAGACCCCGAGGCGACCCGCCGCAACGCATCGCCATACGGGACCTGCAGCGCCGCGCGTCGCGCCGGCACCGGCGGCAGCAGCCAGCGCAGCAGCAGCGGTGCCGGCAGGGCCAGCAGCAGCCAGGGCCAGGCGAAGTCGAGGCCGCCGGTCAACTGCTGCCAGTGTTCGAGCAGCCAGGGATTCATGGGAACGCCTTCATCGCCGGACGGCCCCCATCAGCTGCAGATAGCGATGCAGGACCGGGGCGCGCAGTGCGGCGGCCTCGTCCGCGGCGACCTGTCGACGGAACCCGCCCTCCAGCAGCAGCTGGCGCTGGTGCGGGTCCAGAGACGGGCCGCGGCGTCCGCCCTCGACCACACGCAGCCAATCCTCGCCGGCATAGGCCACCGCCGCCGGCTCGCGGCGACGCGCGGCGCGGCGCAGCAGTTCCGACATCGCCGCGACCTCGGCCGCGGGCGTCTTCGCCTGCGCCAGCCGCGCCTGGAAAATCCCTTCGCAGCGCAGCCGATACTGCCGCCGGCGCCAGCGCCACCAGCCGAGCGCCGCCACCACCAGCACGACAGCGGCGGCCACCAGCCACCAGCCGGGTGCCGGCGGCCACCAGGAAGGCGATGGCGGGTCGTGCGGAGGGCGCAGGGGAAGATCCTCGGGCGAGGTTCCACCCGCCAGCGCCTGCGCGGCCCACGCGCATGCGGCCCAGGCGCCCAGCCACCGCCCGGCACGGGCAGCCGTTGGCCTCGATTGGCGCCATGGTTTCGATGGCTTCGACCGCCTGCACCGCCCGCTCATCGCCGTCCCCCGGCGCCGAACAGACCCAGCCAGCTCTCGCTGGCAGCCTCGCTCGACAACGGCTGGGCATGGATGCCGCTGCGCGAAAGCCGCTGCAGGGCCGTCTCCACCGGCGCCACCAACTGCTGGCGCCAGCGTGTGCGCACCGATTCCGAGCCCAGGTCCAGCTCGACCCGGCGACCACCGCTGAGCAGCGGCAGCTGGGTCTTGGGCGGGCTGTGTTCGATCGGATCGACCAGCAGCAGCACCACCACTTCACGGTGGCGTGCGAGGCCGGGCCAGCGCGCCTCGGGGAGGGCCAGCACACTACCGACATCGGCCAGCACCAGCAGGCGCGAGCCGGGGCGCAGCAGGCGGTCGGCGTGATCGAGCGCCACGCCGAGACCGGCGTCCTCCTCCTGCGGCGCGGTGTACCAGCGCCGCAACGCGTCGAGAACGCGCAGGGCGGCGTGCGGCCCGGGCGGCGGCACCACCGGAGCCTCCTTCACGCTGCCGCGCAGCGCAGCGACGCGGTCGCCATCACGCAGTGCCGCCCACGCCGCCACCGCGCCGGCACGCGCCGCCTGCACCGACTTGAAGCGGGTGCGCGTACCGAAATACAGCAGCGGCGAGGTGTCGGCCACCAGCAGCGTCAGACGCTCGCGTTCGGCCTGGTAGAGCTTGGTGTGGGCGCGACCGGTGCGCGCGGTGAGGCGCCAGTCGATGTGGCGGGCGTCGTCGCCCGCGGAGTATTCGCGCGACTCGGCGTACTCCATGCCCCTCCCGCGGACCGGCGAAGGCGCGATGCCGGCGCTGCCGGAGCGCGCACGCCGGGGCGGGTGCCGGCCCACGGCCGCACGACGCAGGGCCACCAGTTCCTCGAGCGTGGGCACGATGCCCGCGGGTGGCGCCTGCCCAGGCACCGCCGCACTCATGCGCTGGCCCCTTCGCGCGTGCATCCGCGAGGGCGCGGGCCGGGATGGTGGTCTCGTCCTCGCATCGGCCGCCCCGCTCAGGGCACCGGAACCTTGTCCAGCAGCGCCTGGACCAAGCGCTCGCCGTCCCAACCTTCGGCCACCGCTTCGTAACTCGGCAGCACACGGTGGCGCAGCACGTCCGGTGCCACCGCACGCACGTCCTCCGGCGTGGCGTAGTCGCGGCCGGCCAGCCACGCGCGGGCGCGGGCGCAACGCTCCAGCGCGATCGAACCACGCGGGCTCGCGCCCCAGGCGATGCGCCGGGTCAACGCCGCGTCGTAGCGCCGCGCATCGCGGGAGACCAGGATCAGTTCGATCAGATACCGCTCCAGCGCCGGCGAGACATGGACATCGAGGACGGCCGAACGTGCAGCGAAGACCTGCGCCTGCGGAATGGGCACCATGGCGGGCTGCGCGGACGCGCTGCGCACACCGCCGTCTTCCTCGCGCGCACGCTCCCGCGCCAGGCGCAGGATCTCGCTCTCCACCGCGGCGTCGGGGTAACCGATGCGCACGTGCATGAGGAAACGGTCCAGCTGCGCTTCGGGCAGCGGGAATGTGCCTTCCTGCTCGATCGGATTCTGGGTGGCCATCACCAGGAACAGGCGCGGCAGCGGGTAGGTGCGCCGGCCGACCGTCACCTGGCGTTCGCCCATCGCCTCGAGCAGCGCCGACTGCACCTTGGCCGGCGCGCGGTTGATCTCGTCGGCCAGCAGCAGCGAATGAAAGATCGGCCCGGCCTGGAATTCGAAACGCCCGTCCTGCGGACGCCACACCTCGGTGCCGGTGAGATCGGCCGGCAACAGGTCCGGCGTGAACTGCACGCGTGCGAAATCGGCCTCAAGGCGCGCTGACAGCGCACGGATCGCGGTGGTCTTGGCCAAGCCCGGCGCTCCCTCCACCAGCAGATGCCCATCGGCCAGCAGCGCGATCAGCAGGCGCTCGATCAGCGCCGCCTGGCCCACGATCTCCGCCGACAGACGCTCGCGCAGGCGGGCGAATGCGGCATGCAGATCGCCGGTGGCGGCGGAAGGCGGTGCGGTGGCGGTGTCCATCGTGGCGTGCGCTCTGTGCGGAAGTCCGGGCCGCAGTTTGACCGAAGTCGGACACGAATGTTCGCACATGCTCCGCGCGGGCGCTCCGCCAAAAAAAAACACGGGGGCCGAAGCCCCCGTGTCCGGATCTGCCGGGCCGCGTTCGGCGACCCGTCTGCGCTGCGTCGTCTCAGTTGGCGCGGGGCGCCACCGGCACCACGCGCGGGGTGACGAAGATCAGCAGCTCGGCCTTGCTCTTGCCGCGCCCCTTCTTCTTGAACAGATTGCCCAGGAAGGGGATGTCGGCGAGGAACGGCACCTTGGAGATGGACTGGCGGTCGGTGAATTCGTACACGCCACCGATGACCACCGTGTTGCCGTCGTCCACCAGCACCGCCGTGGTGACTTCGCGCTTGGAGATGATCGGCACCGAGCCGTTGATGGTCTGCACGAACTCTTCCAGCTCGTCCTTGGTGATCAGCATGTTCATGAACACGCGACCATCGTTGGTGATCGTCGGCGTCACGCGCAGCAGCAGCACCGCTTCCTTGAAGTTCACGGTCTGGGTCACGGTGCCGCCCTGGGACTGCGTGGTGACGTAACCGATCTCGCGGCCCTGCTTGATCACCGCCTCGCGCTGGTTGCTGGTGACCACGCGCGGGTTGGAGATGATCTCGCCGCGGCCTTCTTCCTGCATCGCCGACAGCTCGAGGTCGAGCCCATAGCCCGCGTTGAGGAAGGTCAGCGCGAAGTTGGCCGGATTGCTGGTGATCAGTGCGCCCGCGGTCGCCGGCAGGTTCACGCCGAGACCCTCGTCGAGGATGGTGAAGCGCTGCTTGGTGGTTTCGTCGATCACCTCGGTGATCTCGTCGCCGAAGCGCACGTTGTCCTTCTGGCCGCGGATGCCGAACTTGGCGCCCAGCTCGCGGGCGAAGTCCTCGTTGGCGATCACGATGCGGGCCTCGATCAGCACCTGATCCACCGGCTTGTCGAGCAGACCCACGAGGCGACGGATCTCGGCCACCTTCTGCGGGATGTCGATCACCAGCAGCGTATTGGTGCGTTTGTCGAAGCTGATGCTGCCGCGCGCCGACAGGAAGCCACGGCTCTGCTGTCCGCCTGCGCCGCCAGCCGCGCCGCCGCCACCGCCAGCGCCCTGCGCGGTCTTGCTGTCTTCGGTCAGCAGGTTGGCGATCTCTTCGGCGTTGCCGTAGCTGACCGGAATGTACTCGGTCACCATCTCGGCGCGGTTTTCGATCGCGATGCGCGCGTCCTCGCGCTCCTGCTCGAACTTGGCGATCTCGGACTGGGGGGCGATCCACACCACGTTGCCGCTGCGGCGCTTGTCGAGCCCCTTGGCCTGCAGGACGATGTCCAGGGCCTGATCCCAGGGCACGTTCACCAGGCGCAGGGTCACGTTGCCGGTGACCGTGTCGCTGGCGACGATGTTGAGCCCGGACTCCTCGGCGATCAACTGCAGGACCGTGCGCACCGGCACGTCCTGGAAGTTGAAGGTCACCGGACGACCGCTGTAGCTGCGCGCAGCATTCGGTGCGGACACCTGGCCGCCGACCGCCGGCGAGGCCGCACCCACCGCGCGCTGCGGCTTGGCCGGCGCCCGCGGGATGAGCTCGACGATGTATTCGCGGCCGCTCTGGTAGGCAAGTGGCTCGAAGGCGGCGTTGGCGTTGAGCACGACCTGCGTGCGTCCGCCGCTTCCGCTGGCCTGCAGGTCGCGTACCGGCGTGGCGAAATCGGCCACGTTGTACAGCTTCTGCAGGTGCGCCGGCACGCTGGCGTTGCCGATGTCGACCACCACACCGGCATCGCCGGTGCGCAGGTCGGGCGCCGCGCCTTCGCGGTCGAAACGCAGGATCAGCTTGCCCGATCCACCGTCGCCTCGACGGAAGTCGATGCTGTCGACGACCACCGGGCCGGCGGTCTGGCCGTTGGCCACCACCTGCTGGGTGGCGGCCGGTGCGGACGGCTGGGCGGGCGGGGCTGCATTCACGGCGCTCAGCGCCGAAAGCAGGCCGGCGGCGACGCCCAGGGCAACGGCCCGGAGCGGCATGGAGCGTCGGCCCTGATGCAGGCTTTGCGCGTTGAGTAAGGTCATATCGCTATCCCCTCGTCTTTATTCGTCTTCGAGCGTCAGCGTCGCTGCGCGCTCTTCCCAACCGCCGCTGCCATCCGGAACCAGCTCGACCAGCTCGACCCGGTACTCGTCGATCCGACTCACCCGGCCGTCGTTCTGGCCGATGTAGTCGCCGGGACGGACCTTGTAGGTGACCTTGTCGGGCGCCAGGACCAGGGCGACGAGATTGCCCCCGGTGCCGATGGTGCCGACCATGTCGAGGCTGTCGAGCGGAAACTGTTCGAGCAACTGCTTGCGCCGATCCGGATTCGGCCGCTTGCCCGCCGCGGCGGCACTCGACGCGAATGCGGGACTGAACGGGTCGCGCAGATTCTGCGCGGAGTATTCGAAGGTTTCGAACTGCTGCATCACCGGCAGCGGCTCGAGCGCCGGCGCGGGCTTCGCCCGGATGTTGGCGACGAAGGTGTTCAGATTCGGCGCCTCGCCCGGCTCGCTGTCGATGTCGCGGCCGAGACAGCCGGACAGCAGCAGCGCACAGGCGAGCGCGGCCGGCACCCGCAGCGATGCGAGGAGGTTGGATTTCGGCATCATCGGCTGCCTCCTGCGGGCTGTGCGGGAGCCGCGGCCGGAGCGGCGCCAGGTGCGGGAGTCCCGCCCGGCGTGCCGGTGGTCGCGGTCGCGGAGGTTTCGGTCTCGTCGCGATAGCGATAGGTCTTGATCGTGCCGGACAGCTCGAGCGGCGCGCCGGGGACGATGCCCTTGCCCGCGCCCTTCTCGCGCGGGGTCAGGGAGATGTTGTGCATGGTCATGATCACCACGCGCGGCAGCGAGGCCACGCCGCTGACGAAGGCGCCGAACTGGTGGTAGCTGCCCACCATCTTCAGATCGATCGGCTTCTCGGCGTAGAAGTCCTTCGGCATCTCGTCCTTGGGCTGGAAGAGCTCGTTCTGGATGCCGGTCGCCAGCGCGGTCTGGGAGATGTCGACGATGAGGTCGGCCATCTCGGTCTTGCTGGGCAGCTGCCGGAGCATCTGCTGCAGCTGCTGCTCCATCTGCGCGAGCTGTTGCTTGAGCGGTTCGAGGTTGGCCGCATTGGCCGCCTTCTCCTCGAAGGTCCTGCGGTGGGCGGCTTCCTCGCGCTCGAGCGTTTCGAGCTGATCGCCCTTGGAGGACGTCAGGAAGTTCCACAGCAGAACCATGATGACCAGCGCCACGACCACGCAGAAACCCATCTGCCATTCGCGAGGCCACGAACCGATGTTGTTGAAGTCGAGGTCCTTGAGGGACATTTTTTTCTTGCTCACGACGCGGGACCTCCTGCCGGTGCGGGCGTAGCCGCCGGCGGCTGCGGGTTACCGGTTGCGGGCGCGCCCGGCGCGGCGGCAGGCGATGCAGGCGCAGTGGCCGGCACGGAGCCGGGCGCGGCCTCGGGTGCGGGCGTGCCGGCAGGACTCAGCGGCTGCAGACCGGTCGCGTCCGGCACCGCGCCGCCGGCCGCGGGATCGGCGGCGGTGTCAGTCCCGGCTTCCTGTGCGGCGGCCTTGGCCAGCTCGGCCTCTGCGGCCGGGTCGGTCATGGTCACGGCCAGCGTGAAGACGAACGGCAGACCGCGTTCTTCGCCCTTGGCTTCGATGATCGACAGCTCCGGTGCGCGCATCCACTGCGACGCCTCGACATTGCGCATGTAAGTACTGATGCGCGCATTGGACTGGGTGCGGCCTTCCAGGATCAGCCTGTCGCCGTCCTGCTTGATCGAGGTGAGGATCACGCCGTCCGGGATGGTGCGCACCAGCTCGTCGAACAGGTGCACCATCTGCGAGCGGTTGGCCTGCAGCTCCTCGATCACCTTCTTGCGCGCGAGCAGACGGGACTTCTTCTCGTCCAGCTCGGCGATTTCCGCGATCTCGGCGTCGAGCTTGGCGATCTCGCCGACCAGGAACTGGTTGCGCTTCTGCTGGCCCGAGATCTGCATGTCGTAGTAGCTGTCGATCATGAACCAGGCGAGCAGACCGCTGACCACGGCGACGGCGATCATCACGTAGAACTGTTGCTGACGCTGCTTCTGGCGCTCGGCGCGCCACGGGAGGAGATTGATCCGTGCCATCAGTCGAAGCTCCTCAGTGCGAGGCCGCAGGCGATCATCAGCGCCGGCGCATCCTGCGCGAGCGCGTGCGCCTGCACGCGGGGGCCGAGGGTCATTTGCGCGAGTGGGTTCGCGACCGTGGTCTGCACGCCGATCTGTTCCTCGACCATGGCGGCGACGCCGGGAATCGAGGCGCATCCGCCGGCCAGCACGATCTGGTCGACGCGGTTGTACTCGCTGCCGGCGTAGAAGAACTGCAGCAGACGGCCGATCTGCTGCGCCATGGCTTCCTTGAACGGCTCCAGCACTTCGATCTCGTAACTCTCGGGCAGACCGCCCTGGCGCTTGGCCAGCCCGGCCTCTTCGTAACTCAGTCCGTAGCGGCGCATCACCTCGTCGGTGAGCTGCTTGCCGCCGAAGACCTGTTCACGGCTGTAGATGTTGCGTCCGTTGCGCAGGATGCTGAGCGTGGTCATGGTGGCGCCGACGTCGACCAGTGCGACCAGGCCGTCGTGCGGCACGCTGAGGTTGCCGGCGATCAGGCCGAAGGCGTTCTCGACCGCGAAGGCCTCGACGTCCATCACCTTGGCGGTGAGGCCGCCGATCTCCAGCGCGGAGGCGCGCATCTCGACGTTCTCGGCACGCGAGGCGGCCAGCAGGACCTGGACCATTTCCGGATTGCCCGGCATCGGCCCGAGGACCTCGAAGTCGAGATTCACTTCCTCGATCGGGTACGGAATGTAGTTGGCCGCCTCCAGCTCGATCTGGGACTCCATGTCGTCCTCGTCGAGCTCGGCGGACATCGGGATCACCTTGGTGATGACCGATGAGCCGGCGACTGCGGCGGCTGCATGCTTGGCCTTGGAGCCGGACCTGCTGAGCGCGCGACGGATCGCCTCGCCCACCGCCTCGGACTCGACGATGTTCTTCTCGGCGACGGCGTTCGGCGGCAGCGGCTCGACCGCGTAATGCTCCACGCGGTAGCGGTCGCCGGTCCGAGACAGCTGCAGGAGTTTGACGGCGGTCGAGCTGATGTCGACGCCCACCAACGGTGACTGAGTTTTCGAGAACAGTCCCACTTTTTCCCCATCCCACGCGCGGTTACGCGCGTTACGTGTCCCAGTACATTAAATAACGGACTTTTCACCCGGTGGCAACTGTCCGTTGGGCGGAAAGCGCTGACAGTGACCGCGATCACACTCCGGCGACACCGTAAAATGCCCCGCCCGAGCCGGCGCAGCGCATTGATTTCGTTGGTATTCGCTGGATGGAACCGGTCCGGCCTGTCGCCCCCTCGACACGACCAGGACGCAACGCGGCATCAGGTGGGCCTGGCCGCGCCGGCTTCGAACCTGCGCGAATGCGTCGGACGGACGCTCCGCGATGGCTGGAAGCCTGCCCTCGCGCACCGAAAGATCAAGGTGATCGAGGGAAGAGCGATAGTACGCGTCGAATTCGACAACGCAAGTGTTTGATTCTGGGGTTGTGATCGGTTTCCCGTCCCGAACGTGCGATTCCTCTGCAGGATCCCCCCCGCGCGTTCGCGTGCCGGCCCGCCCCCAGCGTGGTACCCCAAGCCCGCCCCCGGCCCCGCATGCCCGCCCTGCCCCATCCAAGTGGCGACGGACCTCGCGTGCGGGCGTGGAGGAGCCGGTGGACGGTATCCGTATACTGCGCGCTCTTTCCACTTGCTCCAGGTTCGCCCGCCCATGTCCCGGATTCGCCGCCTTCTTCGCTGGATGTTCCTGCTCGGCCTGATCGGAGCCGTGGTCGGGGGCATCGGCCTCGCGATCCTCTATGCGAAGCTGTCCAGCGACCTGCCGGACCCGAAGACCCTGCGCGCCGTGGAGCTGCAGGAGCCGCTCTATGTCTATGCCGCGGATGGCCGGCTGATGGCCCTGTTCGGCGAGAAGCGGCGCTATCCGGTGGAGATGGCGAACGTGCCCAAGCGGGTGAAGGACGCCTTCCTGGCCGCCGAGGACGCGCGTTTCTACGAACACGAGGGCGTCGACTACAAGGGCGTGGGCCGCGCGGTGTGGCAGATGGTGTTCACCGACAAGGAGCGCGTGGCCGGCGGCTCGACCATCACCCAGCAGGTGGCCCGCCAGTTCTTCCTCAGCAACGAGTACCGGATCGAGCGCAAGCTGAAGGAGATGCTGCTGGCCCGGAAGATGGAGCAGGAGCTGAGCAAGGACGAGATCTTCGCGCTGTACCTCAACAACAGCTTCTTCGGCAATCGCGCCTACGGCGTGGCCGCTGCGGCCGAGTACTACTACGGCAAGACGCTCGACCAGCTGGACCTGGACGAGGCCGCGTCGCTGGCGTCGATCCCCAAGTTCCCGTCGAGCGCCAACCCGATCAGCAACCCGGTGCGCGCCAAGGAGCGCCGCGACGTGTACGTGCTCAAGCGCATGCGCGAGCTGGGCATGATCACCCCGGCCGAGGAAGCGGCCGCGCGCGCGGTGCCCATGCACGCCACCCCCCACGAGAAGCCGGTGGAGGTGTACGCCCCCTACATCGCGGAGATGGTGCGCCAGGAGATGATCGAGCGTTTCGGCGAGGATGCGCTGGAGCGCGGCTATCAGGTCACCACCACCATCGACGCGACCATGCAGGCCGCGGCGGACCAGGCGGTGCGCGACGGGCTGCACACCTACGACCATCGCCACGGCTGGAACGCCAAGTCGATGCCGTTCCTCGAACTCGGTCCGAACGAGGGGCCGGCCGAAGCGGCCAAGCGTCTGTCGCGGTACCCGGTGCAGGGCGAACTCCTGCCGGCCCTGGTGCTGGGCGTACAGGGCGATACGGCGGAGGCGGTGCTGGGTGACGGCACGCTGATCACGATCGGCAAGGAAGAAGCACGCTGGCCCGGCCGCAGCCCCGCCACCCTGCTCAAGCGCGGCGACGTGACCCGGGTCCGCCGGGTCGTCGATGCGCCGAAGGGTGAGGGCGGCAAGGGCGAGGACGCCCCCCCCGTGGCCACGCAGTCCCGCGCGGCGCCGGAGCAGGTCAAGTACCGTCTGGACCAGGTGCCGCGCGCGCAGGCGGCGCTCGTCTCGCTGGATGCCGACACCGGCGCGGTGCGCGCGCTGGTCGGCGGCTACAGCTTCGCCGGCAACAAGTTCAACACCGCGACCCAGGCCAAGCGCCAGCCGGGCTCGTCGTTCAAGCCCTTCATCTATGCGGCAGCGTTCGAGCGCGGCTACAACCCGGCCTCGATCGTGCTGGACGCGCCGGTGGTGTTCCGCATGGGCAACAACAAGGTGTGGCGTCCGCAGAACGACGGCGGCGGCTTCGCCGGCCCGGGCCGGGTGCGCGAGGCGCTGGTGCGTTCGCGCAACCTGGTCTCGGTGCGCATGCTCGACGCGATCGGCGTGGAGTATGCGCGGGACTACATCACCCAGTTCGGCTTCAACAAGGAAGAGTTGCCGCCGAACCTGTCGATCTCGCTGGGCACGCCCTCGCTGACGCCGATGTCGATCGCGCGCGGCTATGCCGTGTTCGCCAACGGCGGCTTCCGGGTGGATCCGTGGGTGATCGACGAGGTGCGCGACAGCGACGGCCAGGTGGTCTACAAGCACAAGCCGGTCGTCGCCTGCCGCGGCTGCACGCCCGGCACCGCGCTGGCCGGCCGCCCGGTGGCGTCGGCGGCGGCGAACGTGGTCGATGGCTTCAACCTCGGCCCGGCAGCGACCGCGTCGTCCGGCACGGCGCAGGGCAAGGCCGGGCAGGAAAAGAAGAAGGAGACCACGCCGACCAGGCCGCTGCCCGCCGACGCACAGGTGGCGCCGCGCGCCATCGACGAGCGCATCGCCTATCAGATGGTGTCGATGATGCGCGACGTGGTGCAGCGCGGCACCGCCACCGACGCCAAGCGTATCGGCCGCGAGGACATCGGCGGCAAGACCGGCTCCACCAACGACCACCGCGACGCCTGGTTCTCCGGCACCGGCGGCAACCTGGTGACCACGGTGTGGGTGGGCAAGAGCGACAACACCTCGCTCGGCTACCGCGAATACGGCGGCAAGGCCGCGCTGCCGATCTGGATCGACTACATGAAGGTCGCGCTGAAGGACGTGCCGGTCGCGCCGAACGAACCGCCGGCCAACATGGTGCGCGTGGTGGTCTCCGCCGACGGCCGCCTGATGGCCTCCGAATCCGGCGGCGGGATCGTCGAATACGTGAAGGTCGAGGACCTGGAGCGGATGGAAAGCTTTGTCGACTATGGCGATTACGGCGACGAGATGCCGGACGAGCAGGCCTTCGACATTTTCTGACGGGATTCCGGGGTTCGGAGTGAGGTGATTCGGTGGCCGCGGCTCGGGGATTGCGGTTCGCCCTTCACGATTCCCGCTTCACACCCTCTTGTCGTCCCGAGCGCAGCGAGGGACGACAAGAGAAATACCGATCGACCGTCCACCCCTCGATCCATCCGATCTCGGACGCCGAACCGCCGAATCCAGCCCGCCGCAACTCCCCATTCCCGCCGTCATCGGTTAGAGTCGGCCGCAGGCCACGACGGGACGCCACCATGCATCACGCCCGCCAGCACGCCGAGACGAAGACGCGCGAACGGCGCTACCGTCTCGCCCGCGAAGCCGCCCGGCTGATGGCCGAATCCGGTGTCCGCGACTTCCACCAGGCCAAACTCAAGGCCGCCGAGCGGCTCGGCATCCACGACGACGCCTCACTGCCGCGCAACCGCGAGATCGAAGAAGCCCTGCGCGAATATCAGCGGCTGTTCCAGGGCGGGCTGTCGCAGGGCGGGCTGTCGCAGGGCGCGCCGTCTCAAGGCGGGCTGCCTCAGGAAGCGCCGTCCGACGGCGGCCCGGCGCGGCATGACCAGGGCGCCGGCGTGTCGGAGGCAGTGCCGGCCGCGGACGCACGGCATCACAGCCATGCCACCGGCCAGCCGGCCGAGCTGCGGCGTCGACGCGAGGCCGCGCTGCGCGCGCTGGAGTTCTTCGCCGATTTCGACCCGCGCCTGGTCGGCCCGGTGCTGGACGGCACCGCCGATGCCTACTCCGCCGTGCAACTGCACCTGCATTGCGACGATGCGGAGGCGGTGGCGCATTTCCTCGACGACCACCGCATTCCGGCCGAATCGCGCAGCCGGCGTCTGCGCCTGGACCGCGAGCGCACTCTGGACTGTCCCGTCTGGCTGTTCTCGGCCGAAGACCTCGGCTTCGATCTCACCGTGCTGCCCTACCACGCGCTCCGCCAGGCACCGCTCTCGCCGGTGGACGAGCGGCCGATGCGGCGTGCGGGGATCGGTGCCCTGCGCACTGTGCTCGCGAGTGAGTGAGTGAGTGAGTGAGTGAAGCCGAAGGTTGAGGCGACACTTTCAGGCGGCACCGTGAAGCAGCACGCCCGGGAGCCCATCAGCGGAACGGCATCCCGCCGCGGCCGCCCATCATGCCCTTCATGCTGCGCATCAAGCCCTTCATGCCGCCGGCGCTGAGCTTGCTCATCATCTTTTCCATCTGCTGATACTGCTTGATGAGCTTGTTGACGTCGGCCGGGGTGAGGCCGGCGCCGCGGGCGATGCGCGCGCGGCGCGAGCCGTTGAGCAGGTCGGGGTGGCGCCGCTCTTTCCTGGTCATCGAATTGATGATCGCGATCTGGCGGGGGATTTCCTTGCCCGTGATCTGGTTCTTGAGCTGGTCGGGCACCTGGCCCATGCCGGGCAGCTTGTCCATGAGTCCGTGCAGGCCGCCCATGTTCTGCATCTGCTCCAGCTGCTCCTTCATGTCGTTGAGGTCGAACTTCTTGCCCTTGGTGACCTTTTCGGCCAGCTTGGCCATCTTGTCCTTGTCGACCTGCTGCTCCACCTGCTCGACCAGCGACAGCACGTCGCCCATGTCGAGGATGCGGCTGGCGATGCGGTCGGGATGGAACACGTCCAGGCCGTCGAGCTTCTCGCCGGTGCCGATGAACTTGATCGGCCGGCCGGTGATGTAGCGCACGCTCAGCGCCGCGCCGCCACGCGCGTCGCCGTCGGTCTTGGTCAGCACCACGCCGGTCAGCGGCAGCGCCTCGCTGAAGGCCTTGGCGGTGTTGGCCGCGTCCTGGCCGGTCATGGCGTCGACCACGAACAGGGTCTCGACCGGCTTGACCGCGGCGTGCAGGGCCTGGATCTCGGCCATCATCGCCGCGTCCACGGTCAGGCGGCCGGCGGTGTCGACCAGCAGCACATCCACATACGACTTGCGCGCGTCGTCGATGGCGGCCTTGACGATCGCTTCGGGTTTCTGGTCGGCGGTGGACGGGAAGAACAGCACGTCCACCTGTTCGGCCAGCGTCTTCAGCTGTTCGATGGCGGCCGGGCGGTAGACGTCGGCGGAGACCACCATCACCTTCTTCTTGCGCTTCTCCCTGAGGTGCTTGGCCAGCTTGCCGACCGTGGTGGTCTTGCCCGCGCCCTGCAGGCCGGCCATCAGGATCACCGCCGGTGCCGGCACATTGAGGTTCAGCTCGGTCGCGGCCGAGCCCATCACCGTGGTGAGTTCGTCCTGCACCACCTTGATCAGCGCCTGGCCGGGCGTCAGCGACTTCAGCACCTCCTGCCCGACCGCGCGCACCTTGATGCGCTCGATCAGCGCCTGCACCACCGGCAGCGCCACGTCGGCTTCGAGCAGGGCCACGCGCACCTCGCGGGTGGTCTCGCGGATGTTCTCCTCGGTCAACCGGCCGCGGCCGCGCAGGCGCTCGACGGTGGCGGACAGACGCTGGGTGAGGGACTCGAACATGGACGGGACCGCGCGGAGACGTGAGGGCCGTGCAGTATAGCGGCCCGCCCGATCCACTCCCGGGCCAGTGTGCGCACGCGGCTTTGTGCCACACTTCCACGATGACGATGGTTCTCATCCTTCCGCCCCTGGCGATCCTGCTGTATCTGGCCGCCGCGCTGCAGCTGGCGCGGCGGATCGGCAGCGGGCGCACGCCGATGCCGGCGGCGTTCTGGACGGTCCCGGCACTGGCGCTGCTGGCACACCTGGGCACGCATGGACTGATCTGGCGCACCGCCGGAGGCGCCGATCTGCACTTCGTCTCGGCGCTGTCCCTGGTGGGCGCGGGCATGGTCGGGCTCACCCTGCCGCTGGCCGCACGCGGGCGGATGGCGGCGCTGGCGACGATCGTGCTGCCGATCGCCGCGGCCACGCTGGCGCTCTATGCCGTGCTCGGCAAGCGCACGCCCTCCGATCTCGACTGGCGCCTGCAACTACATGCCTGGTCCGCCCTGCTGGCCTATGCGGGGCTGGCGCTGGCGGCGCTGCTGGCCGTGCTGCTGTGGATGCAGGAGCGCGCCCTGCGCCAGCGCCGGTTCTCGGCCTGGCTGCGCGCGCTGCCGCCGCTGATCGAGCTGGAAACCCTGATGTTCCGCACCGTGGCCTTCGGCTTCGCCCTGCTGACCGCGGCCCTGCTGACCGGCGTGCTGTTCGTCGAGGACCTGCTTGCACAGGACCTGGCGCACAAGACCGTGTTCAGTGCCCTGTCGTGGCTGGCCTTCGGCGCGCTGCTGCTGGGCCGCCGGCTGCAGGGCTGGCGCGGCCGCACCGCGGTGCGCTGGACGCTGACTGCCATGAGCCTGCTGGTGCTGGCGTTCTTCGGCAGCAAGTTCGTGCTGGAGTTCCTGCTGCAGCGCTGACGAGGCGGCCTCCACAGCGCGGCGCCCGTACAAGGGCCTCGGGCCTGGCCCTGCCGTGTCGCCCATGGCGTCGCGTCATCTGCTCATGTGAAACCCGCAATCAGAATGCGTGACTCGCGTCACACTGAAGCGCGTGTCGGGACGCGACGGTTCGTTGCATCATGTTCAGCTGAGTGAATTCGCGCTTTGAGATCAGGAATGAAATCGACCAGGATCGTCTTGCTGTCTGCATGTCTCTGCGCGGGTCTTGTCGGTGCGCAGACGCCGCCCTCCGACGCGGCGGCCCAGTGCCCCTCCCTCGATCCATCGCTCTCCGCGGACCTGCGCTGGGAGTCCTTCAGCACGCCCGACATGCTGTTCTGCAAGGCGATCCTCGAGAGCAGCGGGGAAGAGGCGTTCGCATTGACCATCAGCCCCGAATCGCCCTTCCGGCCGCGCCGCAACCGGCGTGCGGAAGTGGGTCGGCTCGGCGGGATCGAGCTGCAGTGGTACAGGAGCGAGGTCCTCACCGCGCCCCAGGACATCGTGCGCGAGGCCTTGATCACCACCGCGGACGGGCGCAAGGCGCACATCTTCATGCGCGCCACCGATGCCGACGCCGTCGCGCGCCGCCAGCGCATGGTGGAAACGCTCGACATCGCACGGTCCCCCGACGACGACTGAGCCGACACCCGGCACGTCCCGGTGCTCGCCCCGCGGGTGGCAGCGCGGCGGCAGACGCGCGTGATGCCCGCAATGGCGTGCCGTCCTCATCTCCGACCAGAGGCTGCGTCCTTCCGCGGAGACAGAGGCGGCCGCGCATCGCGTCAGCTATTGACCTTCAGCGTCATATTGCAGCGCACCGCGGGTCTTGGCGTGCCACCATGCGAAGCGGGACGCAAACGTTTGCATGCAACGCAGGCCCGCATGCGCGCACCCCCTATGCCACTGCAGGGTATTCATCGTCCCTTCATCGAGCGCCCGATGGAACGATGGACGAAAATACCGTCACTTGGCGCGACTGGCACGCTAGATGCTTCATCACTTCTGCTCGACAGCGATGTGCAACGGCTACGGGAGCCACGCGAGACCTCCCGCGACACGCAGCCAGGCGGGGCCGACCAGGGGACAACATGGGGTCGGTCGCCACCCGACGGCGGATCAGGAAGCCGGACCGCAGGATCAGGACACGCACATCGTCGCCATCTGCGCAGGATGCGGTTCGCCACCCCCAAGCGGAGACAACGATGCATACGATCGCCCGACGCACGCTCACCCTGTCCATGTTCGCCGCCTTCGCCTGCGCGCCACTCGCACACGCGCAGGACGCCGCGAGTCCATGCCCCGCACTGCCAAGCGCCGCCGGGGACCTGATCTGGACGGACATGCAGGCCGGCGATCTCCATCTGTGCCGCGCGATCGACGCGGAGGGCCGCGAAGCCTTCGCGGTGACCATCTCCCGCGACACGCCCTTCCGGCCGCAGCGCGGCCTGCGCGAAGAGGAGGGCCGCTTCGCCGGCGATACGCTGTGGTGGTACCGCAGCGAGATCGCCGGACGCCCCGATGAACTGGTGCGCGAGACGCTGTTGGAGATCGATCGCAACCGCGTGGCCCACGTGGTCATCCGCACCGACGACCCCGCAGCGCTCAAGCAGTATCAGAGCGTGGTCGAGAATCTGCGCTTCGGCGAAGCGGGTCTCGCGCAGCGCTGAGTCGCGACGCCCGGCACGAGGGCTGGCGGTTGCCTGGCACTCGTCGACATGGAGCAACGCCGCCCCATCGACGGCGAATACGCGCGCACACCCGGGACTCCATGCCGGCCCACAGCAGATTGACCGCGATCACCCTCGCGGCCACTGCGGGCGCATGAGCGGGCCCGGCCCTGAATCTCGCCCGCCTTCACACACACCCACCCGCTCGCCTCAGAACCGGCCCTGCTGGAAGTCCACCACGGCCTGCATCAGTTCTTCGCGGGTATTCATCACGAACGGGCCATGGCGCGCCACCGGCTCGCGCAGCGGACGCCCAGCCACCAGCAGCGCCCGCGCGCCCTGCCCGTCCGCCCGCATCTCGACCCTGGGCCCGCCATCGAGCACGCCCAGGGTCTGCGCGGCGAGCGCGCGCGCATCCTCGGCCTTGCCCACCTGCAGCGCGCCTTCGTACACGTAGACGAAGCCCTGATGGCCTTCGGGCAAGACATGCGTCCAGGCCGTATCGGCCTCGAGCGCGATGTCCAGATAGATGGGCGCGGTGGCCGGCTGTTCGATCGGCCCCGTCACCTCGCCCGTGGGCAGCGGTAGGACGCCGGCGATCACCTTCACCCGCACGCCGGGCGCCGGTGCGGCGTCGGGGATCGCATCCGGCGCGAACTCCTGATAGCGCGGTGCGCACATCTTCTGCGCCGCGGGCAGGTTCACCCACAGCTGGAACCCGCGCATGCGGCCTTCCTGCTGCTCGGGCATTTCCGAATGCACCAGACCGCGGCCGGCGGTCATCCACTGCACCGCGCCCGGCACCAGCAGGCCGTCGTTGCCGTGGTTGTCGCGATGGCGCATGCGCCCGTCCAGCATGTAGGTGACGGTTTCGAAACCGCGATGCGGATGGTCGGGAAAACCGGCGATGTAATCCTCCGGGCGGTCGGTGCCGAACTCGTCGAGCATCAGGAACGGGTCCAGATCGGGCAGCGCGCTGGTGCCGATCACCCGGCGAAGGCGCACGCCCGCGCCGTCGGACGCTGCGATGGCGGAGACCCTGCGCAGCAGGCGGGCGGGAGCGGCCGACGCGTCGGCGGCGGGGGCGGCGGCGGTGGGCCCGGCAGTGGCAGGGCGGGACGCGAGGTCGGTCATGGGAGTGCTCCGATGGGACGGGCGGCGGCGGATGCGCGACGCAGACGTCGACGAGAGGGGGGCGCCAGCGGGAACCTGCAGCTGGACGAGCTGCGGCGGGCCCCGGACGCAGCACGATATGGCTGCACAGCGCGCCGTCTCCAGCACGGCGGGCGCAACGCAGGGTTGCGCAGCGCGGAGGGCCCGTGCCGTCGCGACAGTCGCCTCAAGGCAGGGCCGAAACTGCGCTCGATGAGCGCCAGGGCCGCATTCCGCGCACAGAACCTTGCGCATCTGCCCTGTTCGGGCCGCATGCCCGGGTTACCATCGCCGGCCGCGGCAAGGGTGCCGGCCACGCCGGCAAGCTGCACTCAACTCATTCGGACTGCTCTGGAAGGGCCGTACATGGATCACATCGAAGCCGCCCGCCGGGCGACGACAGGGGGCGTGTGCATCATCAGCCGCGCATGGGCATGTGGACTCGCAGCACTGTTGCTGGCCGGCTGCAGCGGGGGCGACGCGCCCGCGACGGACGACGCGGCCGCCGACCGGATCGCACCGGACAGGGTGTCCGCCGCGCCATCGGGTGCCGGCGAAGGCAACGAACTGAACGTGTACAACTGGAGCGACTACATCGCCGAAGACACGCTCAAGGCGTTCCAGGCGCGTACCGGCATCCGGGTCAACTACAACACGTTCTCGTCGCTGGACACCCTCACCGAAACGATGGCGTCCGACCCGGACACCTATGACGTGATCTTCCCCTCGGCGCGCCCGCTGGCGCGCGAACTGGTCGATGCGAAGCGGCTGCGGCCGCTCGACAAATCGGCGCTGCCGAATCTCGGCAACCTCGACCCGGCCATCCTCGCGGATCTGGGCCAGTTCGACCCCGGCAACGCGCATGTGGTGCCGTACATGTGGGGCACGACCGGCATCGGCGTGAACACCGAACGGGTGCGCGCGGCGATCGGCGGCAACGTCCCGCTCGACAGCTGGGACCTGCTGTTCGACCCGATGCTGGCGGCCAAACTCTCGTCGTGCGGCATCGGCATTCTCGACGATGCGATGGAACCGATCACGGCGGCGCTGATCCGGCGCGGCAAGGATGCCAGCGACCGCAGCGCGGAGGCGATGGAACTGGTGAAGCGCGACTTCATGGCGATCCGACCCTATGTGCGCAAATTCACCGGATCCTCCGAACTGATCGCCGACCTGGCCTCGGGCGATCTGTGCATCGTGCTGAGCTATTCGGGCGACGTGATCCAGGCGCAGGGCCTGGCCGCCGAACGCGAAGGCGGCCCGGAGATCCGCTACGTGATCCCGCGCGAGGGCGCGATGCGCTGGACCGACGTGATGGCGATCCCGAAGAACGCGAAACATCCGAAGAACGCGCATAAATTCATCGACTACCTGATGGAAGCCGAGACCATCGCCGCGATCACCAACTACGTGGCCTACGCCAACGCCAACACCGCATCGGCCCCGCTGATCGACAAGGCCATCACCGACGATCCCGGGATCTACCCGCCGCCGGCGGTCCAGGCCAAGCTGACCGGCATCGGCGAGCTGTCGAGCGACGACGTCACCCTGCAGCGCAACACCTGGCTGAAGATCGTCTACGGCGAGATCTGACGCCGGGCGCGCACTGCGGTGCGGGCCGCACTACCGCTCGAAACAACGAACACCGGGCGGGATCACTTCGCCCGGAGCCGCCACGCACGGTGGATGCGCGGGTTGCGCGCGAAATCCGGCGGCAGCGCGGCGGCGCCCAGCTCTTCGCAGTGCGCGAATTCGGCCACCGCCGCCTCGTCCAGACGGAACCGGCGGTAATTGTTCGAGAAGTACAGGGTGCCGCCGAACGACAGCCGCGCCACGGCGGCGCGCAGCAACCGCACGTGCTCGCGCTGGATGTCGAAATCGTCCGCACGCGCGGAATTGGAGAACGTCGGCGGGTCGCAGAAGATCAGGTCGTACTCGCCGCGGTCGGCCAGCAGCCACTGCAGGGCATCGGCCTGCACCAGACGGTGCTGCGCGCCGCGGATGCCGTTCTCGGCGAGATTGTCGGCGCACCACTGCAGATAGGTCGCGGACAGGTCCACCGAGGTCGTCTCGCGCGCGCCGCCCACCGCGGCATGCACGGTGGCCGCACCTGTGTAGGCGAACAGGTTGAGGAAGCGAGCGCCCCGCGCTTCCTCGGCGATGCGCAGGCGCATCGGGCGGTGATCGAGGAACAGGCCGGTGTCCAGATAATCGAACAGGTTCACGATCAGCCGCGCCCCGCCTTCGTGTACGACGAGGGTCTGGCCGCGCTTGAACGCGCCGCTGTCGGCGTACTTGCTGCCGCCCTTGCCACGGGCGCGGGTCTTCACCGCCACCCGCTCCCGCGGAATGCCGAACACCTCGCGCGCGGCGGCCAGCAGGTCCTGCAGACGGCGGCGCGAAACCGCCTCGGGGATGTCCACCGGCGCGGCATATTCCTGCACGTGAAGCCATTGCACCGGGGCGCCGTTGTCGGCACTGCCGGCCGCGGCGATCTCCGTGTAGACGTCGATCGCGACGGCATATTCGGGCAGGTCGGCGTCGTAGGCGCGCCAGCAGGTTACGCCCGCGCGCGCGCGCCAGGTCTTCGAGGCGCGCAGGGTCTTGCGCAGCCGGTTGGCGACCATCTGCGCGCCTTCCGACAGCGGCCGCGGCGCCTCGCCTTCGGCCGGCGCTTCGCGCGCGGGCGGCGCGATGGGATCGCAGACGATCAGCGCGCATTCGATCGCGCCGTTGAACAGTTGGTACTTCTTCGCCGCGCGCAGGCCGGTGGCGCGCGCCAAGTCGGCATCACCGCAGAGCAGGCTGGCCTTCCAGCCCGGTGCGGCGTGCTTCAACGCATCGCCGAGTGCCCGATACAAGGCAGGGTCGGCGGCCAGCCGTGCGTCGTAGGGCGGGTTGCAGACCGCGAGCCCGCGCGGTTCGGCCAGCACGGGGGCTGTCGCGATGTCGCGCACGTCGAAGCCGATGGCTTCCAGCACGCCCGCGCGCTCGGCGTTCGCGCGCGCGGCGCGGATCGCATGCGGGTCGAGGTCGCTGCCGTGGAACACCGGCCGCAGCGCGGCGCGGCCGGCTTCGGCGCGGCGCTGCGCATCGTCCACCAGCGCCCGCCAGTGCAGCGGGTCGAACCCCCGCCAGCGGGACGGCGTCTGCAGCGCCGCTCCATCGCGCTGCAGGCCTGGCGCGACATCCGCCGCCATCAGCGCGCCCTCGATCAGCAGGGTGCCGCTGCCGCACATCGGGTCAAACAGCGCACCGCCGTCGGCGTACACCTGCGGCCAGCCGCCGCGCAGCAGCACGGCCGCGGCCAGATTCTCCTTCAGCGGCGCCTCGCCCTGCTCCAGGCGCCAACCGCGCCGGTGCAGCGGGCCGCCGCCGAGATCCACCGACAGCAGCGCCTTCGACGCACCGGCCTTGTTGGCGCGCACCACCAGGTTCAGGCGCAGGTCGGGCTGCTCCAGATCCACACTGGGGCGCTCGCCGTTCGGCCCGCGCAGGGTGTCGACCACCGCGTCCTTGATCCGCTGCGCGGCGTAGCGCGCGTGGGTGATGGCCTCGCCGGAGACATGCGCGTCGACCGCCAGGCTCATGCCCACGCGCAGGTGCTCGGACCAGTCGATGGCCGCGGCGCCGGCGTACAGCGCGTGTTCGTCGGGGCAGTCGTACTCGGCGACCGGCCACAGCACGCGGCTGGCCAGCCGCGACCACAGCACCGCGCGCTGCGCGTCCTGCAGCGTGCCCTCGGCATTGGCGCCGGCGCGCGCGGCGGTGGCGCGGCTGCAGCCGAGCGCGATCAGCTCGTCGACCAGCAGGTATTCCAGGCCCTTGGCGCAGGAAACGAAGAAATGCATGCGGAGAACCCGTGAAGTGGAATGGGGAAACGCTCTGCGCCGCAGCACACGGCGCAGGTGAAGCGGCGTCGCGGCGTCGCGCCGTGGCGCGGGTGCGAGGCCCGCGGCGTCAGTCGTGCAGGGTGTGCAGCAGCGTGCCGAAGGCGGCGGCCGAGGTGTGGACGTGCCCGGCCAGACGGTGGCTGTCGTCCACCAGCAGCAGGCGCGCGCTGCGCGGCTGGGCCCAGGCGATCACGTCCGCGGCGGGAATGAGCTCGTCGTGCCAGCCATGCACGATCGAGATCGGCACATCGGGCGCATCCAGATCGGGCAACGGCCCCATGCGCAGCGCCGGCGCCATCAGGAACAGCGCGCGCACCGCAGCACCTTCGGCCTGCAGGTCCAGCGCGATGCGGCCCGAGATGTAGGCGCCCAGGCTGGAACCGGCCAGCACCAGCGGCCCGCGCGTGGCCGCGGCGCGGGCCAGGGTGCGCAGGCGCTCCAGCCGCGCGACCACGTCGCCG
>CBFGMS010000058.1:0-23931 GCA_965649985.1 uncultured Gammaproteobacteria bacterium | reverse complement strand
TGCTGCATGCGTTCGAACTGACCTCGCTCGATCGCGAAGGCCGCGAGTCCTTCACCGTCAGCGCGCCGGAACTGGTCCGGCGCCCCGGCGACGAGACCATGGACCTGCGCACGCCGGTGTTCCTGCTGCCCAACGCCGAAGGCGGGTACTGGCAGGTCACCTCGGCGACCGGCTGGATCAGTGCCGACCAGAACGAGCTGCGCCTGGGCGGTGGGGTCAAGGTCAACAGCCCGCAGGACGATCTGCGCCCGGTGACCATGAACACCGATTCGCTGCGCATCTTCCCCCGGCAGAACAAAGCGACGACCGACGCGGTCGTGACCATCGTCCAACCCGGTTCTATACTCCGTGGTCGCGGGTTCTCGGTCGCCACCGACACCAAGCGCTACGTCCTGCACTCCGAGGTGAGTTCCCGCTATGCACCACGCTGACCGCCCCCGCATCCCGCAGCACGACGCCGCCTCCGCTGCGATCGCGACGCCTCCGGCACGCATCGGCGCCGCAGTCGCCTGCGGCCTGCTCGCCCTGGCCTGCGCCACCGGCGCCTTCGCGCGGTCCTCCGACCGCACCAAGCCCATGGAGATCGACGCCGGCCGCCACGAGGGCTCGATCGAGGGCAACGGCACCAGCATCTTCTCCGGTGGCGTGACCATCACCCAGGGCACGCTCGACATCCGCGCCGACCGCGCCGACATCCAGCAGCGCGGCGGCCAGCCGGTGCGCGCCGTGCTCACCGGGCGGCAAGCCGTGCTGAAGCAGCAGATGGACGACGGCACGCCGATGACCGCGCGCGCCGACCGCATCGACTACGACCTGACCAGCGAAGTGGTGGTGCTGATCGGCAACTACACCGTGACCACCCCGCGCGGCAGCACCAGCGGCCAGCGCCTGACCTACGACCTGAAGTCCGGCCGGGTGGAAAGCGGCGGCGAAGGCAATGGCCGGGTCAAGCTGCGCATTCTCCCCAACGCCGCGCAGGGCGACGCGGCGCCGGCCAAACCGGCTTCCGGCAACGGACAGGGCGGCGGCTGATGCTGATCGCCGAAGGGCTGCGCAAGCGCTACAAGTCGCGCGAGGTGGTGCGCGATTTCGGTCTGCATCTGGATGCGGGCGAAGTGGTCGGCCTGCTCGGCCCCAACGGCGCGGGCAAGACCACCTGCTTCTACATGATCGTCGGCCTGGTGCCGGCGGACGCCGGGCGCATCGTGCTCGACGGCCACGACATGAGCGGCGAGCCGATGTACGTGCGCGCCAAGCGCGGCGTGGGCTATCTGCCGCAGGAACCCTCGGTGTTCCGCAAGCTCAGCGTGGCCGACAACCTGCGCCTGGTGCTGGAGCTGCGCGAGGATCTCGATGCCGACGGGCGCGAGCGCGAGCTGTCGTCGCTGCTGGAGGAGCTGCAGATCGGCCACGTCTCCGAACAGATGGGCGCCAGCCTGTCCGGCGGCGAGCGCCGACGGGTGGAAATCGCCCGCGCGCTCGCGGCCAAGCCGCGTCTGATGCTGCTGGACGAACCCTTCGCCGGCGTGGATCCGATCTCGGTCGGCGAGATCCAGCGCATCATCCGCCACCTCAAGCGCCGCGGGATCGGCGTGCTGATCACCGACCACAACGTGCGCGAGACCCTGGGCATCTGCGACCGCGCCTACATCCTCAGCGACGGTGGCGTGCTGGCGCAGGGCGCGCCGCAGACCCTGCTGGCCAACCCGGACGTGCGCCGCGTGTACCTGGGCGAGTCGTTCAGACTGTGACCGTCGACCGCAACAGTCCCGGTCGACGACTTGCGCGGCAGGAAGCCGCGATGAAAAATCGAAGGACATGAAACCCCGCCTGCAAACCTCCCTCGGACAGCAACTGGTCCTGACGCCGCAACTGCGTCAGGCCCTGCACATGCTGCAGCTGTCCTCGCTCGAGCTGGAAGCCGAAATCACGCAGGCGCTGGAGAGCAACCCGCTGCTGGACTGGGACGAAGGCCAGGGCGAGGGCGGCGAAACCGAAGCCGCGGCCGAAGCGCCGGCGGAATCCGCCGTGGAGGTCGAAGACACGCGCAGCGACAACGACGGCGACGGCGACGACCGTTGGGAGAACGGGCTCGACGAGACCTGGGGCAGCGGCAGCGGCGGCAGTTTCGACGACGACGGCGGCGGCGACCCGCTCGACCGCTACAGCAATACCGAATCGCTGCGCGACCACCTCAACTGGCAACTGCAGCTCTCGCGCTTCTCGCCTCGCGACCTGCGCATCGGCGAGGCGCTGATCGACGCGATCGACGACGACGGCTATCTGCGCGAGACGCTCGCCGCCATCGTCGAGTCGATGGCGCCGGAGATGGACGCCACCGTGCCCGAAGTGGCCAACGTGCTCTACCGCATCCAGCGCTTCGACCCGCTCGGCGTCGGCGCGCGCGACCTGCGCGAATGTCTGGGCATCCAGCTCGGCGCGCTGGATGAGGACACGCCGGGCCTGGACGCGGCGGTGGAGATCGTCGCCGGCCCGCTGGAGCGGCTGCCGAAGCTCGGCGTGGACGGCCTGGCCGCGGAACTGAAACTGCCCATCGACGAGATCGAGACCGGCCTGGCCCTGGTGCGCTCGCTCGACCCCAAGCCCGGCGCGCGCCTGGGCGGCCTCGGCGCCGACACCTACATCAGCCCGGATTGCGTGGTCTGGCGGCAGAACGGCCTGTGGAAGGTGGCGCTCGCCGGCCAGCACCAGCGCCCGACCATCCACCGCGGCTATCAGGCGATGATCCAGCACGCCAGCGGCAACGACGCCACCTATCTGCGCGGCTGCCTGCAGGAAGCGCGCTGGCTGCTGAAGAACCTGGAAGCACGCGGCGACACCCTGCTCAAGGTGATGCGCTGCCTGATCCGGCAACAGGCCGGCTTCCTGGAATTCGGCGAGCAGGCACTGCGTCCGCTCACCCTGCGCGAAGTCGCCAACGAGGTGGGGCTGGCCGAATCCACCATCTCGCGCGCGGTCTCGCGCAAGTACGTGCTCACCCCGCGCGGCACCCTGCCGCTGCGCAGCTTCTTCGCCTCCGGCATCAATACCGACGGTGGCGGCGAGGCCTCCAGCACCGCGATCCAGTCGATGATCAAGCGGCTCATCGATGCCGAAAACCCGCGCAAGCCACTGTCGGACGCACGCCTGGCCGACAATCTCAAGTCCGCCGGCGTTCCGGTCGCACGACGCACGGTGGCCAAATACCGCGAAGCGATGAACATCCCGTCCTCGCACGAACGCGTGCGCATGGGCTGAGGCCCGTCGCGCCGTCCGCCCCGTCCATTCGACGTTCACGCGGTGCACCGCGCCGCGCGGTGCGCCATTGATGGGCGCATGCCTGCGCCCGCCGCTGCGCAACCTCTTCACGCCCACGCCATGCCGCCTTTCCCGACGCGTGCGGCCTGTACGGCGGCCGACCCGGATCGCACCTGCGCGCCTTGTCGCAAGCAGCCGTCCATGCCCTCCGGGTGGACGTCGCCGTGCGCCTGAATCCCACCCCTGCACGGCCCTTGCGTCCCTCCGACAGTGGGGTACCCTGTGATTGCGCGACGCGCCACCACGGGCCGCATGCGGCTTCGGCCGACCACTCCCGCCATGGCCGCGCGTTGCCGCCCCGAAGGCATACAAAGAGGAGTCCGCCGATGCACATCGATATTCACGGCCACCAGATCGAGATCACGCCCGCCCTGCGCGACTACGTCGAAACCCGGTTTTCACGTCTGGAACGGCACTTCGATCACCCCATGGACATCCGTGCCCAGCTCAGCGTCAACAAGCCCGACCACACCGCCGAAGCGACCGTGAACCTTCCGGGCAAGAAGACCCTCCATGCCGACGCCAGCACGCACGACATGTATGCCGCGATCGACCTGCTGACCGACAAACTCGACCGGCTGCTGATGAAGCACAAGGAAAAGATGGTCGATCACCATCGCGGAGAAGGTCTCAACTCCGTCATCGACGCCGTCTGACGCCGAACCCCTCCCAACCTCTTCACGGCGCGCCGCCTTCCCCGGCGGCGCGTCGTCCCCTTCCCCGCGGCACGGCCGACACCCCACACGCATGACCAGTACCAGCATCAGCGCACGCGACCTGTTCGATCTGCAGCAGGAGCGCCTGGAACTGCGCTGGATCGCCGGGCAGCGCGGACAACACCGCGTGCTCGAGGCCGTCGACACCGTCGCCCGCCGGCCGTCGCTCGCCGGCTATCTCAACATCATCTACCCCAACAAGGTGCAGATCCTCGGCAGCGAGGAACTGGCCTGGCTGGATGCGCTCGACCCGCGCCAGCGCTGGGAGACCATCGAGAAGATCATCCAGGCGCGGCCGCTGGCACTGGTGATCAGCAAGAACCAGCATTGCCCGGAAGACCTGCGCGCCGCGGCCGAGGAAACGGACACGCCGCTGTGGGGGTCGGCCGCCCGCGGTCATGAGCTCTACAACCACCTGCAGTACCACCTCGCCCGCAGGCTGGCGCCGCGGGTCACCCTGCACGGCGTGTTCATGGAGATCTATTCCATCGGCGTGCTGATCACCGGCGAGTCCGGCGCGGGCAAGAGCGAGCTGGCGCTGGAGCTGGTCACCCGCGGGCACCGTCTGGTGGCCGACGATGCGCCGGAGTTCACCCAGATCGCCCCCGACGTGCTCGACGGCACCTGTCCGGAACTGCTTCAGGACCTGCTGGAAGTCCGCGGGCTGGGCATCCTCAACGTGCGCCAGATGTTCGGCGACACCGCGGTCAAGCGGAACAAGTACCTGCGCCTGATCGTCCACCTGGGCGCACCCGACAGCAGCCCACGCCAAGGCGGCGACGGCATGGAGCGCCTGACCGGCGATCTCGGCGCGCGGCGCGTGCTCGACCTGGACGTTCCGACGATCACCCTGCCGGTGATGCCCGGGCGGAATCTGGCGGTATTGACCGAGGCCGCCGCACGCACGCACATCCTGCGGATCAAGGGCGTGGACCCGGCGGCGGCGTTCATGGCGCGTCATTCGCATTTCCTGGAGCGCTCGGAATGACCAAGCCGATGCCGCCCGCCCCGGCCGCATCGCGCGACCTGGTCATCGTCAGCGGGCTGTCCGGCAGCGGCAAATCGGTGGCGTTGCACACCTTCGAAGACCTGGGCTACTACTGCGTCGACAACCTTCCTGCGGAACTGCTGGAGGCGTTCGTACGCGGCGCCACCGACCGCAACGGCATGCCCGAAAAACTCGCGGTGGCGATCGATGCACGCAACAGGCAGGCGGACCTCTCCCGGCTTCCCGAGTGGCTGGCGCAGGTCGGTGCCCTGGGCCGTCGGCCGACCCTGATCTTCTTCGACGCCGGCGACGCGATCCTGCTCAAACGCTACGCCGAGACCCGGCGCAGACATCCGCTCAGCGCGCGCGGCCTCGCGCTGGCCGAGGCGATCACAGCCGAGCGCAGGCTGCTGCAGCCGTTGCGCGAGCAGGCCGATGTGGTCGTGGACACCAGCGACCTCAACGTCCACCAGATGCGCAGACGGGTCATCGCAGAACTCGGACTGGATTCCGACCGCCCCGTCTCGCTGTTGTTCCAGTCCTTCGCCTACCGCCGCGGAGTACCGGCGGATGCGGATTTCGTATTCGACGCGCGTTGCCTGCCGAATCCGCACTGGGACAGCCGCCTGCGCCCGTACACCGGGCGCGACCACGAGGTTCGCGAGTACCTGGACGCGCAACGCGACGTCGGCGATTACCTCGCCCAGGTGGCGGCGTTCCTGGACACCTGGATGCCGAGGATCCAGGCCGACACCCGCAGCTACATCACCGTCGCCTTCGGTTGCACCGGCGGAAAGCACCGCTCGGTCTATCTGGCCGAGGCCCTCGCCGCTCACGCGCGATCGCACGGTTGGCGGGAAGTATCGGTCTTTCATCGCGAACTGGAATGACCGGGCCGCGGCGCGATGGCGCCACCCGATCCAGAGATGAGCGATACGGCGCTGTTGCGCGCCTTCCTTGACCGCGCGCAGGCCACGACCGCACACCCCACACGCGCCGTGCGTCGCAAAACCGGGCGCCCGGAAAATCGCGCCTGCTGGTTGGTGATAACGTCGTGCGACCCGCGGGGAAGACGATGGTGCGGGGGGATCGACCGTTAGCGATCAAGCAAAATCGCACGGTTCTGCTAACTAAATAGGTACGTCGCTGACGTAGCCCATCAAGGAGACATGATGATGAAACACACCGCTCAACTGCCATTGTATCCATTGGCCCTGGCGCTGGCGGCCGTCCTCGCCAGCCCGGTGGCGCAGGCCGGATGCGGTTGCCCTTCCGACCGCAATGGTGCGCCGGAGACCACCTCCATCGGTCTGGGTGAATCGTTTCCGGACTCGCCGGATCTTGCAAACCATCCAAGCTGGAGCGTCTACAAGTTCATGCGCGACGGCGTCGAATACGTGCAGATCAACGACCAGTACGGCAACGTGCGTGCTGCGGTCGGCATGATCGAAACGACCCTCTGGGTGCTGCCGGTGGGCAGCGATGCCGATCGGGTGACGACCTCGCCTTCGGTCACGCCCAGCGGTATTCCCTACACGCTGTACTCGGCGGACGACGTCGAGGTCATCTTGTACCAGGATGGAACTGTGGCGCGCTGGAAAGTGCAGTCGCTGTCGTATTGAAGCAGGGGGAGGATTCCCGCGGCTCGGCCAGCAGCACGCCGACCCGCTGCCCATGGCGGCGCACGACGCCGCCATGGGCTTTCACCCTGGCGGCCAGCAAACCCGCCGCGGCGACGCCGGCCTGTCCAGACTGCGCAGCCGCACCGGGCACGGCGTCGATGAAGAACACGATGCCCCGGCGACGCGCGCCGCGCCATACACGCATTTTGATCCGCACTTCGGAAGGCTCGCACTCCGAGAGCAGCGCCATGGCGTGGCACAGGCAACGATAGGCCGTCAGCTGCAGGTCCACCGACAATTCGCGCGGCTGCCCACGCAGCGAATAGAACACCTCGGCCTGGCCGGCCCAGAAATCGCTGAACGCCTCCGAGTGGACGACGGCATACAGCCCCTGCTCCTCGATCCGGATCGGGTAGAGGGCCAGGGCCTGCTCGTCGAACACGCGCCGGTGCATCACGCCGCGACTGTTGAGATCCATCGCCGCTTCGGAGTGGCCGCGCGACTTCAACCACGCCGCGAGCTCCTTGCGCTCGTCGTCGAGCATCATCTGCATCTGCGCCATGTACAGCAGATGCTCGCGCAGCATGTGCTCGGCCGACTGGAAACTGCTGTGCGCGAGGCGAAGCGCATCCTGCTCGGCGAGACTTGAACGCCGGGCACGCTCGTAGTGGTCGGAAATGACCGTCCCCAGCACGAGCAGAGCTGAGCCCACCACGGCCAGCGCCTGCTGGGCGATGAAGGCCACACTGTCGTGCGACCCCGGAATGTTCGCCCGGGTGAGGGTGAGGCCGATCGCGATGTTCGCCATCACGGTGCCGAACGCCGCCCCGCGCCATCCATGCAGCAGGGTGAGGCCCGCCGCGGGCAGGATCATCAGCATCAGCAGGCCCTGCATGACCTCGGGCGAAAGCCCGCCTGGCACCACCACGGTGCCATAGAGGAACGCCAGCACGCCGCCTGCGACCGTCATGTCGCGGAACAGGCCCCAGTGCTGCGGAGTACCTTCGCCCCGGCGCGTCCAGACGAACAGCAGCGGGACGAGCAACATGATGCCCAGGTACTGCCCGACCGCGATCCGGAAGTAGTCGTGGAGCGCGCTGGTGGGTTGATCCGCACCAGGTCCCGACAACACGACATTCAGCGTCAGATTGCACAGGGTGGCCCAGATCGCGAGACCCAACGCGATCATCGGCAACCACCGCCACTTCTGGCGCAGGTTGCCCAGCTTCTGCCGGAACAGCATCACCGGCATGGCGATCAGCGGCATCAGCAGCAGTGGGCTGAGATAGGCCCATTCTTCGCTGTAGAGATCGGCCTTGGGACCGCGGATCACGAGGAGAGCGGCCGCATCGCCGGCAAAGGCATAGGGCCAGTAGCGCGCAGGCAGGAACAACAACGCCGCCGCGCGCAGGCCGGCGGGCAGGAACCACTGGTCGAACGAAAAATACCAAGACGCCAGATAGGCGCCGCAGTATGCCGTTGCCAGTATCAGCCCTTTGGCGATGTCGCTTTCCTTGATCCGTTCCACGGCCTCTCCCTGTGCTGTCGATGCGTTACGAGACGACATGACGATGGTGCATTCCCTTGCCGGTCGCCGCCAGCGGTACGACCGCATTCTAGGCGCAATCATAGGCCTGAAGGCATGCATCAGCACACGTTTTTCGCAGTTCGCGCCCTTGCCGGAGGTCCCATCCTGGAAGCCGGCGGCCGCAACGGCCGGCCGGCACGGCACCCGGCGTCAGAATGGCAACAATAAGTTCTTTTAAATCAAGGTGTTGAATAAATGACACAGCGCCACCCGGAGACCGGCACATGAAGTGGGTCTCCTGCTCCGGCGCAGCGACCGGGCTGCACCCGGGGAGCTACAGGCTGGACTTCTCCGACAAACGGCGGCTCCCGGCACCCAACGCCACCCCAACCTGTTGATTATCAAAGAGTTGCATGAGCCCATGCATGCCGCAAGGTCTCCGGCGCGAAGCACGGGAATGGGGCGAGCTGGAATTCGACGCAGGCACCTTCAGCAAGGGCCCGAGGCAAATCACCGTACCGAAACCGGTTCGAGCATGGGCGGCCGCACGTCCCGACGGATGGGGTCGCGCATGCTAGGACTAATCGAGGGACATCGCCGTGTTTGGAGAAGGGGGTGTCGCATCGGGATGCAGGGCCCATGTCCAAATCCCCCCCTGCCGCTGACATGGAGAGTCCATTAGATTCAGAGCGTGGAGGTGCGGATCGCTTCGTGGCGTGACCACGGGAAACGCGTCCACCGAAGGATTCGAGAGGGGCGGATTGGCATGGGCTGGCCCGGGATGAGCGGCCCCGGGCTGCAGTCGCTGACTGGGGTGACGGACTGTGGTTCCGCGGCTCAGAACCAGCCGATCACCGCGCCGTGGATCTGCAGGTTCGGCAGATCGGACGCGTCCACGTCCACACGCTCGATGTCGCGGCCGCTCGCCACCAGCGAGCAACCCTCCCGGCGCATCGCGACCCTGCGGATGTCGGCACGGCCCCACAGGCTGTAGGCGTAGATGTTTCCGTCGATCAGGTCTTCCTGGCGGTTCGCGCTGGTATCCACCAGCACCAGCCCGAAGCGCTTGATGTCCGGTTCCATCGCGCGAGACAGCTGGATCGTCCAGCGGATGTGCTCGATCTGGGCGAGCGCGAGCTCGCGCTTGAGCAGGAACTGCGGCAGCCAGATGCGCTCGGGGCCTTCCCCGCGGCCGAATTCGGCCAGACGCTCGAGGACCGCATGTTCGCCGGGCACGGTACCGGTACCGCTGCCGATTGCGGACATCGCGATCTTGGCCGACTCCGCGCGCAGCTGGCGCTCGTAGGCCTTGCTGATGCGCTCGGGCGGCACGCCCAGCAGACGGGCGATGGGCACCGCATGCTCCGCGGGAATGGGCCTGCGGCCGGTACGCCATTGCGAGACATTGTTGTAGACGACAACGCCACCGAGCTGTTCCGCAACGGTGGTGTTGCGCATCCCGGTCTGTTCCATCGCTTCGGCGAACGCCTGCGCGTACTTGTCCATCCCAATCACTCCGGAATCCGGATCTGCCCGCTGGCGGCCAGTATAGCCGGATTCTTGACAGATTCGGGAAGTGTGATAACCATTCGCTAACCAACCGTCTGGCAACGGCGATATCGACACGCCGGGCAGGGGCGACGGACGGACAAGTGGGTCGACGCGGGATACGACGCGCGCCGGACCACAGGGGCTTCGACTGCAACAGGGAGGCGACAATGGAATACGTCGAGTGTCGGACGCACGACACCATCTGCATCGGGGAGCGGATCCGTCTGACCGTGCTGGAACGCCAGCGCGACAGCGTCACCCTCGCGGTGGTCGCCGCTCCGCACAGCCACGTCCGCTTCGCCCGCGACCCCGTGCAGGGCGAACCCGTCGATGCTGCGCATACGCTGTACCGGCTGCCGCTGCTCACCGGCGACAGCTTCACGGTGGACGACATCCGCGTGGACGTCGGAGTGTATCTGGACCGGCACGAGATCGCGGCCAACGACGACTGCGACATCCAGCTGCAGATCAGCCGGATGCAGGGCGCTGCGGCGACCGGTCATGCGTCGGCCCAGCGGCTCGGCGCGAAGAGTGTCGTTGGCGGGTACGGCCACCTGGCCCTCGGCCTGCAGACACCCCGCCCGTCCACGGCGGAACACGAGAACGGGATGCAGATCCGTTGCCTGCGCGGCGCCGGTACCATCGCCGATGCACGGCAGGACCACGGGCGGGAGGGCGCATGCTTGCCCTGACCCGCCGCGTCGGCCAGGCGGTCCTGATCGGCGATGGCGTGCGCCTGACCGTGCGCGACCGGCTGCGCGACCATGTGCTGATCGACCTCACCGCGCCGCTCGGAAGCGGCCTGACCTGCGATGGTGCGCCGCTTCGGGCCGTGCCTGCACGACGCGGCGAACGCTACGTCTGCTCGGTGCTCGCGGGCGAACAGTTGCGCCTGGGCGAGGTGGGCATCGTGTTCCGCACGCCGCGTGCGGGCCGCGGACACAGCCGACAGGTGCGGCTGTGCATCGAGGCACCGCGCGACTGCCGGATCGACCGCGACGAACGCCGCGCCGCCACCTCCGATTGCCCCTGCAGGAACAGGAGCGCGGATCTCACAGCTCGAAACGATAGGACAGCTTGACCAGCAGCTGCTCGCTGTCGCGCAGGTCGAACGCGCGGCTGAATTCGTCCCGTACCGAATAGGGACCATCGCCGACATCGAACAGGCTGCCTCCGCGCACATAGGCGACGTAGAGGTAGGACAGCGGCGCGAATTCATAGCGATAGCGCACCTGGAAGCCGAGACTGCGCAGGGCCAGGTCGTCGATCGTGCGGTCGCTGCGGACCGGGCGACCGTCGGCGGCGACATCCCATGCCCGCTTGCCTTCCCCGTCCAGTCCGAGCGCCTCCAGACGCACGCGCAGTTCCTGGCGGCCATCGACCAGCCAGACCGCGGCGAGGTTGAGGAAGGCCTGCTCGCGGCGGTAGGTGCCCAGCCCGGCGCTGTCGCGCCACAGCAGCCACTCGGGATCCCGCTGGAGTTCCAGGCCGGCGGTGAAGGTGAGCCGGTCGCTGACCGCGTAGCGCGGCTCGGCGAGCACGCTCCACCCGCCGCGGTCGATGCCGCCCAGTCCTTCGGCGAAGTAGTACAGGCTGCCGTAGAACGACCAGTGGTTCTTGCGCGGGAAAAACCGCTGGTAAAAGCCGTACAGCATCTCCGGCACCTTCAGCGTGCCGTGGCCGCGGGTGATCAGCACGTCGTTGCCGGGCGGACGATAGGTGAAATCGAACAGCACGTTGCCGCCGTCGCGACGTTCGCTGCGGACGTTGAGGGTCAAGGCGTCGGCGATCAGGGTGCCGCCGTCGTCGGTGCGGTGCGAGATCGCGCCGCGCCAGGTGTGGGAGCTGAAGGGCGAGGAGTCCGGCAGGCCGGTGATGCGGCGCGACAGATCGTAGCGGACGAAGTTGTAGTCGTTGCGCTCGAGGAAACCGAAGTCGTTGAGCTGCAGCGCATCGCCGAGGTGCAGCATGTACAGCTGGTGCAGCCAGCCCTGGCCGAGGTCGTGCTCGATGCGCATCTGCGCGCCGCTGTCGCGCTCGGTGCGCCCGCGCTGGTCGATCTGCGAGCCCACCACCGTGGTGCGCACGTTCCAGGCCGGGTGCGGCGCCCAGCGGTGGTCCACGCCGAGCACGGTGGCGGTGCGGTCGAGGAAGGGCCGCTCCACCCGGGTCAGGGTGGCGCCGAAGCCCTGCGAATCGAAATCGCGGGTGGCACGCAGCGCGTAGAAATCGCGGCCGGCATCGCCCTTCTCGCTGGCCAGGAACATGCCGTAGTTGTACCCGCCCACGCTGCCGTTGACCTTGGTCGCGAAGGCGACTTCGGCGGCGCCGCTGCCGTCGTCGGCGGGTGCGCCCACACGCCGGGTGTACAGCAGTTGCTGGGCGCTTCCGGTGGAGCCGAACGGCACTTCGAAGGGTCCCTGGTTCTCGGTGAAGAACGGGCGCTTGTCGCCGAAGAAGGTCTCGATGGCGCTGAAGTTGACCACGATCGCGTCGCTTTCGACCTGGCCGAAGTCGGGATTGAGCGTGGCGCTGAGCTGGAAACGCCCGTTCGGCTTCCAGAACAGGTCGAGGCCGGCATCCTCGTGGAGGCGGCCCTCGACATCGTCGTACAGACCGACCACGTACGGTGTCACCGCCAGCAGCGACTGGTCGTAGGCCGCGACCTCGATGCGTTCGAGCGCGCTGAGATAGCGCTGGTCGTTGAAGCTGACCGCCGGCCAGGCCATGCGCTCGTTGCTGTCGCCGACCACACGGTCCAGCGCGATGCCGATCGTGCGGCGGCCGTCCATGCCTTCGCGCATCGGCGCGATGTGCCAGGGGATCAGCATTTCCGCCGACCAGCCGGTGGCGTCCTCGCCCACCGCGTGCAACCATCGCCCGTCCCAGTCGGCGTTGAACTGGTTTTCGTTGCTGATGGTGCTGTCGCCGATGCCGCCGGAAAGCGCGAGCATGAAGTTGTAGCCGCTGCGCCCGTCGCCGTCGAAATCGACATACAGGTTGACCCGGTCGACGTTGCCGTTGCGGTCGCGTTCGAAGCGCTCGCGGGTGCGCGCGACGGACGGAGGCTGTTCGCTGCGGAAGGCCACCGCGAGCCCGTCGGGCACGGCCTTCACCCAGGCCACGGTGGCATGCGGGGAAGGCGCGCGGGTCAGCGGCTGTGTCAGCCTGAAGTCGTCGATGCGATGGGCGTCGTCCCATTCTCCGGGCGACAGCACGCCGTCGATGTCCACCGCATGCGCCGGGAGAGCCAGTGTGCAGACCAGACCCAGCAGACAGAGCCAGCGTGCGGCCGGACGATGCATCTCCATCTCATCCGCGCGCGAAAGGCACGCGCACGCAACAGGCGCGCAGGCGCCCGGCGCAGTCCCGATGCGGCGTCGATGATGAGTCACGGAGTTGCGTGGCGAATATGGGGTCACGACCGGTCCCTCGATCGTCTTGATCCTGGCCTGGGCCGGCTCCTGCCGGTCAGCCGGAAACGCGCGTCTTGTGCTTGGGCTGCAGCATGGTGCCGGTGCAGCGCTTCGCGCCGCAGCGGCAGGCCCACAGCTTCTTGAGCTTGGCGGTGTGCGGCTCGTCCAGCACGATGCCGTAATTGTAGGTGAGCTCCTCGCCCGCCGCGATGTCGCGGATCGCCTGGATGAAGATCTTGTCCTTCTGCCGTTTGCCCTTGCCGTTCTCCTCGATCACCGCCTCGCAGTTGGGCTGGCAGCTGTGATTGATCCAGCGCGCGATGTTGCCGTCCACATTGGCGTCGACGACGTAGTCCTCGTTGAGCGTGAACAGAAAGGTGTGACCGTTCTCGTCCAGTTCCCCGTAGATGCGATCGACCGCCTCATGGTCGCGCAGTTTGCCCTTGTAGCGGACGATGCGTTCGCCCTTGGCGATGGCCTCGTCGGCGAACACGCCGTTGCCGTGAATGGGCGAGAGCCGGGCGACGATTTTTTTCTTGGCCATGGATGCGGGAACGACTCTCGAAGTAGGGAAAACGCGGGCGCGGATCGCGGATGCTGCGCCGACGGACCGGCAGATGCGGATTGAGACGGTGATCAGTCGGTGATCGGATGCTGGTTCAGGCGGAGGGATTATGGAGGATAACCGGAGGCGCCGGGTCGCTGCGAGAGGCGATGCACGCGCGGCGGCGGAGCGCTCCACGACACACCGCACCGGCGCTCACCGCAGCGTGCGCGTGGTCACCCGGTGTCAGCGCGCCTTGCGCGGCGTCCGCGTCGCCTCCACCCGCCCCTTGCCCACGGGGTTGCGTGGATCGGTGCCGGCACGCACCTGGCCGCTCGTGCGATCCCATTCCACGGTCTGCAGATTGCCCCAGGCATCGCTGGAACGGCGGCCGTCGACCGCATCCTTCGGCGTCACCACCGTATGCCCCATCGCGCGCAGCGCCTCGACCACGGCATCCGGCAGCGCGTCGCGCTCGGTGCCGATGGCGTCGGGCATCCACTGGTGGTGGTAACGCGGCAGCGCGGCGACGGCCTGCGCGTCCAGACCGTCCGCATAGCCGAGCACGCCCAGCAGCACCATGGTGATGATGCGGCTGCCGCCCGGTGTGCCGAGCACGGTGACCCGTTCCGGCGACTCCATGAAGGTGGGCGTCATCGAACTGAGCATGCGCTTGCCCGCCTGCGGGGCATTCGCTTCGTAGCCCATCACCCCGAAGGCATTCGGCGTGCCGGGCTTGAGTGCGAAGTCGTCCATCTCGTTGTTGAGCAGCACACCGGTGCCGGGCGGGATCAGGCCGGAGCCGAAGGTCAGATTGACGGTCTGGGTGGCGGCGACGCGGTTGCCGTCGGCATCGATGATCGAGAAGTGTGTGGTCTCCTCGTCTTCCAGCGGCGTGGCCTCGCCCGACAGCATGCCGCTGGGCGTCGCCTTGTCCGGATGGATGCCCGCCCGCAGGCCCGCGGCGTAATCGCGACTGGTCAGGGTCCGCAGCGGAATGTCGACGAAATCCGGATCGCCGAGATAAAACGTGCGGTCGCGGAAGGCGCGGCGCATGGCCTCGACCGTGAGATGCACGCGGCGGGTCTCCGGCAGGGCCTTGAGATCCCAGGGCTCGAGGATCTGCAGCATCTGCGCAAGCGCCACGCCGCCCGAGGACGGCGGCGGCGCCGTCACGATGCTCCAGCCGTCGTAGCGGAAGCGCAGCGGTTCGCGCAGACGCACGCGGTAGCCGGCCAATTCCTGCGACGTCCAGCGCCCGCCTTCGGCGGCGACGCCATCGAGCAGTTTCTGCGCGGTCTCGCCGCGGTAGAAACCGGCGTGCCCCTTCTCGGCCAGCAATTCGAGAGTGCGCGCGAGGTCCGGCTGGCGGAAAATCTCGCCCTCCTGCATCGCGTCGCCGTCGGCCAGGAACACCGCGCGGGTGCCCGGGTAGCGCTCCATCACCGTGCCGCGCTGGGCGTAGCCCTTCGCCAGGCGCTCGTAGACCGGGAAACCTTCGCGCGCGATGCGGATGGCCGGGGCCAGGGTCGTCTTCAGCGGAAGACGGCCGTGGCGTTCGGACAGGTGCACCAGGCCTGCCGGCAGGCCGGGGATGCCGGCCGACCACGGGCCGTTGGTGGCGCGGTCGCGGTCGAAGCCACCCTGCGCATCCAGATATTCCTTCGGCGTGGCGGCGGCGGGCGCGGTCTCGCGCGCATCGACGAACACCTCCTTGCCGGTCTTCGCGTCGTGCAGCAGGAAGAAGCCGCCGCCGCCGAGACCGGAGGAAATGGGCTCGACCACCGACAGCACCGCCGACACCGCCACCGCGGCGTCGAAGGCATTGCCGCCGGCATCGAGGATCTCGAAGCCGGCATCCGTGGCCAGCTGATGCGCGCTGGCGATGGCCGCGACACCGGGCCTGGCGGCTGCGGCCCTTGCGACGGCAGGCCGGGCCACGGCCTCCTTGGCGGCTGCGGACTGCATGGACGCACGGCTGCCGTCGGCCGCGACGGCCGGGACCGCGAACGCCAGCAGCAGCACCAGCGCGCTGCCCCGCAGCACATGCGCCGGGCGCAGTGCGCCGACGGTTCTGGATACGGACGGCGTGCGGCTCATGGCTCCTCCTGCTGCAGCCGGCGCAGCTTGGCCAGCAACGCCTCCTGCGTCTCGGGGTGATCGGGGTCGGGGTCGATGCATTCGACCGGGCAGACCACCACGCACTGCGGCTCGTCGTAGTGGCCGACGCATTCCGTGCAGCGCGCGGGGTCGATGACGTAGATGGTCTCGCCCTGCGAGATGGCGCGATTCGGGCAGGCCGGCTCGCACACGTCGCAATTGACGCAGAGCTCGTTGATCTTCAGCGACATGCGGCGGGGCGAAGAAGCGCTGCCGGGGACTGCGGGCGGTACGGGGACCGGCCGCAGTCCGCGGTGGGCGGGTCGGCGATCAGTTGGTGCGCACGAAGACGAATTCGACGCCGGACGCGGCGACCGCGTCCTTCACGCGCGCCTCGTCCTCGGCCTGGCCGATGTACAGCAGGCGCACGCCCTTGAGCTTGTCCGGCTCGACCTTGGCGAAGGACTCGATCACCAGGTCCGCGCCCTTGCCCGAATTCGGCGAGGCCATCGCGAAGGCGAGCATGTTGCCGGCGAGGATGCCGCGCTCGACATCGCCCGCGGCCTTCTCCAGCAGACGGTCGTAGGACCCCTGGAAGTCTTCGGTGCTCTCGGCGGGCAGCAGATACACGAAAGGCGAATTCGTGATGCCCTTCATGTTCTCGCCGACCACGTGGGAGACGTAGCCGCGCCAGGCGGAGGCCTCTTCGGTGGTGGGGACGGCGACGGCCTGCTTCTCGACCTTCGGCGCCTCGTCCTTGCCGCCGCAGGCCGCCAGGGGCAGCGCGAGAGCGAGTGCGACCAGCAGGCGCGAAGCGATACGGGCGGTGACGGTGGAGATGGGATGCATGGGGCGGACTCCGGAATGGATGGCGACCGGCGCAGTATCGCCGAAAAGCGCGGGAGCACGCACGCAGACAGTCCGTGCGCGTTTCGTGAGCGGGCCGTGCGCGGCCTCGGCAGACGGGTCGGCGATGGCCCGGGAAGGCTTAGCCGCCGCGTTCGGCGCGCAGCGCGCGCGCCACCGCGGCCGGTACGAAGCCGGAGACGTCGCCACCCAGGCGCGAGACCTCCCGCACCAGCGAGGAGGAGATGAAGCCGTACTGCTCGGCCGGGGTGAGGAACAGCGTCTCGACATCGGGAATGAGATGCCGGTTCATGCTGGCGAGCTGGAATTCGTATTCGAAATCGGAGACCGCGCGCAGACCGCGCAGCAGCACGCCGGCGCCGACATCCGAGACGAAATGCGCGAGCAGCGAATCGAAGCCGCGCACTTCCACGTTGTCGAAGCGCCCCAGCACCTCGCGCGCCAGATCGACCCGCAGCGTCAGCGGCAGCGCCGGGCGCTTGCTCGGGCTTTCGGCCACGCCGACCACCAGACGCTCGAACAGCGGCGCGGCGCGTTCGACCAGGTCCAGATGGCCGTTGGTGATCGGGTCGAAAGTGCCGGGATAGACCGCGATACGGTTGCGGGGCGTGGTCATCGGAAGGCTGGCTCGCGGATGGGATGGCGCCACAGTGTAGTGGCAGCGGGCCGCGACATCAGCCGCACGCCGGCGTATGGATCCGCGCCCCCTGCTGGCGGCCCGCCGCGCCGCGCGCGACGTGCGGCGCGTGCAATGCGACGCGCGATGTTCGAGGCTTGCCTAACCCGCCGTGCCGGTGCGGCGATACAGCGCGTAGCCCACATCGCGGGTGCGGCCTTCGCGATGGAGCACCCAGCCCGGGCGCAGACGGGCAGCGGCATCGGAACCCGCCGCCCCCTCGCCCGGCGCCGGGCATTCCAGATACAGCCAAGCATCGTCCGCCAGCCAGGGCTCGGCGGCGGCCCAGGCGCGCTCCCACAGCCCACCGTCGGCGTCCCCGGCGAACGGCGGGTCAAGGAACAACAGGTCGAAGCGGCGTTCGGACATCGAGGCCGGCCCCCGGCCCAGCCAGCGCAGGGCGTCGTCCGCCACCACCTGCACACGGTCGGCGGCGCCCAGCCGGTCGACGACGGCGCGCAGGGCCTGGGCGAGGCCCGGATCGCGCTCGACCAGTACGGCTTCGGCGGCGCCGCGCGACACCGCCTCCAGCCCCAGCGCACCGCTGCCGGCGAAGGCGTCCAGCACCCGTGCGCCGGGCAGCATCGGCAGCAGCCAGTTGAACAGCGTCTCGCGCACGCGGTCGGCCGTGGGGCGCAGGCCCGGACGGTCGGGCACGGCGAGCCGGGTGCCGCGCCAGCGGCCACCGACGATGCGCACGGTGCCCGGCGGCCGGGCGGCGGCCTGCGGTTTGCCCGGGGAGGCCGTGCCGCCCTGTGTGGGAGCGCGGCGCTTCATCGGGGCGTCGGGGAGGCGGGTGATACCATCCCGGCATTCTCGACCATCCGGCCCGATCCGCCCAGACCGCGCCGGATGCCTGCGATCCAAGCACGAACGCTTCGGTGAATCCGAATCCGCGAATTCCGAATCCGTGAACCCGAATCCGTGAATCTGAACCAGGTCACCCTGCCCGCCCGCGACCTCGCCGCCTCGGCCGCCTTCTACCGGCGCATGGGCTTCCTGCAGATCGTCGACAGCCCGCACTACGCGCGCTTCGAATGCCCGGAAGGCGACGCCACGTTCTCGCTGCATGCCACCGAACGCGCAGCGGAGTCCGATGCGGCCGATGGAAACGGAACCGACAGCGGCATCACGGCCAGCGGGGTCACGGTCTACTTCGAGCACGAGGATCTCGATGCGCTGGTCGCGGAGCTGCAGGCGGCGGGCTTCGGTTTCGACAGCCTGCCGGCCGATCAGCGCTGGCTGTGGCGCGAGGCACGGCTGCGGGACCCGTCCGGCAACCTGATCTGTCTGTACCGCGCCGGGGCGATGCGCCGCCACCCGCCCTGGCGGGTCGAACACCGCGCAGGCCCGTCGGCCTGACGGCTCGCCGCCGCTCCGGCCAACGTGCTTGAACCGACGCAGGCCGGCGCCATCTCGATCGGCCCACGCTTCATCCCGCCTCCTTCCCCACTTCCCCCGCCCGGATCCACATGTTTCCTTTTTTCCGCCGCAAGAAACCCGATGCACCTGCGGCACCGCCCGCCGCCGACACCCAGGCGGCACCGGCATCGCCCACGGATGAGGCGGCGCAGCCGACGCAGCACGACACCGACGGCAGGCCTGCCACCCCTCCGGCGGCGGATTCCGTGGCGCCTGTCGGCCCCGCACCGGTGGCGGCCGGACAGGACGATGGCGCACCCGCCCCGCTGCAGGCCTTCGAACCGCAGCACGCGGACGACCCGGCGATGCAGGCGCCGGCGGCGACGGTCGCCGCGCCCGTGGACACGGCGCATGCCGCGGATGCGTTCGCCCTGGACCCGGCCCGACCGGCCGAGGGCAGGCCGGACGCCGAGGCAGAGGACATCTCTGCCGGAGCCGCCCCCACCGACACCACTCTCGCCGACGGTTCGCTCGCCATGGCGCCCGCGGCGGCATCCGGCAAACCCGGCTGGCGCGACCGTCTGCGCAACAGCGGCTTCGCGCGCAGCGTCGGCGGGCTGTTCTCGCGCAATCCCAAGCTCGACGACGACCTGCTGGACGAAATCGAGACCGCGCTGCTCACCGCCGATGTCGGCGTGGGCGCGACCACGCAACTGGTGGAAGGCCTGCGCAGGCGGATGAAGGCGCGCGAGTTCGCCGACGCCCAGGCGCTGCTGGCCGCGCTGCGCGCCGAGCTGCTGGCGATGCTGGCGCCGGTGGCGCAGCCGCTGCGCATCGACCCTGCGGCCAAACCCTTCGTGATCCTCACCGTCGGCGTCAACGGTGTGGGCAAGACCACCACCATCGGCAAGCTGGCGCACCGCTTCAAGGCCGAACGCCGCAGCCTGATGCTGGCCGCCGGCGACACCTTCCGTGCCGCCGCGGTCGCGCAGTTGCAGGCCTGGGGCCAGCGCAACGGTGTGACCGTGATCGCGCAGGGCCAGAACGCCGATCCGGCCTCGGTCGCGTTCGATGCGCTGCAGGCCGCGAAGGCCCGCGGCACCGAGGTGCTGATCGCCGACACTGCCGGCCGCCTGCACACCCAGCAGGGGCTCATGGCCGAACTGGGCAAGATCAAGCGCGTGCTCGGCAAGCTGGACGCCTCTGCCCCGCACGAGGTGCTGATGGTGATCGACGGCACCACCGGCCAGAACGCGCTGTCGCAGCTGCGCCAGTTCCACGCCGCGGCCGGGGTGACCGGCCTGGTGGTGACCAAGCTGGACGGCACCGCCAAGGGCGGCGTGATCTTCGCCCTGGCGCGCGAATTCGGGATTCCGATCCGGTTCGCCGGCATCGGCGAGCGCCCGGAAGACCTGCGCGTGTTCGATGCCGAGGCCTTCGTCGACGCGCTGTTGCCCGAGCGGCTGGGCGGCTGAGTCCGCACGGCTCGCGCGTCCGCCGCCCATGACCGAAGACACCGAACGCTGGAACACCCCGGCCCTGCTGCGCCCCCGCTGGCTGCGCCGGCTGGGCGTGAGCGTGGTGATCCTGGCGATGCTCTGGCTCGTCGGCGCCTGGCTGCTGCAGCCGGAGCGCTCGGTGCCGGTGCTGCTGGACCGGCTGGGGGCCGTGCTGGAGCTCGACATCGAGGCGACCGGCAAGAACGAAGGCCGCCTGCGCGGCGCGCCGCAGCTGGTGCTGCGCGAAGTGGTCGCGCGCGAGCGCGGCGGCGGGCGCGTGCTGCTGCGCGCCGAGCGCGTGCTGGTATCGCTGCCCTGGTCCACCCTGCGCAGCCGCGGCGCGGATCTCACCGTACGGCGGGTGGAACTGGATGCCCCGCAGCTCGACCTGACCGTGCTGCAGGACTGGCTGGCGCGGCGCACCTCCGGGGGCAAGACGCGCATCCCCACCCTGACCGACGGCCTGCGCATCCGCGAAGGCCGCCTCGCCAGCGGCGTCGACGGCGGCTGGCGCATCGACGGCATCGCCATCGACCTGCCCGCACTGCATCCCGAGCGCGCCGTCGCCGCGCGGCTGCGTGGGCGCTATGTGGATGCCGGCACGCAGGTGCCGTTCGATCTGGCGCTGGCGCTCACCCGGCCGGCGGATGGCGCCGGCGTCGGCATCGCCGGGCGCGCCACGGTGCGACGCGAGGGCTGGGGCCTGCCGGCAGCCCTCGTGCTGTCGGGGCCGCTTCGCCTGGGCAGGGCGCCGGACGATGCGGTCATCGCGCTGGTTCCCGCACGCTTCGGTGCCTCCAGCGCCTACGTGGCCGGCGACACCCGGCTGCCCTTCAGTCTCGGCCTGCATGGCCCGCTGCGCTGGCAGGACGGCGCACTGCGGCTGGCGCCCGTGGCGGCGGCGCTGCGCGGCGGCGGCATGCTGCCCAGCTTCGATGCCACCGGCAGGCTGGCGGTGGGCGACCGGCTCGCGCTCGATCTGCGCGGCCGCATGCAGGACTGGCCGGACGGCTGGCCTGCCCTGCCCGCGCCGATCGGGGCCTCGGATGCGCCGCTGCCCTTTGCGCTGCGCTACGACGGCGCGACCAATCTGTCCGACGAGATCGCGCTGGAGCTGGCGCGCGATGCCACCCGCTTCGATGCACGTTTCCGCATCGACGACGTGCTGGCCTGGATGATTACACAAGAAGGCGCACAGGGCGGCTCCCCGCTGCCGCCGCTGGACGCCACCCTGCGCACGCCGCAGCTGGAGATTTCCGGCGCGACGCTGGAAGGGGTCGAGATCGAGGTGCGGCGATGAGCGCGCAACGCGGACGCACGAGCTCGGGCGCCAGTCGCGCCACCGCGGGCCGCAAACGGGCGGGCGAGTCTCCAGCTTCGGCCGTGGCGGCGTCGAGCGCCGTCTCCGCGCGCTTCGCGCCGGCCCTGCTGGACTGGTTCGACCGCCACGGCCGCCGCGACCTGCCCTGGCAGCATCCGCGCACGCCGTATCGGGTGTGGCTGTCGGAAATCATGCTGCAGCAGACCCAGGTGCGCGTGGTCGTGCCCTACTTCGAGCGCTTCGTGGCCGCGCTGCCGGACGTGCGCGCGCTGGCCTCGGCGCCGCAGGACACCGTGCTCGGGCTGTGGTCGGGCCTCGGCTATTACGCCCGTGCCCGCAATCTGCAGGCCGCCGCGCAGCGCTGCGTGAACCTGCACGGCGGCGACCTGCCGCGCGACCTCGATGCGCTCATCGCCCTGCCCGGCATCGGCCGCAGCACCGCCGGCGCGATCCTCGCGCAGGCCTGGGGCGATGCGCATCCGATCCTCGACGGCAACGTCAAGCGCGTGCTGGCGCGGGTGTTCGGCGTGGACGGCTGGCCGGGGACGCCCGCGGTCGAAAAGCGACTCTGGGCCATCGCCGAGACCCTGCTGCCCGCCGCGCGCCTGCCCGATTACACCCAGGCGCAGATGGATTTCGGCGCCACGCTCTGCACCCGCCACGCACCGGCCTGCGCGATCTGCCCGCTGCAGGGCGACTGCGTGGCCCTGCGTGAGGGGCGTGTGGAGACGCTGCCCACGCCCAGGCCGGGCAAGGCCGTGCCCGAGCGCGAGGCCGTGGTGCTGCTGGTGCGCGATGCGCGCGGCCGGGTGCTGCTGCAGAAGCGTCCGCCCACCGGCGTCTGGGCCGCGCTGTGGTCGCTGCCCCAGGCCGAGGATGCCGGCGCCGCGGAACGCTGGTTCGACGCGCATCTCACCGGCGCCTTTCACGATGGCGAAGCGCTCGACCCGGTGCCGCACGCCTTCAGCCATTACCGGCTCACGCTGTGGCCGCGCGCCTGGCGCGGGCTCGCCCTGCGCGCACGCGTGCGGGACAATGCGGATCTGCGCTGGTGCGCCCGCGAGGACTGGGATGCCCTCGGCATCCCGGCGCCGATCCGCACCCTGCTGCAGGGCATGCGCTGACGGCCCACTGCCGCGGACGGCCTCCACGCACGGCCTCCACGCACACTGTTCGCGCTCTGCCCACGCCGCCCCACCTCGACGCGCCTGCGCGCCGCTTCCCGCAAGGACTCCCGATGCCCCGCACCGTCTTCTGCCGCTACGAACAGACCGAAACCGAAGGCCTGGACTTCGCCCCTTGGCCCGGCGCGCTCGGCCAGCGCGTGTTCGCCGAGATCGGCAAGGGCGCGTGGGCCAAATGGCTGGCGCACCAGACCATGCTCATCAACGAGAACCGGCTTTCGCCGATGAACCCGGACCACCGCAAATATCTGCAGGGCGAGATGGAGAAGTTCCTGTTCGGCGACGGTGCGGACAAGCCCGCCGGCTACGTGCCCGAAGGCACGCCCTGACCCGGCCGCGGCCATGATCATTCCCCGCCACTGGGCCGAGGCGCGCCTGGTCCACCGAGACCGCGCCGACGGGCGTCGACGCAGCATCACCGTCCGCCGCTTCGGCTGGTCCGACGACAGCGAGGCCGCCGCGCAGGCGCACGCCGAGGCCCGCACGCGCGAGGCCATGGATCGGCTCATCGCCGGCGAAACCCTGCCGCGCAGCGAACGCCGGGTGGCCTACAACGGCAGCGACGGCGTGCCGATCCGCGAGGAAATCGTCGAGCACGACGGCGACACCGTGCTCACCCGCAACGGCTACGGCGCGATCTGCCTCAACACGCCGGACGTGCTGTTCGCCGACATTGACTTCCACGACCGGCCCGGGCGCTGGCTCACCTTCGCCGCGCATGTCGTGACCACCCTCGCGGCGTTCAACGCGCTGCGCACGGTCTTCGGCCTGGGCACCGGACCGGCCCTCGGCATTGCCGTCGTGATCGGCCTGTTGTTCGGCTACGCCCTGGGCATGCTGCTGGCGCGCCTCTGGCAGACGCTCCGCGGCGGGCCCGAAGCCATGGCCAGGCGTCGCGTCGAGGCCTTCCTGGCCAGGCGCCCGGACTGGCGCGTGCATCTGTACCGCACGCCGGCGGGGCTGCGTCTGCTGGCGACACATCGCTGCTTCGACCCGCGCTCGCCCGAGGTGCAGGCGTGTTTCGAGGCGCTGGGCGTCGACACGACCTACGCGCGGATGTGCCGCAACCAGAACTGCTTCCGCGCGCGGGTGAGCCCGAAACCCTGGCGGATCGGGATGCCGCGCATCCGTCCGCCCCATGCGGCCGCCTGGCGCCCGGAATTCGCCGACCTGCCCGAGCGGCGCGCCTGGATCGAGACCTACCAGACGCAGGCCGCCGGGCATGCGGCCTGCCGCCAC
>CBFGMS010000057.1:0-24785 GCA_965649985.1 uncultured Gammaproteobacteria bacterium | reverse complement strand
AGCCGGCCGTCCTCGCCACGCAGCGGGGACAAGGGCGCAACGGCTCCGCGTATCGCACAAGCAGCGATACGGAAATCGAACGCGCCCGACAGCTCCGCCGCGGCCGCATGTCTGCGTGCCGCGGCCGAGCCTGCACGCCTCACTCGCCCAGGTGTTCCTTCAACCAGCTCTTCACCGTGTCGTGCCACTGCACGCTGTTCTGCGCCTTCAGCACCCAGTGGTTCTCGTTGGGGTAGTACAGCAGCTTCGAAGGAATGCCCTTGCGCTGCAGCGCGGTGAAGGTAGAGAGGCTCTGGTCGAGCGGCACACGGAAGTCGTTCTGTCCGGCCACCACCAGCATCGGGGTCTTCCACTTGTGGATGTGGCGGGCGGGGTTGAAGCGCTCGTAGCCCTCCGGATTGTCGTGCACGGTGCCGCCGAACTCCCATTCGGTGAACCACAGTTCTTCGGTCACCAGCCCCATGGAGCGGGTGTCGAACACGCCGTTGTGGTTGACCATGCACTTGAACGGCGCGTTGCCCTCGGCGTCGAACCAGTTGCCGGCGATCCAGTTGATCATGTAGCCGCCATAGCTGGCACCCAGCGCGCAGGCATTCCTGCCGTCGAGGAAGGCGTACTTCTGCTGCGCCGCGGCCCAGCCCTTCTGCAGGTCTTCCAGCGGACGGTCGCCCCAGTGGCCGGTGATCGAATCGGTGAAGGCCTGGCCGTAACCGGTGGAACCGTGGAAGTCGATCATCACCACCGCATAGCCGGCGCCGGCGTAGGTCTGCGGGTTCCAGCGGTAGCTCCAGCCGTCGCCGAAGCTGCCCTGCGGGCCGCCGTGGATCAGGAACGCCACCGGGTAGGTCTTGCCTTCCTCGTAGTTCCAGGGCTTGACCACGTAGCCGTACACGGTCTCGTTGTTCCAGCCGATGAAATCGAACTGCTCGTACTCGCCGAAGCGCACGTCCGGCAGCATCTCGCCGGCGGTCGGGGTGATCCTGCGCAGCGGCGCCTTGCCGTCGGCGCTGGTGGTGGTGATCACGCTGCCGCTCTGCAGCGAGCTGGCGGCGAATGCCAGCGTGTCGCCGGCCACGTCGAACTCGCCGACGCTGCCGCTCTTGTGGATGCTGTCGACTTCGCCGTTGTCGATGCGCATCGCGAACAGCGGGTGGCGGCCCAGTTCGTCGGTGGTGGTGTACAGGCGCTTGCCATCGGGCGAGAGGACGAGGCCACCGGCGGAGTTATCCCAGCGCGGCGCGATCTCGCGGGTTTTCCCGCTGCCCAGGTCCATCGCCATGATCGCGAAGCGGTCGGCCTCGAAACCGGGCCGTTTCATCGCGCGGTAGTACAGGGTCCTGCCGTCGGCGGAAAACACCGGGCCGGTGTCCCAGGCCCGGTTGGCGGCGGTGAGGTTCTTCGCCGCACCGCTGCCGTCGGCGGACACGCGGTACAGGTCGAAATTGGTGCTGGTCGGCTCCATGCGGCCGGTGAGGCGCACCGACAGCACGAGCGATTTGCCGTCGGGCGCCCAGGCCAGCTCGCCCATGTCGCCGAAGGGCTTGGACGGAATGTCGCCGAGCACGTCGCCGCCGATCAGCGTGGCCGATTTCACTGCGGCCTCGTCCTTGCCCGGGAGCGCGGCGACGAAGACGCGGTTGAGACGGCCGTCCATCCAGGTGTCCCAGTGGCGCACGAAGAGGCTGTCGTGCAGCACGCCGCTCGACTTGCGCGACGCGGTGGCGTCCAGACGCTGTTTGGTGCAGGCGAGATCGCCGGCGCAATCGGGGAAGGTCTCCAGCGCCAGCGCGACGCGGCGGCCGTCCGGCGACAGCTTGAAGCCGCCCACGTCCAGCGGCAGGTCGGTGAGCTGCACCGGCTCGCCGCCCGAGGAAGGAATGACGTAGAGCTGCTGGCTGCCGGACTTGGCGCTGAGGAAATAGACGCTCGCGCCATCGCGCGAGAACGCCGGGGAGTTCACGTTCCAGCCGTCGGGCGTGAGCCGCGCGGGCGGGCGCTTGTCGCGCGCGAACAGGTTCTCGACCCACAGCGAGGTGCTGGACTTGTCGGCGTCGAAATCGACCACGCGCTTGGTGAAGACCAGCAGCCGGCCATCGGGCGAGAGCGTGGGCGCGCCGTAGCGGTCGAGCGTGGCCAGATCGCGGCCCTGCAATCCGCGGGCGGCCTCGGCGGCGGCGGGAAGCGAGAGGGTCATGGGCAGGGCCAGCGCGAGGCTCAGGGCCAGACGGGACGGCAGAGCACGGGAACGGGAGCGGGAATGGAAAACAGTCATTCGCGGAGCCTCGACAGGTCGGAAGTCATGGGGGGCGATGGTAGGCCGACGCCCTCGCGGGGGCATAGCCCGAAAGGCACCCCCGCCCCGGCATTCCGCGGCCGCATGGCTATACTCCGCCGCCTTGCCCCGTGGAATCCGCGCCATGTCCACCATCGCCTCCGCATCCGCCGGCGCACCGTCCCGGGACGAGCTGTTCGGCCATCCCAAGGGCGTCTACGTCTGTTTCTTCACCGAGATGTGGGAGCGCTTCTCGTTCTACGGAATGAAGGCCCTGCTGCTGCTGTATCTGCTGCAGCACCACCGGTTCGGCGACGATGCCGGCTACGACGTGCTGGGCGCCTACGGGGGACTGGTGTACTGCATCCCGGTCATCGGCGGCCTGCTGGCGGACCGTTATCTGGGCATGCGCAAGGCGGTGATCTTCGGCGGCATCCTGCTGGTGCTGGGCCACATCGGCATGGCGGTGGAGGGCGACGCCGCGCGGGTGGTGGACGGCCAGGTGGTACGCGCCGAGGGCGCGCTGATGGTGTTCTACCTGTCGCTTGCCCTGATCATCATGGGCGTGGGCTTCCTCAAGCCCAACATCTCCACCATCGTCGGCAAGCTGTACGCCGACAACGACCCGCGCCGCGACTCCGGCTTCTCGCTGTTCTATGCCGGCATCAACCTGGGCGCGCTGTTCGCGTCCATCGTCTGCGGTTATCTCGGCCAGACCTTCGGCTGGGGCTGGGGCTTCGGTGCCGCGGGCATCGGCATGGCGCTGGGTCTGGCGCAGTTCCTCTGGGGCCAGAAATACCTGCACGGCAACGCCGAGCCGCCGGCGCCGGAGCGCCTGCGCGAGCGCGTGCTGGGCCTGCCGCGCGAGTGGGCGATCTATCTCGGCGCGTTCGCCGGCCTGCTGCCCGTGGCCTGGCTGATGTGGGCGGTGGCCAACGGCGCGTTCGCCCTCGGAGGGCATGTCTCGCTGGCGCTGCTGCTGATGATCGTGGTGATGCTGGTGGTGCTGGGCTGGTTCGTCTGGTTCATCACCGTGCGCTGCACGCCGGTGCAGCGCCAGCAGATGCTGGCGCTGATGGCGATGATCGTCATGTGTCTGGTGTTCTTCACCCTGTACGAGCAGACCTACGGCTCGTGGGTCACCTTCACCGACCGCATGCTGACCAAGGACCTGGTGCCGTCGATGGTGATCCGCGAGGGCACGCCGTGGCCGTGGTCGACCATCTCGCTGCTGCTGGCGCCGCTGGCGTTCGTGGTCTCGGCCGAGCTGTCGGACCGCAACCCGGCCTCGACCGCGCCGAAGGCGCTGTTCGGCCTGGCGGTGCTGGCGATCCTCGTGTTCCTGATCCGCGACGTGCTGGTGCTGCCGCAGACCGCGGGTTCGCTGACCTTCCTCGGCGCGATGTTCATCGTGCTGCTGGCGCCGCTGTTCTCGGTGCTGTGGGCCTGGCTGGACCGTCGCCGGATGGACCCGGCCAAGCCGGTCAAATCCTCCGTGGGCCTGATCTTCGGCGGCCTGAGCTTCATCCCGCTGGCCATGGCCGCGGAAAGCGCCGGCGCCAGCGGCGCGCTGGCCAGCGTGTGGTGGCTGGTGCTGGCCTATCTCATTCTGGAGATCGGCGAGATGTGCCTGTCGCCGGTGGGCCTGTCGGCGGTCACCCAGCTCTCGGTCAAGAGCGTGGTGAGCCTGATGATGGGCACTTGGTTCCTGGCGACCGCGTTCTCCGAGACGCTGGCGGCACTGTTCGCCAAGCTCGCCTCGCTGGAGGTGCCGGAAGGCGCGGCGATCGACCTGGCCGAGGCCGGCGCCAAGTATTCGCATCTGTTCTGGCTGATGATGTGGATCGGCATCGGCTCGGGCGTGCTCTTCCTGCTGGTCTCGCCCCTGCTGCGGCGGATGATGCATGGCGTCAAATGACGCGGTTTCGCGGCGTTGGCGCCTCATCGCGGTGGGGTCTGCAGCCGCCGCTGCAGCCTTGGCCGCACTCGGGTGGGCGGCACCGTTCGCGCTGGCGTCCCTCATCACCCTGCCCCAGCGCGACCGTCCCTACGGCTGGCTGACCGACCGCCTGCTGCTGGCGGCGGAGCACGGCCTGCTGATCCTGGCGGCGCTGGTCGCGTCGATCGCAGTCATCGCCTGGCTGCTGGGCCGCAGGCGCCTGCGGGCATAGGCGGATAGTGTCCGTCGACGGCGGCATGCCAGTATCCGGCCATGCCTGAAGACGCCTCCCGCCCGCACGTGCACAGCGGCGTGCATGCACATCAGCACGGTCACCACCATGGCCTGCCCCCCGGCACCCGCGCCTTCGCGCTGGCGACGCTGGTGAATCTGGCCTACACCGCGCTGGAAGCCGGGTACGGGTTCTGGACCAACTCGCTGGCGCTGCTGTCGGATGCGCTGCACAACTTCGGCGACGTGTTGGGACTGGCGCTGGCCTGGGGCGCGGCGGTGCTGGCGCAGCGGCCGCCGACCGGGCGGCACACCTACGGCTGGCGCCGGGCCACGCTGCTCTCGCCGCTGGGCAATGCGCTGCTGCTGGTCGGTTTCAGCGGCGCCCTGGCCTGGGAAGCGATGCGCCGGTTCAGCGCGCCACCGGAGATCCCGGCGCTGCCGGTGATCGTGATCGCGACGATCGGCATCGTGGTCAACCTGGGCGCGGCCTGGCTGCTGCGCGACGGCGACGGCCACCGCCACGCGCACGATCTCAACCGCCGCGGCGCCTTCCTGCACCTCATCGCCGATGCCGCTGTGTCGCTGGCCGCGGTGCTGGCGGGCCTGGGCATGCTGTGGCTCGACTGGCGCTGGCTGGACCCGGCCATCGCCCTGCTGGTCGCGGTGGTGGTGGCCGTGGGCGCGTTCGGCCTGCTGCGCGACGCCTTCGCCGCGGCGATGGACGCGGTGCCGCGGGCGATCGATCCCGACGCCGTCCGCACCTTCCTGGCCGCGCAGCCCGGGGTGACCGCGGTGCATCACCTGCACATATGGCAGCTGGGCACGGACGAGATCGCGATGACCGCGCATCTGGTGCGCCCGCCGCCCGATGCGCCCGATGCGCCCGACGCCGGCACGAGCACCGCCCCGACCCCGGAAGAGGCGCGGCCGCTGGACCACGACGCCTTCCTCGACGCCGTCTGCCGGGCGCTGGACCGGCGTTTCGGCATCAACCACCCCACCCTGCAGATCGAGCACGGCGACCGCTGCGCGTACGACCAGGCGCATGGCGCCCGCCCTGGCGATCCTGCAGGGCACGGCGTGCCGGCCGGTGCGGACGCTCGCACGCACTCGCACGGGCACGCGCGGGGCGGGCACACGCACGACGCGCACGGGCACACACACGAGCACGCACACGCCCCTCCGCCTCCGCGCGACCGCGACGGGCACGGCTGCGGCGCCGCCTGACGCCTCCCGGCGCCGGCCGCAACCGCCATCGACCCGCCGCAGCGGTCACTGCTTCACCCCTGGTGCGGGGGCAGCCCCCACGCTTGCCCTATAATCCCGGGTCCTGCGCGCCCGCACGGCGCGCCCGTTCACTTGACGGGTCCATCCCGAACCGTCCTCCCCATACAGGCACCGGACATGCTCAACGACATCAAGAACGACACGCAGACGCGCATGGCCAAGAGCGTGGAAGCGCTGCGCCACGACCTGACCAAGGTCCGCACCGGCCGCGCCAGCCCGGCCCTGGTCGATCATCTGAAGGTGAACTACTACGGTTCGGACGTGCCGCTCTCGCAGGTGGCGGCCGTGGCCGTGGCCGACGCGCGGTCGCTGACGATCACGCCCTGGGAAAAGCAGATGGTCGGCCCGATCGAGAAGGCCATCTACGCCTCCGACCTCGGCATCACCCCCAACACCGCCGGCCTGGTGATCCGCATCAACCTGCCCCCGCTCACCGAGGAGCGCCGCAGGGACCTGTCGAAGGTGGTGCATGCCACCGGCGAGGACACCAAGGTGGCGATCCGCAACATCCGCCGCGACGCCAACCAGCACGTCAAGGAACTCCTCAAGGAAAAGAAGATCACCGAGGACGAGGAGCGCAAGGCGGAGGACGACATCCAGAAGCTCACCGACAAGGCGATCAAGGACGTCGACGAAGTGGTGAAGGCCAAGGAACAGGAACTGATGGCGGTCTGAGGCCGGTCGCCGTCGCCCCGGGTCCGGACATGTCCGTCGCACCTTTCCCGTCGTCGCGGCGCCTGGCGCCCGGTTCGCGACGCACCGAACGATGAGCCTGCCGCGCCATCTGGCGGTGATCATGGACGGCAACGGCCGCTGGGCCGAACGCCGCCATCGCCCGCGCGTGTTCGGCCACCGTGCCGGCGCGCGCGCGGTCAACGCCATCATCGACTTCTGCCTGGAGCGCGGCATCGGCGCGCTCACCCTCTTCGCCTTCTCCAGCGAGAACTGGGGCCGGCCCGAGGAGGAAGTGGGCGCGCTGATGAAACTGTTCGTCAATGCGCTGGAGCGCGAGGTCGAGGAACTGGACCGCCGCGCCATTCGTCTGCGATTCATCGGCGAACGCGACCGCTTCTCCGTCGATTTGCAGCGCCGCATGGCCGACGCCGAAGCCCGCACCGCGCAGCATGGGCGCCTGCAGCTGGCCATCGCCGCCAGCTACGGCGGGCGCCAGGACATCGCCCTCGCCGCGCGCTCCATCGCGGAGGACGTCGCGGCGGGCCGGCTGCAGCCCGGGCAGGTGGACGAAGCGCTGTTCGGCAGCCGTGTCGCGCTCGCCGATCTGCCGCCTCCGGACCTGTTCATCCGCACCGGCGGCGACCGCCGCATCAGCAACTTCCTGCTGTGGCAGTTGGCCTACACCGAGTTGTGGTTCACCGACACCCTCTGGCCCGACCTCGACGCGGCCGTGCTGCAGCAGGCGCTGGACGACTTCGCCGGACGCGAGCGCCGTTTCGGCCTGACCGGCGCGCAGGTCGCGGCCGTGGCCGAAGACCCCGCGACAGGGTCTGACGCCCACTCCCATTCGCTCTCCGGCTCCGGCCCCCTACCCGGGACCGCCGTCCCCAGGACTTCCGCATGACCCAAAACCGCGGCATCACTCGAACCCGCGTGCTCGCCGCCGCGATCATGGCGCCGCTGGCGATCGCCGCCGTGCTGCTGCTGCCCACCCCATGGATGGCCGCACTGAGCGCCGCGGTGTTCCTGCTGGGGCTGTGGGAGTGGCTGCGCCTGACCGAAATCGAGGACCCCATCGCGCGCGGCGTGCTGATGGTGGCCAATCTGCTGCTGATGGTGGCCCTGGTGTGGGCCTCGGGGACCGGCGACGGCGGGGGCTCGCTGGTGCTGTTCCAGATCATGACCGTGATCGGCGTGGTCTGGTGGCTGGTCGCCATCTTCTGGCTGCGCCGGCCCCAGTTCGCTTCGGACCACGGCACCCACGCGCGCGTGTTCAAGCTGGCCGCCGCCACGCTCAGCGTCGTGCCGGCCTGGGCGGCACTGGCGCTGATCCATGCCGAGCGGCCGAACGGCCATTACTGGCTGCTGCTGGCACTGGCCATCGTCTGGGCCGCCGACAGCGGGGCGTATTTCGCCGGACGCCGGTTCGGCAAGCACAAACTCAGCCCCAGGATCAGCCCGAACAAGACCATCGAGGGCCTGATCGGCGGCCTGCTGACGGCGATGGCGGTGGCGCTGATCGCCGCGCCGCTCATCGGCACCACCCTGGCGCAATTGCCGCTGGTGGCGCTGGTGGCCGCCTGGACCATCCTGTTCTCGGTGGTGGGCGACCTGTTCGAGAGCCTGCTCAAGCGCCATGTGGGCGCCAAGGACTCCAGCCACCTCATCCCCGGCCACGGCGGCGTGCTCGACCGCATCGACAGCGTGCTCGCGGCCCTGCCGGTGTTCGCGTTCGGCAAGCTGCTGTTCGGCTTCTGAGCGGCGCGAACTCGCTCCCGCCTGTGCGGTCCATGTCTCCGATGCCCCAGTTCCCCGCCGCCGATGCCCTGCCCGCCCCCGTGAACGCGGCCGCGCCTGCGCGCGTGGCCGTGTTCGGCGCCACCGGCTCGATCGGCGCCTCGGCCCTGGACGTGATCGCCCGCCATCCCGACCGGCTGCAGGCGCATGCGCTGGCCGCGGGCCGCAACGTCGAGGCCCTGCTCGACCTCTGCCGCCTCCATCGCCCCGCCCATGCGGCCATCGCCGACGCCGCCGGCTACGCCGCCCTGCGCGACGGCCTGCGCGCGGCCGGTCTGGGCACCGAGGCGCACGCCGGGATGGACGCCATCGACGCGCTCGCCGCCGATGCCGGCAGCGACACCGTGGTGGCGGCCATCGTCGGCGCCGCCGGGCTGTCCTCGACGCTTGCCGCCGCCCGCGCCGGCAAGCGCCTGCTGCTGGCCAACAAGGAGTCGCTGGTGCTGGCCGGCGAGCTGCTGATGGCCGCGGCCCGCGCCGGCGGCGCGACCATCGTGCCGATCGACAGCGAACACAACGCGGTCTTCCAGTGCCTGACCGGGCACCGCCTGGCCGACGGCCGCGCCGACGCCGGCGTGCGCCGGATCGTGCTGACCGCCTCGGGCGGCCCGTTCCGCGGGCGCAGCCGCGCCCAGCTGGCCGCGGTCACCCCGTCCGAGGCCGTGGCCCACCCCAAATGGTCGATGGGGCCGAAGATCTCGGTCGATTCCGCCACCCTGATGAACAAGGGCCTGGAGGTGATCGAGGCGCATCACCTGTTCGGTCTGCCCGCCGACCGGCTGGAGGTGCTGGTACACCCGCAGAGCCTGGTGCATTCGCTGGTGGACTTCGTCGACGGCTCGATGCTGGCCCAGCTCGGCCTGCCGGACATGCGCACCGCGCTGGCCGTGGGGTTCGCCTGGCCGGCCCGGGTGGAGTCCGGCGTGGGCGCGCTGGATCTGCTGCAGCACGGGCGGCTGGACTTCGAGGCGCCGGATCTCGACGCCTTCCCCTGCCTGGGCCTTGCCTACGCCGCGCTGCGTGCCGGCGGCGCGGCGCCGGCGGTGCTGAATGCCGCCAACGAAGTGGCCGTTTCAGCCTTTCTTCAGGGCCGGATCGGTTTTCTGGACATCCCCGCACGGGTCGAGGATGCCCTCGCCGCGGCCGATGGCACGCCGGCGTCCTCGCTGGACGACCTGCTGGCGGCCGACGCCGCCGCGCGTCGCCGCCTGGCGGCTTCGCTTCCTGGCGCCGACGGTTCTTCCGACCCCCGCCCGATCCCCGCGCGCACCCACACCGAGACGCCGCCATGAACGAATTCTTCGGTTCCATCCTGTGGCTGCTGGTGGCACTGGGTGTGCTGGTCACCTTCCACGAGCTGGGCCATTACTGGGTCGCGCGCCTGTGCGGGGTGAAGGTGCTGCGTTTTTCGGTGGGCTTCGGTCGCCCGCTGTGGATGCGCCGGGCCCGCGACGGCACCGAATGGGCCGTCTCGGCCATCCCGCTGGGCGGCTACGTGAAGATGCTGGGCGAGCGCGATGGCAGCGACGAGGTCTCGCCCGAGGACCGCGACCAGGCGTTCACCCACAAGCCGGTCCTCCAGCGCATGGCCATCGTCGCGGCCGGGCCGGTCGCCAATCTGGTGCTGACGCTCCTGTTCTTCTGGGCGATGTTCGTCATCGGCCGGCCCGACTACAGCCCGCAGGTCGGCATGACCCGGGGCATCGCCGCCGAGGCCGGCCTGGCCGCCGGCGACACCGTGCTGGCGGTGGGCGAACGCCTCACCCCCACCTGGAGCGAACTGCAGATCGCGCTGGTCGGCGCCGGGGTGGACCGTGGCCGCACCCCGCTGACCGTGCGCACGGCCGAGGGCGACACCCTCACCCGCACGCTCGACATGCGCGGCATTCCCGAGGGTCTGGGCCTGCGCGAGGTGGTGGCCGAGGTCGGCCTGATCCCCGCCCACGCCATGCCCCCTCCGCTGGTCGGCGAAGTGACCGCCGGAGGGCCGGCCGCCGGCAAGCTGGAGCCTCAAGACCGGATCGCCGCCATCGACGGGACCGCCATCCGCAACTGGACCCAGATCCAGCCGCTGGTCGCCGCCCGCGCCGAGCGCGGCGGCGCGGCCGACGTCGAGGTGGAGCGCGACGGCCGGATGCTGCGCTTCGACATCGTCCCGGCCCCCGCCGCGCAGGTGAACGCCAAGGGGCCGAAGTGGCAGCTGGGCATCGGCCTGGCCCAGCGCGAACCGGAGAAGACCGCCCTGCTGCGCTACGGCGCGCTGGAGGCGGTGCCGGCGAGCTTCCGCGAAGCGGGGTACCAGACCCGCGAGATCTTCGCCATGTTCGGCCGGGCCTTCAGCGGAAAGGTCAAGGTGACCGAGACCGTCTCGGGGCCGATCACCATCGGCCGCGCCGCCAATTACTTCGCCAGCCAGGGCCCGGGCGCCTTCTTCTGGATGCTGGCGATGCTGAGCCTGAGCCTCGCCATCCTCAACCTGCTGCCCATCCCGGTGTTGGATGGCGGTCACCTTCTGTATTACTTTATCGAGTTGGTCAAGGGCAGCCCGCTGGAGGAGCGGACGATGGCCGCCGGGCAGTACGTGGGCCTGGCGCTGTTGTTCGGCCTGATGGGGCTGGCGTTCTTCAACGACGTGTACGGCCTGCTGCAGTAGCCGGACCCCGAACTTCGCATCACCCGGTACACCCCCCGATACATCCGCGACACACCTCCGATACACCCCAGTTCCAACCACCCGCTCCAACAACGTGTTAACCCCGTGGCTGCGACAATCCGCCGCCGCGGCCGGCGGCCCGACGGGGCGGCGCGGCGGCCGTCCCAGCGGTCGGTGTGCCGGCGCCCGGCGACGCCGTCCGGCGTCCCTGCTGTCCCCTGCTCCACCCCGGCGCGCTCCTCCCCGGCACGCGCCGTCGCAGTGCGCCCCTCCACAGTCCCGGCATGCCTCGCGGCGACCGTGCGGGACGGCGGCGGGTTTCGACCACCGGTCCGCCATGGCCGGCGTTCGATCACCGGCTTCGAGCCCTGGCGTCGGCTCACCCGCATCGATCACGGCCTCACCCACCGATGTCGATCCGGACCATGAACACCAGCGCTCCACACCACCCCGATTTCGAAACCACCGGATCTTCTTGATGACGTTGCTCCCGATGATGCAGCCCTCGCCGATGCGCACGCTGCCCGCCCGCCGCCTGCTCGCCCTCGCTCTCGCCACCGGACTGGCCTCGCTCTCCGCGCCGATGGTCCATGCGCAGAGCGTGCAGCCCGCCGCCGCCGGCTTCACGGTGGCCGACATCCGGGTGGACGGCCTGCAGCGCATCGGCGCCGGCACGGTCTTCACCTATCTGCCGATCGAGCGCGGCGACACCATCGATTCCGGCCGCGTCGCCGAGGCGATGCGCGCGCTGTACAAGACCGGCTTCTTCGAGGACGTGAAGATCGACCGCGAGGGCGACATCCTGGTGGTCACACTCACCGAGCGCCCGGCGATCAACAGCCTCACCCTGAGCGGCAACAAGGACCTCAAGACCGAGGACCTCACCCGCAACCTCAAGGACATCGGCATCGCCGAAGGCGAGACCTTCGACCGCCTCGCCCTGGACCGCGTCACCCAGGAGCTCAAGCGCGCCTACAACAACCGTGGCAAGTACAACGTCACCATCGACCCCAAGGTCTCGCGCCTGGACCGCAACCGGGTGGACGTGACCATCGAGGTCGACGAGGGCAAGGCCGCGCGCATCCGCCACATCAACATCGTCGGCAACGACCGCTTCGAGGAAGAGCAGATCCGCGAGCGCTGGGAATCCAGCGAGAGCAATTGGCTCAGCTGGTACCGCCGCGACGACCAGTATTCGCGCGAGAAGCTCTCCGGCGACCTGGAAAAGCTCAACGAGTTCTACCTCGACCGCGGTTACGTGGATTTCGCCGTCGACAGCACCCAGGTGGCGATCAGCCCCGACAAGAAGGACATGTACATCACCGCCGGCGTGACCGAGGGCGAGGTGTACACGATCTCCAGCGTGAAGGTCAGCGGCGACACCGTGCTGAGCAAGGAGGAGATCGAACGCTACGTGGTGGTGAAGGAAGGCCAGACCTTCTCCCGCGCGCTGCTGGAGTTCACCTCCGACGCCATCGTCGCCACGCTGGGCAACATCGGCTACGCCTTCGCCCAGGTGAACCCGGTGCCGGACATCGACCGCGAGAACCGCACGGTCGGCATCGACTTCCAGGTGGTGCCCGGCCCGCGCGTGAGCGTGCGCCGCATCGTCTTCCGCGGCAACACCCGCACCACCGACGAGGTGCTGCGCCGCGAACTGCGCCAGTTCGAGGGCGCCTGGTATTCGCAGGCCGCGATCGACCGCTCCAAGACCCGCCTGCAGCGCCTGGGCTATTTCGAGACCGGTTCGGTCCAGATCGAAAGCGTGCCGGTGGCCGGCAGCAACGACCAGGTGGACGTGATCGTCGACGTGAAGGAAACCACGTCCGGCAGCTTCACGTTCGGCTTCGGCTACTCGCAGCTGGCCGGCCTGACCACCACCCTGCAGCTGTCGCAGAACAACTTCCTCGGCACCGGCAACCGGATCGGCCTGGAAGTGCAGCGCAACGTGTTCCTGCAGCGCTATTCGTTCTCGTTCCTCAACCCGTTCTTCACCGACGAAGGCCTGTCGCTGGGCTACAACCTGTGGTGGCGCGAGTTCGACAACTCCGACTTCAACACCGCCAACTTCTCCAGCACCAGCGCCGCGGCGCAGGCGGTGCTCGGCCTGCCGCTGTCGGAGACCGATTCGGTGTCGCTGCTGTTCGGCATCGACCGCAACCAGATCTTCGCCAGCAACACGTCCTCCCCGGCCACGCTGGTGGACTACATCGACGCCGTCGGCCAGCGCACCTTCCATTCCTGGCGCGCCGAGCTGGGCTGGGCCCGCGACACCCGCAACGACTTCTTCGCGCCGCGCTTCGGCACCTACCAGCGCTTCTCCGCCGAAGTCACCCTGCCGGGCTCGACGGTCGAGTACTACAAGCTCAACTACGAGTTCTCGCGCTACTGGCCGCTGTCCAGCGCGCTGGTGCTCAACACCCGCTTCGAGCTGGGCTACGGCGACAGCTACGGCAGCGACTATTCGCGCGACCTCTGCCTGCAGCCGCTGCCGGCGCCGGTGGACAACGACAACGACCCGGCCACGCCGCCGATCCAGGGCCCGCGTCCGCCGTCCTCCGACCCGTGTCTGACGTCCTCCTCGGATTACCAGCGCACGGTGGTCGCCACCGGCCTGCCGCTGTTCGAGAACTTCTACGCCGGCGGGACGCGCTCGGTGCGCGGCTTCCGCGACAACACCCTGGGCCCGGTGGACTTCGGCCGCTTCAGCAATGTGCGCCAGCCGATCGGCGGCGCGCTGAAGACCGTCGGTTCGCTGGAAATGTTCTTCCCGCGCCTGCTCGACAGCCCGGGCGCGCGCGTGTCGACGTTCATGGACTTCGGCAACGTGTACACCGACTTCGACAGCTTCGATGCCGGCGAGCTGCGCGTGACCGCGGGCGTGGCCCTGCTGTGGCGCGCGCCGGTGGGCCCGATCTCGATCAGCTATGCCTTCCCGCTGCGCAAGGAAGACGGCGACGAAGTCGAGCGCCTGCAGTTCACCTTCGGCGGTGCGCTCTGAGCGCACGCGACCGGGCACGCACGTGACCGCCGTCGTGTACAGCCTGTCCGCGCTCGCCGAGCGCTTCGGCCTCGAGGTGCGCGGCGACGCCGGCCTGGAGGTCCGTGGCGTGGCCACGCTGGCGAAGGCCGGCGACGGCCAGCTGGCGTTCCTCGCGAACCCGCGCTACCGCGCGCAGCTGGCGACCAGCCAGGCCGCCGTGGTGGTGCTGCGCGCCGACGACGCCGAGGCGTGGCCCGGCGCCGCGCTGGTCGCGAAGGATCCATACGCGGCATTCGCGAAGATCGCCGCGCTGTTCGACACGCGCCCCGAGCGCGTGCCGGGCATCCACCCCGGCGCGGTCATCGACCCCACGGCCGAGGTGTCGCCGCAGGCCACCGTCGGGCCGTTCGTGAGCATCGGCGCGCGCAGCCGCGTGGCCGCCGGGGCGATGATCGGGCCGGGCTGCACGATCGGCGAGGACTGCGAGGTGGGCGAGGGCTGCGAGCTGGTCGCGCGCGTGTCGCTGGTGCGCCGCGTGCGCCTGGGCCGGCGCGTGCTGATCCATCCCGGCGCGGTGCTGGGCGCCGACGGGTTCGGCATCGCCATGGACCACGGCCAGTGGATCAAGGTGCCGCAGCTCGGCGGCGTGCGCATCGGCGACGACTGCGAGATCGGCGCCAACACCACGATCGACCGCGGCGCGCTGGAGGACACCGTGCTCGAAGACGACGTCCGCCTCGACAACCAGATCCAGATCGGCCACAACGTCCGCATCGGCGCGCACACCGCGATCGCCGGCTGCGCGGCGGTGGCCGGCAGCGCCACCATCGGCCGCTACTGCCTCATCGGCGGCGCGGCCGGTGTGGTGGGCCACATCGAGATCTGCGACCGCACCGTGGTGACCGCCATGAGCCTGGTCACCTCCTCCATCCGCGAGCCCGGCGAGTATTCGTCCGGCACGCCGCTGATGGACAATCGCAGCTGGCGCAAGAACGCCGCTCGTTTCAGACAGCTCGACGCCCTGGCACGCCAGGTCGCGGGCCGCAACCGGGACACGCAATGACTTCGCATCAAGACATCATCGATGACGGCGCCGCCGCCCCCGTCTCCGCCGTGCCTCCCCTGCCGATCGGCGCGCTCGAGATCCAGAAACTGCTGCCGCACCGCTACCCGTTCCTGCTGATCGACCGGGTGATCGCGCTGGAGCCGGGCGAGCGCATCGTGGCGCTGAAGAACCTCACCATCAACGAGCCGTTCTTCCAGGGCCATTTCCCCTCGCGTCCGGTCATGCCCGGCGTGCTGGTGGTCGAGGCCCTGGCCCAGGCCGGCGGCGTGCTGTACCAGCTCACCAACCTCTCGCGCGGCGACACCGCCAGCTGCGACAAGCTGTTCTACCTGGTGAAGGTGGAGAACGCGCGCTTCAGCCGGACCATCGTGCCGGGCGACCGGCTCGAGCTGCACGTCTCGATCAAGCGCCGCATCCGCAACATGGCGCAGTACGAAGGCACCGCGCTGGTGGACGGCGAGGAAGTCGCGCGTGCGTGTTTCCTCTGCGCCGAAGCGCAGGACTGAGTCGACGGGAGCCAGGTCGCACATGAATGCCGAAGCCAACATCAGCCCGCTGGCCCACGTCGACGCGTCCGCGCGGATCGGGCGCGGGGTGGAGATCGGCCCGTTCGTCAGCATCGGGCCGGACGTCGAGATCGGCGACGGCACCCGCATCGGGCCGCACTGCAGCATCCAGGGCCCCACGCGCATCGGCGCGGACAACGTCATCCATGGCCACGCTGCCATCGGCGGCGACCCGCAGGACAAGAAGTTCGGCGGCGAGCGCACGCTGCTGGAGATCGGCGACGGCAACACCGTCCGCGAATTCGTCACCATCAACCGCGGCACCGGCAGCGGCGGCGGCGTCACCCGCATCGGCCACCGCAACTGGTTCCTGGCCTACGTGCACGTCGCGCACGACTGCAGCGTGGGCAACGACTGCGTGTTCTCCAACAACGCCACCCTGGCCGGCCACGTGACCGTGGGCGACCACGTGATCCTCAGCGGCTTCGCCGGCATCCACCAGTTCTGCCGCATCGGCGACCATGCCTTCATCGGCATGGGGGCCTTCGTCAACGGCGACGTGCCGCCCTTCCTGATGGTGGCCCAGGGCGATTACGGCCGCCCGCGCGGCATCAACAGCGAAGGGCTGAAGCGCCGGGGTTTCGACAGCGCACGCACCACCGCGATCAAGCGCGCCTACCGCACGCTGTACATGTCCGGCACCCAACTCGCCGACGCCAAGGCGCAGCTGGCCGAACTGGCGCAGGAGAGCGAGGACGTGCGTCGGTTCCTCGCCTTCATCGAGGCGGGCGAGCGGCCGTTGCTGCGCTGACGCCAGCGGTCGCGGATGGAGAACGCGCGGCGGGGAAGGCACAATCCCCGGGCGCTTCCGCGGCCACCGTGGCCGCTCCCCTCGAGCATCGGCCTTGAACACTCCCCATTCCCCGTCCCCGACTCCCGGTGCGGTGCGCATCGCGCTCATCGCCGGCGAAGCCTCGGGCGATGCGCTGGGCGCCGGCCTGATCGCGGAACTGCGTGCGCGGTATCCCGATGCGGTCTTCGCCGGCGTCGGCGGCGATGCGATGCGCGCGCAGGGCCTGGAGGCGTGGCACGACTGCCAGGCATTGGCGGTGATGGGCCTGGTCGAAGTGCTCAGGCACCTGCCCAGGCTGCTGCGTCTGCGCGCATCGCTGCGCCGCCGCATCCTGGCCTGGAAACCGGACGTGTTCGTCGGCATCGACGCGCCCGACTTCAACCTCGGCGTCGAACGATGGCTCAAGCGCCGCGGCGTGCGCACGGTGCACTACGTGAGCCCGTCGGTCTGGGCCTGGCGCGAAGGCCGCGCGGCGAAACTGGGGCGCAGCGCGGACCGGGTGCTCTGCCTGTTCCCGATGGAGCCGCCGATCTACGCGAAGTACGCGATCGACGCACGCTTCGTCGGCCACCCGCTGGCCGATGCCATCGCGATGGAACCGGATCGCCAGGCCGCGCGTGCGGCGCTGGGCGTCGCCGCCGAGGGGCCGATGCTGGCGCTGCTGCCGGGCAGCCGGCTGGGCGAAATCGAAGCGATGCTGCCGCTGTTTCTCGAAGCCACCGAGCTGCTGGCCGGCCAGGTGCGCAGCCTGCAGGTGCTGATTCCCGCAGCCAACGCCGCCTGCGAGGCCGCGATCCGCAGCCGGCTGGGCGAACGCCCCGACATCGCCGCGCGCGTGCACGTACTGGACGGCGAGGCGCAGCGCGCGATGATCGCCTCCGACGTGGTGCTGCTGGCCTCGGGCACGGCGGCGCTGGAGGCGATGCTGTGCAAGCGGCCCATGGTGGTCGGGCACCGCATCTCGCCCACGACCTACCGCATCGTGAAGCGCTTCGATCTGTTGAAGACCCGCTACGTGAGCCTGCCGAACGTGCTCGCCGACCACCTGCTGGACGACGCGCCGCTGATCCCCGAGCTGCTGCAGGACGAGTGCGTGCCGGAAAAGCTCGCCGCCGCCCTGCTGCGCTGGTTCGGCCGGCCGGGCGACATCGACGCCCTGTTGCCGCGGTTCCGCACGCTGCACGCGGAACTGCGTCAGGACGCCTCCGCCCGCGCGGCCGAGGCGGTGTGCGGCCTGCTGGCCCCCGGACGGGGACCGCCGGGACGCGCGGACAACGACGACAGCGACAACGACGGCACGGGCAGCCGTACGGAGACCCCCGCGTGAGCGGACGGCGGGCATCACGGGACGGTGCCACCGGCGCGCTGTTCACCGACTCCCGCCTCCATTCCGGGCTGCACGCGCGCATCGCGGGCGTCGACGAAGCCGGCCGCGGCCCTCTGGCCGGGCCGGTGACGGTGGCGGCGGTGATCCTGGACCCCACGCGCCCGATCGCGGGCCTGGACGACTCCAAGAAGCTCACCGAAGCCCGGCGCGACGCGCTGTGTCCCATGATCAAGACACAGGCGCTGGCCTGGCATGTCGAATTCGTGCCGGCCGACGAGATCGACCGGCTCAACATCCTCCAGGCCACCCTCGCTGGCATGCGCCGCGCGCTGCTCGCACTCGCCCCCGCACCGACCTTCGCCCGCATCGACGGCAACCGCCTGCCCAAGGCACTGCCCTGCCCGGCCGAGGCGCTGGTCGGCGGCGATGCGCTGGACCCGGCGATCATGGCCGCCTCGATCCTGGCCAAGGTCGCGCGCGACGCGCACATGCGCACACTGCACGCACAGTGGCCGCACTACGGCTTCGACCGCCACAAGGGCTATCCGAGCGCCGCGCATCTGGCGGCACTGCAGGCACACGGGCCATGCCCGGAGCACCGGCGCAGTTACGCGCCGGTGCGCGAGGCGTTGGAGTCCCGGGCGTAGCCGGGGACGAAGGGCGTTGATCGCGCTACGCGATCACCGCCCCTGTTTGCGATTGCCGAAGGTCAGGTGCAGAGGCCAGCGCGGCTCACGCGGCAGGCCGAGTGCCTCGCGGTAGTCCAGCGCCTGCTCGCACTCCACCGGGAAGAACACGTATTCGGCGAACGACTGCGGCGGATACACCAGCCGGAAGTGCATCGGCTGGCCTTCGCGGTCCTTCCACAGCGCAGACTGTGTCGGCACCTCGTCCTGTACCACGGAGATGTGCGGCCCCCACAGCGGGTCGGACAGGCGCTGCACGCGCCGGGTGTCGAGGTGGTGGAGCCAGCGCAGGTAACGGCCGAGTTCCGGATCGCAGTCGAGGATCATCCACCACTCGGTCGTGCGACCGTCGCGACGCACGCGCCCGCCCCTGGCATCCAGCGGCGGCGAGAAGCGGCAGTGACCGGTATGGATCGCGGAGCGCATGGCGGCGAAAGGCGGCAGGGACGGGCCGGCAGGATGCCGGCGTCGGCACAGAGCGGCAAGCGCGAGCGACGGGGCGACGTGCATCCGGGCGTCGACCGAAGAAGCGCAACGATCATGGCGAACACCCGGAGGCCCTCGCGTTCAGGGCCGGGGGTTCATGCAACGCCGGCTCCGGGCCCGGTGTCCGGCCTGCCTTCCGCCACCCGCCAGGCAGGCTGCCCGTCGATCCTCGCTGCGCTGTCAAGCCTTGCCCCGCCCGCCTCCCGGCCCTACCCTGCCGGTCTGCGCACGCCGGCCCGCCATGTCCGCCCGCTTCGTTCATCTTCAGCTGCACAGCGAATACTCGCTCGCCGACTCGACCATCCGCATCCCGGACCTGGTCAAGCGCTGCGTGGCCCAGGGTCAGCCCGCGGTCGCGCTGACCGACCGCAACAACCTGTTCGCGCTGGTCAAGTTCTACAAGGCCGCCGAGGGCGCGGGCATCAAGCCGATCGCCGGCGCCGACATCCAGCTCGCCGAGGGCGACGAGGCGCCCTGGAAGCTCACCCTGCTCTGCCGCGACCGCAGCGGCTATCTGTCGCTGTCCAAGCTGCTCACCCGTGCCTGGATGGAGGGCCAGCGCCACGACGGCGTGGTCGTGCGTCCGCAGTGGCTGCTGGAAGACAACGCGGGCCTGTTCGCGCTCGCCGGGCGCCACAGCCTGCCGGCGCAGCTGGCCGCCACGAACCGCCATGACCATGCCCTGCAGGCCTTGGCGGACTGGCAGCGCTGTTTCGACGACCGCCTGCACTTGGCGCTGACCCGCTGCGGCTTCGAGGGCGAGGAGGCGTTCAACGCCTTCGCCCTGCATGCCGCCGGCGAGCGCGGCATCCCGGTGGTCGCCAGCAACGAGGCGCGCTTTCTCGACGCCGACGGCTTCGAGGCCCACGAGGCCCGCGTCTGCATCGCCTCCGGCCGCGTGCTGGACGACGCCAAGCGCCCGCGCGAGTACACCGCGCAGCAGTACCTGAAATCCTCCGAGGAGATGGCGGCGCTGTTCGCCGCCGACGCCCCGGACGCGCTCGACAATACGCTCGACCTCGCCAAACGCTGCAACCTGGCGCTGTCGCTCGGCACCTACTACCTGCCGGCGTTCCCGGTGCCGGACGACCACACCCTCGACAGCTGGATCCGGCGCGAGGCGCACGATGGCCTGGCCGCGCGCCTGGAGAAGTTCCCGCTCGCCGCCGGCCACGACCGGGCGAGCTACGAATCACGGCTCGACATCGAGCTGGACGTGATCGTGAAGATGGGCTTCCCCGGCTACTTCCTGATCGTGGCCGACTTCATCAACTGGGCCAAGCAGAACGGCATCCCGGTGGGGCCGGGCCGCGGCTCGGGCGCCGGCTCGCTGGTGGCCTGGGCGCTGGGCATCACCGACCTCGACCCGCTGCCCTACGATCTGCTGTTCGAGCGCTTCCTCAACCCCGAACGCGTGTCGATGCCCGACTTCGACATCGACTTCTGCATGGACCGCCGCGACGAGGTGATCGACTACGTCGCGCGCAAGTACGGCCGCGACCGGGTCAGCCAGATCATCACCTACGGCACCATGTCGGCGAAGGCGGTGGTGCGCGACGTCGGCCGCGTGCTCGGACTGCCCTACGGCTTCGTCGACGGCATTTCCAAGCTCATTCCGCTGCAGCCGGCCGACCCGCTGTCGCTGGAGGACGTGCTCGGCCGCAGCGAGCGCGCGAAGAAGGACCCCGAACGCGCGATCGGCGAGATCATCGAACGCTACGGGAGCGAGGACGAGGTCCGCGACCTGATCGATCTCGCGCTCGAACTCGAGGACCTGACCCGCAACGCCGGCAAGCACGCCGGCGGCGTGGTCATCGCGCCCGACCCGCTGCACGTGTTCTGCCCGCTCTACGCCGAACACGACGGCGAGGGCCGCGGCCGCAATCCGGTGACCCAGTTCGACAAGGACGACGTGGAAAGCGTCGGCCTGGTGAAGTTCGACTTCCTCGGCCTGCGCACGCTCACGATCATCGACTGGGCGGTGAAGGCGATCAACGAACGCCGCGCGCGCGGCGGCGAGGCGGCGCTCGACATCGGCGCGCTGCCGCTCGACGACCGCGCCAGCTACGCGCTGTTCGCCCGTGGCGACACCGTGGCGGTGTTCCAGTTCGAATCCCGCGGCATGCGCGAACTGCTCAAACGCGCCAAGCCCGACACCTTCGAAGACATCATCGCGCTGGCGGCGCTGTTCCGTCCCGGCCCGCTGGGCTCGGGGATGGATCGCGAATGGGTGGACCGCAAGCACGGCCGCACCGAGGTGACGTATCCGCATCCGGCGCTGGAGCCGGTGCTCAAGCCGACCTACGGCGTGATCGTGTATCAGGAACAGGTGATGCAGATCGCGCAGGTGCTGGCCGGCTATTCGCTGGGCGGCGCCGACCTGCTGCGCCGCGCGATGGGCAAGAAGAAGCCCGAGGAGATGGCCAAGGAGCGCGCCAAGTTCGAGGCCGGCTGCGCCGAGCGCGGCGTGGACCCGAAGCAGGCCACGCAGATCTTCGACCTGATGGAGAAGTTCGCCGAGTACGGCTTCAACAAGTCGCACTCGGCGGCGTATGCGCTGGTGGCCTACCAGACCGCCTGGCTGAAGGTGCACTACCCGGCGGAGTTCATGGCCGCGGTGCTGTCCTCGGACATGGACAACACCGACAAGGTGGTGGGCTTCCTCGACGAAACCCGCGCGATCGGCATCGAAGTGCTGCCGCCGGACGTCAACGCATCGGCCTACATGTTCGAGGCGGTGGGCGACGGCCCGCAGCACGGGCGCACGATCCGCTACGGGCTGGGCGCGGTGAAGGGCGTGGGCCGCGGCGCCTGCGAGGCGATCGCCGACGAGCGCCGCGCCCATGGCGCCTACACCGACCTGCTGGATTTCTGCAGGCGTGTGGACTCCACCAAGCTCAACCGGCGCACGCTGGAAGCGCTGATCTCGGCCGGCGCACTGGACGCGCTCGGCCCCAACCGGCCATCGCTGCTGCTGCAGCTGCCGGAAGTGCTGAAGGCCACCGACCAGCTCGCGCGCGAACGTGCGGCCGGGCAGGTGTCGCTGTTCGGCGGCTTCGATGCACCGAGCAGCGCGGCGCCGGCATTGGAATTGCCGGTCTGCGAAGACTGGCCACTGGCGCAGAAGCTGGCGGGCGAGCGAGAGACGCTCGGGCTGTACCTCAGCGGCCACCCGCTGGACCCCTACCGCGACGAACTCGCGGCGCTGGTCGGTCATGACCTGGGCGCGCTGGATCGCCTGGTCGAAAGCACGCCGCGCGGGCGCGGCGGCGAAGACGGCGGCGGCCGGCAGTGGCGCGCCGAGACCACCGTGGTGGTGGCCGGCATGGTCACCGGCATGCGCAAACGCGGCGAATCCCAGGCGTTCGTGCAGATCGAGGACGGACGCGGGCGGCTGGAGTGCGCGTTCTTCTCCGAGCAATTTCTCGACTATCAGGCCCTGCTCACTCGCGACCGCATCCTGCTGATCGAGGGTGGGCTGCGCGAGGACGAATTCAGCGGCGGCTTCGCCCTGCGCGCGCGGCGCTGCTGGGACTTCACCCAAGTCTGCGCCGACCAGGCCCAACGCCTGTCCCTGCGTCTGGACCTGCGCGAACCCGGCCTGATGCAGCGCCTGGACGCCCTGCTGGCGCGGCATCGCCCCGGCCGCACGCCCCTGCGGCTGGACCTGCTGCTGCCGCAGGGCGCCGCCGGCACGCTGGACCTCAACGGCGGCCAGTCGGTGCGCGTGGAAGCCGACCTGCCCGGCGCGCTGCGCGCGCTGCCCGGCGTGCGCACGGTGAAGCTGGCCCTGCGCCGGCCCTGGGCGCAGGGCGGCTGACGTCACTGCGCCCAGCGCGGAATTCGATCCACAGCACCCTTGCGGGATCCATCACGAGAGCCATCCGGGCATCCCTCCACACATCCCTCCGCACCCCATGCGAGCGTTGGGGCGTCATGCCCGACCGGCATACCGCAGCGTACAGCGCTCCGCCACGCCCCTGGGGTAGACTTGGCCCTCGCATCACCCCCCACGCGACGGACCGCCGGAGCCCCGCACAGCATGTCGACCAATCACCTCGATTTCGAACAGCCCATCGCCGACCTGGAAGCCAAGATCCAGGAACTGCGCCACGCCGGCAGCGGTTCCGCCGTGGACGTGGAGGCCGAGGTCGGCGCGCTGCAGAACAAGATCCGCGTGCGCACCGCGCAGATCTTCCGCGATCTCAGCGCCTGGCAGATCGCGCAGCTGGCGCGGCATCCGGCACGGCCGTACACGCTCGATTATCTGCGGGTGATGTGCGACGAATTCCAGGAACTCGCCGGCGACCGCGCCTTCGCCGACGACCGCGCCATCGTCGGCGGCCTGGCCCGCATCGGCGGACGCAGCGTGATGGTGATCGGCCACGAGAAGGGCCGCGACACCAAGGGCAAGGTACGTCGCAATTTCGGCATGCCCAAGCCCGAGGGCTATCGCAAGGCGCTGCGCCTGATGAAGATGGCCGAGCGTTTCCGCATCCCGGTGCTGACCTTCATCGATACTCCGGGCGCTTGGCCGGGCATCGACGCCGAGGAGCGCGGCCAGTCCGAGGCCATCGCCCGCAACCTGATCGAAATGGCCGAACTGCGCGTGCCAGTGGTGTGCACGGTGATCGGCGAAGGCGGCTCCGGCGGCGCGCTCGCGATCGGCGTGGGCGACCGCACCCTGATGCTGGAATACAGCACCTACTCGGTGATCTCGCCCGAGGGCTGCGCCTCGATCCTGTGGAAGACCGCCGAGAAGGCCAAGGACGCCGCGGAGCAGCTGGGCCTGACCGCCAGGCGCCTGCATGAGCTGGGCCTGGTCGACAAGGTGGTGCGCGAGCCCATCGGCGGCGCGCACCGCAACCCGACGCAGATGGCCAAGCGCCTGAAGGCGGTGCTGCTGGGCGAACTCGACCGTCTGGACACGCAGCCCGTCGACGCGCTGCTGGACGCGCGCTACCGGCGCCTGCGCGGCTACGGCGCATACGAAGCCGCCTGAGCCTGATAGGTCGGTTTTCGCCACCAGCGCGACCGACACCCGCATCGTGAACACGTTGCCCAGGCCGCTGCGCTGGCTGATGGCGATCCCGGCGTTGCTGCTGGTGCTGTACGTCGTCGGCATGCTGGGCCTGTACGCCCGGGGTCTGCATCTGGCGCCGGACGACCTCGCCCCCGCACGCATGCCGGCGCCTGCGCATATCCGCGCGCTGTGGCTGCGCGGGGAGGCGCAGGGGGTCGAGGCATTGCCGAAGCATGATCCCATCACCCTGCTGCCGCGCTGGTATTTCGATGCGAAGCAACGCGTGGAGCAGCGTCTGAATGACCGGGATTCCCGCCACAAAGCGCAAAGCCTGCTCGTCGTGGCCACTCGTTACGTCGCCTTTCGTGGACAGAGCAGCGCGTCTCTTCGGAGCATGAATCGCCATCTGGCCGAAACCGCGGTGCTCATCCACATCAGCCGGAACTGGACGCTGGACGAGGCCGTGAACACGCTGCTGGTCGAGGCCGAATACGGCCGCGTCGCCATCGGCATCGATGCGGCGGCGCAGGCCTATTTCGGCGTGCCTGCAGCACAACTGCGCGACAACGAAGCGCTGGCGCTGATCGCGTTGTTGAAAGGCCCTTCCTGGTAGGGCTTCGACTGCGGCAAGTCGCGCGAACGTTTCGCGACGCGCTACGCGATGCTGACCGAACGTGTGGGCGGACATGCTGCAGCCTGGACCGCAGACACCGCGCTGGAACGCCTGCATCCGGCGGACTGCGCGCAACGCGGGAAGCGCGCGGTGCAGGCCAACGGCACGGCGACAGCTCACCCAATGCGGTAAAACGCCCGGTTTTCGGCGAAATGTCCCGACGAGACACGCGAAAAACCCTATAAAAAGGCGGTTTGGGGTCTTGGCGAGCGGGTCGGCATGGCCTACAGTGCGCGTGCCGGCCAGTCCCGGTCCATATACCGCACAACACCAAATTCGACGAGGAAACCACAGTCCCATGGCAACCAAGAAGACCGCCGCGAAG
>CBFGMS010000056.1:0-25287 GCA_965649985.1 uncultured Gammaproteobacteria bacterium | reverse complement strand
GCGCTGTCGCGCGACTCGCCGGCGGCGAACAGATCGAGCACCTGCCGGCGCTCCGATGCGGGCATGATCGCCAATTCGCCCAGGGCGGTGAATGGCGCGCGCAGGATGTCGTCGATCAGCGCGATCAGGCCGTCGGCCATGCGCTGCATGCGCTCGGGCAGGAACAGATCGCGGCGGTAGACCAGCGCGCCGTCGAGCCCGTCCGGCGTGACCATCATCGAAAACTCGACGTCGTACTTCACGCCGGCGCTGTCGCCGATCAACGGCTCTGCGGGATGGCCCGCGAGCATCATGCGCTCGCCGGAAATCGTCTGAAGGGTGAGCATCGCCTGGAACAGTGGCGCATGGGCGAGACTGCGTTCGGGATTGAGCGCCTCGATCAACTGCTCGAACGGAAGATCCTGCGTGGCGAGCGCATCGACCACGCCTGCGCCGACCTCCTGCAGGAAGTCCAGGAACGAACGCCGCGCGTGCACGCGATTGCGCAATACGACGGTATTGACGAAAAAGCCGACAAGCCTTTCCAGATCGGCATGCGAACGATTGGCGACCGGGGCGCCGATGCAGATGTCGTCCTGTCCGGCGTGACGCGCAAGCAGCACATTCACCGCGGCCAGCATGAAGGCGAATTGCGTGCAGCCTTGCGACCGGCAGAAGGCGTCCACGGCCTGCGACATCGCAGCCGGGAACCTCAGTCGTACCACACCGGCCTCGGGCGAAGCGCGCTCGCCGCGAGGCAGGTCGGTGGGCAGTTCAAGCAGGGCCGGCGCGCCTGCGAGACGACGCACCGCCGTCTCGCGCATCTCCTGCAGCGCCCCCGAGTCGAAGCGCTCGCGCTGCCATCGCGCATAGTCCGCGTACTGCAGCGGCAGCGGGGAAAGCGACGGAGCACGCCCTTCGAGCTGCGCCGCGTAGGCTTCGGCCACTTCCGCCGCCATCACGCCGGTGGACCAGCCATCGGACACGATATGGTGGGTGACCGTGGCCAATACCGATTCGACACCGCCGCAGCGGTACAGGCGCACACGCAGCAGGCCGGGACGACCGAGATCGAACGGCTCGCCGGCGCAGGCATTGATCCGTGCGCGGGCGCATGCGACGAAATCTTCGCCGCCAGGAAGGTCGACGGATTCGAAATCCAGCGCGACGGCGTCGCACACGTATTGCTCGGGCACACCATCGCGTTCCCGGAACGCGGTGCGCAGGATATCGTGTCGATCGGCCAGGGTCTGGAAGGCGGCACGCAGGGAGGCGGCATCGATGTCGCCCGCCACGCGCACGGCATGGGTGATGTTGTACGCCGCTGCGGTGCCGCCGATCTGTTCGATCAGCCACAGGCGCTGCTGCGCGAAGGACAACGGCAGCGATTCGCCGGGCGCACGCGCCATGGCCGCAGGTGCGCTGGGTGCCGGCGTGCCTGCATGGTGCGGGCCGACCTGATCGCCGCTCAACGCCTCGATGCGCGATGCGAGACGGGCGATGGTGGGATGCGCGAACAGATCGCGTACGCCCAGTTCGACGCCGAGACTGTCGCGCAGACGGGCGATGAGCTGGGTGGCGAGCAGCGAATGGCCGCCGGCACGGAAGAAATCGTCGTCCACTCCGATGTCGTCGCGGCCCATCAAGGCCACCCACAGCGCATGGAGCTCGCGTTCGAGCGTGGTCCTCGGCGCGACCGTTTCGCGCGTGCTGCGCGCGGCCGGCGACATCGCGAGCAGGCGTGCACGGTCGATCTTGCCGTTCGGCATGTAGGGCAGGGCCGGCAGCAGCACGAATTCGGACGGAATCATGTAGTCCGGCAGGTGCGCGGCGATGGCCTCGCGCAGCGCATCGATGTCGCAGCCCGCATCTCCCGGCACCACGAACGCCCACAGCTGGGCATTGCCCTCGCCATCGGTACCCGAGCGACGCAGCAGGACGCGGCATTCCACCACCGCGGGAACGGCGCGCAGCACCGCTTCGATCTCGCCCAGTTCGATGCGGTAACCGCGCAGCTTGACCTGATCGTCGGCGCGGCCGACGAACTCGATGCGGCCATCAGGACGCATGCGCACCAGATCGCCGGTGCGGTACAGACGCTCCCCCGCCGGACCGAATGGATCGGGCACGAAGCGGTCAGCGGTCTGCCCCGGCTGCCCCCAGTACCCGCGCGCCAGACCAGGGCCGCCGATGAACAACTGGCCGACGATGCCGCAGGCCACCGGATGCATGGCGTCGTCGAGCACATGCAGGCGCCCCTGACCGAACGCGTGACCGAGCGGAAGGCGCGTGGCCTCGGCCAGCAGCGCGTCGTCGATCGCGGTGGCCACCACGCCGACCGTGGTTTCGGTGGGCCCGTAATGATTGAAAACCCGGCAGTCCGGCGCCAGGACGCGGATGCGCTGCACCAGTTCCCGGTCGAGCTGCTCACCACCGAACACCAGCGCATCGCGGGGGACGAGTGCGGGGTCTTCCGACAGATTCAACAGTCCGGCGAAGTGCGAGGGCACGATCTTGATCGCATCCACCCCGCCCTCACGCAGCGCTCCGGCCAGATAGGTCGCATCCAGATTGTGGGCATCCGGCGTGAGGAAGAGACAGCGTCCCGAGCACAGGGCACCGAACAGCATCGTGTAGCCGAGGTCGGCGGCGGTGGTGGAGAAGAATCCGCAGCGTGCCTGCGCGTCCAGCGGAATGCGGGCGAGTACGGCGTCGACGTAGTGCAGCACCGACGCATGGGAGACGGCAACGCCCTTGGGCTTCCCTGTGGAGCCGGAGGTATAGATGATGTAGGCGATCTGTTGCGGATGGATGCGTTCGAGCAATCCCTCGAACGCGTCGAAGTCCTCGCGTGCATCGTCGATGCCGACGCCGCTGGGCAACGCGGGGGCAACGTCATCCAGCGCCCAGAACGGGACCGCATCCGGCAGGCTGCCGGCGAGCGCGTCGCGGACGGCCGCAGTGCCCAGGATCAGCTGCGCATCGGCATCGGCAAGAATGCCGCGTCGGCGTTCCGCGCCGAACTGCGGGTCGACCGGTACACAGGCGGCTCCTGCCAGCATCGCGCCGAGCATCGCCTCGATGAGCAGCGGCGAACGCTCCAGCATGAGTGCGATGCGGTCTTCCGGGCCGATGCCCGCCTGACGCAGACGCAGCGCCAGTGCGGTGGCCCGCGACATCAATTCGTCGTAACGCAGGGTGCCGCCAGGGCCATCGATCGCAGGGCGATCGGCCGCGTGCGCCATCTGCGCGGCCACCCGCGCCGGGATGCCGCCCGGCTCGACAGCCGCCATGCCCTCGCGGATGCGCAGGGCGTCGGCGTTCTGCGGCTCGGCACCGAGGCTGGCGATCCGGCGGTCGTGCACACCCGCGCGCACGAGGCGGGCAAGCGGGGCACGCATCCGATCGTCCAGTGCCTGCAGCGCATCGACATACTGAGCGATCAGGGCTTCGGCGGTGCCGTGCGGAAGCCCGCAGGACTGTTGGAGTTCGAGCAGGATCTGCCCGTCCACGCATGCGGCGCTCAGGCGCAGGCCATGGCGATCGTCGTCGCTGGACAAGGAGGTCAGCGACAGGCGGGTGGCGCCTGCGTGCACGGCGTCGGCTCCATGCGCACAGCGGAAGGCCGGCAATGCGTCGAGCCCACCCAGAGTTCCTCCGCGCACCGGACGCAATGCCTCGCCGCAGGCGAAATACTCCTGCCGTTCGCGCGCCTCGCCCGCCGCCGTGGCGGCCGCGAGCAGGAACGCCTCGACCGGGGCGTCCGGATCACAGGCGACGGCGACCGGCACGCTCTGCGCGAGGGGACCGAACACGCCGGCCAGCTCCTCGTAGGCACGGCCATCGAACTCGCGCCACGACGCCACATGCTCGGCGCCGGAATGACACGCGAGCACGCCCAGCCATGCCCCGAACAACAAGTCCTCGGTCGACATGTCCAGGCCGGACGCCAATGCATCCACACGCCCGCGTGCGGCCGCATCGAGCCTGCGCGCGGCATGGTCCACGCGCTGCGACGCATCCGTGCGGCGCTGCAGGCGGCAACCGTACACCGTCGGCGGCGGGTGACGGTCGAATTCGCGCGCCTGCCAGTAGCCCGCGCCGCCGTGCGCATCGTCGGCGATCAGATCGTTGAGCCATTCGGCCACATCGGCGTACTGCATCGGCTCGTCGTCGACGGCGTGCCCCGCATAGAGGCAGGCGATCTCATGCAATGCGGCCGCGACGGTGGTGAGATCGCCGGTGAGCGCATCGAGTACCAGATCCAGCGCATGCGCACCGTCCGGCAATACGCGCAGACAGGCATGCGGCACGGGGGCGTCGTTCGAATCGACGCTGCCAGCAGCATCCTCGACAGGTTCGAGGATGGCGATGTCCGCGCTGTCGGACACCACCTGCAGAGGAAAGACCACGCTGGGCGTCATCCGGTATTCGGTCCGCAGGATTTCGTGCCGCGCGCACACCGCGCTCACCGCGCTGCGCAGACGGGCATGGTCGAGGGCACCGTCGATCCGCAGGGTGCCCACCAGGCGCTGCCGCAGCCCGTCCGTACGCCCGCGCCACGCGAACCGCTGCTGCGGCGAAAGCGCGAAACCCTCGGCCACCGCATCGGTGCCGACCATCGTGTCGTTCATTGGATAGTGCTCCTGCTGCCTTCGCGGCGCCGCGGACACCGGAACGTGTCCGCAGCGCGATTCATGCCGCGGTCCGGTCGTCGAAGATGTCTGCGATGGCCACCACGATCTTGCGCTCGCCCTCGAACGGGTTGCGCGCGTGGGCGCACATGACGTTGTCCACCATCACGATGTCGTGGCGTTCCCAGAGGAACTCGACCTTCAGTTCATCCACGACGCGCATGACGTGCGCGACCACCTCGTCCTCGATCGGCTCCCCGTCGCCATAGTAGACATTGCGCGGAAGACCGTCCATGCCGTAGAGGCGCAGCAGCGACTGCCGCGTCGCCGGGTCGACACACGAAATGTGGTGCAGGCAGATCTGGTTGAAGAACACCTCCTCGCCCGTCACCTGATGGGTCTTGACCGCATCGCAGACCACACTGGTACGCAGCCCGGTCTCGCCGACCCATTCGAAGTCGATGTCGTTGCGGCGGCAGTAGGCCTCGACCGCGCTGCGGTCGGAGGTCTGGAAGAAGTGCTCCCAGCTCACGTCGACCGCATCGACATAGTTGCGGACGTACTTCAGACGGCGGCGCCGGAAGGTCTCGACCACCTGCGGATCCAGGCGACGCAGCACCGCGCGGCAATCGACGATCGGCGACTCGCCCCCGACACTGGCCGGGATGATGCAGGAGAAGAAGATCTTGGTCGGGTAGCGGTGCAGGTGCGAGCTTTCGTTGTGGATCAGGATGGCCTTGTCGGAGGGGTACGGCGTGGATTTGTAGACGCGGCCGCTGACCGAATCGCGCGGCAGGTCGCCGTATTCGTCGATCAGCCGGTCGGACACCGCAGCCGCGAACGACTCCAGGTCCACCTGGGCATGCCCGCGGGCGAAGCCGCGGAACAAAATCGCGCCGTAGCGGCGCAGCTCGCCTTCGATCCAGCCACGGTTGGCGGCGGCCCAGGCGGTGAGATCGACGTCGTCGCGCGCGGGGGTGACGCAGAGGGGGTAGCCCTTCGCCTCGTCGAAGACGCGGCTGTGCACCATCTCCGCGGCGGCCGTGGTGACCGTACGCCGCCGGATCGACTTGAGCTTGCCGAGCTTGTCGGCATGCAGGCGCTCCTTGGCGGCGGTCGCTTCTTCGTGTTCGCTGTTGGGAATCATGTTGATCTGTCCTGTGGTGTGATCCGGTGCGGACACCATGTTGCGCAGCAGTTCGACGTAACGCGCGGCCATGCGGCGCATGGTGGCGTCGTCGAACAGCGCTCTGCGGAAGGTCAGCAGCGCGTGCATGCCGTCGTCGGCATCCATCACGAACAGGCTGACGTCGAATTTGGCCTCGCTCACCTCGAACTCGACACGTTCAAGGGAGAGCCCCGGCAGGCGCAGCGCGTGGGGCGGCACGTTCTGCATCACGAACAGGGCCTGGAAGACCGGCGTGCGTTCCAGGCTGCGTTCCTGTCCCAGCGCGGAGACCAGTACGTTGAACGGCAGCGCATGGTGGGCGAAGTCCTCGGCCACCGAGGCAGCCTCCCGGCGCAGCAGTGCGCGCACGCTTTCGCCTGCATCGAAGGTGCTGCGCAGCGGCACCTGATTCACGAAGAAACCGACCAGCCCTTCGGTCTCGGCGTGTCCGCGGTTGGCATGCGTGGTGCCCACCACGATGTCCTCGCGGCCGCTGTACTTCGACAGCAGCAGCTTGAAGGCGGCCTGCATGACCACGAAGGGCGTGGCACCTTCGGCAGAGGCCAGTGCAAGCACCCCGTCGCGCACATCGGCCGGGATGCGGAAGCGCTCGCTGCCGCCGTCGACACGCGGGTCTTCCCCGCGCGCACGGTCCAGCGGGAGCGGGGTTTCATCCGCCGCGCCCGCCAGACGGCGCCGCCAGTAGGCGATGTCCTGGTCGAAACCACCCTCGTCGGCCCGACGGCGTTCCCAGAGCGCGTAATCGATGTACTGGATCGGAAGCGGTGCGAGCGCCGGCTCGCGGCCTTCGCAGGCGGCGGTGTAGAGCTCGGCGAGCTCGCGCGAAATGACTTCGTTGGACCAGCCGTCGGAGACGATGTGATGCATGGTGAGCAGCAACACGTGTTCGGACTCGGACAGGCGCAGCAGGCGTGTCCTCGCCAGCGGCCCGCGATCGAGTGCGAACGGCGTGGTCGATTCGGCGATCACCGCCGCGCGGACGGTCGTCTCCCGGGCCTCCGGCGACATGGCGGCGATGTCCTCGAGCGCGAACGGCATGCCGCCCTCCCCCGGCACAGCGCTGTCGCGCACGGCGAGATACGGCGCACCGCCGTGGGTCTCGAACACGCAGCGCAGCACCTCGTGCCGTGCATGCACCGCATCGAGCGCGCCCCGCAGCGCGGGCAGGTTCAGCGTGCCGTGCAGACGCAGGCCGAGCGGGATGTTGTAGGCCGCGGATCCTGCCGCCACCTGGTCGACGAACCACAGCCGCTCCTGGGTGAGCGTCGGGCGGATGCGGTCCGGGCGCGTCTGCACGCCGATCGTCGGGGCGGCAACGCCCGGCACGGCGGCTGTCCCGTCCGCAGCGGCATCCGCGACACTGGTCGATGCGATGAACGCGGCCAGCGTGGCGACGGTGGGATGCTCGAACAGGTCACGCACGCTGAGCTGTGGCGCCACCGACTTGCGCAGGCGGAACACCACGAGCGTTGCACGCAGCGAATGGCCACCGATGTCGAAGAAGCGGGCCTCGTCGTCGAAATCGTCGTGCTTGAGAACGTCGCGCCAGACATCCCGTACGGCCGCGCGCAGCGACGCGTCGGGCGCGGCGTCCACTGCGATCAGTGCGGATTCCGTGTGCGAGACGGCATCGGTGGCGACGGGCAGATGCAGGCGCGCACGGTCCAGTTTGCCGTTGGCATTGAGCGGCAGCGCGTCGAGCGCGACGACCCGCTCGGGCACCATATGCTCGGGCAGGAACGTACGCAGCCGCTCGCGCACAATGTCCGCGGCCGTGGAGTCATCGAGTACGACGAACGCCACCGTGGCTTCGTCCACGCGCTCGCCGCTGCGCGTGCGCACGGCGGCGTCGCGCACGCCCTCCAGCCCGCGCAGCGCGGCCTCGATCTCGCCCAGCTCCACGCGGTGCCCGCGGATCTTCACCTGCAGGTCGCGGCGGCCGAGGAAGACCAGGGTGCCGTCTTCCCGCCAGCGCGCCAGATCGCCGGTGCGGTACATCCGCGCCGGGTGGGCGGAGCCCGCGGAGGACAGAAAGGGATCGACCACGAAGCGCTCCAGCGTGCGCACCGGATCGCCGTAGTACCCGTCCGCGAGACAGTCGCCCCCCAGGTGCAGCTCGCCGATCTCGCCGATGCCCACCTGTCGCCCGAAGCGGTCCAGAAGATAGGCGGCGACATTGGACAGCGGGCGCCCCACCGGCACCTGCATGCCGGCGTCGAGGGGTTCCGCAAGCCAGGTGAGCACACCGATGGTGGTTTCGGTCGGGCCGTAGTGATTCACCACGCGCAGGTGAGGCGCGAGCGAGCGCACGCGCGAGAGCAGCGAGGCCGGCAGTTGCTCGCCGCCGAACACGAGCGTGCTGCGCGGCAGCAACTGCTGTGGTTCGCCGGTGCGCAACAGCATCTCGAAATGAGATGGCACGATCTTGAGGCAATCCACCGGACGCTCGGCCAGATACGCGCCGAGGCGGCTGGCATCGAGCGATGCCTCCTCCGGCAGGAGGCGCAGCACCCCGCCGTCGCACAGCGCGGCGAAGATCGCGGTATTGCCCAGGTCCGCGGAGATGGTCGACAGCGCGAGGGACTCCGCGCCCGGCGCGAGCGCAAGCACATCACGGATGCCCAGCACGTAGTTGTGCAGGCTGCGGTGCGCCACCTGAACGCCCTTGGGCTTGCCGGTGGTGCCCGAGGTGAAGATCAGATAGGCCGCATCCTCGGCCTGTGCGTCATCGCGCCAGGGGGCTCCCTGCCCGGCGTCCATCGCCTGGGCGATGGACAGCGCGTCCATTCCGAGCGACAGGGCGGCCGCCCTGCCCTCTTCATCGTGCAGGACCACCGACAACGCGGCTTCGCCGACGATCGCCGACAGGCGATCGCGCGGCATGCTGCGGTCCAGCGGCACATAGGCGGCGCCTGCGATCAGCGCCCCCAGCAGCCCGACCGCGAAATCGCATGTCCGTGCGGTGCACAGGCCCACCCGATGGCCGCGCCCGATGCCGCGCGCGCGCAGGGTCCGGGCCAGCGAGGCGGCGGCCGCGGCCAACTCCGTGCGCGTCATGCTGCGACTGGCATCGACGACGGCAGGCGCGTCCGGATGCGCATCGGCGCACCCGGCAAACATGTTCCCCACGGTCCGTCCCGCGCCGTGCGCGCGGACCGGATGCCGCCAGGTCTCAAGGAGGCTGCGCTCCTTTTCGGGAAGGTAGGACAGATCGCCCAGGGGGAGCTCGGGATTCGCGCACACCGCTGCGATCAGCGCACCGAACCGGGCGGCCAGACGCTGCATGCCGGCGGCGTCGAACAGATCCGCGCTGTACTGCAGCGCGCCCGCGTAGCGCCCCTCGTCCGGCCACATCACCAGCAGCAGGTCGCACTTGGCGTTGGTGTCTTCGCGCTCCAGCGTGAGCGGCGAGAAGCGCAGGCCAGGCAGTTCCGCACTGTCCTGGCGCACATTGGCGAAAGCGAAACGGGCCTGGGCGAGCGGTGCGCGGTCCAGCGCGCGCTCCACGCCCAGCAGGTCGACCACCCGCTCGAAGGGAAGATCCTGATGGGCGAAGGCCTCGGCAACCGCTTCGCGCACCTGCACGAGGTGCGCCGCGAACCCCTGCCCGCTCTCCGGCGGGCAACGGATCGCCAGCGTGTTCACGAAATAGCCGATCAACGGCTCCAGCTCCTTGCGCGGCCGGTTGACGCTGGAGACGCCGACCACGAAATCGTCCTGCGACGACAGGCTCCACAGCAGCAGCTGCCAGCAGGCCAGCAGCGCCATGAACGGCGTGGCGCCGGAAGCGCGCGCCACCTCGTCGAGCCGTGCAGCCGTCGCGGCGTCGACCCGGATCGGCACAGCTCCGCCACGGACCGACAGGCGCGCCGGCCTGGGCCGGTCGGTGGGCAGTTCGAGCGCATGGGGAACGCCGTCCAGACGCTTGCGCCAATAGGCCTCCTGCCGGAGCAGCACTTCCTGACGCTCTTCGCTGCCTTGCCAGACCGCATAGTCGCCGTATTGCACCTGCAGCGGCGGGAACGACGGCGTCGCGCCCGACGCCGCCGCCCGATAGCCCTGCAGGATTTCGCGGAACAACACCTCCATCGACCATGCGTCGGAGATGATGTGGTGCATGCACAGATACAACAGGTGCCGGTCCTCGCCCAGATCCACCAGCAACGCGCGGATCAGCGGGCCGCGTTCGAGATCGAACGGCATGTCGGCGAACGCCTCGATCAGGGCGATGCCCCGTTCGAGCGCCTCGGCCTCGTCGCCGGACTCCACGCGACGCAGCTCCAGCGGGAACACCCGCTCCCCGGTGGGCGCCTGCGCGGCGAACCGCTGCACAGGCCCGGACTCTCCTCGCGCGAACACGCCACGCAGGACCTCGTGACGTGCGGCCACGGCGTCCAGCGCGGTGCGCAGCGCATCCACCCGGAGGTCGCCGTCGATGCGCAGGCCGCCCCCCATGTTGTAGGTGGCGTTGGCGCCTTCCAGTTCGTGGATGAACCACAGACTGCGCTGCGCGTACGACAGCGGCGCCCACTCCGCGTCCGCCCGCGGCGGAATCGCCTCGGGCGGACGATGCGCGAGCCCACGCTCGCGCATCAGTTTGCGGAACAGCGCCTGTTTGGCCTCGGAGAGCCCGGCCACCGGTGTATCGCTCATGCGCGCCTCAGCCCAGCATCGATTCCGACGCCGCTTCCGCGGCACGCGCCTGCGCCTGCGGCGCGAGCTTGCTGCGCACGAACTGCAGCAGCGGCTCGTAGTGGCAGGGCTTGCTCCAGTCGGAGTGCAGGTCTTCCAGCAGATGCTGCTCGTCCAGCGCCACGCCATGTGCGCAGTAGCGCACGACAGGATGCAGGAACTTGCTCTCGCTGGCGAAGGCCGGATCCGGATTGCGGTCGATCGCAAAGGGATCGGACACCGCCGAACCGAACTCGAGCGTGATCACGAAGTACCCGCCGCTGCCGGCGAATTCCACGGTGTGCGCGTACTCGATCTGCATTTCCTGGTAGTAGCGCGCATCGCCGTCGGTGTCGACGTTGAGCACGTCGCACAGGAAGGCGAACTGCTGCCAGAGACCCGAGTTCTTGTTGATGCGCTCGAGCATGGCGCTGGTCAGCGCTTCGGCGGTCTTGGCGACGTCCTGGGAAGGCAGAGGCTGGCCTTCATAGCGCTTGCGCAGGATGTTGAACAGCGAACGCACGTTGTAGCGGAAGCCATGGATGAAGCCGCTGGAGGAACGCTTGAAGTCGCGCTGCTGGGTGATGGTGCCGGAGAAGTAGAGATCTTCGACGTTGGTCGATTCCCAGGCCGAGGTCATCTGCGGGAAACGGTCGTTGATCGCCAGCGCGGGACGGCACTCCGGGGAGAACACGTCGGCGTCGAAACGGAAGCCGGTGCAGATCAGCACGCGATCGTAGACCAGTTGCTCGATTTCGCCGTTGGCGTGGGTGTAGGCGATCTCGACCACGTACTTGCCGTCGCGCTTGAAGATCCTGCTCACCTCGCCATCGAGGATCGCGTTCTGCGACTTCAGCTGGTAGGTGTCGAGGAAGTTGTTGTTGATCGCGCGCAGGTTGCCCACGAACTTGGTGTTCCAGGCCAGCTTGAGCGGACGCGGGCTGGCGACGTGGATCATCGACGTGGTTTCGATCAGGTTGTCGGCCGTCTCGAAGGCCGAATTGCCCTTGCCGAGGATGAGCACGCTCTGTCCGGCGAAGTCTTCGGGATCGACGCTGAAATCGGCGTATTGCTCGGCCAGCTCGATGCCTTCGATCGCCGGCACGTAGGGCTTGGACACGCCGGTGGCCATCACCACGCGGCGGGCGCGGTAGACGCGGCCGTCTTCGGTGCTGGCCTCGAAGACGCCGTCGCGACGCACCTTGGCGATCCGGGTGTCGTAGTCGATCTTGAGGTCGTAGTGCGCAACGAAGTCGCGCATGTAGTCGAGCAGCGCTTCGGCCGGCGGGAAGTACACGCGGCTGTAGTTCTTGAACAGCATCTCTTCGGAATCGCTGAGAAGCGAGTTCCAGTCCCAGCGCATGTTCTTCTCGGGGTCGTCGTAGCCGGTATGCACCTTGTTGATCGAGATCAGCTTGCGGTGGCGCGGATAGGTGGCGAAGAACTCGCCGGGTTGGCTGCCGCCTTCGACGATGCGGTAGTTGAGCCCGGCGCGTTCCATGAAGTACCCCATCTGGATGCCGGCAGGGCCTGCACCGACGATCAGATAGTCGACTTCGATCACTTTCGTTTCCATGTTGCGTTCTCCAATGGTTCGGTTTGATGCTGCTGTGCGGGTGAATGTGTGATGCACCGCCCTTACGACGGCTTGGTTTGCCCTGGGGAGCCCGGGCCGCGCCGGGCCGCGCGGAAGGGTGATGCGGTGGGACGGCGGCCGTCGCGCTCGCGGCGGCGACCGTCGCGGGTCTTCGTCACGGGAGTCTTCAGATGCCGAGTTCCTCCCTGTTGCCGAGAGTGGCGCCTGCGTCCGATTCGAGCAGACGCATGACGTCTTCTTCCGACATCGCCTCGATCTCGCGCAGGAGTTGGTCGGCGCGCCGACGGTCGTCGTCCCGGGACAGGCGTGCCGCGAGGGCCTGCGCCGTTGGCGCCTCGATCACCCAGGCGACATTCAGTTCGATCCCGAGGCTTGCGCCGATGCGCGAGGCGGCCTTGACCGCGAGCAGCGAATCGCCGCCGGCGTGGAAGAAGTTGCGGTCGGGCGGGATCGCCGCGACGCCGATGACCTCGGCGAACACCGCCGCGATCAGCGCGACGTCGGAACCGGCCTCGATGCCCGCCGCAGCGCCCCCATCGCCAGCCTCGCCGGGGGCGAAGGGTTCGGGCAGGCGCGCGCGGTCGATCTTGCCGTTGACGCCGATCGGCAGCGCCGCCATGGGCACGATCGCGCCCGGGCACATGTAGGACGCCACCAGCCCTTCCATGTGGAGGCGCAGCTCGTCGGCGAAGCCCGGGCGTTCGGCCGCGGCGGACTGCACATAGGCCACCAGCCTGCGGTCGTCCTCGCCATGACCCACGACGAGTGCGGCGGCATGCTCGACCTCGGGATGGCGCAGTAGCGCGGATTCCACGTCGCCGAGCTCGATCCGGAACCCGCGCAGCTTCACCTGGCCGTCGTTGCGGCCGGCGAACTCATAGGCACCGTCCTCCAGACGCCTGGCCAGATCGCCGGTCCGGTAGAGGCGCGCGCCGGGGATGCGCGAGAACGGATCGGGCCGGAACTTTTCTGCGGTGGCGACCGGGTCATGCACGTAGCCCAGTCCCACGGCTTCGCCGCCGATCAACAGCTCGCCGGTGCCGCCCGCCGGCGTCGGACGCCCGTGTTCGTCGACCAGGTAGGCGAGGACGCCTGCGATGGGCCAGCCGATGTTGGGTGCCGCATCGGCCGGGCAGTCTCGCGCCGTCGCGGTGACCGTGGTTTCGGTCGGGCCATACTGGTTCGAGAACCGCCGGCCCTCGCTCCAGGCCGCGACCACCTGCGCGGACAGCGGTTCGGCGCCGCTGACCACCAGGCGCAGGTCCGGCAGGTCGACCGGACGCGAGGAGACCAGCACCGCCGGTGGCAACGTGGCGACGGTGATGCGCTGCTCGCGCAGATGCGCGATCAGGCCGTCACCCAGCTTGGCCATGCCCGGCGGCAGGAACAGCAGGCGCGCGCCGGCCACGAGCGCGCCGAAGATCTCCTGCACCGACACGTCGAAGCTGATCGGTGCGAACTGCAGCACGCGGTCGTCGGGCCGCAGACTCAGAATGCCGGCCATGCGGGTGGCCAGCCGCGCCAGGGACGCGTGCGCGATCCGGACGCCCTTGGGCCGCCCGGTGGAGCCGGAGGTGAAGATGACGTAGGCCGCCGCTTCGGGATGCGGCGCCTGTGGCGGTACGACGGCAGCGGCGAGCCCGACGGTGCCGTGATCGGCGTGGTCCGCCAGCAGCCCTTCCAGGGCGCTAACCGGCAGACCGGTCGCCTCGGCCTGGGCGAGGAAGGCGGAGGCGGCCACCAGCCTTGCGGGACGGCCCACCTCCAGCATCGCCTGCAGGCGCTCCTGCGGATAGGTGGGGTCCAGCGGCAGATACGCAGCGCCAGCCTTCATGATGCCGAGGAGCACCGGCAGCATCTCGGGCGCGCCGTGGGTGAGGACACCGACGATCGCGTCGTCGCCCACACCCTGGGCGCGCAGCCTTGTGGCGACGCGCTCGGCCTGGGCCAGCAGGTCGGAATAGCGGAGAGTCCGCCCACCGGATTCGGCGGCGACGGCATCGGGTGTCGCCCTGGCGACGGCCGAGATCAGCGACACCACATCGAGCGGCATCTCATCGCCGGCAGGCTGCACCTGCGGACGGACGCAGACATCGAGATCGCGCAGCCGGATGGCGTCCGGGATTGCGCGGAGCACCTCGACGAAGGCGTGCTCCAGAGCGGCCGCCACCTCGTCCGCGATGCGTTCGCGACGGGTCACCAGACGCAGGTACAGCCGGTCCGCCAGCATCGCGCTCAGCGTCGCGGCGAATTCGGTCTGCTGGTCGTCTCCAGCGGCGACCAGACGCGGGGCACCATCGTCGGCCTCGTCGCCGACGCCTTCCAGCGGGTAGTTCTCGAACACCAGCAGACTGTCGAACAGGCGGCCCTGGTGGCCGGGTGCGCAGTGCTTGCGCAATTCGCCAAGCGCCAGATGGCCGTGCAGATCGTCCTCGCGGAAGGCTGCCTGCAGCGCGCGGGCGGCGTCCTCCACCGATGCCTCGGGATCCAGGCTGGCGCGCACCGGGAGGCTGTTGATGAACAGCCCCACCATCGATTCGACGCCCGGCACTTCCGCCGAGCGGCCGGACACCGTGGCGCCGTAGACGACATCGCGCAGTCCGCTGCGCACCGAGAGCACGCAGGCCCAGGCCAGCTGGATCACGCTGAAGAGGGTGAGTTCGTTGGCCTGCGCGAACGTGGTCAGTCGCGCCGCATCGGCCGGATCGAGCGACCAGTCCACGCGACGCACGCCCTCGCCCGCCGTCGGCGCGTGTTCGCCTGCGGCCAGCAGTGGCGTGGGCAGCACCACGTCCGCGAGCCGGCGTTTCCAGTGCGCGATCGCCGCCGGTACGTCCTGCCGGTATAGCCAGTCGACGTAGTGCGCATAGCGGACGGGTTCATCCGCTGTCGGCACGCGCTGTGCGCGGAACTCCGCGTAGGCCGCCAGCACGTCGCGATAGACCAGCGGGAGCGACCAGCCGTCGACGAGCATGTGCTGATGCGTCCACAGCACGGTCCAGCGCCGGTCTTCCATGCGGAACAGTGCGACGCGTTGCTGCGGCGCGCAGGCCGGGTCGAAGGCACGACGCCTGTCGTCCTCGCGGTAGCGTGCGAACGCTTCGGCGCGCTGCTCGGGGGCCATGGCACGCCAGTCTTCGCTGCGCCATTCCAGCTCGGCATGCTCCACCACCAACTGCTGCAGACGGTCGATCTCGCCGACGAAGGCCGTACGCAGGGCGTCGTGGCGATCGGTCGCCCATTGCCAGGCGCGGTGCATCGCGTCCGGGTCCAGTTCGCCTTCGAACTCCGGCCAGACCTGGGTTACATAGGCGTCCGGGCGCAGCAGGCTCTGGAACATCATGCCCTTCTGCATCGGTGTGGCGGGATACAGATCGCGGATCGCGTAACGCGCCTGCCAGGCATCGAGCTCGTCGGCCTCGACGCGCGCCAGCGGGAAATCCGACGGCGTCCACACCGGATCGGTGCCGGCGCAGTGCGACACGATGCGCTCCAGCGCCTCGAGGGTGTCGTCCAGCAGGCGGCGGATGGTGTCGGCATCGTGCACCGCGGCGCTGTACTCCAGCGAGAGCTGCAGGGTGTCGTCCACCACCGCGGCGTTGAGGCCGAGCAGATGGGCACGCGGCACATGCGCACCGACCGTGCGGCCGGCCGAGGCCTGCGACAGACGCAGCGCGCCATCGGCAGGCCCATCGAAACGTCCGAGGTAGTTGAACAGCACCTGCGGCCGCCGTGCGGCGGCGAGCGCGGCGAGTTCGGCGTCGATGCGCGGGTCGGTCGCCCAGCCGTGGCCGATGCCCTGCGCCGGCACCGTGCGGATCGCCTCCTTGGCCGCGCGGATCGTAGCGCCGATGTCGTCCTGCCGGACTCCGACCGCGACCGGATACGTGGACGTGAACCAGCCGATGGCCTGACCCGGGTCGGACCCGTCGGGCAGCGGTGCGCGCCCGTGCCCTTCCACCGTGATCCACTGCCGTTCGCTGCCCGTCCATGCATCCAGGGCCATCGCGAATGCGGCCAGCAGCAGCTCCTGCGGGCCGCAGCGGTAGGTGCGGGCCGCATGCTCAAGACGCGCCGCGCCGGTGTCCACCCCGAGGTCGGCCTCTAGCGAAGCATCCTCGGCGTGACACAGAGCGGGGGGCGGAGTGCGGTCGCATGGCAACCGCGCAGGCGTCTGCGCATACGCTTGGCGCCAGCGCTCGCGCTCGGCGTCGAAGGCACCGGCGATGGCCATCGCATGCTGGCGCTGTGCCTGCACTGCGAAGGACGGACCGGCAGGCATGCCGGCCGGCATCCCGGCCAGTGCGGGCGCGAGCTCGTCGAGCAGGCCGCGCCAGGACACGCCGTCGACGACGAGGTGGTGGGCGATCAACACAAGTCGCGGCGACTGCGGGTGGGCGAACAGCACCAGCCGCAGCAGCGGCCCGCGCAGCGGATCGACCGCCTGCTGATGCCGCTCGCAGAGCGCGATCGTGTCGGCCGCCCAGGCGCCGTCCGCCGGCAGCCGTTCGACCTGGACCGCATCACGCAGCCAGGCGTCGTCGAGCGCGATGCGGACCGCCTGCCATGCGTCGCCGGCGCGCTCGAAACGCAGCTGCAGCACGTCGTGGCGACGATAGAGGACCTCCGCCGCGGCACGCAGGGCGGCCTCGTCCAGCGCTGCCGGCACCTCGAGCACGATGGTCTGGTTGAAATGCCGCGACGCCTCGCCGGCACGGGTGAGGAACGCGTGCTGCAGGGGCAACAGCGGCACGCCCCCGCCCACCGCGACCTCGGCCGCCAGCGTTGCAGGTTGCAGCGCGTGCAGCGCCGCGGCCAGTTCGGCCACGGTCTGATGGGCGTGCATGTCGCGTGCGCTCACCCTGAGCCCGGCGCGGTTGGCGCGCGCCACCGCCTGGATCAGCAGGATGGAATCGCCGCCGATGGCGAAGAAACGGTCGTGTATGCCCACGCGTTCGAGCTTGAGCACGTCGGCCCAGATGGTGCACAGCGTCTCCTCGCGTTCATCGCGCGGTGCGAGGTAGTCGGCGCTGGCCTGCACGGCGCGGTCCGGCGGCGGCAGCTGCTTGCGGTCGACCTTGCCGTTGATGTTGACCGGCAACGACGCCAGAAAGACGAAGCCCGACGGCAGCATGTACTGCGGCAGATGGGTCGCGATCCCCGCGCGGATGCGCTGCGCCAGCGACTGCTCGCCCTGCGCCGGCGGCCAGACGTCCGGGGCGACATAGGCGATCAGGCGCTTGTCCTCGCCCTGCCCGTGGGCCACGGTGAAGGCTTCGCGCACCCCGCCGATTTCCTTGATGCGCGTGTTGATCTCGCCCAGCTCGATGCGGTGGCCGCGGATCTTGACCTGGTCGTCGATCCTGCCCAGGAACTCGAACTCGCCGTCCATGCGCAGGCGGACGAGATCGCCGGTGCGGTAGGCGCGACGCATCGGCTCGGCGGGGTCGCCCAGGAATTTCTCGGCATTGAGCTCGGGCCTGTTGAGATAGCCCATGCCCACGCCGATGCCGCTGATCACCAGTTCGCCGGCGACGCCGATCGGCACCGGCTGCTGCGCGTCGTCGAGCACGTGCATGCCGTAGTGCGAGAGCGGACGGCCGATGGTGACCGGCACCCCGTCCTCGATCTTCGCGATGCTGGTCACCACGGTGGCCTCGGACGGTCCGTAGGCATTGAACAGCGGCTGACGTGCCGCCCACCGCCAGCCGGACACCGGCTCCAGCGCCTCGCCGATGACCATCAGGCCCTCCAGCGCATACGGCAGCGTGGGATCCATGTGCGCCAGCAGGGCCGGCGGCACCATCCCGTGGGTGATGCGCTCGGACACCAGATAGGCCTGCAGCTCGGCCGGCGAGCGTCGATGCTCTTCGGTGCAGACGTACAGGCTGGCGCCGGTGGTCAGGCCGAAGGTCCAGTCCCAGGTGGCGACGTCGAAGCTGATCGAAGAGAACTGCAGCACGCGGCTGTCGGGGCCGACATCGAACCAGGCCATCTCGTTGCGCTGCAGGTTGCTCAGTGCGGCATGGCTGAGCATCACGCCCTTGGGCAACCCGGTGGAACCGGAGGTGTACACCATGTAGGCCAGTTGTTCCGGCCGCACCGTCGCGCACTGCGGCGGCACCGCACCGCCGTCGTCCTGCTCCACGTCGACCGCGATCGCGCACTCGGCCAGCGCCGTGAAGGTCTCCAGATGCGCGCTGTCGGTGGCGATGATCCGCGTGCCGCTGTCCTCGATCATGTAGCGCAGGCGGTCGATGGGATGTTTCGGGTCCAGCGGCAGGTAGGCACCGCCGGCCTTGAGGATGGCCAGCACCGCGACGATCCAGTCGGCGGAGCGCCCCATGCAGATCGCGACCGGGGCCTCCTCCACCAGTCCTTCCTCCCGCAGCCGCAACGCCAGACGGTCGGAGAGGCGATCGAGCTCGCCGTAGTTCAAACGACGCTCGGCGCAGACCAGGGCCAAGGCCTCGGGCGCACGGTGCGCGTGTTCGACGAACATCGCATGCACGCCTCCGGGGAACGCCGGAGGTGCCATCGTCCCCTGCCAGGCGAGCAGACGCGATACGTCGCCGCAGCCCAGCATGGGCAAGGTGGCCGGCGAGGCCTGCGCGACGCCGTCGACGCCACCGGGAAACAGCAGTCCGGCGCGTTCCGGCGCATGTGCGACACCGCACAGCGCCGCCAGCAGGCTGTCCAGACTTTCCGCGAGACGGCGGACGGTGTCTTCCCGGAACAGGCGGGCGTCGTAGCGCCAGCGGCCCTGCACGGCATGCTTGCCGATATGCAGGGCCAGCTCCAGGTCGCGCGCGCCTGTCTGCGGGAATACGCCCGACTCCGAGCCCGCCGCAGCGCTGGAGCCGGCGTCCGTCGGCGTGCCTGTGCAGACGAACCCCACTTCGAGCGCGGCAGCGGACGCCGCCACGCCGCGGGCCTGCGCGAGCGGCAGTGCGCGGTGCGCCAGCACTGCACAGAGCGTGCGCGAGCTGGACTGCAGCCAGCCGTCGAGCGTCTGCGTGCGGTCGAAACCACAGCGGACCGGCAGCACGTTGTCGACCGCGTGGTCCCAGGCGACGCGCGCGGCGTTGGTCAGCAGCGTGCCGGCGCGCACGCCGACCACCGCCTCGGACTGACCCGACCAGCGCGCGACCAGAAGCGCGCAGACCGCATGCAGCATGTGCTGAAGCGGCACATCGGCTTCACCGGCCCGACGCGCCAGCGCATCCGCATCCACCGCGACCGGCCACGACCAGTCCACCCAGTGCGCCGCGTGCGGCTCGGCGCGTGCATCGTCCGTCGGCAACAGCTGCACGGGAGCGGCTCCGGCCAGGTGCGTGCGCCAGAACGCTTCCGATTCCGCCAGCGCGGCCTCGATGCCGGCGCCATCAAGGGGCGAAGCTGCGCCAGCCGTTCCGGCTGCTGCCGCCAGCGGCAGTGGCCGCTGCTGCAACGCCGCCAGCAGCCCGTCCTTGTGCGCGCCGATGCGCTGCTTCCAGAGATCGGTCATGGCGCCGTCGGCAGCCTTGGCCTTCAGGCGGCCGTCCGCGGTGTAGAGCAGGATGCCCGCCCCCGCCGCTTCGCCCAGCAATACGTTGTTCTCGTCCATCGTCCTTCTCAAAACTCGAATGTCGTGGTGGCCGCGACGGGCTCGACCGGAGCCGTGCCGCTGGCTGGAGTCGCACCCGCGGTCGCGGCGGCATGCCGACGCCGCGCGGCCTCGATCACCTCGCGCCGTTCCGGCGCCAGCCATGCGGCCGCCTGCGTCGAGGCGGTCGGGTCGGCAGCGACATGGCGCAGCGCGGCGCGGAAATCGTCGATCAGGCCGTCGATGTCCTCGCGCGCGAACAGGTCTTCGCGGAAGTAGATCAGCAGCTCCAGCCGATCGCCCGGGACCGCCATCACCATCAGCGGCGTCTCGCTGCGGTCCAGGCTCTTCACCCACGCCACGCGCAGGCCGTCCTCGCGTTCTTCCGGCACGGTCAGCGGGAAGTTCTCGTAGAGGAAATAGGTGTGGAACGCGGTTGTCAGCTCGCGCCTGCCGATGCCCGCGCAGATGTCGTACAACGGCAGATGACCATGCTCGACCAGCGTGGTGTCCTTGCGCTGCATCGCCCGGGAGCAGGCGGCGACATCGCCCAGCTCCGCCAGGCGCACACGCACCGGAACCGTCTGGATGAAGGGCCCGACGATGCGCTCGACGTCTGCCAGGGCGCCGGGCCGTCCCGAGTGCGTGGTCAGGAACGCGACTTCATCGCTGCCGGTGTGGGCAGCCATCGTCATCGCCCATGCGGTCTGCACCACCGACGACACCGTCGTGCGCTGCGTGCGGGCGAAGGCAGTCACTGCCGCACTCGTTTCGGCATCCACATGGCCGTGCCAGCGTTGCACCGAGGCGCGATCGGCCGGCGCGGGGCGCTGCCAGGCGTAGGCTGGCGGTGCCGGCATGCCGTCCAGATACCGCGACCAGTGCGCGATCGCCTGCTCGCGGTCGAACCGCGACAGCCAGTCGATGTAGGTCGCGAAACTGGGCGCCGGCGCCAGCCCCGGCGCACGGCCGGCGGCGAAGGCGCGGTAGAGCTGTGCCAGCTCCGCCAGCACGATGCCACGGGACCAGCCGTCCGAGACGGCGTGGTGTTCGCTGACCAGCATGCGATGACGCTGGGCATCCATCCGCACCAGGTGGATGCGCAGCAGCGGCGGTGCGGCCAGATCGAACCCGCGGCGGGCGTCGTCCGCCACCAGTGCCTCGAAGCGTGCGTCCTGCTCGTCGACAGCCGCGTCCCGCCAGTCCAGCGCATGCCAGGGCAGCTCCGCATGCGTCGCGATCACCGCGTGATACCGCCCGTCTTCGGCGGCCACGAAGCCGCTGCGGTAGACATCGTGACGGTCCACCAGCGCCTGCCAGGCACGGCGCAGCGCATCGGCGTCCAGCGCGCCCTCGAGCTCGTTGACCAGATGCGAGACGTACGCACCTTCCACCGCGCTGGTCTCGGAGTCGTAGATCAGTCCGGTCTGCATCGGGCTGGCGGGGAGGATGCGCTCGACCAAGCGCTCGGGTGCGCCGCGGCCCAACGCCTGCAGCGGGGCATGCAGGGCATCCGGGACCACGAGCGCCGCGCGCGCGGCGGCATCGGCCTGCGCCGCCAATGTCCGCAGCTCGGCCAGGAAGGCATCGGCGAACGGCCGCACGCGCTCGCTGCGGAACCGGGGCGTGCCGTGGATGAACGAGAAGCGCAGGCGCTCCTCGTGCACGGCACCGACCACGTCGATCGCATGGATCCGCTGCTGGGTCGGCGCGATCTGCGCACCCGGGGCTTCCGGTGCGAACGACAGAAGGCGCTCGGGCGCCTCATCGAAACGGCCCAGATAGTTGAAGCTGATCGCCGGCGCCGGCAGTGCACCCAGCTGGCGGCGGTCGGCCTCCTCGCCCAGGAAGCGCATCGCAAGCTGCAGCGCGCCACCCTGCGGCACCGCGGCGAGCTGGCGGCCGATATCGGCGGCGGCGTCCAGCGGCGCGGCACCGGCAGCGGTCCGCACCCGGACCGGGTACAGGCTGGTGAACCAGCCGACCGTGCGCGTGATGTCGATGCCCGGCAGCTCCAGATCGCGGCCGTGCCCTTCCAGGGTCATGAGCAGGCTGTCCGCGCCGGTCCAGGCCGCATGCGCGCGCTGCAGGGCCGAGACCAGCAGCGCCTCGATGCCCAGGCCGGTGAGCGCGGGCAGGCGCTGCACCAGCGCGCGGGTGGATTCGATGTCCAGTGCGATGTCCAGACTGCATTCCCCGCCACGCAGGTCTTCGCCCGGCGCATCGGCTTCCGGCAGCACGGTGGGAGCGTCGCCCAGATCCAGCCACAGCGGCAGCTGCGCCCTGCCCGCTTCGCTGCGTGCCTGGGCACCGATGGCCTCGACCCACTGCCGGTAGCTGCTGCCCTTCGGCAGCGGGTCCTCGCCAGCCGCATCGGCGGCATAAGCCTCTTCCAGCGCATCGACGATCAGTCGCCACGACACGCCATCGACCAGCAGGTGATGCGCCACCAGCAACAGGCGGTCGTCGTGGGCGCTGTGGCCCTGCAACAGATGCGCCCGGAACAGCGGGCCGCCCGCGAAATCCAGTTCGGCCTGCAGGCGGTCGCAGAGCGGGGTCAGCGCCGCTGGATCGGGCAGCGCATGCGTGCGCACCTCCACGGTGGTGTCGGCGGAGAGCGTCAGCGCCGGTGCCGCACCGGACAGCGTGCAACGCGCACGCAGCATGTCGTGGCGCGCCGCGACCTGCGACAGCGCGCGTGCGAGGCGTGCCGTGTCGAGGCGTTTGCCGCTGCGCAGCAGAACCGACTGGTTCATGTGCTGCGCATCGCGCAGGCCGAGACCGAAGAACCAGGCCTGGGCAGGCCCCAGGGGCACCGCACCACTCAGCAGACCCTGCTCGGCGACGACAGGCTCGGCGGAGGCCGTGCTGGCCGCGAGTGCCTCCAGCGTCTGCGCCTCGAACAATGCGCGCGAGGTGAGCGCGATGCCGGCCTTGGCCGCACGTGCCACCACCTGGATCGCCATGATCGAGTCGCCGCCGAGCGCGAAGAAATTGTCCTGCGGCCGCACGTCGGCGACACGCAGGACGTCCCTCCAGATGGCCGCCAGCGCCCGCGTCTGCGGGTTCGCCGCCTCGGCCGCCGCTCCCTGCTGCTGCGTGCCTGCGTCGTCGATATCCCGGGCGCGCGCCAGGCGCACGCCGAAGCTGTCCTGCACTTCCGCAGCAGGCTCGTCGCCGCGGGCGGCCCGCAGGCGCCACCACGGCGCTGGCGCGCTGTCGAGACGCCGCGCGATATTGGGATGGGCGGCGTCCAGACCGATGATCAGGTCCTCCGCTCCCCCGTGCAGAGAGGCGCGCAGGCTGTCCAGCCCGATGCCGGGGGTCAACACCGCGAAGCCGCGCGAGGCCACGAGCGCATGCCGGCCGTAGCCGCGGCTCATGCCCAGTTCGTCCCACATGCTCCAGGCCAGACAGCGTGCCCGTCCGCCCGCGGCACGACGCGCGGCGGCGAGCGCATGCAGCGCCGCATTGGCAGCGGCATAGGCGGCCACACCGGCCCCGCCGAACACCCCGTTGACCGAGCCGAAATGCACGATCTCGACATCCGGCCGTGGTTGCAGCGACTGCTGCAGGACGGCGGCACCGAGCGTCTTGGCGCGCATCGCGGCGGCGAGACCCGCGAAGGACTCGTCGGCCACCGGCGTTTCGTGGAAACTGCCGGCCAGGTGAAACACACGCGTCAGTGCAGGCATGGCGCCTGCATCCGCTTCCGCCTGCAGGCCTGCGAAGAGGCGGTCGACAGCGGCGGGATCGCAGAGGTCGCAGACGACGTGGCGGTACCGCGCGCCGTAGCCGGACAGCCGGGCATGCGCGTCCCGGGCGCGGGCATCGGCCTGCTTCGGCTCGGTGCGACCCAGGGTGACGACGGTCTGTGCCGTGTGCCGGAGCAGCCATTCGGCCCAGAGCGTGCCGATGCCGCCGAGGCCGCCGGTGATCAGGGTCAGGCCGGTGTCGTCCGGCAGCACGGGGTTGCCTGAGATGGGCTGTTCACCGTGGATCGGGGCCGCCGCTGCGACGGTGAGCGCATCACGCAGCACCGGGAGGTGACGCACACCGCGCCGCACGGCCACCGTGGCGGCATCTTCGGCGGTGTCGACGCGCAATTCGGCGATCAGCGCATCGGCGCAGCCGGCGGGCTCGATGCCCGGCGCAAGATCCACATGACGCCAGCGCAACGCCGCCTGCTCCTGTGCGATCGAGCGCAGCAGGCCTGCGAGCGGCGCATGTTCCACCGCAGGCGACTCGCCCGCATCCACCGCGAACGCACCACGGCTCAGCACGGCCAGCGTGCGCAATGCGGCGGGATCGATGTCGGACGCGGCCTGCGCGAGCGCCAGCAGGCTTGCCGGCCCGCGCTGCAGCAGCAGCGGCCATGCCTCCACCAGGTCGGGCCCAGCAGGATCGGCCAGGCCGGCGCAGTGCAGAACGTTCCAGCCTCCGGACAGCGTGGGCAGCGACGCCAGGCACTCACACACCGCCGCGGCGTCGCCCAGATCGACCCGGCGCGAAGCGAGCACCATCCCCGCGCGCTCCGTGGAGCCCTGATCGTTGTCCGGACCGTCCTGCGCGGACGCGTCCTCGCGTGCATCACGCACACGCATCACCTTCAGGCCCGCCTGCGCGAGCGCCTGCGCCAGGCGTGCGGTGACCTGCTCCGGGCCGCCGATCAGCAGTGCGCCTTCGATGCTCTCCCCGGCCTGCAGACGCGGCGCCACGAATGGGCCCGCCACGCGCCATGCCGGTGTGTGGAACCAGCCGGGCAGGCGTTCATCTGTGGCGACCGCACCGCCCAGGCGCGCGTCGAACTCCCCCTGCGCGAAACGCTGCGCCAGCTGCGGGCGCTGGATCTTGCCGATCGAGGTGCGCGGCAACTCCTCGGGCGCCATCGCGATGAGATAGGTGGCCGGAATCCCCACCCGCTCCAGCACGGTCCGCGCGATGGCGGTACGCAGCGCGTGCGGGTCCGACGCGGCCGAGGGGTCGGCGCAATAGAACACCGCCAACCGGTCGGTATTGTCCTCGCGCCTGCGCACGCCGCAGGCCGCGACATGGGCCTCGGGCACGCCCGGCACCGACTCGACCACCTGCTCGATTTCGTGGCCGTAGTAGTTGATGCCGTTGACGATGATGAGGTCCTTCTCGCGCCCGGTGATGGTGAGCGCGCCGTCCACGAGCGTCGCCAGGTCACCGGTGACGAACCAGCCGTCGGCGGTGAAGGACGCGTCCGTGGCGCCCGGGTTGTTGAGATAGCCCGACGTGACCGAGGGCCCGCGGATCTGCAGGCGGCCGTCGCGCCCTTCCGGCAGGGGCCTGTCGTCGCCGTCCACGATCCGGATGGACACACCCGGAATGGGATGGCCGACGCTGACGAACGCGTCCGCGTCGTCGCCATCGGGACCGAATCCGGCGTTGAAGGTCACGCCCGAACAGGTTTCGGACATGCCCCAGGCCGGCTTCATCGCATCGGCACGCAGGCCGCTGGGAGCGAGCAGGCGCAGGAAGCCGCGCGCGGTGCGCGGCACGATGGATTCGCCGCCGTTGAGCACGAACACCAGCGGCCTGCGTGCCGAGGTGGACGTCGAGCAGGTGGTACATGACCAGGCCACCGACATGGTCCAGCGGCATCCAG
>CBFGMS010000055.1:0-26233 GCA_965649985.1 uncultured Gammaproteobacteria bacterium | reverse complement strand
CCGAGCGCGGCCGAGGTCTTGGCCATCTGCATCAGCGAGAACAGGCTTTCCTGCATGCGTGCGCCGCCGCTGGCGGCGAAGCTGACGAAGGGCGCGCCCAGTTCGAGCGCGCGTTCGGCGCCGAGCGAGAACCGCTCGCCGACCACCGAGCCCATCGAGCCGCCCATGAACGCGAAATCGAAGGCCGCGGCCACCATCGGGCGGGACATCAGGGTGCCGGACATCGCGACCAGCGCGTCGCGCTCGCCGGTGGCCTTCTGCACCGACTTGATGCGCTCGGCGTACTTCTTCTGATCCTTGAACTTCAGCACGTCGACCGGGCCGAGCGCGGCGCCGATCTCGATGCCGCTGCCTTCGTCGAGAAACGACGCCAGGCGCGCGCGGGCGCGGATCGGCGCGTGGTGAAGACACTTCGGGCAGACTTCGAGATTGGCGCGCAGCTCTTCGCGATAAAGCACCGCGCCGCAGCTGTTGCACTTCTCCCAGAGCCCTTCGGGCACGCTGCGTTTGCGCTGCACACCGCTTTCCGTGCGGATGCTGGCGGGCATGAGTTTCTTGAGCCAGGACATGCGTGTACCGATTTCCTTCGTCGTCGGGATCCCCAAAGTGAAGGAGTGTAGCAACTCTGCGTGCCATTCATGCGCCAGAGGGAAAGCGCAATGAAGCCGGCGTCGGCAGGCCCGCCCCGGCATGGCCGGAAAGGCCTGGGACCGGCCGATCCACAGCATCGGCCGGCTGCACGCGGCCCCGGGCAGTGTGGCTGACCGGCTTCATGCGAATCAATCGCTTATGCCCGCGATCGGACCGCTCACCTCAGGGGGCGGCGTGATGTGGCGGTGCAAGTCTCTGCGCGCATGCACACGACGCGCCCGGAGCCTCATCCCGGGCCGCCCGGCGTACCCGCCGGACGCGCCAGGCGGCCTGTCAGCCGTCGATCGCCGCGCGCAGGGGCGCCAGGAAGGCGCGTGCCCGGGCCTGGGCGTCGGCGGGGTCCGCCGCGTCGGCGAGGGCGGCGACCAGCGCACTGCCCACCACCACGCCTTCGGCCGAGGGCGCCATTGCCGCGGCGCCGGCGGCGTCCTTGATGCCGAAGCCCACCACCACCGGCACACCGGCGCGGGCGCGGATCTCTGCCAGATGGCCGCTGGCGTCGCCGGTATCGAGCCGGTCGGCGCCGGTCACCCCGGCGTAGCTGACGTAGTAGAGATAGCCCTGGGCGTCGGCGCACAGACGATCCAGCCGCGCGGCGGGTGTCGTCGGCGAGGCCAGCAGCACCAGCTGCAGGCCGTGGCCGCCGAGCGCGTCGCGCAGTTCGCCGGCTTCTTCCGGCGGCAGGTCGACCAGCAGCACGCCGTCGACGCCCGCCGCGGCCGCATCCGCGGCGAAGCGCGCGTAGCCGCGGATCTCCACGGGGTTCAGATAGCCCATCAGCACGACCGGCGTGTCGGCGTCGCGCTCGCGGAACGCGCGCGTGGCCTCCAGCGCGAAGCTCAGGCCCGCACCGCGCTCCAGCGCACGCTCGGAGCTGCGCTGGATGGTCGGGCCGTCGGCCATCGGGTCGGAGAACGGCACGCCGAGTTCGATGACATCGGCGCCGGCCTCGACCAGCGCGTGCATCACCGGCACGGTGGCCTCCTTCGAGGGATCGCCGGCGGTCATGAACGGCACCAGGGCCTTGCGGCCGCTGGACTTGAGCTGGGTGAAGCGGGTGTCGATGCGGGTCATGAGTCGAAGGTCGATTCCGTAGAGGCGGCTTCAGCCGCGATAAGCGTCAGGAATACATGCAAGCCGGGCGTGACGCGGGTTCGGGGCTGAAGCCCCTCCTGCGACCGCCCGGGCACCGGGCTAAAACACGATCCCTTCCCGCGCCGCGACCGTATGCACATCCTTGTCGCCGCGGCCGGAAAGATTGCACAGCACGATGCCGTCCTTCGGCAGTTCGCGGGCGAGCTTGATGGCCTGGGCGATGGCGTGGCTGGATTCGAGCGCCGGCAGGATGCCCTCGGTCTTGGCCAGCAGGTGAAAAGCCTCCATGGCCTCGGTGTCGGTCACGCCGACATATTCGGCACGGCCGCGGTCCTTCAGGAACGCGTGCTCGGGGCCGACACCGGGGTAGTCGAGGCCGGCGGAAATCGAATGGGTCTCGATGATCTGGCCGTCGTCGTCGCACAGCACGTAGGTGCGGTTGCCGTGCAGCACGCCGGGGCGACCTGCGGCCAGCGATGCGGCGTGCAGGCCGCTGCCGACGCCATGGCCCGCCGCCTCGGCGCCGACCAGGCGCACGCCGGCGTCGTTGAGGAAGGGGTGGAAGATGCCGATGGCGTTGCTGCCGCCGCCCACGCAGGCGGTGATGGCATCCGGCAGGCGGCCGTATTCGGCCAGCATCTGCGCGCGCGCCTCGCGGCCGACCACGGCATTGAAGTCGCGCACCATGCGCGGGTACGGGTCCGGGCCGGCCACGGTGCCGATGATGTAGAAGGTGTCGCGCACGTTGGTCACCCAGTCGCGCATGGCCTCGTTGAGCGCGTCCTTGAGGGTCTTCGAGCCGCTGGTCACCGGCACCACGGTCGCGCCGAGCAGGCGCATGCGGTAGACGTTGATCTTCTGGCGCTCGATGTCGGTGGCGCCCATGTAGACCACGCATTCCAGGCCCAGGCGCGCGGCGACGGTGGCGCTGGCCACGCCGTGCTGACCGGCGCCGGTTTCGGCGATCACCCGCTTCTTGCCCATCCGCGCGGCCAGCATGGCCTGGCCGATGGTGTTGTTGATCTTGTGCGCGCCGGTGTGGTTGAGGTCCTCGCGCTTGAGCAGGATGCGGGCGCCGCCGGCGTGGTCGCTGAGTCGCTCGGCGTGGTAGATCGGGCTGGGCCGGCCGACGTAGTGCGCCAGGTCCTGGTCGAAGGCGGCGATGAAGGCCGGGTCGACCCGCGCCACGTCGTAGGCCGCGGCCAGCTCCTGCAGCGGGCCGATCAGGGTTTCGGCGACGAAGCGGCCGCCGAAGCGGTCGAAATGGCCCTCGGCATCGGGGAAGGCGTTGTAGTCGGTCCGGGCCGGACCGGCGGAGTCATGGTCGTGCTTGTGGTCGAGCATGGGAGCGGTCGCCGTTTTTCGATATCGCACTTTAACGCAGACAGGCGGACCGGATAAGCCATAAAATCAGTGCAACCTGTCAGGAAAACTCACGCATCATGCAGCGCGACCTGCCCCCGCTCAATGCCCTGCGCGCGTTCGAGGCCGTGGCCCGGCTGGACAGCGTCGGCCGCGCCGCGGAGGAGCTGCACGTCACCCACGGCGCGGTGAGCCGGCAGTTGCGGGTGCTGGAGCAGGCGCTGGGGACGCCGTTGTTCGTGCGTGCGGGCCGTGGGCTGGCACTCACCGCGGCCGGGCGCCGGCTGCACGCCGCCGCCGCGGATGCGCTCGACCCGCTGCGCTCCGCCTGGGCCGAACTGCGTCGCAGCCCGGAGCAGGCGCCGCTGGTACTGGGTTGCCCGGGCAGCCTGCTGGCGCGCTGGATGATTCCGCGCCTGGACCGGCTGGCGCAGGACTGCCCCGGGCTGCAGCTGCACCTCTCCGCCCGCGAGACCGCGCCGGATGCGCAGCTGAGCGGGCTGGACGCGGCGCTGGTGATCGCCGCCCCGCCCTGGCCCGCCGACTGGCAGGTGCACACCCTCGCCACCGAGCGCATCGGCCCGGTGCTCGGCCCGCGCTGGCCCGGGGCGGAGACCCTGCTGCAGGCACCGCCGCAAACGCTGGCCGCACATGCCCTGCTGCACACCACCTCGCGCCCGCAGGCGTGGCGCGCCTGGGCGACACGCGTGGGCGTGAACCCCGACACGCTGCGGATGGGCACGGGTTTCGACCATCTGCACTACCTGCTGGAGGCCGCCATCGCCGGGCTGGGGATCGCCATCGCGCCGGAACAACTGGTGGCCGACGACCTCGCCACCGGCCGGCTCATCGCGCCCTGGGGGTTCGTGGACACCGATGCGCAGTGGATCCTCTGCGCATCGCGGCGGCGCGACGATGCGCGCATCGCGCGGCTGGCGGAGTGGCTGCGTGGGGCGTTGGCGGTCGCCACCAAAGATGCCGGAACACGGGACCTTCAGAACGGACTCAGGCAGCAGGCCGGCGCTCGACGGGCGGAGATCACCGGCGCGGATGCGTAGCAGGATGTTTGCCTGCGAGGGACAGGCCCGCGGGCCGGCAGGCGGCCGCGCCGAAGACGGTCGTCACGGCGCAAGCGCCCGGGATGCAGGCCGTCGCTCAGTCGTGGCGCGCACCTGACCCGTCAGCGTCGCGAGCGTCGCGCCCGTTCGCCTCGCCCTGGTCGTCCACGCGCACAATCGCCTGACCGTGCTCCGCAATCCTTGCGTCTGCGGCTTCTTCGTCTGGAGCCTCTTCGTCTGCAGCCTCTCCCTCTACATCCGACTGCGCTGCATCCGCTTCTGCATCATCGCCGGACGCATCGGGCATGCGCCCAGCGATTTCCGCCTGCACCAGCGAGAACACCACCGCGGGGTCCACCGCCAATCCCGACAGATTGAGATTGATGCTGCCGAAGCCGAGGCCACGGTTGGCACTCGCCAACCGACGCTGCAGCGGCGAGAGCTTGGCCAGCCAATGCGCCTCGTCGCGCAGCACCAGGCAGATGAAGTGATTGCCGTTGAGCGAGGCCCAGTTCGCGGCCAGGATGTCGTCCCAGGGGATGCGTCCGACGCCCAGGGTCCGGTCGAACACGCCGACATCGTCGAACACCAGACGCGGGCGGGCGTCGACGATCATGCGGACGAACACCACCGCGCAGGCGCCGAAGAAGAGGATGCAGGCGATGGCGATCCAGCGCGCGTCCGGGTCGCCCTGGATCAACAGGAACACCCCGGCCGCAACGAACGCGCAGGCGACCAGCAGCAGCAACACGTTGCGGCCACGCGCGACGAACACCTCGACCGGCCCGGAGACCGCCCCACCCGCATCGCCGAACGCCCGCCTCATGGCCGCCACTCCCGGTCGGCGCGCGCCACTTCCTCCACGAAGCGCCGCATCCGCGCGGCATCCTTGAGACCCGGCGCCGATTCGATGCCGCTGGACACGTCCACGCCCGGGCAGGCGGTGGCGCGGATCGCGTCGGCCACGTTGTCCGGATGCAACCCGCCGGCGAGCAGCCACGGGCGGGCGCAGTCGCGCGGCAGGCGCGACCAGTCGAAGGCATGGCCGCTGCCGCCGGCCTGCCCTGCGGCATGGCTGTCGAACAGGAAACCGGCCGCGCGCGGCCAGTGCGCCGTCAGCGCGGCGCCATCGAAGGCGCCGCCCGATGCCGCATCGCCGCCCATCGCCACCGCCTTCATGTACGGCAGGCCGAAGGACGCGCAGAACGCGTCGTCCTCGCCGCCATGGAACTGCAGCACGGTGGGGCGCACGGCATCGATCACCTCGCGCACCGTGGCCGCGTCGTTGTCCATGAACAGCGCCACGGCGGCCATGAAGGGATCGAGCGCGGCGCGCAGCGGCGCGGCCTGCAGCGGCGTGACGCGGCGTTTGCTGCGCTCGGCGAAGACGAAGCCGACGGCATCGACGCCGAGTGCGCAGGCCTCGGCGACATCCCCGATGCGGGTCAGGCCGCAGAACTTGATCCGGGTGCGCGCATGGCGACCCGACGGCATGGACGGGACTGGCTCAGGCATCGAACAGCACCTCCTCGGGCAGCGGCCACTCGCGTGGGTAGAGCGGACCGACGAAGACCAGCCCCTGCGCCGGGCCGGTGGGGCCGGCCAGGGTGCGGTCGCGCGCCTCGAGCACGTCGGCGATCCACGCCTCCGGCCGCTCTCCGGCACCGACCTCCAGCAGCGAACCGACCATGTTGCGCACCTGGTGGTGCAGGAAGGCGTTGGCCTGGACCTCGAACACGACGGTGTCGCCTTCGCGGCGCACATCCAGCCGCTGCAGTTCGCGGCGCGCGTGCGCGGCCTGGCAGTGCACGGTGCGGAAACTGGTGAAGTCGCGCTCGCCCAGCAACTGCCGGGCCGCGCGGTGCATCGCGTCCGCGTCCAGCGGACGCTTTTCCCAGGCCAGCCACTGGCGGCCGAGCGCGGGCCGGACCTGATGGTTGAGCAGGCGATAGCGGTAGCGGCGTGCACGCGCGGAAAAGCGCGCATCGAAGTCGTCCGGCACCGGCGCGCACCAGCGCACGCGCATCGCCGGCGGCAGGCGCGACGTGGTGCCGAGCACCCAGCCGCGCGGGTCGCGGCGCGCATCGGTATCGAAATGCACCACCTGGCATTCGGCATGCACGCCGGCATCGGTTCGCCCGGCGCAGACCGTGGACACCGGATGGTCGGCCACGGTGGCCAGCGCGCGTTCGAGCGTCGCCTGCAGATTCGGCACCGTGCCGGGGCGCAGCGGCGCACCGTCGGCGCCCAGCGCGCCGGCCTCGGCATCGTCTTCGCGTGCGGTCAGGCGCTGCCAGCCGTGGAAGTCGCTGCCGTCGTATTCGACGCCGAGGGCGTAACGCATCGGAAAGCGCTGCAGGGCCGGGCGCGCGCCCGGCTCAGGCCAGTTCGGACAGCAGGCGCGCGGCCTCGGCGCTGTCGTCGGCATCGCCGTAGGCGGCGACCTCGCGCAGCAGGCCGACCGCGGTGCTGCGGTCGCCCATGTCGAGGTAGGCACGGGCCAGTTCGATCCGGCTTTGTCCCGCGGGCGCGGTGTTGAGGCTGGGCACGCCGCTGCCGTCGGCCGCGGCGAGACCGCCGGAGGCATGCCAGGTCGGCACCGGGCCCACCGGCACGCGGGCGGGCGGTTCGTCGGCCTCGGCAGCAGCCACGCGCGCATCCTCGCGGCTCCAGGCCGGTGTGGCCGGCGCTTCATCCGAGGTCGGCAGCGCGGCCGCCAGACGCGCGGTGCGCCCGCTGTCGGTGGCGGCCGGCGCAGCGGGCCGTCGACGCATCATCAACGCCGCCAGCCCACCCAGGACCAGCAGACCGGCACCGATCATCAACCACAGGCCGAAGCCACCGCCGGCGGCGGCATCCTGGCGCGTGGCCAACTGCTGCTGCACCGAGGCCAGCTCGCTGTCCTTCATCGCGATCAGCTGCTGCTGCTTGTTCTGCAAATCCTCGAGCTCGGCCACGCGGGCCTTCAGCTCGGCCACTTCGGCCTCGCGCGCGGCAAGGGACTCCTGGGTCTCGATCTCTGCCTGCTGGCGCAGCATGTCGCCTCCACCACTGCTGTCGATGCCCGACTGGGTCGGTGCATCGCCGTTCCGGCGCTCGGCCGGGGGAACGATTTCGAGCCGCGCGCCGGCGGTGCGGGACGTGGAACCACCCGCCTCCCCGGAAACGGCCCCCTGCCCCGCCGAAGCGGGCGGCGCGGTGCCGGCCACCGACGGCGGTTGCGCGAGTGCGCGGCCGGCGCTGCGCCACTGCGCGGTCTGCTCGCGGACCAGCAGCGCGGCTTCGTCGGGACTGTAGGCGGCGATGGTCTCGCCGTCCGGGATGCGCAGCACCGCGCCGGCCTTGACCAGATTGACGTTACCGTCGATGAAGGCGTCCGGGTTGGCACGCAGCAGCGCCACGAGAGTCTGGTCCAGCCGCTGACGGCCCTCGCCCTGACCGGCGAGCACCTCCGCGGCGATGCCACCCAGCGTCTCGCCGCGACGCACGGTGCGGGTGCCGCTCGCGGCGCCCTCCGCGGCAGGGGCCGCAGGCTCGCGCCCGGCCGGGGCAGGCAGCGGAGCCGGTACGGCCGCCACTTCACGCGGCTGCGCGGCCGGCACCGGAGCCGGTTCGGCCGCCGCGGCATCCGGCGAGAGCGGGATGCCCACCGGGGCTTCGGCTTCGAGAGGGTCGAGATCGGTGGCGGCGGTCTGCGGCCGGGTCGGCAGCGGGATCGGCACCGGCGACTCCGCGTTCAGCGGATCGGCGGGCAGCGCGATGGGTTCGCGCGCGATGAGGTCGTCCTCGGTGGTGGCTTCCTCGATCGGCGGCTGGGCCGGCGCCTCGGCGCTCTGCGGCGCGTCCAGCAGGGCCGAGTACTCGCGCACCAGGCGGCCCTGGCCCCAGTCCACCTCGATCAGGAAGGTCAGCAGCGGCTGCTGCACCGGGGTGGGGCTGGTGACCCGGATCACCGGCCGGCCGCGGGCATCGAGCGCCGCGGTGAACTGCAGATTGGAGACGATGCCCTCCGGCGGCGACAGGCCGACACGCGCGAAGGTTTCCGGCGACGCCAACCGTGCCTGCAGCGCCTGCAGTTCGGTCGGATCGGCGGACACGATGGGGATTTCGGCCAGCAGCGGCTGGTCGCGCTTGGACAGCACCTGGATCTGGCCCAGGCCCAGCGCAGCGGCCAGCGGTGCCCAGACCAGCAGGCCGACTGCAAGCACAACCGCAAGACTGGCGCGCAAGTGATTGATCACACGTTCCCCTCGGTACATTCCCGAGACTGTAGCCGGGTCTCCGGGTGCTCTGCAACGGCGGCGGCCCCGAAACGGCCGGCGCGGCCGCTCGCCGTGGTCCATGGAACACCTGCCCCGAGGCGGCCATTGCCGGGTCGGGGCGAGGGCGCCGCATTGCGGGCGAGCCCCCCAGAAAGCGGTTTCATCCGCGAGCGATGCAGCACACCGCAGCTCCGACGCCGCTTCCGGGCCTGAAGGCCCTCCTGCAGATACCAGGCAGCGCTCAGCCCTGCTCCGCCGCCACCAGTTCGGCGATCTGCACGGCGTTCAGCGCCGCGCCCTTGCGGATGTTGTCCGACACGACCCACAGATTCACCGCCTGCGGGTGCGAGAAGTCGTCGCGGATGCGGCCCACGTACACCGGGTCGCGGCCGGAGGCGTGGGTGACCGGGGTCGGGTAGCCACCGGCCTTGCGCTCGTCCACCACTTCCACGCCGGGCGCCTGCTCCAGCAGTGCGCGCACCTGCTCCGCGCTGATCTTCTCGCGGGTCTCCACGTTGACCGCTTCGGAATGGCCGTAGAACACCGGCACGCGCACGGCGGTGGGGTTCACCTGGATGGTGTCGTCGCCGAGGATCTTGCGGGTCTCCCAGACCAGCTTCATCTCTTCCTTGGTGAAGCCGTTGTCCAGGAAGTCGTCGATGTGCGGGATCAGGTTGAAGGCGATCTGCAGCGGGAAGCGCTGCGGCTCGGCATCCTGGAAATTGAGCAGCGCGGCGGTCTGCTTGCCCAGCTCCTCCAGCGCGGAGCGTCCGGCACCGGAGACCGACTGGTAGGTGGCCACGTTGATGCGCACGATGCCGGCGGCGTCGTGGATCGGCTTGAGCGCGACCAGCATCTGCATGGTCGAGCAGTTGGGGTTGGCGATGATGCCGCGCGGCCGGTGCTTCACCTGGCCGGGGTTCACCTCGCTCACCACCAGCGGCACGTCGTCGTCGTAGCGGAAGGCGCTGGAGTTGTCGATCACCACCGCACCGGCGGCGGCGAATTTCGGGCCGAATTCCTTCGAGATCGAACCGCCCGCCGAGAACAGCGCGATGTCGACGCCGGCCGGGTCGAACGTCGCCAGATCACGAACCAGGATTTCGTCGTCGCCGAACTGCACGTACCCGCCGGCCGAACGCTCGCTGGCGAGAGCGATCACTTCGCTCGCGGGAAACCTGCGCTCTGCGAGGATGGCCAGCATCGTCTCGCCCACGGCGCCCGTCGCGCCGACCACTGCCACCTTGAATTGCCTGCTCATTCTGGTTTCACCTGGAATTGCGTAGGAGGGTCTTCAGGCCCGACCAGGCCCAATCGGGTCTGATCGTCATCGCCCAAGTCGCGGCTGAAGCCGCTCCTACGGTATGTGTGTGGGGGGATGGAGATACGCGTGTGTGTCCGGGATTGTCGCGGCGCGTCGCTGCCCGTGGCGGGCGAACCGGCGATGCGCCGCTATCGTTTGGGGTCGGGCGTGGCGTCGGGCGTGGCGGCCGGAATGCGCGGGAAGACCTCGCCCACCTCGCCGCACTGGGCCCGGTGCAGCAGCGCCAGATCCATCAGCGTCAGCGCCATCATCGCCTCGCAGATGGGCGTTGCGCGGATGCCGACGCAGGGGTCGTGGCGGCCGGTGGTGACCACCTCGACCGCCTCGCCGTCCACGTCCAGGCCGCGGCCGGGAATGCGCAGGCTCGAGGTGGGCTTGAACGCGACGTGGCAGACCACCTGCTGGCCGCTGCTGATGCCGCCCAGCACGCCGCCGGCGTGGTTGGAGAGGAAGCCTTCGCGGGTCATCTCGTCGCGGTGTTCGGTGCCGCGCTGGGACACCGCGGCGAAGCCGTCGCCGATCTCCACGCCCTTGACCGCGTTGATCGACATCATCGCCGCGGCCAGCATGCCGTCCAGCTTGGCGTACAGCGGCTGGCCCCAGCCGGGCGGCACGCCGTCGGCCAGCACGGTGACCCGCGCGCCGACCGAATCGCCGGATTTGCGCAGCGCGTCCATGTAGGTCTCGAGCGCCGGCACCTGGCCGGCGACCGGCCAGAAGAAGGGAGAGGCTTCGACGGCATCCCAGTCGGGCGCGACCGGGCTCCAGGCACCCGCCTCGGGCAGCAACTCGCCCAGCTGCGAAAGATGGCCGCGGACTTCGATGCCGTGGCGCTCGCGCAGCCATTTCTTGGCGATCACCGCGGCGGCCACGCGCATGGTGGTCTCGCGCGCGCTGCTGCGCCCACCGCCGCGCGGGTCGCGGATGCCGTATTTCTGCCAGTAGGTGTAATCGGCATGGGCCGGGCGGAACTGGTCGGCGATGCTGCCGTAGTCCTTGCTGCGGGCGTCGGTATTGCGGATCAGCAGCGCGATCGGCGTGCCGGTGGTACGGCCCTGATACACGCCGCTGAGGATCTCGACCTGGTCGGTTTCGCGGCGCTGGGAGGTGTGGCGGCTGCGGCCGGTGGCGCGGCGCTCGATGTCGCGGGCGAAGTCGTCTTCGGCGATGGCGAGGCCAGGGGGGCAGCCGTCGATCACGCAGCCGATGGCGGGGCCGTGGGATTCGCCGAAGGTGGTGATGCGCAGGAGGTGGCCGAAGGTGTTGGACATTGGGGGCGGTATGTTCCGTTGTACTTCGCGGGGCGCGAATAGAAAAAAGCAGGAGCTTCCGCGCTGTCGCGCAGGCCGCTTTTCCTCGGGCTTGTGCGTTGGAAAAGCAACAGCTTCCGCGCTATCGCGCGGGTAACTTTTCTTTGCGTGCCCAAAGAAAAGTCACCAAAAGAAAGGGCAGCCCTCTCGGCGCGCCCGGCGCGATGCGCCGGGTTCGCGATGCCTGCGGGATTTTTCGAAGGTACATCCCTGTACCTTCGAAAAACGCACGACATCCTGTCGTGCGCCCTGCGGGTCTGATCCGCAAGCATCGCCGCTTCGATGGGCGGCGGGGAACGAAAAGCAAAGGCAACAGCAACAGCACAAGCACAAGCACAAGCACTTGCCGGAGCCGAAGCCGAAGCAGAAGGATTAGAGCCGAACGGCGGGTCTGCTGCTGTCCGGCGTGATCATAAGCTCAGAACAAGCCGTTCTGCCCTGCCGTGCTGCGCAGTTCGCGGGCGTCGGCCAGCTGGCGGATGCGTGCGTGGTAGGTGACCAGATCGCGGCATTCGGCCACGAACACGCCCATCTGGCCCACCTTGAATTCCACCCAGGCCAAGGGGAGTTCGGGCAGGAGACGGCACAGGGCCTCTTCGGCCTCGCCGACCTCGCAGATCAGCAGGCCGTCTTCGGTCAGGTGCAGGGGGGCGTCGCGCAGGATGCGCAGGCACAGGTCCAGGCCGTCGTCGCCGGCGCGCAGGCCGAGTTCGGGCTCGTGCGCGTACTCCTGCGGCAGGGCGTCGGTTTCGTCGTTGGTGACGTAGGGCGGGTTGGTGACGATCAGGTCGTAGTGCTCGCCCTGCAGGTCGGCGAACAGGTCGGACTTCACCAGGCGCACGTTGTCTGCATGCAGCCGCTGCTTGTTCTCGGCGGCGAGCGCCAGGGCGTCGTCGCTGATGTCGACGCCGTCGACCTGCCAGTTCGGGTTGTAGTGCCCCATGGCGATGGCGATGCAGCCGGAACCGGTGCACAGGTCCAGGGCGCGGCGGACCTCGCGCTCGCCGATCCAGGGCTCGAAGCCGGCCTGGATGAGCTCGGCGATGGGCGACCGCGGGACCAGCGCGCGCGGGTCGGTCTTGAAGCTGAGGCCGGCAAACCAGGCCTCGCCGGTGAGGTAGGCGGCGGGCACGCGCTCCTCGATGCGGCGCAGGAACAGCCTGAGCACGTCTTCCTTTTCCGCCAGGGTGACCCGCGACTGGCCGTAGACCGGCGGCAGGTCGTGCGGCAGGTGGAGGGCATGCAGCACCAGCTGGGTCGCCTCGTCGAGGGCGTTGTCGTAGCTGTGCCCGAAGGTCAGCCCGGCGGCGTTGAAGCGGCTGGCGCCATACCGGATCAGGTCGATGATCGTCTGCAGTTCGTCGGTCATGGCAGGGCGGGACATGCTCTGGAAGGTGGCCGGGCGGGCGCCCGAAGGCCGCGCAGTATAGCCCCGCGCGCTATCATGCCGGGCCGATCCGCCCTGCCCCACGCGGTCCGCGCACCCGTTCCGGGCCACGACACGCCGCTGCAGGCCACCGGCGCTGCGGCACACCGGCCTGCGCAGGCGGACGCTGCTCTCGCGCGACGCGCCTCTCCGCGCCGTCTCCCAACACCCCTTACGAGCTTCCATCGCCCCGATGTTCAATCGCACCACCCTGTTGATTCTTCTGGTCGCCGTGGCGACCGCCGCCGGCCTGGTCGCCGCCCAGTACGTGTTCGCGCCGAAACCGGCTGCCGGCCCTGCGCTGAAGACCGCGCGCCTGCTGCCCACGCCGCGCGAGCTGCCGCCGTTCGCGCTGCGCCAGTCGGACCGCACCGAGCTGATGCCGGGCGAATTGAACGGGCACTGGACGGTGGTGTTCCTGGGCTTCACCTTCTGCCCGGACATCTGCCCGACCACGCTGGCGCAGCTCTCGGTGGCGCAGAAGCGCTGGGAAGCGCTGCCGGAGAGCACCCGGCCGCGGGTGCTGTTCGTATCGGTCGACCCCGAGCGCGACAGCATCGAAACCATCGGCGAATACGCCCACGGCTTCCACAAGGACACCCTCGCGGCCACCGCCGACGTGCCCGCGCTGGAGAAGTTCACCAAGTCGCTGTCGCTGGTGTTCGCCAAGGTGCCGCAGGGCGACGAGCCCGGGCAGTACACCATCGATCATTCCGCGGCGCTGGTCCTGCTCGACCCGAAGGGACGGATGGCCGGCGTGATCCAGCCGCCGCTGGACCCGGTGGCGATCGCCGAGGATCTGATCGCGCTCGACAAGACGAGCCGCTGACATGGGCTTCACCACCGCACTGACCTACGTGCTGCCGCACCGCCTGCTGTCCTCGCTGGCGAGGCAGCTGGCCTACTCGCGCAACCCGGCGATCAAGCAGTGGCTGATCGACACGGTGGTCCGCAAATTCGGCGTGGACCTGGCCGAAGCGGCCGAACCCGACGCGCGTGCCTACCCAACCTTCAACGCCTTCTTCACCCGCGCGCTGAAGCCCGGCGCGCGCGTGCCCGACGCCGATCCTTCGGCGCTGCTGATGCCGGCTGACGGCCACATCAGCCAGTGCGGCGAGATCGTGCCGCTGCAGACCACGACAGGCGCCGCGGATGCCGGCATGTCCCGCGACGGCATGTCTCGCGATGGCATGTCTCGCGAAGGCGTGCCTCGAGACGGCCGCATCTTCCAGGCCAAGGGCCAGTCCTTCACCGCCGCCGAGCTGCTGGGCGACGCCGCCGACGCCACGCCCTACGCCGACGGCCTGTACGCCACCGTGTACCTGTCGCCGCGCGACTACCACCGCGTGCACATGCCCTGGTCCGGCACCCTGCGCGAGACCGTGCATGTGCCGGGACGGCTGTTCAGCGTGGGCACCGACGCGGTGGCCTCGGTGCCGCGGCTGTTCGCCCGCAACGAGCGGCTGGTCTGCCATTTCGACACCGACTTCGGGCCGATGTGCCTGGTGATGGTCGGCGCGCTGCTGGTTTCCGGCGTGGAGACGGTGTGGAGCGGCGTGGAGATTCCCGCCTACGGCGATCGCATCACGCGCAAGGATTGCCGCGGCCGCGGCATCGTGCTGGAACGGTTCGCGGAGATGGCACGCTTCAACTACGGCTCCACCGTGATCGTGCTGCTGCCCAAGGGCGTCGCCACGCTCGATCCCGCACTCCGCGCAGAGGCGCCGGTCCGGCTGGGGGAACGCCTGGCGCTGCGACGCATGGGCTGAGGCCGCTGCCGCTGGCGGTGCGCATGCCGCACGACGGCGTGCAGGGCCTTGTCGTTCGACCCTCGCATCCCGCGATCGCGATGGGACGATCGGGATGGCACACGATCGCGATGGCACGATCGTGATGGCACGATTGCGGCCGGACGATCCCCACGGGCGCGAAGAGCGTCGCGCCACACCCGTCATGTCGACCCGCACGCGACGGCACGCATCGCACGCTCGGCGCATGTGTTCCGTACGCACGTGCTCCGTGCACGCTGCATGCGCACGGACAGCATGTACGCGTCCCGTACCGGCGCGTATGCGCCGGCATGCGTGCGCATCCACATCCGCTCGCGCTGCGCATGCGCCCTGCATCATGACGTCCACGCATGAAGTTGGGCACAGTCGTCCTGTGCGTCAGGCCACAGTTCCCGATGCCGTCCACGACGAAAGCCCACACAGGGGAATTCCCTTATTGCCCGAATGCATGTTGCTGTGGCAACGTCGCGCCGTCGGGCAAGAAGCCCGTCGCCGACAAGCCAGGAGCGCAGCATGAGCCGGGAAGGCACCGTGACTATCGTCGACCGCGAGCAATCCGCCGTTGTCATCGCCGTGCAGGGACAGGGGTTCACCATCATCGAATTGACGTCCGACTGGGATGTCGCCGTGGGCGACACCATCCGCTGGGAGAACGAGGACGCGCTCGGCTTCGAGACCTATCGCAACACCACCCGTGGCACCGAGGACGAAGTCTTCGTGCAGAACCACGGTGTGGACGAGAGCGCGATGCGTCTGCAGATGGGGCTGTAGCCCTCATCGCTGCATTGCAGTCGCAGGACTGCAGTCGCCCGTCCGCGCCGCGGGGCGCGGACGGCATGCGGACCGCGGCACGCAACGCGCAGGACTGCGGAGCGGTTCGCGCCCGCTGCCGTGCGAGTCCGAGGATTGCGCGCGCTGCACAGCATGCCGCGGTGGCGCACCGAACAGCCGATGGTCGTCGCGACCGAAGTGCGACAGGCTTTCGCAACCGACACATCGCGCCGCATCGGCGGCATCCAGGCCCGCGCCGAGCATCAGCCGCCGCGCTTCCTGCGGGTGCAGGGGTTTCTGCAACTGCAGCGGCGACATCGCGGTGACCGCACCGAAATGCGCGTCCAGCACCGACGGACGCATCTGCGCAGTCTCGGCCGCCTCGCCCGGGCGCGGCGCCGGCGCATCGGGCGCTGGCCTGGCTGCTGCACCGCGGTCCGGACATCGTGCCGCCCCCCGGCACGCACAAGGTCTCCCGCCTCGACGAAAACGCGGCAGCGGCAGGCATCGCGCTGTCGGCCGAGGACATGCAGGTGATCGACACCGTGCTGGATGCACACCCGGTCGCCGGCCTGCGCTATCCCGAAGCCGGGATGGGCACCTTGAACGGCTGACCCGCCAGCACCACGGCCCTGCGCGCCCCTCCCGGGCCGGCCCGCTAGACTGGGCCGGTTCACGCTCCGGAGCCGACCATGCCGCGCCGCCCGTTCCTCGCCACCTTCGCCCTGCTGCTGCCGCTGCTGCTGGCCTGGCAGTACTTCTCGCCGCATCTCACGGTGCGCGCCATGCACAAGGCGGCGGTGGCCGGCGATGCCGACGCTTTCTCGCGGCATGTCGACTATCCCGCGGTGCGCGCCAGCCTGAAGGACCACTTCGCCGCGGAAGTGGCCGAGCGCACGCAGGGCCTGCGCCTGGGCGGTCTGGAGCGTCTGGCCGGGCGTCTGGCGATGGCGGTCAGCGGGCCGGCGATGGACGCGATGGTGTCGCCGCAGGGGCTGCAGCTGTTGTTCCTCGGCCGCGACTGGTGGCGCGCGGCCCTGCCCGGCGACGCGGCCGAACGTGAACGCAGGCGGGATGGCCTGCGCGACGCCCAGGCGCCGGACGGCACGGCCGCCTTCGATCCGGCCGAGCCCCGTCGCCCCGATGCCGAACCCGTGCCCGAGACCCTCCCCGAACGTGCGATGGGCATGCAGGCCCGCGCCGGCTATCGCGATCTGTCGACCTTCACGGTCGAAGTCCGCGATGCCGGCATCGGCGAGACACCGGTGACGCTGGTGTACCGCCGGCACGCACTGGTGCAGTGGAAGTTGTCGGCGGTGGAGTTCGGCGCTGGTGCCGACGATCACGCCGACCAGATGCGGCGCTGATCAAGACCCGCCCCGATCAAGAGCGGACCTGAGCAGGTGCGGGCCGGGAGGGAAGCGGTCGAGGGCTGAGCTGCCGCTCAGCCCCCGCAGCCCTTCAGCTCGATCTGCTGGCCGAGCCGCACGGAGTATTTCGGCGCCTTCAGCCGATTGGCCTGGGCCAGATCGCGCAGGTCGCAGGAATAGCGGCGGGCGATCGACATCAGCGTGTCGCCGCGGGACACCTTGTGCCGGCGCGGGTGGTTGCGCGCGGATGCCTTCGGGGCGGAGGGCGGTGCGGCATCGGCGGCCGGCACGGTGCCGTCCTCGCCTTCGAGCATCGCGGTGCGCACCGGCGGGAGGATCGCGCTGCGCGGGTCGCTGTTGACCAGCAGGTTGGCGGTCTGCGCGCGATCGCCCTGCACGCAGTGCTTCTCGTAGAGCGCGGCCATCTTCACGGTGCCGTTGAGCACGGTGCCGGCGGGGATCCAGTCCTCCGCCTCATAGCGCGGGTTGAGGTTGCGCAGCACGCGCATGTAGCCGTCGCGGGTGTTGCCGTTGCCCAGGCAGATGGTGAGCTCGTAGATCGAGGCCATCCGCGCCAGACGGATGCTGGCCGGGCGCGCGTCCACCTTCGGGAAGCTCAGGCCGTATTCCTTGGGATGCAGATAGATCCATGCCGCGGCGATCACCATCGGTACATAGTCGCGGGTCTCGGCGGGGAACTGGCCATACACGTCGGATTCCCAGAAACTCCGCCCGCCGCTGCCCCGGTACACGCGCAGCGCTCGGCCCTCGCCGCCGTTGTAGGCGGCCAGCCACATCTCGATGTTGTTGCCGAACTCGGCATAGCGTTCGTTGAGATACGACGCGGCCGCATCGGCGGACATGCGCGGGTCGTAGCGGGTGTCAAAGCCGGTGCCGTCCGGGCCGAGGCCGAAGCGGCGCCCGGTCGCCGGCATGAACTGCAGCGGCCCCACCGCACCCGCGCGCGAGCCCACATGCACCCGGCCGGTGGACTCCTTGGCCATGATCCCGAACAGCAGCGCCTCCGGCAGGCCGCTGCGCTGGAACGCCGGTGACATCAGGTGACGCATGTACTGGTAGTTCTCGTGGCTCTGGATCAGCGACACGCGCATGTCGGTGAGCCAGCGGCGGATGCCGGCCTGCACCGCGGGGTTCATCTGCACCATGCGCTTGAAGCGCTCGCCGTCGTCGGCCAGCAGCGCCGCCGCCTGCGCACCGCGCGGCACGCGTCCGGTGGGCAGGTCGCCAAGGTCTTCGCCGTCCTCCTCGACCTCGCCGTCGCGGGCGGCGATGCGGGCGTCCACGTCGGCCTTCAGCAGGCGTTTGTAGCCGGCGATCATCTGCGACACCGGGCAGCCCTTCAGCTTCAGGCAGGCGTCGATGACGTCCTCCATGTCCTCCAGCGCGGCGTTGCTCTCGACGATGCCTTCGGGATCGTTGTTGCCGATGCGCACCAGCGCTTCGCGGTAACGGGCCTCGGCCACGCTCAGGCGCGTCTGCAGCGCGTTGACCTCGCGCTCGCGTTTGGACTGGGCGGCGGCCTCGCCGATGGACAGCCCCGGCAGTGCGGTGGCGAGCAGCAGGGCCAGTGCGGCGCAGGCGCGGCGGCGGAAGCGGAGGGAGCCATCGGCGGCAGAGACCGACGGACGCGCGTCCGGCAGACGCAGGGAACGAAATACGGCAGGACTCTGATGCATTGCGAAGTGAAGGCAAGTGGGACGGAGGAAGCCGCAGAGTAGCCCCGGCGGGCATGCCGGGCAACCGCGGAGGCCGGACGTGAACGGGGGCAGGCCCGGGCGCCCCATGCGCTGCGCCGTCCGCAACGAGTGCCCTGCGCATCGCGATGCCTGCGGCGATGCCCATGGAGATGCCTATAGAATCGCCGTTCCCGCATTTCCCGCATTCAAGGACCCGACATGGATCCCACGCAGAACGACGGCCTGCTGATCGGTCGCGCCGTGACCACACCGGACAGCGGCACCGTGCATCTGCTGCCGAAGTACGGCAACCGCCACGGACTGATCGCCGGCGCCACCGGCACCGGCAAGACCGTCACCCTGATGACCCTGGCCGAGGGTTTCTCGCGGATCGGCGTGCCGGTGTTCCTGGCCGACGTGAAGGGCGACGTGGCGGGCCTGGCCGCGGCCGGCGTCATGAACGAGAAGATCGGCGAGCGTCTTGCGCTCATGGGCCTCGAAGGCAGCTACCGCAACGAGCCCAGCCCGGTGGTGTTCTGGGACCTCTACGGCAAGCTCGGCCACCCGGTGCGGACCACGGTCAGCGAGATGGGCCCCACCCTGCTCGGCCGCATCCTCGAACTCAACGACACCCAGTCCGGCGTGCTCGACATCGTGTTCAAGCTGGCCGACGACCGCGGCCTGCTGCTGCTCGATCTGGAAGACCTGCGCGCCCTGCTCGGCCTGGTGGCCGAGGAGCGCAAGGACATCTCCACCTCCTACGGCCTGGTCAGCGTGCAGTCGATCGGCGCGATCCAGCGCGCGCTGCTGCGGCTGGAACAGGAAGGCGCGGAGATGTTCTTCGGCGAACCGGCGCTGGAGCTCAACGACCTGATTCGCACCAGCCTGGACGGCCGCGGCATCGTCAACATCCTCGCCGCCGACCAGCTCATCCTGAAGCCCAAACTGTATTCCAGCTTCCTGCTGTGGCTGCTGTCGGAGCTGTTCGAGAACCTGCCCGAGGTGGGCGACCTGGACAAGCCGAAGCTGGTCTTCATCTTCGACGAGGCGCATCTGCTGTTCGACGACGCGCCCGCCGCGCTGCGCCAGCGCGTGGAGCAGGTGGTGCGGATCATCCGCTCCAAGGGCGTGGGCGTGTATTTCTGCTCGCAGTTCCCCGACGACGTGCCGGACGAGATCCTCGGCCAGCTGGGCAACCGCGTGCAGCACGCGCTGCGCGCGTTCACCCCGCGCGACCAGAAGGCGGTGAAGACCGCCGCGCAGACCTTCGTGCCCAACCCGGCGCTGGACGTGGCCAGGGCCATTTCCGAACTCGGCACCGGCGAGGCGCTGGTGTCCACCCTGCAGGCCAAGGGCATCCCGATGCCGGTCGAACGCACCCTGGTGGCGCCGCCGCGCTGCCGGATGGGCGCGATCACCGAGACCGAACGCGCCGAGGTGCGCGGCCGCAGCCCGATCGGCGGCAAGTACGACACCCGCATCGACCGCGAATCCGCCGCCGAACTGCTGGCGAAGAAGGCCGAGACCGCCGCCGAGCAGGCCAAGGCCCCGCCCGTCCGCACCCGCGAACAGGACGACGCCGAGGAGGGCGGCTTCGGACAGCGCATGAAGGATGCGATGTTCGGCACCAGGCGCCGACAGGGCATGCTCGAAACCATGGCCAAGCAGACCGCGCGCACCGTCGGCAACCAGATCGGCCGGCAGATCCTGCGCGGGGTGCTGGGCGGCCTTTTCGGCGGCAAGCGCTGAGCCGCCGCCGCTCCATCACGTCCCTGCCCCTGTCATCGCTTCACGACCCGAATTCCGAGGAGACCGCTGCATGCGCATTCCGTTCACGTCCCCCCTGCCGCTGGCGCAGGGCATCCGTCATGCGACCGTCGGGCTGGCGCTCGCCCTGATGCTGGCCGGCTGCGGCGGAGGCGAGACCTCCGACGCCGGCGCCGATGCCGCCGGAGACCAGGCGAGCCTGGACGACACCGGCGATGCCGGCGATGCCGAGGGCACCGCCTCGCGCGGCGGCCTGTCCACCGCGCCTTCCCTGCCGCCGCCCCCGCCTCCGCCGCCGGAGGCCCCGCCGCAGCCGCTTCCGGGCACCGACGCGGTCATCGTCGCGCAGCAGTCCGGCCCCACCAGCGCCGCGCCGGACTTCGACGCGCGCGCCTTCGCCGGCACCTACAGCGGCGGCACCACCCGCCTGGACATCGGCGCCGAAGGCCAGTTCGCGCTCGACGAAAGCGGGCAGACGACGGCCGGCACCTGGACCCTGCAGGCCGGCGGCAAGACCATCGTGCTCGACCCCGACGCCAAGGGCGACACCGACCGCCTGCTGCAGCTGGAGCCCGACGGCAGTGTGCGCATCGCCGGCGGCGCCACCCTGCGCAGGCAGTAGGCCATGGGGCGCTGGCGACCGCCCGGCGAATCGAGCACCGCGCTCATCACCCGTCAGGGCCATGACCGCCTCAAGGCCGAACTCGACGACCTCTGGCGCGTCCGTCGCCCGGAGGTGGTGAAGGCCCTGGCCGCCGCGGCGGCCGAGGGCGACCGCTCGGAAAACGCCGAATACACCTACCGCAAGAAGCAGCTCGGCGAGATCGACCGCAGGGTGCGGTATCTCTCGAAGCGGCTGGAATCCCTGCGCGTGGTCGAAGGTCCGCCCGCCGACCCGGAGGCCGTGTTCTTCGGCGCCACCGTGGAGGTCGAGGACGCGCTCAGCGGCACGCTGAGCCGTTACCGGGTGGTCGGCCCCGACGAAACCGACGCGAAGGACGGCTGGATCAGCGTGGATTCGCCGCTGGCCCGCGCGATGCTGAAAAAGCGCATCGACGATGAATTCGAGGCCATGCTGCCGGGCGGCATCCGGAGGTTCTTCGTGGTGGCGGTGGCCTACGACTGATCCGTGCGCGCGGGCACCGCCCACGCAGCAGGCGCCGCGTGTCTGCGGCGCGCGGCTTCAGGGCGTGGATTCAGGGCGTGGCGCTTGTCCGGCAGGGCGAGCCGGAAACCCTGCGGAGCCGACACGATCGATCGGAAAGCTGCAATTGGGTCGCCCTCGTAAGCGACCCGCGTTGGCTCAGGTGTTGCGGCTGCCCAAGGAGACGACGTTGTCGCGCTCGACGACCTGCTGAGTGGCGGCCTGCTGGGTCTGCTGTTGCTGCAGACGCTCGATGGTCTGCGCGCTCTGCTCGATGGAGGGCGCGTCGCGCAGGCCGAAGGTGTTGTGTTCGCCGTGCTGGTTCATCAGCGACACCTTCACGCCTTCCTGCGGATGGTTCCACACCGCGACCTTGTCGACCGCGACGCGGCTGGGGTTGTCGTGATCGCTGTTGCCGGCCACCGCGGCCATGGCCAGACGGTCGATGTTCTCCTGCGCCAGACCGGCCACCGTGTGCAGGCGACCGCGGATGGTGTCCAGCAGTTGCCGATCCTCGGCGCCCAGCTTCACATGCGCGAGCGGATCGACCGCCTGGACGGCGTCGGGCCGGGCCTGGCCTGTGCCCGGTGGCGTGGCGTTCTCGTCGACAGGGCTGGGCATGGGCCGGGATTCGATGAAGGATTGGGTGCGGCGACGCCCAGGGGCGCGTGACAGCGGTGACTATAGCGTCACGGCCGGGCCGGAGAACATGCACGAGCGCGTTTCCGGCATTCCAGACCCGTCTTGAGGCAGCGCCGCGTCCAACGGTTCAGGGGCGACACAGTCTGACCGCCGGGCCACGCCCTCACGAGGGCTGCGGGTGGACATGCGGGCCTCCCGGACACCGGGGCGAAGGCCTTCCGGCAGATGCGGACCGCGATGAAGTCGTGCGGGATTCGCCTTGAACAAACCTGCTGTGCAGGACACCCTTAAGAGTTTTTTCACCATCGCCTAGCGGCCCGGGGGCGGCCCGCGGACCGGACCTTCGCAGCAGCTCGGTGGTGCGGGCGCGACCGCCCTGCCGCACCTCACATCGTATGCGTGGCCTTGTCCGAATGGAGGATGCCGGCCAGGATCGCCTCGATCTTGCCCTTCACCGCCTCGCCCTCGGGCGTGTCCGCGAACTGCACGCCGATGCCGGCGGTGCGGTTGCCCTGGGCGCCGGCGGGCGTGACCCACACCACCTTGCCGGCGACCGGCAGACGCTCGTTGGATTCGGGCAGGATCAGCAGCAGGAAGACCTCGTCGCCGATGAAATAGCGCTTGGGCGTGGGCACGAACACCGCCCCCTGCTTCACGTAGGGCATGTAGGCCTGAAACAGCGAGGCCTTGTCCTTGACGGTCAGGGACAGGATGCCCTGACGGGCGCCGCCGGCGGCTTTGATGTTCATCGTCTGGCTCCGGACTGGGAGGAAGGACGGCCGGGCGCGGCCGAAGCAGGTGGCGGGCGGCCGGCCGTCCCGCTCTCGCGCCACTGCAGCAGCAGGGCGACGAGCGCGAGATCGACGCGAACCGTGGTGCGCAGCAGGCCGCGGGTGCGGTTGGCGGCGTCGAACCACGCTGCGAGGGTGCGGATTCTGCGCACGTCGGTCAAGCGCGCGTCGGCCGGAGGCAGTGTGCCGGGCGCACCGCCGCCCAGGCGCGTGGCCTCGGCCAGCGCCAGGTCGGCGGCGTGACGCAGCCGCGGCTCGGGGTCTTCGGCGGCCCAGCGCTGGGCGATTTCGGACGGCGTGCGCTCGCCCTTGCGCAACGCGGCCAGATCGGCCGCCACCTCGCGGCGCAGGGCCAGCCCGCCTTCGGCCAGCCATCGCGCGGCGAGTCCCGGATGGCCGCGTGCGGCGTCCAGCGCCTCGCGCGCCGTTGCCTCCGCATGGCCCTGTCCACGCAGCCAGGCCAGGGCCTCGGCATCGCCGGGCAGGCGCAGCTCGATGCGCTGGCAGCGGCTGCGCACGGTGGCCGACAGCCGCGCGGGGTCGGCGGTGACCAGCCACAGGTAGCGGCCGGGGTGCGGCTCTTCCAGGGTCTTCAGCAGGGCGTTGCAGGCGTGATGGTTGATGGCGTCGGCCGGCTCCAGGATCGCCACCTGCCCGCCGCGCTCGCCGCCGTATTGCGGGGTGAGCGCGAGTTTTTCCGACAGCCGTCGGATCTGCTCGATCACGATCTCGCTGCGCGGCTTGCCGGTCTTGTCGTTGATCTCGAAGCCGACCAGGTGCAGGTCGGGGTGCGCACTGCGCCCGAACGGGTGCGAGAGGCTGCCGTCCGGACGGGTTTCCGCGGGGTCGTACTGCACGCGCTGGGCGAACAGCAGGCAACTGCGGCACTGACCGCAGGCATCGGCGTCGCCGGCCCGCTGCAGGCACAGCATGCGACGGGCCAGGCGCTCGGCCAGGGCGCGTTTGCCGAGGTCGGCCGGGCCGCAGATCAGCAGCCCGTGCGCCAGCCGGCCGGCATCCATCGCCGCGCAGGCGTGCTCCCAGGCGCGGCGCTGCCAGGGCGCGAGTTCGCCATCGAGACCGGCATGCGTGGCCGGCGAGGCACCGGCCGCGGATGCGGCGGGGCTCATGCCGCCTCCGCGCGCTGCATCGCGCGTTCCAGCTCCGCGACCGCCGCGGCCACCACCGCCTCCAGCGGACGCGACGCGTCGACCACCCGGATGCGCTCCGGCTCGGCCGCGGCGCGGTCGAGGAAGGCATGGCGCACGCGCTCGAAGAAATCGTCGCGCTCGCGTTCGATCCGGTCCGGGTACAGGTCGCGCCCCCGGGTGCGTTCGCGCCCGAGCGCGACGCCCAGGTCGAGCAGCAGGGTCAGCCCGGGCCGCAGCCCGACCACCTCGCGCTCCAGCGTGGCGATCAACGCCGTGCCCAGGCCGCGCCCCGCGCCCTGGTAGGCATAGCTGGAGTCGGTGAAGCGGTCGCTGATCACCCACGCACCGCGGGCGAGCGCCGGGGCGATGGTCTCGCGCACATGCTGCGCGCGGGCGGCGAACATCAACAGCAGTTCGGTCTCGGCGGCAGGCTTTTCGTGAAGCGTCCCGCCGTCGGCGGCGACATTGAGCAGCAGGCCGCGGATCTGCTCGGCCAGCGGCGTGCCGCCCGGTTCGCGGGTGCTCACCACCTCGTGCCCTGCGCGCTGCAGGCGCTGGCGCAGGGCATCGAGCACCGTGCTCTTGCCGGCGCCCTCGCCGCCTTCCAGGCTGACCAGACGCGGATGCAGCGGCAGCGCAGGCTGCGACGGCGCGGCCTGTGCCGGCATGTCGTGCATGGGGGACGTCGCCGCCACCTCAGCGCTCCGCCGCGCGCTGGGCGCGGTAACGCTGCACGTACTCGGCCACCGCCACGCGGTGGTCGGCATAGGTGCGACTGAACACGTGCCGCCCGCTGCCGTCGCCCACGGCCACGAAGAACAGGGCGTCGCCTTCCGCGGGACGCGCCACCGCCATCAGCGCGTCGCGGCCGGGCATGGCGATCGGCGTCGGCGGCAGACCATCGCGGGTGTAGGTGTTGTAGGGCGTGTCGGCGTCCAGGTCGCGGCGGCGGATGTTGCCGTTGTAGGTGCTGCCCATGCCGTAGATCACGGTGGGATCGGTCTCCAGCCGCATGGGCACCTTCAGCCGCCGCACGAACACCCCGGCGATCTGCGGGCGCTCCTCGGCGATGCCGGTTTCCTTCTCGACGATCGACGCGAGGGTGAGCATCTCGTACGGCGTCTTCAGCGGCAGGCCCTCGATGCGCGCCTCCCAGGCTTCCGCCAGCGTGCGCTCCATCGCCTCGGCGGCGCGGCGCAGCACGTCCAGGTCGCTGTCGCCGCGGCCGTAGACGTAGGTTTCCGGCAGGAACCGGCCTTCGGGGTGCTCGCCGCCCTTGCCGATCGCACGCATCAGCGCGGCATCGTCGAGCTGCGCGCCCTCCTGTTCCAGCGGGGTGGCCTGCGCCAGCGCGCTGCGCAGCTGACGGATGTTCCAGCCCTCGACGATCGTGAAGCGGTAGCGGATCACCTTGCCGTCGCGCATCTGCGCCAGCAGCGCGCGCGGGCTGCTGCCGGGTTCCAGCGCGTACTCGCCCACCTGGATGCGGCCGTCGGCCTGCATCTGCCGTGCCAGCGCGCGCCATTCCAGATCCCGGCCGGTCTCGATGCCCTGGGCACGCAGCTTGCGCAGCACCGCCGGCAGGCTGTCGCCCGGAGCGACCACCAGGGTGTCGCCGGCCTCGATGCCGGCCAACGCCCTGTCGCTGAAATCGCGATATTCGCGCCAGGCCCACAGCCCGACCGCCGCCGCGGCCAGGCCGCCCAGCAGTGCGAGCACCAGCACGGCGCGGAACAGGCGGCGCAGCAGGCCCGGACGGGGCCTGGTGGACGAAGGACGACGGGAACGGGCGGGACTCATGCGCGCGGAAGGATCTCGGCAGGACGGCAGAGCGGACGCAGCCAGCCGCGTCCGGAGCCGACGAGGATACCGTGCGCGGGTCGCAGCCGACCGCGACGCCGGTCCTGCTGCGGCCGTGCAGGCCGCCGCGCGCCGGGACGGACAGCCGCCTCAGCCCCCATGGCCGGCCTCCAGCGCGCGCAGCATGCCGCGCGCCTTCGCGCGGGTTTCGTCCAGCTCCCGCTGCGGGTCGGAATCGATCACGATCCCGGCACCGGTGCGGAAACGCAGGCGGCTGCCCTGCCCGTCCGGGTCGGCATCGAGCTCGGCGCTGCGGATCAGGATATTGAGGTCCATGTCGCCGTCGCGGTTCAACCAGCCCATCGCGCCGGTGTAGGCGCCGCGGCCGGTGCCCTCGAGTTCGGCCACGATCTGCATGCAGCGCACCTTGGGGCAGCCGGTGATCGTGCCGCCGGGAAACACCGCGCGCAGGGTCTCGCCCGGCGTCACGTCGTCGCGCAACCGGCCGCGCACGTTGCTGACGATGTGGTGCACGTGGGCGTAGCTCTCCACGGTCATCAGCTCGTCCACTTCCACGCTGCCCGGCGTGCAGATGCGGCCGAGGTCGTTGCGCTCCAGGTCGATCAGCATCACGTGTTCGGCACGTTCCTTGGGGTGGCCGACCAGCTCGCGGATGCGTTCGGCGTCGTCGTCGCCCGGGAAGCGCGGACGGGTGCCGGCGATCGGCCGGGTCTCGACCACGTCGCCGCGCACCGAGACCAGCCGTTCCGGCGAGGCGCTGGCCAGCGCCCAGCCCTCGTCCGCCAGCAGGCCGGCGAAGGG
>CBFGMS010000054.1:0-26798 GCA_965649985.1 uncultured Gammaproteobacteria bacterium | reverse complement strand
CCAGCGCCGGCAGCACGGCCGGCAGGCGGAGGCCGCCGCGCCACAGGTCGGGAGCCATGCGCGCTAGTGCCCGTGCACGCTCAGGTGGAGGGTGTGCAGCCTGCGTGCGTCGGCGCGCGCCACGCGGAACCCGAAGCGGCCCAGCGTCAGCTCTTCGCCGGCTTCCGGCAGATGGCCGATGGCCGCGGTGACCAGACCGCCGATGGTGTCGTATTCGTCGTCGTCGAAATCGGCGCCGAAACGCGCGTTGAAATCGGCGATGGGCGTGAGCGCGTCCACCAGGTACTGGCCGTCGGCCTGCGCGGCGATGAGTGCGTTGGGGTCTTCGGCGTCGTCGTGCTCGTCGTCGATCTCGCCGACGATCTGCTCCAGCACGTCCTCGATGGTGACCAGCCCGGCGACGCCGCCGTATTCGTCGATCACGATCGCCATGTGGTTGCGCGACTGGCGGAACTCGCGCAGCAGCACGTCCAGGCGCTTGGACTCGGGCACCAGCACGGCGGGGCGCAGCAGCTCGCGCACCGTGCCCGGGCCGTTGTCGGCGACCACGCCGCGCAGCAGGTCCTTGGCCAGCAGGATGCCGAGGATCTCGTCGCGGTCCTCGCCATGCACCGGGAAGCGCGAATGGCCGGACTCGACCACCTGCTGCATGAGGGTGAGGAACTTCTCGTCCGCCGGCAGCAGCACCATCTGCGCGCGCGGCACCATGATATCGCCGACGGTCAGGCCGGAAATATCGACCGCGCCTTCCATGATCCGCAGGGTGTCGGCGTCGATCACGCCGTCGGCCTGCACGTCGCGCAGCAGTTCGATCAGATCCTCGCGGGTGCTGGGCTCGCCGGAGATCGCGGAGCTGAGCCTGTCCAGCCATGAGCGGCGTTTTTCGACGCGCTTGTCGGCCTGCCTGTCGGCGTGCGGAAGATCGTGCGCGGGGCTCGCGCCGGTCGCGGGCGCGGCGGTACTACTGTCGTCCTCGGGCATTGCGGTCGTGCGGTCGCCCCGATGCGGGGCAGGACGGCCAGTATAGCCGAGGGTCGGGGCGCTGCCGTGACATGGCTGCCGGCCGGAGGCGATGCGCGCCGTGCCGATGTGGGCCTGATGCAACCGATTGAAAAGATTGGAGATAGCCCCGCCGTACGGCGATGCCCGGGCGTCGCTGGATGCAGGCGTTACCGTGCCGATGGCAGGCTCCCATCTCGGCGGGCAGGGGGCGCCTGCCCCGGACGCCTATGCCTGCCGTGCGGCAGGGGTCAGTCCTCGATCCGGTACGGGTCGGCGATGTCCAGTCCCGCCAGGATCTCGCGCTCCAGCCGTTCCATGCATTCGGCCTCGGCCGGGTCCTGGTGGTCCATGCCGAGCAGGTGCAGCATGCCGTGCACGGTGAGGTGGGCGTAATGGTGCGCGACAGACTTGCCCTGTTCGGCGGCCTCGCGCGCCACCACCGGCGCGCACAGCACGATGTCGCCCATCAGCGGCAGGTGCACGCCCTTGGGCAGCTTCACGCCTTCGGGCAGTTCGCCCGGGAAACTCAGCACGTTGGTCGCGTAGTCCTTCCCGCGGTAGTGGCGGTTGAGCGCACGGCCCTCGTCCTCGCCGACGATGCGGATCGCGATGTCCGCCTCGCGGATGCGGCCTTCCGCCGCCGCCGCCGCCCAGCGCCGGAAACTGACCGAGGCCGGCACGCCGGCACGGGCGGTGGCGTAGCCGACGGCGATGTCGAGACGGATGGGGCCGCGGGTCATGGGGTTACTCCGACGCCCAGTCGCCTGGGTCGAACACGATGACGACGGTCTCTCCATCTGCCGTGGCGGCGGCTTCGGCGTCCGCGCGCGTCCGATGGCAGTTTCTCTGGTCCATCTGGGTGAACGATTCGGCCAGCACGCGCCCGATCGCGGCATCTAGCGCGCCATCTGCAGGATTCGCGTCCACGATGTCGGCCCCCAGCGTGATCGTCTGCTCCGCGCAGGCACCGATGTTGTGCGCACGGATCGCCGGAATCAGTTCGCGCATGGCGCGGTCGGTGAGCGCATCGAAGTCGGCCTGGCCGATCGCCGCCTCGGTGGCGGTCAGGCGCCCCTTGAAGTAGTAGAGCTGCCTGTAGAACAGGTAGCCGCGGGAGCGCACCGGCACCGGCTCATCGAAGCCCATCTGCATGCGGTAGCGCAGGTCCAGGCGCTCGCCACGGATCGGCGGCGGGTCCAGCGCGGACAGCAGGGAGGCGATCCCGTCGGTGTCGTCGCCCGGCGCTTCCGTCTGCGCGGGCAATGCGTCGTCCTTCGATGCCGGCTTTGATGCCGACGTCGGCGGCACGGCCTGTGGCGCGATCTCGAAGGACGTGCGTTCCAGCAGCTCGAACCGGTCGTAATACTTCTGGCGCACGCCTTCCTCGAACGTCGCCAGGAACGGCGTCATGCCGGCGGCGATCGCGTCCTGCTCCGGCATCAGTCCCGCCGGATAGACGAACAGGTCGATGCGCATCTCCGGGTGAGCGGGCAGGCGGTAGCGGAACGCCACCCCTGCGTCCTTCCTGGCAGGATCGTAGCGGCTGCCTTCGAGCTCGAAGTCGCCGACCCGCCCGGGCGCGACCACACGCGTCTCTTCGATGAAGGGGCGCGCATCGGCAGCTGTTTCGCGCTCGCCTTCCTTCGCATGGGCCTGGTGGGGCGCGACCGCCGTGGCCAGCGCGAACGACAACGCGACCGCGAGCGGGGTGGACCAGGCGTGCGCAAGACTCATGCCGATTCCTCTGCGCCGTCCTTCGCGGCGTTGTCCCGCGCATCGTACGCCCGCACGATCTTCGCCACCAAGGGGTGGCGCACCACGTCGCGGGCCTCGAAGAAGGTGAAGCTCACGCCGTCCACGCCGCGCAGCACGTCCACGGCATCGCGCAGGCCGGATTTGACGTGCTTGGGCAGGTCGATCTGGCTGAGGTCGCCGGTGACCACCGCGGTGCTGCCGAAGCCCAGCCGGGTGAGGAACATCTTCATCTGCTCGACGGTGGTGTTCTGCGCCTCGTCGAGGATCACGTAGGCGTCGTTGAGCGTGCGTCCGCGCATGTAGGCCAGCGGTGCGATCTCGATGACGTTCTTCTCGATCAGCTTGGCCACCTTCTCCACGCCCAGCATCTCGTACAGCGCGTCGTACAGCGGGCGCAGATACGGATCGACCTTCTGCGACAGGTCGCCGGGCAGGAAGCCGAGCTTTTCGCCCGCTTCCACCGCCGGGCGCACCAGCAGGATGCGCTGGATGCGGGCGGCGTTGAGCGCTTCCACCGCCATCGCCACCGCGAGGAAGGTCTTGCCGGTGCCGGCCGGGCCGACGCCGAAGTTGATGTCGTGGGTGGCGATGGCGTGCAGGTAGGTCTGCTGGTTGGTGCCGCGGCCGCGGATGGTGCCGCGCTTGACCTTGATCGCCACGTCCTGCGGGGCGTAGTGGGCGCCGGGGACGGGGTGGGTGTCGTCCTCGTTCACCCAGCTGTTGAGCTGCAGGTGCAGGGCGTGGGCGTCGAGCGTGGTGTCGGCGGCCTCGGCATAGATCGCGCGGAGCGCGCGCTCGGCGTTGTCCACCGCGGCCTCGGTCTCGCCGCCGACGCGGAAGATGTTGCCGCGGTTGGCGATCTCCACGCCCAGGCGCAGGCCGATCTGGCGCAGATGCGCGTCCAACGGGCCGGCCAGATTGGCCAGGCGCTCGGTGTCGGCGGGTTCGAGGACGAAATCGCGGGTATGGGCTGAAGTCTGCATAGGCGCGAAGGGTAGCGCGCAGGCGTCGCCACCGCCACGCCGTGCGCGATGCGCTGCGGGCCTTGCAGCATGCCGTTCCGTCTGCAGCGACCTGCTGCGAGCGGCAAGAATCAGGGCGACGACGGCCAGCGCATCTCGCCGTCGACCACGGTCTGCACGCGTCCACCCGACCAGACCTCGCCCTCGGCATCCACTTCCAGGGTGATGTGCGCGTCGAAGCCGACTTCACGGCCCTGGCTGACCACATAGCGGCCATCGCGGCCGGGCAGGGCATCCGACTCGGCCAGCCAGGCGGCGAGCGTGGCGTTGGCCGCGCCGGAGGCCGCGTCCTCGAACCGGCCCATGCCGCCGACCCAGGCGCGGACCGCGAGGTCGTGGCCGCTGCCGGCCTCCGTGCCCACGGCGCTGCGGGCATAGACGCACAGGCCCATGGTGCCGGTGGCCGCGGCCAGCGCCGCGACCGCGTCCCAGTCCGGGGTGGCGGCGCGCAGGGCGGCTTCATCGGCGAGTTCGGCCAGCCACCAGCGGCGTCCGCCGTCCATGCAGACCGGCGGCAGCGTGCCCAGCGGCAGGCCGCGCAGGGCGTCGACGAGTCGCGCGTCGTCCGCCCGCGCCACGTCTTCCACCCGCGCACGCGGCGTGCGCACCGCGATCGTGCGCGCCCCGCCCTCGCCGCGCACGCGCAGCGGCAGCTTGCCCGCGGTGCCGTCCTGGATCAGCAGGCCATCCCGCGGCAGGGCCAGGCCGGCGTCGAGCACCGCATGGGCCGTGCCCACGCTCGGGTGCCCGGCAAAGGGCACTTCGCGGCGTGCGCTGAAGATCCGGAAGCGGTAGCTGGCGTCGGCACCGTCGGCGGGGAAGACGAACGTGGTTTCGGGCAGCCGCGTCCAGCGCGCGATGGCCTGCATCGCCGCCTCGTCCAGGCCCTCGGCATCCAGCACCACGCCGAGCGGATTGCCGACGCCGGGACGGTCGGCGAAGACGTCCACCTGCAGATAGCGGCGGGTACGGGCGGGGGATGCGTGCATGGCGACAGGGGGTGGGGTGGGGGGCGCGCAGCTTACAGCAGGGGGCGGATTCGGGTCCCGGGGGTCGAGATTCGGGAGCTGAGAGCTGGAAGCCTGAGGGCTGAAGACGGGTAGGCGGAAGCCGGAAGGCAGGGGCGTGAAGAGGAGCGGCCGATCCGGATCGTGTTGCGGCATTCCGGCTCTGCCCGTGGGCATGCGGCTTGACCAGGAGGGCACGCACTGCGTCCGCTTCCAGTCAAAGAAGCATCTGCTCCGCCTGTCTCCCTTCGATAGCGCATTCGCTGCGTTTGTCTCCATGGGTGTCGTCCCGAGCGCAGCGAGGGATCTGCTTCTTCAATGTCTTCGGCGAAAAGCAGGTCCCTCGCTGCGCTCGGGACGACATCGGCGCGGGGCGAACATGTGAAGGACGATGCGTCACGGGGGCAAACGGTGAGGGCAGCGCGCTGTCGACAGCATGGCTGCTCGAGCCCTCTGCGCTTCGCCACCCGTCACCTCTCATCAGATCCGACCCGACTCGATCCGAACCGATCCCAACCGAGCCGAACCCGATCCGGACCCACCCCATCACCCCTCCCCCAGAATCCCGGCTCTCACCACACCAGCCGCCCGCGGATCGGGCATTGCACGGCGCCGCCGATCCACACCTCGCCGGCCTCGTCCACGTGCACCTCCACCCGGCCGTCGCGGCCGAGTTCGCGGCCCTGGCTGCCGACGTAGCGGCCCTCTGCGCCGGGCAGTTGGCCGGCATCGGCCAGGCAGGCGGCGATCGCGGCCTGGGCACTGCCGGTGACCGGGTCTTCGGGGATGTTGTCGGCCGGACAGAAGGCGCGCACCGCCAGGTGATGCCCGTCGCGCGGGTCGGGCGCGAACACCGCCAGTCCCACCGCACCGGTGGCGCGGGTGAGCGCGGCGATGGCGGCCAGGTCCAGTCCATCGCCTTCCGCCAGACCGCGCACCGCGGCGGCATCCGCCAGCGGCACCAGCCACCAGAGCGGGCCGTTGCTCCAGAGCGCCGGCTGCAGGGCGGACGATGCGCCGTGACGCCGAGCCGCGCCGGGCGCGCCCGTGTCGATGACGTCCGTGCCCGCAGGCTGCTCATCGCCGTTCGCCGGCTCGCTGCCGTGCCGCATCGGTGCCAGTGCCGCGGCCAGCAGTGCCGGGGCGAGTTCGGCACCGCCCATCCGCCGTGCGCGCGGCGCGCGGACCTGCGGGCGTACGCCGTCGCCCTCGCGAGCGAGGTGGACGGGCAGCAGGCCGGCGGCGCATTCCTGCACCAGCGTCTCGCGGCCTGCCGCCACGCGGCCGGTCGTCACCGCCGCCCAGGCGGCACCCACGCTGGGGTGGCCGGCGAAGGGCAGTTCCTGGCGCGGGGTGAAGATCCGCACCCGGTAGTCGACCTCCGGCACCGTCGGCGGCAGCAGGAAGATGGTTTCCGACAGATTAGTCCAGGCGGCGAAGGCCTGCATGCCTGCCGGGTCGAACCCTTCGCCGTCCACGACCACGCCCAGCGGGTTGCCGGCCCCCGGCCGGGCGGCGAAGACATCGAGCTGCAGGTACTCGAACGGCATGCGGTCGAATGGCATGCGCTTGAACGCGACGGAATCGGATGTGGGCATGGCGGTGCGCATCTGTGACGTGTGCCTGAGGCGGAGGCCGGCGTGCGTGCCGGCGGGAAGCGCCGACGGCGGCGCGGTGTTCGCATAGAATGCGGCCTTTGGCCTGCCGTGCGCAGACGCGCGCCGACGCGATGCATTTTCCGCCTCGCCGCCGTCCTTCTTCCCCCCTCACTCCCACACATCCTTCATGTCCGAGACCCGCCTCGCCGACGCCGCCGATCCCGCCTCCCGCACGTCCAGCCTGCCGTCGGTGCAGCCGTGGATGGTGCTCAAATTCGGCGGAACCTCGGTGTCCAAACGGCATCGCTGGGACACCATCGGCCGCCTCGCCGCCCAGCGCGCGGACGAGGACGATGCGCGCGTGCTGGTGGTGGTGTCGGCGCTGTCGGGCGTGACCAACGAGCTGCAGGCCATCGCGGACGGCCGCGAGATCGCGGCGCGCCTCGCCGCGCTGGTGGACCGTCACCGCACGTTCTGCGCCGAGCTCGACCTGGACCCCGACAGCGCGCTCGGCGTGCGCCTGGCCGCGCTGCAGGCGCTGGCCGTCGATGCGCGCGCGGCGACGCGGCCGCTGGACTGGCAGGCCGAGGTGCTGGCGCAGGGCGAGCTGCTGTCGTCGACCATCGGCGCCGCCTATCTGGCCACGCAGGGCCACGACATCGGCTGGTGCGATGCCCGCGAGTGGCTGGACGCGGTGTCGCTGCCCAACGCCAGCGACTGGGCGCAGCGGCTGTCGGTGAATTGCCGCTATCTGCACGACGCGATGCCGCATGCCGGTGCCCCGGCAGGCCCGGATTTCGCCGCGCGCTTCTGCGGCCAGCCCACGCGCATGCTGATCACCCAGGGCTTCATCGCCCGCCATGCCGATGGCGGGACCGCCATCCTCGGCCGCGGCGGCTCCGACACCTCGGCCGCGTATTTCGGTGCGCTGCTGAAGGCGAAGCGCGTGGAAATCTGGACCGATGTGCCCGGCATGTTCAGCGCCAACCCGCGCGATGTGCCCGAAGCGCGTCTGCTCACCCGGCTGGACTACGCCGAGGCGCAGGAAATCGCCACCACCGGCGCCAAGGTGCTGCACCCGCGCTCGATCGCGCCCTGCCGCGACGCCGGCGTGCCGATGGCCATCCTCGACACCGAACGTCCCGCGCTCCCCGGCACCCGCATCGACCGCGGCGCGGCCACGCTGCCGGGCGTGAAGGCGCTCAGCCGGCGCAACGGCATCGTGCTGGTGTCGATGGAAAGCATCGGCATGTGGCAGCAGGTGGGCTTCCTGGCCGACGTGTTCGAGCGCTTCAAGCGCCATGGCCTGTCGGTCGACCTCATCGGCTCGTCCGAAACCAACGTCACCGTCTCGCTCGACCCCAGCGAGAACCTGGTCAGCACCGACGTGCTGGCGCGGCTGTCCGAAGACCTCTCCGAAGTCTGCCGGGTGAAGGTGATCGCGCCCTGCGCGGCCTTCACCCTGGTCGGCCGCGGCATGCGCTCGCTGCTGCACACGCTGTCGGAGGTGTGGGCCACCTTCGGCCAGGAACGCGTGCACCTGATCTCGCAGTCCTCGAACGATCTCAACCTCACCTTCGTCATCGACGAGGCCGACGCCGACGGCCTGCTGCCCGAGCTGCATCGCGAACTGATCGCCTGCGGCGCGATGCCGGTGCAGGACGCCGAGGTGTTCGGCCCGAGCTGGCGGCAGCTGTCGCAGCCCGCGGGCGAGGGCACGCGGGCGGCGCCGTGGTGGCAGACGCGTCGCGACGATCTGCTTACGGCCGCCGCGCACGGCACGCCGCGCTATGTCTACGACCTCGCCACCGTGCGCGCCCGCGCGCGGGCGCTGGCGGGCGTGGACGCGGTCGACCGCCGCTTCTTCGCGCTCAAGGCCAATCCGCACCCGGCCATCCTGCGCACGCTGGAGGCCGAAGGCTTCGGCTTCGAATGCGTGTCGCTGGCGGAGGTCGAGCATGTGCTGGCCACGCTGCCCGGCATCGACCGCGACCGCGTGCTGTTCACCCCCAGCTTCGCGCCGCGCGCCGAGTACCAGGCCGCGCTGGACCACGGCGTGCACGTCACCGTGGACAGCGTGGAAGCGCTGCAGTGCTGGCCGGAGGTGTTTCGCGGTCGCGCGCTGTGGCTGCGCGTGGACCTCGGCCGCGGCGACGGCCACCACGCCAAGGTGCGCACCGGCGGCAGCGAAGCCAAGTTCGGCCTGCCGGTGGCCCGCGTCGAGGCCTTCGTCGACGCCGCGCGTGCCATCGATGCGCGCATCGTCGCGCTGCACGCGCACCTGGGCAGCGGCATCGACACCGCCGCGCACTGGCGCGAAGTGTATGCGGATCTTGCCGGCATCGCCGACGACATCGGCAGCATCGCGATGATCGACATCGGCGGCGGCCTGCCCATCCCGTACCGCCCCGACGACGTGCCCTTCGACCTCGACGCCTGGGCTGCGAGCCTGGGCGAGATCAAGGCCGCCTGGCCGCGCTATGCGCTGGCCATCGAGCCCGGCCGCTACCTGGTGGCCGAAGCCGGCGCGCTGCTGCTCAATGTCACCCAAGTGGTCGAGAAGGACGGCGTGCGCCGCATCGGCGCCGACGCCGGCATGAACGCGCTGCTGCGCCCGGCGCTGTACGACGCCTGGCACGACATCCGTAACCTCAGTCGCCTCGACGACGCCGACACCGCGGTGTTCGACGTGGTCGGCCCGGTCTGCGAATCCAGCGACGTGCTCGGCCGCGATCGCAGCCTGCCCGCGGCCACCGCCGAAGGCGACGTGCTGCTGGTCGCCGACGCCGGCGCCTACGGCCGCTGCATGAGCAGCGGCTACAACCTGCGTGCGCTGCCGGACGAAGAGGTGCTGGAATGAACGCGAAATCGCTGTTCGTGTGCTCGACCGCCCTCGTCGCCCCGGTCGTCGCCAACCTCGCCTATGGCGCGCTGGTGCTGACCGTCGGCGACTCGCAGGCGGGCGAGGATCGCATCGAGAACTGGCTGTTCATCAACATCTTCCTGGTGCTGCCGCTGGTCGCGGCGTTTGCCGTCTCGGCGCTGCTGTTCTGGCGCGACCGGCATTTCGCGCAGCGCAGGCTGCCGCTGCATGCCGTGGGCATCGTGCTGCTCGCCTACGCCGTGCTGCCGCTGCTGCTGGTGGTGTGGATGCCGTCGATCGGGCTGATGTACGAGCGCCTGGAAACCGGCGCCATGCCCGACGACTTCCTGCGCGATGCGCCCACCGCGGCGGTCTACGCCTCTGCGCTGCTGTTCCTGGCCACCGCGCTGCCGGCCGCGTTGCTGGAGATGCTGGTGCTGCGCATCGTGCGCAGACGTCTGTCCGTCCCATCCACCGTCCATACAGGGCCGACGGCACCGCCGTCGTCCGGAGCGTCCCCGTGATCGAGTCCTTCCCGCGCGACACCCTGCGCGCCTTCCGTTTCGTCCGCGCCGCCTTCGATGCCGACACCGGCGTCGCGCGGCTGGTCTACGCCTTCGACGATGCCGACGGCCAGGTCGGCCCGGAGCTGACCGAAACCGTCACCATCCCCGGCGCGCCGTTCGTTCTGGACGAGGCCCGCGCCGCCGCGGCCGCACGCGCATTGCGGTTGCTGCACCTCATCGCCGGCGTGAGCTACTACAAGGCCGGCGTGCCGCCGGAGATCCGTATCGACGAGGCGGGCATCGACGGCGCAGGCATCGATGCCGACACCGCCGCGCTGCTGGAAGAGGTGTACCGCAACGGCCTGGGCGAGTTCGCCTACCGCAACGGGCTGGACCTGCGCGAGCGGATCCGTTTCCCCGTCACCCATCGCACCGTAGGAGGGCCTTCAGGCCCGACCTCGGCAGGCATCGCACCCAGTCTGGTCGAGCCAGGCAACGGCCTGGACGGATCTGTCGGGCCTGAAGGCCCTCCTGCGCAGGTTCGCGGAGCACCCGCGCTCGGCCTGCGCCCGCACGCGATGGTCGCCATCGGCGGCGGCAAGGATTCGCTGGTCAGCATCGAGGCGCTGCGCGCGGCGGGTGTGGAGCAGACCGTGGTCTGGATCGGCGGCTCGCAGCTGATCCGCGCCTGCGCCGAGCGCACCGGGCTGCCCACGCTCAACATCGGCCGCCAGCTGGCGCCGGAGCTGTTCGAACTCAACCGCCTGGGCGCGTACAACGGGCACATCCCGGTCACTGCGGTGAACTCGGCCATCCTCGCCTTCGCCGCCGTGCTGCTGGGGGTCGACCAGGTGGTGTTCTCGAACGAGCGCTCGGCCAGCTACGGCAGCATCATCCCCGGCACCGGCGAGGTGAACCACCAGTGGTCGAAGGGCTGGGCCTTCGAGCGCGCCTTCGGCGAACACCTGCAGCGCCACGTCGCCGCCGATCTGCGGTACTACTCGCTGCTGCGCCCGCTCAGCGAGCTGGCGGTGGCGCGGCAGTTCGCGAAGATCGACCACTACGACGCGCACTTCTCCAGCTGCAACCGCAATTTCCACATCCTCGGCGAACGCCCGGCCAGCCGCTGGTGCGGCGTGTGCCCGAAATGCCATTTCGTGTTCCTGGCGCTGGCGCCGTTCATGCCCAAACCGCGGCTGGTCGGCATTTTCGGCCGCAATCTGCTGGACGATGCCGCGCAGATTCCCGGTTTCGACGCGCTGCTGGAGTACCAGGACCACAAGCCCTTCGAATGCGTCGGCGAGGGCCGCGAGTCGCGCGCGGCGATGGCCGCGCTGGCGGGCCGCCCGGAGTGGCGCGAGGACGAGGTGGTGGAGCGTTTCGCGCGCGAGATCCTGCCGCAGCTCGATGCCGCGGACCTCGCGCTGGACGCGCTGCTGGTGATCGACGACGAACACCGCATCCCGCCCGCGCTCTGGGAGCGACTGCATGCGCATTTCGCAGCTTGAGGGCCGACGCATCGCGCTCTGGGGCTGGGGCCGCGAGGGCCGCGCGGCCTGTCGTGCCCTGCGCGTGCGCCTGCCTGCGCAGCCGCTCGGCGTGTTCTGCGGCGATGACGAGCGTGCCGAGGTGGAGGCCCTGGGCGATCCACTGCTGAGCGTCCACACCACGGCCGACGCCGATGCCCTGGCCGCCTTCGACTACGTCATCAAGTCGCCCGGCATCAGTCCGTATCGCGACGAAGCCGTCGCCGCCGCCGCGCGCGGCACGCGCTTCATCGGCAGCACCGCGCTGTGGTTCGCCGAGCACGCCGACGCCCGCATCCTCTGCGTCACCGGCACCAAGGGCAAAAGCACCACCACCGCACTGCTGGCCCACCTGCTGCGCGCGGGCGGCCACCGCACCGCGCTGTGCGGCAACATCGGTCTGCCGCTGCTGGAACTGCTCGACCCCGGCACCCCGCCCGATTACTGGGCGGTCGAACTCTCCAGCTACCAGACCCGCGACGTATTCACCTCCGGCGCGCGGCCGACGCTCGCCATCGGCACCAATCTCTTCCCCGAACACCTGGACTGGCACGGCAGCCTGCAGCGCTATGCCGACGACAAGCTCAGCCTGTTCACCGCCGCCGCGCCGCATGTGGCGGTGTTGAACGCGGCCGACCCCGCACTCGCCGCACTGCAGCTGCCGGAATCGCAGGTGATCTATTACGGCCGCGAGGACGGCTGGCACCTGCGGGGCGAGGTGGTGCACCGCGGCGAAAAGCCGGTGCTGGACACCTCTGGCCTGCCGCTGCCCGGCCGCCACAACCGCGGCAACCTGTGCGCCGTGCTGGCGGCGCTGGAGGCCATCGGTCTGGATGCGGTGGCGCTGGCGCCCGCCGCGCGCCGCTTCCGCCCGCTGCCGCATCGCCTGCAGCCGTTGGGCACGCAGGGCGGCCTGCGCTGGGTCAACGACTCCATCAGCACCACCCCGCACGCCACGCTGGCGGCGCTGGAGTGTTTTCGCGACAGCCCGGTCGCCTTGCTGCTGGGTGGCCACGACCGCGGCCTGGACTGGCGCGGCTTCGCCGACGCGCTGCAGGCCGGCGACGTGCCGGCGGCCGTGATCACCCTCGGCCAGAACGGGCCGAAGATCCACGCCCTGCTGGAGCCGGTCGCGCGTGCGCGCGGTTTCGCGCTGCATGCGGCCGACGGCCTGCCGGATGCCGTCGCGCTGGCCCGCAGCGCGCTCGCCGCCGTCGCGGACGGTGCCGGTACCGCGCCCAGCGGCGTGGTGCTGCTTTCCCCCGGTGCGCCCAGCTTCGGCGCCTACCGCGACTACACCGAGCGCGGGCGGCATTTCGCGGCGCTGGCCGGCTTCGACCCCGAGGCCATCACCGCCATTCCCGGGCTCGGCATCGCCTGAGCGCAGGCGCGTCGCGGGGTGCCGTCACGGGCCCGTCATCCGGGGCGGTTCCTGCAATGTGCCGTCCTGCCGGCATCGGCTATGCCGCGCCCGGCGAAAGGGGCTAGGCTGGCCGTCCACCCCCGGGAGAGCCCCCATGACCACCACCGCACCGGATGCCCGCGCGCTCCGTCCGTCCCGTTTCGTCGCCTTCGCACTGCTGTGCGCCAGCCTGCTGCTGTCCACGTCGGCCTTCGCCGCCATCCAGGCCAAGCCGCTGGAATGGCGACAGGGCAAGCAGCGTTTCAGCGGGTTCATCGTCTACAACGACGCCAACAACACCCCGCGCCCGGGTCTGGTGATGGTGCCCGACTGGATGGGCGTCACCCCCGCGTCGGTCGAGAAGGCCAGGCAGATCGCCAGCGCCGGCTACGTGGTGCTGGTGGCCGACGTCTACGGCAAGGGCGTGCGCCCGAAGGACGCCAAGGCCGCCGGCGCGCAGGCGCAGAAGATGTACGCCGACCTGCCCGCACTGCGTGCCCGCGCCGCGCTCGCGGTCGACACCCTGCGCGCGCAGGCCGGCAAGGCCCCGGTGGACCCCACCCGCATCGGCGCCCTGGGCTACTGCTTCGGCGGCAAGACCGTGCTCGAACTCGCCCGCGCAGGCGCCGACATCGCCGGCGTGGTCAGCTTCCACGGCGGCCTCGACACCAAACTCCCGGCCAAGCCCGGCGAGGTGAAGGCCAGCGTGCTCGTGCTCAACGGCGCCGCCGACACCTATGTGCCCGCCGAACACATCACCGGCCTGCAGTCCGAACTCACCGCCGCCGGCGTGGACTGGCAGTTCGTCAACTATGCCGACGCGGTCCATTGCTTCGCTCTGGAAAGCGCCAACAACCCGCCGGGCTGCGTCTACAACGAACGCGCGGCGAAGCGGGCGTTTTCCTTGATGAATCTGTTTTTCTTTGAGAGGTTTGGGGGGTGACTGCGCACTCAGGTATGGCGCGGTGGATCGGACGCACGTGGCAAATCGCGTAAGCCGGCAAGCCGACTTTCGTGGTGCCGCTCAGCTCCGTAGGGCGGGTCTTGACCCGCCGCAATCGGAGCGATCCGGCTGGAATGCCTTGGCGTTGGGAATGGCGGGTCAAGACCCGCCCTACGGTCTCTGCCGTATCGCACACCTCCATGCATCCGGTTGCGGGCTCGCAAGGCACTCGGCACGATGCACGCATGCCTGCATGTCCGCCCGGTTTCCCATTGGATCCCCGCGACCGCGACGGTACGCCTGTCGGAGTGGGCGATAGGGTCACCATTCTCGAGATTCCGGACTGGCTGGTGCACGATCTTCCCGCGCATGAGGCGGCGTCGATCAGGGCCTGCGCAGGCCAGAGCATGGTGGTGGGCGAGGTCGATCGGTACGGGTATCTGTGGATGAAACAGATCCTGGTGGACACGTCGGAGGCATACCTCGCGCAGTCCTTCGCCATCGAACCTGCCAACGTACGCAGACTGTGACGGAAGGCGTCGCCATGCGGCATGTCGCGTTTCACGCCGGGAGTGTGGTGGCCATGTGCGCGGAAGGCGGCGGGCCTCTGGTCGGTCTTGCCGGACAGGGCGCCGACAGCGCGCGCTATCTGCTGCTCCAGCGTGCCAGTTCCTTCGACCCACAGGACCGGGCGCTGGGCATGGAGACGTATCACGTGGAGTGGTGCAGCCAGTCGGCGTCCCGATACGGAGGCATCGAACGCTGCACGTTGGGGCCGGCGAGCGTGGAGATCCTGTTTGCGACGGACGCAGGTGCCGCGCTGGGCGGGCTGGGCCGACTTTCGGTCTCCTTCCGGCTCGCGCCAGACGAACACGCCCGGCTTGCGAAGGCACTGGGCGAGGTCTTCGCGGGTTGCGACTGTCTGGTGGTGGCGGACGGTTGAGTTGCATGAGGCAACTCGCCAAGTCGCCCGGGCAAGCGCGCAGCCGAGGACGCCAGGTGGGAATGGCGAAAAGGCAAACCTCCGGCCTTGGCCTGTTCCGCGCAACGCGCTGGTATCGTTCACACCACGACGGGTCCGGACATGAGGGGCGGTATGCGGTGTGATGTATTCGTGCGGATGGTGTGTGCGGCGCTGCTCGGCGTCAGCGCCACGGCGCAGGCGCAGTACGCGCCGTATGCCTGCAACGGCACGCCCGGGGAGCGGATGGTGGGCACCACGCAGAGCGGGGGTGCGACCGTGCCGCTGTGCGTGGCCGGGTCGGGCGGGGCCGCGGCGGCGCCGCTGGTCGACCATGGAGGGATCGCCTGGCATGCGGATTACGACGATGTGTGGTTCGGAGGCGGTTGGAGCGAGCCGGGGCATGCCGACCCGGAGGTGCTCGCGCTGTGCAATCGCGACACCGGCGGCGGCTGCCAGGCCATCGGCGAGTACACCAATTCGCTGATCGCCATCGTCAAGGCCGCGGACGGGTCGCTCTACTACGGCTGGGGCCAGGGCCCGAAGGCGGCGCGCAGGGATGCCCGCGACAACTGCATGAAGGCGCGCGGGGCGGTGAACCAGCCGCTGCCCTGCCTGGAGCTGGCCACCTACAGCGCACGCGACCGCCGGTATCGCATCCCGGAACACCTGGAGGCGGCGCGCAAGCTGTACGGCGTGGGGGCCTGGTTGTCGGGCGGTGCGGGCTACGACAACCGCGCCTGGTTCGCCACCGGCCACCGCAGCCTGCAGGAGGCCGTCGACGCGGCCCTGCAGGCCTGCCGGCAGGCCTATGCGGGCAAGCCCTGCGAGACCTTCGCCGGCGGCGGGAATGTGGTCATCCAGGCTTTCCGGCATGCCGGAAAGTCCGGAGCGGCCGCCACCGACAACGCCATCACCGAGGCGACGGCCGCGCGCGCCGCGGATGCCGCGAAGGCATCGTGTTCGGCGGGCAAGGCGACATGCGTCCTCCAGTCGCAGTTCGACACCCGCACGCCGGAGCTGTTCGTGCACGATTTCACGACGGGGACGACCACGGAGGAGTGAGCGCGCGGGTCGCGCCGAGGGGCATCGGCTTCCGACCTCCATCCAATCGGGCTTCGTTCGCATACCGCCATGGAATTGCCTCGGGACTACCCATTCAACCGCCTTCGCGCGCCTGACCTGCCCACTTACACCGAGCACATCCACCCAACGCCACACGCCCCGCGGATGCGGGGCGTGTGGTGGCGACGCCTTGTCCATACCGCGCGACAGCTCTGGTCGGACTCGCCGCGCGGACGTGGCGTCCTCAATTCCCGACCGGCGTCAGGTTGGTGGAGGTGTAGGTGACGAACCTCAGCTGCGTCGAGTACGCCGTCGGTGCGCTCGGAACGCCGTTGGTGAAGGTGAGTGCAGGGTTCGGCCTGTACACCCAGGCCACCTTGCCGCGGCCCATCGAGACCATCTGGTCCTGCTCGCCCCAGCCGTCCGTGATCTGCTTGACCGTCGTTTTCCCTGCGCCGGTCGCACTGATCTCCTGGACGTAATAGCGGGTGGCGACCCACTTGGGCTTCTGTTCGCCGGTGACGGTGTTGAAGACCGCAGCTACCTGGGCGGTCGTCATGGTGGAGGGCGCCGCCATCATGTCGGCCCAGCCCAGCAGGAAACGGGGCGTGACGCCGTCCGCTTCCTTGCCGATCTCGACCAGCTGCGGGTAGCCCAGGTAGTTCGAGGTGCTGGTCTTGAGCCAGTGGGTGCCGGTGGCGAAGCCGGATTTGTCGAAGGTCACCAGGCCGATCTGCGACCGGATGACGCTGCCGGTGGTGGTGCCGCTGCCGACCACCACGCCGAGATAGCCCGTCGGGGTCGCCACCAGCGGGCCGCCGCCGCCGTTGGGATAGTTGGTGGGGGTGCCGACGGTGGTGTTGTTGTAGATCACGGTCGCCAGTTTTCCGGCCGCCAGCGGTTGTCCCACCGCGCCGCCTTCGGTGCGCATCCAGATGCCGGCCTTGCTGACGTTGGCGACGCCGTTCCAGTCGGTGGTGCACAGCACGCCGAACTTGACCTGGTAGATATCCCCGCTGGCGTTGTAGGTGCGCATCGCGATGCGGTTGGTGCGCGGGTGGCCCGTGCCGCAGGAGTCGATCCAGCCACGGTCCAGGTCGATGGCGGCGGTGCTGCGGTTGACGACCACGAACTTGTCGCCGTCATGCTTGATGCCGTCGGTGCCGGTCCTGGTCGTGGTCTTCATCGAGATCGCAAAGAACGACGGGCTGGCGGGCAGGCCGTTGGCGGCCGCCACGGCCGGGCTGAAGACCAGGGAATGATGGCCGGTTTCGACGAAGGGGCCATTCGCCGCAGGCCAGGTCGCGGTGCTGCGGATGTTCTTGGCCACCACGAAGCGCCGCGTGGGCGCGGTGCCGGTCGGGTTGGCCATCGCCCCGGAGGCGCCGACCCATTCGTACAGCCACATCCGGTTGTCGTTCGGGTCTGCGGTCAGCGCGTCACGGAACTTGTTGCCCCAGGTGGTGGTGGGGATGGCGGCCACCAGATCCTTGTCGGCGGTGCCGACGGCGGCATTGGCCGGCCGCTTGCACAGCGCCGCCACCACGTTGCAGCTCGCGCTTGCCGTGATGCCGGCCATGTCCAGGCACTCGCTGGTGAAGTCCTTCTGGCTGAACCCGCTCACCACGCCGGTGCTGTTGTTGACGGTCGCGGAGATGATGGTGCCGGCCTCGACGCCGGTGCTGCTGCGGCTGGTGAAGGAGGCGAAGATCTTGCGCGTGGTGCCCGACAGGCAGGAGGTCACATACGAGCGCCGCGGTGCGACCGGGGTGCCGCTCGGATGGAGGGCGAACATCCTCCGCTCGTTCGGATACGCGGCCGCGGTGGTGCGGGACGATGTGATGGTGTGCGTGCCCGACGCGATGTTGCCGGCGGCGGGCGTGGTCTGGGCCATGGCGGCGGGGGACAGCATGGCCAGGGTCAGCGCGGCGGACAGGCTGCTTGCGATCAAGGCCGGTTGGGTGTTCATGACGGCAGTTCCTTTGGTCGGAGGTAGGGGGACTACGAGACGAGGGGTGGAGGAGCGTGGCGGTCGGAGTCGAACCACCGATGCGCCGAGCCCTTGCCGCATTCCCATTTCGGCCTGTCGGGTCTCATGTGTGCATCGCGTCGTCTCTCGACGTGGGTGGCCTGTCAGGCGTCGGCCTGGCGGCATCCACGGTGCGATGCTGCAGCTTGAAGGCGATGGAATTCCTGCCTGACGAGCATGATCTGCTCATGAAACGAGCATGAAGGCATCACGAACCGGCTCGGGCGGATCACGGACGGATCACGGACGGATCATGATCGTGGGAAGTGTGACGTGCGCCGTTTTCCTGCGCGACGAAAGGCCGCTGATCGGGTGTCGTGGCCGGGGCATCCTGCTTCGCAACGGCGCGGCAAAGCGTGCCCGCGCGCTGTCATGCAGGGCGGCAATGCGTGAAGGCGAACCCCTTGGGCGGCGGTGAGCGCAGCGAATCCCACCCTACGGTGCGCTGATGATTCGGTCTGTGGCTGTGGTGGCTCGTCGGGCGGCGACGATCGCGCCCTCGATCGCCGCCCGCGCCTGCGGGCTGTTCTTCCAGCAGCTGCTGCCCAGCATCGCGGCCGTCTGGGCGAGGATGTCGCGGGCGTCGGCCTGCGCCAGATCGGCGAGGGAGGCAATGCCGAGCTGTTCCAGCCGGGCGATCACGGTCGGGCCGACGCCTTTCACCGCGAGCAGGGTGGCGCGTTCGTCGGCCGTGAAAGTCATGTGGGTGGTGTGTGCAGGCCGCCCGGCGACCGCTGCGCGCGTCAGCGGTCGCGACGCACGGCGTAGCGGGCGAGGCCGCGCAGGGCGGCGACAGCGTCGTTCGTCGCCAGGCCGTCGAGCGCGGCTTCGGCGGCGGCGGCGTATTCCTCGGCGCGGCTGCGGCTGTAAGCGATGCCGCCGGTGGCCTCGATCGCCGCAAGCACCTCGGGCATGGCCTCCACCTCGCCTTCGCTGACGATGCCGCGCAGGCGCGTGGCGGTGGCCTCGGGCGCGTGGCGGATGGCGTGGATCAGCGGCAGGGTGGCCTTGCCCTCGGCCAGGTCGTCGCCCAGGTGCTTGCCCAGGGCGGTTTCGTCGGCGCTGTAGTCCAGCACGTCGTCGGCGATCTGGAAGGCATAGCCCAGGGCCATGCCGTAGTCGTACAGCGCCTGCTGCACCTGCGCGTCGGCGCCGGCCAGCAGCGCGCCCAGGCGCGTGGCGGCGGCGAACAGGACCGCGGTCTTGCGCTCGATCACCTTCAGGTACGCCGCCTCGTCGGTGTCCGGGTTGCGGATGTGCAGCAACTGCAGCACTTCGCCCTCGGCGATGGCGTTGGTGGTGTCGGCGAGGATGCGCATCACTTCGACGCGCTCCAGCTCGACCATCAGCTGGAAGCTGCGCGAATACAGGAAATCGCCGACCAGCACGCTGGCGGCATTGCCGAACAGGGCGTTGGCGGTCTTGCGCCCGCGGCGCAGGTCGGACTCGTCCACCACGTCGTCGTGCAGCAGGGTGGCGGTGTGGATGAACTCGACCACGGCCGCCAGCTGGTGCGCATCGGCGCCGGCATGGCCGAGCGCGCGGGCCGCGAGCAGCAGCAGCATCGGGCGCAGGCGCTTGCCGCCGCCGGCGACGATGTGCTCGGCCACCTGGTTGACCAGGACCACGTCGGATTGCAGCCGCCGGCGGATCAGCGCGTCCACCGCGGCCATGTCGTCGGCGGCGAGGGACTGGATCGCGGGCAGGTCGAGGGCGTCGCGGGCGGGGGCGGGCCGGGCGGCGGTGGCGGTCACGGGGGAGGCATCGCGCGAAAACGGGCGGTCATTATAGCGATGGGGCGGCGCCTGCCCGGGCGATGGACGAAGCGTTCCGTGCGCCGGCGCGCGGCGGCGTCCAGGCGCGACGCGGCCAGCATCTCCGGCAGCGCACCATGCATCTCGCAGGGGCGTGTGCCCGCCGTAGGGAAAGCCCTACCTCACGCCACGGGCTTGCCCGATGTCGCCGGAGGGGGCCGTTATAATCCAATGCCCATCGCCACTCCCGGCGACAGCAGCAGGACACCACTCCATGGCACGCGGCATCAACAAAGTCATCCTGGTCGGCAACCTCGGCAACGACCCGGAGACCAAATACACCCAGGGCGGCATGGCCGTCACCACGCTCAGCCTGGCCACCACCAGCGTGCGCAAGGACCGTGAAGGCAACACCCAGGAGCGCACCGAATGGCATCGAGTGAAGATGTTCGGCAAATTGGGCGAGATCGCCGCCGAATATCTGCGTAAAGGCAGCCAGGTCTACATCGAAGGCTCGATCCGCTACGACAAGTTCACCGGCCAGGACGGGGTGGAGAAGTACTTCACCGACATCGTCGCCGACGAGATGCAGATGCTCGGCGGCCGCAGCGAGGGCGGCGGCGGCGGTGGTGGCGGCGGGATGCGTGGCCAGCGCAGCGAAGGCGGCGAGGGCGGCTACGGCGGCGGCCAGCGTGGCGGCGGCGGTGGTGGTTACGGCGGTGGCGGCCAGCGCGGTGGTGGCTACGGTGGTGGTGGTGGGGGCGGGCGTCCGCCGGCCAACAACCCGCCGCCGGCCGACGATTTCTCGGACGACGACATCCCGTTCTGAGCATCGCCCGTCGCGAGCGCGGACCGCTCCGCCCGCTGCAGCGGGCGGGCACCGGTGCAGCCTGCCGCGTGTCGCGCAGGTCTGAACGAAAGCATATTCGATTCAATGGCTTAGGCCGCTCAAGAGCGGCCGGTCCGGTTGCCCGGCTGGTACACTCCGGGGCTGGCGTGCAGCCCGTGCCGTACGCCGCCGCCGGCATTCGCCGGTCGTTTCGATGCCCGCGTGGCGTCTTCTTCAGTCATCCACAGGAGTCCAATGTGCCCACCTGGCTCGTGACCGGCGGTGCCGGTTTCATCGGCGGCAACTTCGTGCTCGAGGCGGTGCGCGCCGGCGTGCGCGTCGTCAATCTCGATGCGCTGACCTATGCAGGCAATCTCGACACCCTGTCCGCGCTCGCGGGCGACCCCGGGCATGTCTTCGTGCAGGGCGACATCGGCGACCGCGCGCTGGTCGCGTCGCTGCTGGCCGAGCATCGCCCCGACGCGGTGGTCAATTTCGCCGCCGAAAGCCACGTGGACCGGTCGATCGACGGCCCGGCCGCGTTCGTGGAGACCAACGTGGTCGGCACCCTGGCGCTGCTGGAATGCGCGCGGGACTACTGGGCGTCGCTGCAAGGCGACGCGCGCGAGGCGTTCCGTTTCCTGCACGTGTCCACCGACGAGGTCTACGGCTCGCTGGGCGAGACCGGCAAATTCACCGAGACCACGCCCTACGCCCCCAATTCGCCGTATTCCGCGTCCAAGGCCGCCTCCGACCATCTGGTGCGCGCCTTCCACCACACCTACGGCCTGCCCACGCTCACCACCAACTGCTCCAACAACTACGGGCCGTACCAGTTCCCGGAGAAGCTCATCCCGCTGATGATCGCCAAGGCCCTGGCCGGCGATCCGCTGCCGGTATACGGCGATGGCCGCAACGTGCGCGACTGGCTGTACGTGGGCGACCACTGCAGCGCCATCCGCGCCGTGCTGGAGCGCGGCCGCGTGGGTGAGGTCTACAACGTCGGCGGCGACGCGGAAATGCAGAACATCGAGGTGGTGAACACCATCTGCGCGCTGCTCGATACCCGCCGTCCGCGTGCCGACGGCGCGGGGCGCACCACCCAGATCGTCTACGTCAAGGACCGTCCCGGCCACGACCGCCGCTATGCCATCGATGCGTCCAAGCTGAAGGGTGAACTCGGCTGGGCGCCGTCGGTCACCTTCGCCGAAGGCATCGCGCGCACCGTCGACTGGTATCTGGACCATCAGGACTGGGTGGGTCGCGTGCTCGACGGCAGTTACCGTCTCGAGCGCATCGGCGGCGTCGACGCGGGAGTGGCCGCATGAGCGCCGTGGCTGCGGCTGCGCCGCACGTCACCGCGCGGCGCGGCATCATCCTCGCCGGCGGTTCGGGCACACGGCTGTATCCGATCACCCAGGCGGTGAGCAAGCAGCTGCTGCCGGTGTACGACAAGCCGATGATCTACTACCCGCTCAGCGTGCTCATGCTGGCCGGCATCCGCGACGTGCTGGTGATCAACACCCCGCACGAGCAGGCGCTGTTCAAGGCGCTGCTGGGCGACGGCTCGCAGTGGGGCATGCGCATCGAATACGCGGTGCAGCCCAGCCCGGACGGGCTGGCGCAGGCGTATCTGATCGGCGCCGATTTCGTCGACGGCCAGCCCAGTTGCCTGGTGCTCGGCGACAACATCTTCCACGGCCCCGGCCTGACCGCGATGCTGCGCGAGGCGGATGCGCGCGAACACGGCGCCACCGTGTTCGGTTACTGGGTGCGCGATCCCGAGCGCTACGGCGTGGCCGAGTTCGATGCCCAGGGCAGGGTGGTGGGGCTCGAAGAGAAGCCCGCGCAGCCGCGTTCGCATTACGCGGTCACCGGCCTGTATTTCTACGACGGCCGCGCCAGCGAATACGCGGCGTCGCTCACGCCCTCCGCGCGCGGTGAGCTGGAAATCACCGATCTCAACCGCAGGTATCTCGAAGCCGGCGATCTGCACCTGCAGCGCCTGGGCCGCGGCTACGCGTGGCTGGACACCGGCACCCACCAGTCGCTGCTGGAAGCCTCCAACTACATCGAGACCATCGAGGCGCGTCAGGGCCTGCGCGTGTGCTGCCCCGAAGAAATCGCCTGGAACAACGGCTGGATCGACGCCGCGCAGCTCGAAGCGCTGGCCCGGCCGCTGGCCAAGAACGGCTACGGCCAGTACCTGCTCGGCCTGGCCGAGCGCGGCTTCGTGCCCTGAGCCCCTCGTCGGCTCCCGAACCGAACGCGCCTACCGCATGAAACTCATCCAGACCGATCTCCCCGGCTGTGTCGTGGTCGAACCGCAGGTGTTCGGCGACGAACGCGGCTTCTTCTTCGAGTCGTACAACACCGAGCGCCTGCGCGAGGCGGGCCTCGCGCTGCCGCCGTTCGTGCAGGGCAATGTCTCGTCCTCCGCGCGCGGCGTGCTGCGCGGGCTGCACTACCAGTGGCCCAACCCGCAGGGCAAGTACGTCTGCGTGCTGGAGGGCGAGGTCTGGGACGTGGCCGTCGACATCCGCCGCGGTTCGCCCACCTTCGGCCGCTGGACCGCGGTCACGCTGAGCGCAGAGAACCGCCGCCAGTTCTGGATTCCGGAAGGCTACGCCCACGGCTTCGTGGTGCTGAGCGAGCGTGCGCTGTTCGCCTACCACTGCACCGCGGTGTACGACCGCGCGGCCGATGCCGGCATCCGTTGGAACGATGCGCAGCTCGCCATCGACTGGCCGGTGTCCGACCCGCAGCTCTCGCCGAAGGACGCGCAGGCGCCGTTCCTCGCCGAGGTGCCGGCGGAGCGGCTGCCGACGTACGCGGGCTGAGGCGGGCGTGCGGATTCTCATCGTCGGCGGCAACGGCCAGGTCGGCACCGAACTGCGCCGCGCGCTCGCCCCACGGGGCGAGGTGCTCGCCACCACCCGCAGCGGGCGGCTGGACGACGGTGCGGCCTGCCTCGTCGCCGACCTGGACGCGCCCGACAGCCTGAGCGCACTGGTCGACACGAGCGCGCCGGACATCGTGCTCAACGCGGCCGCCTGGACCGCGGTGGATCTGGCCGAACAGCAGCCCGAGGCGGCGTTCCGCGCCAATGCCGAGGCCCCCGGCGTGCTGGCCCGCGCCTGCGCAGCGCGCGGAGTGCCCTTCGTGCACTTCTCCACCGACTACGTGTTCGACGGCAGCGGCAGCCGCCCGTATCGCGAGGACGACCCCACCGCACCGCTGGGCGTGTACGGCGCCAGCAAACTGGCCGGCGAAGCCGCGGTGCGCGCCGCGGGCGGCACGCATCTGATCTTCCGCACCGCCTGGGTCTATGCCGAGCACGGCAGGAACTTCCTGCGCACCATGCTCCGCGTCGGTGCCGAACGCGACACCCTGCGTGTGGTCGCGGACCAGATCGGCACGCCCACGCCTGCGGCACTGATCGCCGAGGTCACGGCCGCAGTGACCGCGCAGCTGCTGTCGGCGCCGATCGGGAGCAGGCCGAGCGGCCTCTGGCATCTCACCGCGACGGGCCGGACCAGCTGGCATGGCTTCGCCGAAGCGATCTTCGAGGAGGCCGTGGCGCTTGGCCTGCTGGCCCGGGCGCCCGCGGCGGAGGCCATCGGCACCGCAGACTATCCGACCCCGGCGCGGCGCCCGGCCTGTTCCTGCCTCGACACCGGCCGGCTGCGCCGCGATTTCGGGGTGGTGCTGCCGGAATGGCGCGCGGCCCTGGCCGACGTCATGGCGCGGTGCGCGGCGGTCGAATCCGCGCGCGACGCTTCGCGCGCCTGATCGGGCGCCCGCGCAGGGCGCGCAGCATGCGTGCGAAGCGGGGCATGCCGCTGTCATCACTCCTGGACATCCATCACTCCTTGACATCCCCGTGCGCGGCATTTGTCGAATGTGATCCGTTCCGGGTATTTTTCGCGCTTCGGACGACACAGCCTCATCACCATGGACACGCACATGACATCACGCACGACGCACGTGGCCCGGGCCACCCGGGGGCTTTTTCTTGCGGCGATCGCCGCCTGTGCCTTCTGCGCCGTGTCCGCACCGGCCGCGTGGGCACAGCAGGTGAAGCCGCACGACGTCGAGGACTACGTGCGCAAGCCCAAGTTCCTCGATATCCAGCTGTCGCCGACCGGTGAATATTTCGCCGCCACCGTGCCCATCGAAACCAAGGTCGGGCTGGTCATCGTGCGCCGCTCCGACGGCAAGCTGGTCGGCAACATGCATCTGCCCGGCTCGCGCGCCGCGGTTGCTGACTTCTACTGGGCCAACGACGAGCGCGTCATCATCGAGGCGGCCGAGCGTATCGGCCTGCACGAAGCGCCGGTGCGCACCGGCGAGCTGTGGGCGGTGGACATCGACGGCCGCAACGGCGACATGCTGGTCGGCCAGCGCGTCATGGGCGAAGGCCTGGGCACCTCGATCAAGCGCAAGAAGGTCGAGATGGTCGCCGCGGAGGTGATCGACACCCTGCGCGACGACGACAAGACCATCCTCATCTCGGTCATTCCCTTCACCGACGATCCCTACACCCGCGTGGATCGCATGGACGTCTACACGGGGCGCCGCAGCACCGTGGTCCGCGCACCGATCCGCAATGCGTCCTTCGTCACCGACCACGCGGGCAAGGTGCGCTTCGCCTCGGGCATGGACGTGGACCGCAGCACCCGGCTGTACTACCGCGATGCCGAGGGCGATGACTGGCGGCTGCTGAACGACAGCAGGGCCTCCGGCGTCACCCGCTGGGCGCTGGGCTTTTCCGCCGACAACGCGACCGCCTATCTGAGGACCGAGCATGCCAGCGGCCCGGACGCCATCCTCGCCTACGACATCGCCAGCGGCGAAACCCGCGAGATCTTCCGCGATGCGGCCGTCGATCCGGGCAGCACCCTGTACGACGACCGGGACGTGTCGGTGGGCGTGCGGACCTTCGACGGCAAGCCGAAGACGCATTTCTTCGACCCGGACTCGGTCGCGGCCAAGCTCTACCGCAAGCTGGAGCGCGCCTTCGGCGGCCAGCCGGTGGCGATCACCTCGACCACGAAGGACGGCACGCAGGCGCTGGTGCGGGTCCACAGCGACCGCAACCCGGGCGATTACTACCTGTTCAATACCGCGACCAACGAGGCCAACCTGCTCCTCAGCACGGGCGACTGGATCGATCCGGAACGCAGCGCCGCCACCTCGCCGGTGTCCTTCAAATCGCGCGACGGGCTGCCGCTGCATGGCCTGCTGACGGCGCCGGTGGGTGCCGCCGCGAAGAATGCGCCGATGGTGGTGCTGATCCACGGCGGCCCCTTCGGCGTGCAGGATGTCTGGGGCTACAACGAGGATGTGCAGCTGCTGGCCGCGCACGGCTACGCCGTGCTGCAGGTGAACTTCCGCGGCTCTGCGGGCTACGGCGATGCCTTCGAACAGGCCGGTGCGCGGCAGTGGGGCAAGGCGATGCAGGACGACATCACCGATGCCACCCGCTGGGCGGTGGAGCAGGGCATCGCCGACCCGAAGCGCATCTGCCTGTTCGGCTACAGCTATGGCGGTTACGCCTCGTTGATGGGGGCGGTGCGCGAGCCTGCGCTGTATGCCTGCGTGGCCGGCGTGATCGGCGTGTACGACCTCGACATGCTGCACACCACCGGCGACATCCAGCGCCGCGGCTCCGGCGAGCATTACCTCAACCAGTGGATCGGCCCGAAAGGACAGCTGGCGGATGTCTCGCCGGTGAAACTGGCCGACAGGATCAAGGTGCCGGTGCTGCTCGCCGCCGGCGGCGAGGACGAGCGTGCCCCGGTGCAGCACACCGAGCGCATGGAAAAGGCACTGCGCGAGGCCGGGGTTCCGGTCGAGGCGCACTACTACCGCACCGAAGGGCACGGCTTCTATCAGGAAGCCAACAACCGCGATTTCTACGGCAAGCTGCTGCGCTTCCTGCAGCGCCACCTGGGCGGACGGGCGCCGGTGATCGTGACCCCGGCCAAGGACGGCAAGGGCTGAGACGCCTCGATACCGGGAAGGACCGCGCACCTTGCCCGCGCGATGCCCGGGCCCGCGATGCGTCTGCGCCCGGACGCATCTTCAGTATCCACAGACACGAACGGCCGGCTTCCAGGGAAGCCGGCCGTTTGCGTGATGAGGGGCATGTGGAGTCCCACGGTCGATATGCCGACAGGGGGCGCCTGCCTGCGTCGCCTCAGTCGACCGTCGTCCGCGCGGCGCGGCGCGGGAGAGCGCCTGCGGTCAGGGGGTCGCGGTCACCAGCGTGCCGATGGTGTCCCCGCGCAGCACCTTCAGCAGCACGCCGGGCTGGCCCATGTCGAAGATGCGCAGCGGCAGACGGCTGTCGCGGCACAGCGCGAAGGCGGCGGTGTCCATCACCTGCAGATTGCGCGCGATCACCTCGTCGTAGGTGAGCGTGTCGTAGCGCGTGGCGTCCGCGTGCTTCTTCGGGTCCTTGTCGTACACGCCGTCCACCTTGGTCGCCTTCAGCAGCAGGTCGGCGCCGATCTCGATCGCGCGCAGCGCCG
>CBFGMS010000053.1:0-27468 GCA_965649985.1 uncultured Gammaproteobacteria bacterium | reverse complement strand
CTCGTTTCCTTTTCTTGGGTTTTTTTCCCCTCCCGAGGCCAGCCCCCGTGATCCGATTCCCCGGGGAGCCAATCCCCGGGGAATGATCCACCGGCAGGCGCGAAGCTTCAGTCGGAGCTGCCGGGTGGCAACTCGGAACATCCGCATGCGCCGCTGCATTCACGCACCGCGGTGGCAGCCGGTCTTCAGCCTCTCTCGGCCTGCCGCTGCGCGTGGGCCCGGCGATTGCGCTGCGTCTGCAGCACCCCGCCCGGCGTGCCGCCATGCGCGCGCAGGGCCAGCACGAACGCACGCGCAAGCGTGGCGGGCAGGCGCAGGTCCGCGGGTGCGTCGCGCCGCGTGTAGTCGAAGATGCGTGCCTGCACCCACGGGTCGAAGCCGTCGGTGTCCAGCCCCTCGGCACTGTCGAGGAAGATCTGCGAGGTCGGCACCACAATGCGGACCTCGCGCTGCCGTGGGCCGCCAGCCGGCCCTGCGGTGGCATCCACCGGCGCGTCGAAGGCCCAGACCGCGACCGTGTGGTTGGACGTGGGCCACAGCAGGCCCACGCGCGAACGTTTCGACAGGCCCAGGCCGCGGGCGACGAACGCGAACAGCGCCGACAGCTCGTCGCATTCGGCGATGGCGGTGGTCTGCGGCACCGTGGTGCCGACCGGCTGCAGGCCGCGCCACTGCGTCCAGATGTGGTCGGACTGCGGTTCGCGGTCGGTCACGCGCCATTCCAGTCCCCAATAGCCGCCGGCGCGCGTGGCCTCGAAGGCGGTGCGTACACGCACGAAGTCGAGGTAGAGCGCATCGTCGTCGGGCACGCCGTGCTTCGCCCGCAGCCGATCGAACTGGGCACGCACGGTGTCGGACCCGGCGATGGCAGGCAGCTCGGCCTGAAGCGCGTCGAGCCACTCGGCCACGGTCACGCTGTCGCGCCCGGCGAAGGGCTGCGGTGTCTGTTGTCGTGCAGGGGGCGACGTGGATGCCGAATCGGGTGCGCTGCGGACCGTCGGAATCCGCACCGACGGAAGGCGGCGAGCGTGGGTGTCCTCACTGGGAGCGTCGTTCGAAGCGTCGTGTGGAGCGCTGGGCGAGGAACACGCGATCAGCCCGCACAGGCCGACGCCGAGCACCCAGGCGGTGGTCAGGCGTGGGGTCAGGCGTCTGGAGCTGGCGATGTGCGTGGGCATGGCCCAGCTTGCCGGCCTGTCGCGATGGTCGCAACGCGTAGGCGGCTGGATGGCCACGCGTCCAGAGCGATGGCCGGAGTGCCCCGGCGGCCATGCGGGCCGCTCACATGGCGCGGTGCCTGTGGGCGGCTGCCGGCTCAGCGGCGGTAGGTCACGCTGAGGGTCGCGGTGGCGCCGCGGTCGATCCAGAGGTAGTGCGTCGCGGTCTGGTCCGCCGCGAAGCGCAGTCGCAGCTGGGTCCGGTCGGTCGGGTTGATGGCGGCCAGACCCGCGCTGCCGAACGGCGTGCTGGTCTGGCTGCCGCTGGCGAAGGCCGGAACCTGTGCGACGGCCGAGGCCGTGGCGGTGGCCGACCAGTCGCCGGTGTCGATGCCGCAGGCGCCGAAGCAGCCGCGTCGTGCGTCGATCACCAGGGTGTTGCCGGCGGGGCTGCTCCACGGGTCGCCCGAGGCGCTGCGGTAGCGCACGGTGAGGGTGACCGAGACGATCTGCGCGTTGTCGGGCAGTGCGGACGTATCGAAGGAGAGCAGGCTGCGGTTGTACTTCCCGTCGCTGCCGCGACCGATCGCCAGGCCGTAGTAGGCCTCCAGCGTGCCCGTCGCCGACGCGGACCCGTTGGCGTTGGCCTTCACATAGCCGTCGTTCGCGTCCTCGTTGGTGAAGACGGCGGTCTCCAGCTGTCCGCCGCTGCCGCCGTTGCTCACCACCACGCCCACGCCGGCGGATGTGCCGGCGTTGCCGTCGGTATCGACGGCGCGTGCGGTCAGCACGTGCGGCCCGTCGGTGGTGGTCGTGGTGTTCCAGCCGATGCTGTACGGCGCGGTGGCGTCGCTCGCGAGCAGCGCGCCGTCGAGCAGGAACTCCACCCGCTGCACGCCGGTGTCGTCGTTCGCGCTCGCGGTGAGGGTGACCGTGCCGCCGACCGTGGCGCCCGCGGCCGGGGCGGTGATGGCGGCCGTGGGCGCACTCCCGCCGCCGCCGCTCTCCAGGCCGAAGAAGCGGCCGATGTAGTAGCTCGAACAGATGTTCACATCGAGGATGTAGGCACCCGCGGTTCCGCACTGCGTGACGCCGGTGCCCGGGTCGACGGGCGTGCCGTGGCCCATGCCGGTGATGGTCCAGGTCTCCACCCGCGGCTTGCCGGCCGCGTCCGTGTAGACCCGGTGCGGATAGCCGGCGACCGTCTCGCTCACATCGGCGGTCTGGTCGATGCCGTGCACATTGGTCCACTGCTGCATGGATTCGGTCAGATTGGCGGGCCGCACCACATAGTCGGCATCGCCGTGCCAGATCGAGACGACGGGCCAGGGGCCGGTCCATGTCGATGCGGCGCGCACGCGGTCGCCCCATTGCGCCGGGCTGAGGTCGCTGCCCGGGTTCATGCAGGAAAACGCGGCGTTCTGCGAGGTGGCGCAGCGGTAGGGCAGGCCCGCGACGATCGCGCCGCCGGCGAACACATCCGGATACGTGGCCAGCATGACCGCGGTCATCGCACCGCCCGCGGACAGGCCGGTGACGTACACGCGGGAGGGCGCGATGCCGAGATCGGCGATGGTGCGGTCGACCATCTGCTTGATCGACAGCGCCTCGCCCTGGCCGCGGGCGGTGTCGCCGGCTTCGAACCAGTTGAAGCACCCGCTCGCGTTGTTGCCGTTCTGCTGCTGCGGCAGCACCAGCGCGATGCGCCAGCGGTCGGCGAGCAGTTTCCAGCCGGTTTCGTCGTCGTAACTGGCCGCGGTCTGCGAACACCCGTGCAGCGCGACCACGAGGGGTGCGCCGCTGGGCAGCCCGGAGGGCACATGTCGGAACATGCGCAGATTGCCCGGATTGCTGCCGAAGCCGGTCACTTCGCTCAACGCATACGCGCTGTGCGGTACGGCCAGGCATGCGAGCCCCGCCAGCAGGCTGCAGGAGACGAGGGCCGGTGCACGCGACGGCGCCCCGGTATTCCGTGCGGGCAGTGCAGTCTTCGTGGAAGTCGTGACATGACGCATCGTGGGCGCTCCTGCGGCCGTGGACGATGCGCGCATTGCGCCACAGACCGGCCGCGCGGCGTCATTGGCCGTTGGGGCAAGCTGCGATGCAGCAATGCGCAGAAACATCCGCTCGGAGCGCATGCAGGCGCGTGGTGCCCTGCTGTGCGTCATCGGCCGCGCGATGCCCGAGGTCTGGATGCCCCGGGCGCAGGGCGTGCTGCCGAAGGACTCAAGGCTGGCCGGTATCCGCTGGCGTCGAGCAGATTCGGGGCAGTTCCTGGCCGGCCTCGAATTTCCGCCATCCCAAGCGACCGCCTCGATACATCTGCACCAGCAGCGTCACCTGACGCTCGCCGCCGGTGTAGCGACTGCCGTCCGGGTCGGTGAACAACAGACGTCGCGCGAACTTCAGCGCCAAATTGTCGCTCTGCAGGTTCCCCGAAGGACGCGTCACCTTGCTCATGTATGTGTTGCCGCGTTCGGTGATCGTGGTGGTCAGACAGACGAAGGCAGGTTTCGGGCCGATGCCGGGGCGGATCTTCCACCGGGGATCCGCATGTGCGCGCGGCGCGATGACGAGGAACAGCAGCGAAGCGGCCATCAGGCAGGCGCTGAGCGAGGAAATTTTCATGTCGTGAAGATCCTTCTTCATTGTGTGGGTGCAGCCTGAAGCGTGACTGCAATCACAAATGTGCGCGACCTTCGCCGTTTCGGTCAAGTCCGCCGTATCTCCAGCCCGTGATGTAGCGCTGCAGTCGATCCAGCCTCGACTGCTGGTCTTCGATTACTGCCTTCACCAGATCGTTGATCGAAAAGCATCCCGACGACATCCCCACCATTGAACACCGGCGGGCGGCTGATACGGCGTCGGGTTGTGCGCTGCATGCAGTGGCTGCCGGTGTCGCGCAGCGAGGCGGTCGCTTTCGTCATATGCGCCGGACGCGCGACGCAGGCACGACATCCCATGCGGTGTCGCTTGTGCCATTGCGGTTGGGCGTGCGCGCGAACGCTGAGCCCGCACGTCCGGCGGATTCAGTCGCGTCCGGTCTCTGCAGGCGTCGAGCAGATCTCCGGCAGCTCCTCGTCGGCTTCGAAACTCCGCCATGCGAAGCGGCCGTTCTGGTGCATCCGCACCAGCATCGACACCTGACGTTCCTCGCCTCTGTAGCGGCTGCCGTCGGGATTGGTGAAGCGCACGCTGCGTGCGAACTTCAGCGCCGCGTTGTCGCGCTGCAGGTTGCCGGAGGAGCGCGTGACCGTGCTCATCCGGGTAGTGCCGCCCTTGATGATGGTCGTGGTCAGGCAGGTGAAGGCAGGCGTCGGGCCGATGCCCGTCCGGGTTCTTGCCGTGTCCGAGGCATGCGCGCACTGCGCTGCCAGCATGAGGACCGCGAGGGCGGCAGCGAGATGGAGTCGTGGCGTAGCGTCATGCATGAGATGAGCGTCCGTTGAAAGGGGCGTGTTGAAAGATGTCTCGAAACGAGCCTGTCGGATCGTGCCTATGGATCGTGTCTGTCGGAGCGTGCCTATCGGATCGACCCTGTCGAAACGGGCCTGGACACAGTGCGGATGGCGATGACCTGCGACACCATGACCGCTCGAGTGGGTCATCGTGTCGTGAAGCATGGGGTACCGCGGTACGCATGTGGCGGGAAACCGCGGCTGCCAAGGGTTCAGCCGCCCAGTGTGCGCGTGGGGGCAGGGGTTTCCGGCGTGCGCGTCGGTGCATCGATGGTGCGCTGCGGCGCGGCGACGGCCTGGGCGCGTGCCTGGGTGAGCAGTTGTTCGTTGTCTTCTTCCGAACGCGCCAGTGCCTCGCGGGTCTTCACGGCCGCGCGGATGTGCGCCGGGTCGTCGAGCTGACCGCTGACCACGATCAGGTTCTCGCCGGCCTGCACATGCGGGTTGTGGATGCTGAGCACGACATGGTCCACGCGTTCCATGCCGCTCTGGCGGGCAAGCACGGTGCTGGCCTGCGCCAGTTTTTCGCTGTTGTCGTCGTAGTCGCGGCCCAGGCCGCGTTCCAGCGTGGCGACGGCGTCGCGTGCGCTGCTGTAGAGGGCGTGATCGGGATGGTTCGGCTGTTGCATGGCAGGACGGAGTGCGTTGGTGGATGTGTGTGGAAAAGAGGAGCGGCGTGCCCGGCAGGGCCGCGCGGCTCAACTCGCGATGTAGCGCTGCAGCTGATCCAGTTCCAGCTGCTGGTCTTCGATCACCGCCTTCACCAGGTCGCCGATCGAGACCAGGCCGACCACCTCCTCGCCTTCCATGACGGGCAGGTGACGGATGCGGCGCCGGGTCATGCATTGCATGCAGTGGTCGCTGGTGTCGAGCAGCGAAGCGGTGATCACCTCGGAGGTCATGATATCGGCGACCGGCGTATTGGCCGAGGACCGTCCCTGCAGCACCACCTTCCGTGCGTAGTCGCGTTCGGACAGGATGCCGACCAGGCGTGGCCCCTCCATCACCAGCACCGCGCCGATGTGGCGCTCGGCCATCAACCGGATGGCCTCGATCACCGGCGCCTCAGGCCGGATCGCGTACACCTCGGCCTGGCCCTGCGCCGATTTCGCTTCCAACAGCTGATGGACGGTACGCATGCTGCGGCTCTCCTTCAGTGGCGGTAGGGGTCGAGCATACTCCCGGCCGCCAGTCGTCGACCAGATACAGCGGACGCTGCTTGGATTCCTCGTAGAGACGGCCCAGATATTCGCCGATCATGCCCAGCGCAATCAGTTGCACGCCGCTCAGCAGCAGGATGACGGTCATCATCGTCGGCCAGCCGGCCACCGGGTCGCCCCACAGCATCGCCTTCACCACGATCCACACCGCATAGCAGAACGCGATCAGGGCGGTGGCCACGCCCAGATAGGTCGCGATGCGCAGCGGTGCGGTGGAAAAACTGGTGATGCCCTCGAGCGCGAAATTCCACAGCCGCCACATGCCGAATTTGCTGCGTCCGACCACGCGCGGCTCGCGCCGGTACGGCACCGAGACCTGGCGATACCCCACCCAGCCGAACAGGCCCTTCATGAAGCGGTGGCGTTCGCGCAGCTGCCGCAGCCCGGCGAGGGCGCGCGGCGACAGCAGGCGGAAATCGCCGGTGTCCGCGGGGATCGGCGTCTTCGACAGGCGCTGCATCAGCCGGTAGAACGCATGCGCGGTGGCGCGCTTGACCCAGGTTTCGCCCTCGCGCGCGATGCGGGTGGCGTGCACGTCGTCGTAGCCCTCGCGCCATTTGGCGACCAGTTGCGGGATGAGTTCCGGCGGGTCCTGGCCGTCGGCATCGAGAATGACCGCGGCACCGCTCTCGACATGGTCCAGCCCGGCGGTGAGCGCGGCCTCCTTGCCGAAATTCCGGCTGAGCCGCAGCAGCGAGACCCGCCGATCGGCCGCGGCGAGCCCGCAGAGCACCGCCCAGGTGCGGTCGCGGCTGCCATCGTCGACATACAGCACCCGGCCTTCGATTCCCGACGTCGCCGCCAGCGCGTCGAGCACCGACGCGATCCTCGGCTGCAGCAGCGGCAGGGCATCGGCCTCGTCGTGCGCGGCGACCACCACGGTCAGCCGGGACGTGGCGCCACCGTCGAGAGGGGGGGCGGGCGGGGAGGGCGTGTTCATCGATACATAGTAATGAAGCGGAACCCGGGGCGTGCCATGGACGGGCAGCGGGCCTTGGGGACAGCGGAGGCCTGAGCCTGAAGAGGGGAGGGCTGAGCCGGGGGGCTGCCAGCATGGGGGGCTGCCAGCAGGGGGCTGCGGCCGGAACATGGGTGTCCCGGAAGACTCCGTCGCAGGACTCCGGCACGACTGCAGCTTCCGAAAGGGGGGCGAAACGTGGGTGTCCCGGACTCTGTCCTCCGGACTCGCATCAGCAATGCGGTGCCCGGAGGAAAGTGGGTGTCCCCGACCAGGCCTCCTCGACCTGGCCATCCCCGACACCTCGCCATCCACCCCGGCGCCTCTTCAGCCGCTCCGCATTCTTCAGTCCAGCTGTTCCAGGAACCCCGTCCCCCCCAGCGCCTTCATCTGCCGCTGGATGCTGCGCGTGCGCCGCTGGACATAGGGCCCCGGCTTGGCGGCGCTGTATCGGCGCGGATTCGGCAGCACCGCCGCCAGCCGGGCGGCTTCGGCCGGAGCGAGTGCGGCCGCGTCCTTCCGGAAATAGCGCCGCGCCGCCGCCTGTGCGCCATAGACCCCGTCGCCGAATTCGACCACGTTGGCGTAGACCTCGATGATCCGCCGCTTGGGCCAGAGCGCCTCGAGCAGCAGCGTGTACCAGGCCTCCAGGCCCTTGCGCACCCAGCTGCGGCCTTTCCACAGGAACAGATTCTTGGCCAGCTGCTGGCTGATCGTGCTGGCACCGCGGACCTTGCCGCCGCGGGCATTGTGTTTGCGCGCCTTCTCGATGGCCTCGAAATCGAAGCCGTCGTGCTCCGGAAACCGCTGGTCTTCCGCGGCGATCAGCGCCAGCGGCAGGTGCGCGGAGATCTCGTCGGCATCGCGCCAGTCGTAGGCCAGGGCATAGCCGTCGTCGCCCCCGCCCCAGGCTTCCACCTGCCGCGCCACCATGAACGTCGTCAGCGGCGGGTCGACGAACCGCAGCACCAGCACCTGCAGAACGGTGGTCAGCAGGAACAGCGTCGGCAGGATCAGCATCCAGCGCAGCCAGCGCCTCCGCCGCCGTGGCGGGGGCGGCGATGCGGCCGTGCCGCCGTCACCGGGGAGGGCGTCGACCGTCGATGCGGCCAGGTTCGGGTCGGGGTTTGAATCCGGGACGGACTCCCCCATCTTGCGATTGCGCACGTTGCCGGGCCCTGCGGACGGAATCGCGGCATTATCCGCCACGCAGGCAGGGCGCGCATCGTCACCGACCGCTGCTTCGCGCCCGGGCCATGCCCCCGGACGCGGCCCACGGCCCGGCCATGCCGCATTTCTCCCACTCCAGTTCAGGCCGCCTCATGAGTTCCGATTCCAAGACGCCCGAGCCATCCGCCCCGGGCGCCGACCTCCTCAGCCGTTTCCTCATCGACACCGCCGGCGTGCGTGGCGTGCATGTGAGTCTGGACGCCGCCTGGTCGCAGATCGCCCGCGACGAATACCCGGCGCCGGTCGCCGCCGTGCTGGGTCAGGCCGCCGCGGCGGCGGCCCTGTTCGCCGGGCACGTGAAGGTGGAGGGGCGTCTGTCCGTGCAGCTGCGCGGCGATGCGGCGCTGCGTACGTTGTTCGCCGAATGCACGGCGGCCGGCACGTTGCGCGGCGTGGCGGTGCTCGCCGAAGGCGCCGACGTGGGCGAGGTCTCCGACCTGCGCAGCCTTGCGGGCGAGGGCGTGCTGGCAATCACCATCGAGAACCCGGGGCTGCGCGAGGGCGAGCCCATGCGCTACCAGGGCCTGGTGGCCCTGGGCGATGGCGACCTGGCCGCGGCGCTGGAAGGGTATTTCGTGCAGTCCGAGCAGTTGCCGACCCGGCTGCTGCTGGCCTCCGGCCAGGGCCGGGTGGCCGGCCTGATGCTGCAGAAGCTGCCCGGCGACGAGGGCGATGCCGACGGCTGGGATCGCGCCGTGGCGCTGTTCGAGACGCTCGGCACGGACGAGCTGCTGGCCACGCCGGCAGACGCACTGCTGCACCGCCTGTTCCACGAGGATGGTGTCCGCCGGCTGGCCGAGCGCCCGCTCGCCTTCGGCTGTTCCTGCTCCCGCGAGCGCGTGGAGGGCATGCTGTCCTCGCTCGGCCGCGAGGAGGCCGAAGCCGCAGCCGCCGACAGCGGGGGCGTGGTCGAAGTCCGCTGCGAGTTCTGCGGCGAGACCTATCTCTTCGGCCCGGAGGCCCTGCAGGCCCTCTTCGACGGTTCGGGCCGTGAACGGCCCGAAGTGATGCCGCCGCCCGACCGGCTGCAGTAGTCCCATCCTCCCCCCGATCCGGACAGGCGGAGGCAGGGGCAGGGTGGGCGGATTGTTAAGGAACCATAAATCTGTTAGCCTGACCCTCCAAACAATCCCATCGGGGAACTCGACCGCCATCCACCGGTCCGACAACCGCCATGCGTACCCGCCAGCTCACACTGCCCATCCTCATGTTCCTCGCCCTCGGCGCGGCAACGGGCGCGCATGCGCAGGTCAAGCCGGGCAACGCCGAGCGTGTCGAGCTGCCGGTGTGGAACCGCAGTAACGGCGAAATCGAGGCGGTTCTGGTGCTGGAGCCGGCGGATGTGGCCAAGAGCCGCCTGCGCACCCGCTTCGGGCTGCGCCACCTCGACAGCACCTTCGGCCTGTCCACCGCGGATACCCTCGGCGTGCTCTGCGACGACAAGCCCGCGCTCGGCATTTCCCTGGGGCGCCTCGCCCAGAACTGCGTGCTCGCGACCCAGCCCGCCGGGCGCAGCCGTCGCGGTAACGCCGCTGCGATGTTCATCCAGGGCGGCAATCGCGTCGGCATCGGTGCGGGCCAAAGCTCCACCTCCATTCCGCAATACCTGTTCCCCGGCACGCTCGATGGCCGGGTCGACGTCAACGATCTCAGCGTCTTCGCGCAGAAGGATCTGCCCCGTGAAGGCTTCGTCTCGATCGCCGGCACCGTCGCCCGCGCTCGACTGCAGATGCCCACCGAGATCCCGGGCTTCAGCGACCGCTGGACCAGCCGTCAGCTCAATGTCGGCGGCGGGCTGGGCGATTTCGGCATCAACATCGTCGGCGAAGTGGTCGACACCGGCCGCGACAAGTGGGAAGGCTTCGGCCTGGGTCTGAGCTGGCGCACTCCCTGGAGCGGCCAGCTCACCGTGGGCGCCGACAATCTCCTGTCGCGTGGCCGCAATCCCTTTTCGCCCGAAAGTGCCGTGGGCGACGACGAGGGCGCCGTGCCCTACGTCCGCTACGAACAGGATCTCTGAGTCCCCGATCGCGGTTGCGGTGCACCGGTTCTCCGGACCGTCCCTGGCGGCGCAACGCCCGTGGTGCGGGCATTTCCGCGACCCTTCGCGGGATCGGTTAACAACACTTTAATTTCTCTCCGAGTGCGGCTACTATCGGGCCCGGCCTGTTCTCAACGGCGTCATTGGGCGCTTCCGTTCAGGTTCCCATGGGAAACCCCAAGCTTAACTTGGAGAGAGAAATGACCTTTAAAACCACCAAGCTCCGCGACGCGATCACCTTCGCGCTCGCCGTGAGCGCCACCGCGGTCGCAGGCACGGGTGTCGCCTATGCGCAGGACGCCGAGGAAGCCGAAGATCTCGACCGCGTCGTCGTGACCGGTACGCGCATTCCGCGCAGCGCCGACGTCGAAAGCTCGCAGCCGGTGTTCTCGCTCACCCGTCAGGAGATCGAGGCCCAGGGCCTGACTTCCGTCGGCGACGTGATCCAGAACATTTCGACAAACGGCTCGACCCTCAACACCACCTACAACAACGGCGGCAACGGTGAGACCCGCGTCAACCTGCGCAACCTCGGTCCGGACCGCACCTTGGTGCTGGTCAACGGCCGTCGCTGGGTGGGCGGTACCGGTCTCGGCGGCGCCGTCGACCTGAACACCATCCCGACCGCCGCCATCGAGCGCGTCGAAGTCCTGAAGGACGGCGCCTCGGTCATCTACGGATCCGACGCCATCGCCGGCGTGGTCAACATCATCCTGCGCCAGAACTTCGACGGCGCAGAAGCCAACGCCTACATCGGTGCGTTCGAGCAGGGCGACGGCACCCGTCAGTCCTACGACTTCACCGTCGGCAGCAACGGCGAGCGCTGGACCGCGATGCTGGGTCTCGGCTATGTGAAGGAAGATCCGGTGTTCGCCGGTGATCGCGACATCTCCGCGGTCCCGGTGTTCGGCTCGACCCCGGGCCTGGGCGGCAGCTCGACCACCCCGAACGGCCGGTACTGCATCTACGATGCGCCCAGCGATTCCTGCTCGCAGCCCAACGGCGACTACGGCCTGTGGACTCCCACCGGTCCCGGCACCTTCCGTGGCTGGCGCGGCACTCCGGACAACTACAACTTCGCTCCGGACAACTACCTGATCACGCCGCAGGAGCGCACCTCGCTGTTCGCCAGCGGTAGTCTCGACATCACCGACGACGTCCGCTTCAGCACCACCGTCACCTACAACCAGCGCCGCTCCGAGCAGCTGCTCGCTGCGATGCCGGTGGTCCTGGGCGTGATCGGTTCGGGCAACTCGACCGACATCGTCATCAGCGCCGACAGCATCTACAACCCCTACGGCCAGGACATCAACTGGATCCAGCGTCGTGTGGTGGAGACCGGTGGCCGTTCGTTCAAGCAGGACGTCGATACCTTCGCGATCAACATGGGCCTCGACGGCACGATCGAGATCGCCGACAAGCCGTTCTACTGGGAAGTGGGCTACTTCTTCGGCGAGAACGAGCAGAGCGACACCACCGACGGTCTGCTGACCTTCACCGCCCTGCGCAATGCGCTCGGTGCTTCGATGATCGACCCCACCTCGGGTGCTCCGATCTGCGTGAGCAACCCCGGTGATGCGACCTCGGCGATCGCCGGCTGCGTCCCGCTGAACTTCCTCGGCGGCGCCGGCAGCATCACCCAGGAAATGCTCGACTACGTGACCTTCCAGGCGCACGACAACTTCGGCTACGAGCAGGAAACCTACTACGCCAGCATCGGCGGCGACCTGTTCGAACTGCCGGCCGGCCCGCTGTCCTTCTCGTTCGGCCTGGAGCGTCGCAGCGAAAGCGGCTTCGACCAGCCCGACGCGCTGATCAACGCCGGCGACACCACGGGCAACGCCCGTACCGCGACCGCCGGCAAGTACGACCTGGACGAGGCCTACCTCGAACTGGCGATCCCGGTGCTGGCCGATGTGCCCGGCGCCCGCCTGCTCGACTTCAACGTCGCGACCCGCTACTCCGACTACAGCAACTTCGGCGACACCACCAACAGCAAGGTCGGCTTCCGCTGGAAGCCCATCGACGACCTGATGATCCGCGGCAACTGGACCGAAGGCTTCCGCGCGCCGTCGATCAACGATCTGTTCCTGGGCAACTCGGATTCCTTCCCGACCCTGAGCGATCCCTGCAACGCCGACAACTTCGGCGGCCTGAGCAGTGCCGGGCAGGCGCAGTGCGTGGCCGATGGCGTCGCAGCCGGTGGCTACACCCAGACCAACAGCCAGATCCGCATCACCGTCGGCGGCAACCCCAACCTGCAGCCCGAGAGCGCGACCACCACCACCCTGGGCTTCGTGTACAGCCCGAGCTGGCTGGAAGGCTTCAACGTCTCGATGGACTGGTGGAAGATCGAGCTGGAAGACGCGATCCTGTCGCCGTCGGGCCAGGGCATCGCCAACGACTGCTACCGCGACGGCGATCTGAGCCAGTGCGCCCTGATCACGCGTGGTGCCGGTGGTCGCATCACCGACCTGCGTGCGATCAACGCCAACTCGGGTACGCGTGACGTCGAAGGCTACGACATGACCGTCAGCTACGCGATTCCGGAGACGTCCTTCGGCAAGTTCACCCTGATCTGGGATTCGACCTACACCTCGAAGTTCATCGACGACGGCGCGGGCAACCTCGTGGGCAACTACGATGGCGACAACGTGCTGAACTACTGGCGTATCCGTTCGAACGTCAGCCTGAACTGGCAGAAGGGCGACTGGTCGGCCAACTGGATGACGCGTTACTACTCCGGTCAGGACGAGGACTGCCGTGGCTTCAACGCCGCGAACACCCAGCTCCTGTGCTCGGATCCGAACCGTCGTACCGCGGAAGGTGCCCGTCCGGAGAACTACATCGGCGGCACCGCGTTCAGCGACGTCAACGTCACCTGGGCGGCGCCGTGGAATGCGCGCGTCACCGTCGGCGTGAACAACGTCCTCGACCGCGATCCGCCGCGTTCGGCCAGCACGTTCTCGAACAGCTTCGACCCGCAGTATGAAATCCCCGGTCGTTTCCTGTTCATGCGTTACAGCCAGAAGTTCTGATCGCACCGCGATCCGGCTTTGAAGCTGCGGCCCCGAAAGGGGCCGCAGTTTTTTTATGCCTTGGGAAATGCCGGCGCCGGAGGCGGATGGCTGGGGAGCACCGCAAGCGGCATCGCGACGTTCATCCTCTGCGGTGTTGCATACTTCTGTCTCCCCGAAGCCTCGCAAAACCGCCATGCCGCTGGATGTTCACCCGATCTTTGCCGTGCCCATCGCCCAGGATTTCCAGCCCGATGCGGCCTTGAACGCCGAGTTGAAGGCGTTGATTCTCGCGCGCGAGGCCGAGGGTGCGCGCTGGCGCAACCCGAGCCCGTCGCTCACGCTGCAGCCCGAGGTCTACGAGAGCGAGTTCGAATTCTTCGCCTGGCCCGAGCCCTGCGTGCAGAGGCTGAAGCAGTTCTGCTGGGCGGCGCTCGGCGCGACCATCCAGCGCACGAACGGTTACGACGGCGAGCGCATGAAGCGGTTGCGGATCTTCTCCCACACCTGGTTCCACGTGACCCGGCATGGCGGGTTCACGGTGTTGCACAACCACCCGATGGCATCGTGGTCGGGCGTGTATTGCGTGGACCCCGGCGAAACCCCGTCGGATCGGCCCGAATCCGGCGTGCTGCGTTTCCACAACCCGCATCATTACGCCAACTATTTCATGGACGCGGGCAATGCGCATTTCGCGCACCCCTTCCATCACGGCAGCTGGAGCATCCGCTTCCGGGCCGGGCAGCTGGTGCTGTTCCCGTCCTGGCTGCTGCACGAGGTGCTGCCGTTTTTCGGCGGCGATACCCGGATCACGGTGGCGTTCAACTGCTGGTTCGCGATGCCGGATTGAAGCGGTGCCCGAGTGATGGGCTGTCGTTTGGACATCAATCGGGTTGCGGGGAATCCGTGTCCGCGCCCATTTGCGCGAGTGTCTCCTGCATCGGCCTGAGCCAGGCGGCATACGGCCGCCAGGCGTCGCCGCGATCGCGCAGGATGCCGCGGCGAACGTCGGCGACGCTGGCGGTGGCGGTGTAGCCGGTGTCGCGCCCCACATCGAGCATCCGCGGCTCGACATCCAGACCCAGCCAGGCGCAGAGGCGCTGTACCTCGGTGTGTGGGTCCGCGACGAACGCGGCGTAGTCCACCTCGACCATGCGCCCGCGTGCGCGTGCGAGCCAGTGCCGCATCAAGTCCGCATGGCCGAGGGCGTAGCGCGCGAGCGCGCGCTGCTCGGAGGCATAGGGTGCGATACCGTCGGCGAAGAAGGTGCGCAGGTTGGAGAAGCAGGTGTCCATCGGGTCGCGGCGCATGCACAGCACGCGCGCATGCGGCATCGCACGCAGGATGAAGCCGGCGTGCAGGGCGTTGGGTGGCAGTTTCTCGATGAACCATGGGGCGCCGCCGCTGCGCCATGCAGCGTAGGCGTCGATGCGACGACCGATTTCGGCCCAGTCTTCCAGCCCGAGCCGTGCCGCGCGTTCGACCGTCGTCAGATCCAGTACGCCGCGGCTGCGGTGGTCGGTCGCCCAGCGCATCGCGGCCGGGAAGACGTGGTTTTCGCCTCCGTCCACCACGGCCGAGTGGCCGGAGAGGACGCGCTCGAGCACGCTGGTGCCCGAGCGGTGCATGCCGACCACGAACAGGGTGCGGGTGACGGGAGGTGGGGCACTGCCGTCGTCTTCGGAGGCGCCGGCGACCGTGGCGGGGAGCGCGCGCAGTGCGTCGAACAGCGCGCGGTCGGCATCGGGGTCATGACGCGCCGCCGCGGCCTTGATGGCATTGCCCTCGGCGAGCGCGTCCCAGGCGGCGGCGTGCTCGCCCAGTGCGTCGTGCAGCCGGTGCAGGGCATACGCCCGGTAGGCGGCGTCCCCGCTGCCTGCGTTCACGCGCGTGGCGCGCAGGTGTGCGACCTGCGCGCGCAGCGAGGCTTCGGCATCGTCGCGGCGGGCCTGCATCGCGCGCAGCCAGCCGATGTGCGCGGCATGCTGCGGCAACGCGGGAAGCGCGCGCGCCAGGGCGGCCTGCGAGGCGACGCGGTCGCCGCGAACGAAGGCGAAGATGCCGCGGGTATAGGCCAGCATCGGGTGGCCGGGCGCCAGGGCATCGGCGCGGGCAAGCAGGCGTTCGGCCTGCGGGTACAGTGCCAGGCCCGCGAGCATCTGCACCAGGCCCACCAGCACGCCGGGGTCGCGACAGGTGGACCAGTCGGTGCGGTCGACCACCTCGGCCATCGCCTGGTGCGCTTCGAACACCCGCAGCAGTGCGATGAGGGCGGCGGCGGCCTCGGGTGTGCGTGGCGGCGCATCGGCGCAGGCGTCGGCAGCGGCGAGGGCGATGGATTCGGCCGTGCGATAGGCGCCGGCGGACAGCCGGTAGTACCCGGCCTGTATCCGCGCAGGCAGCAGGTGCGGGCGGCGGTCGCACAGGGTCTGGATCACGTCGGCGGCTGCGGCATGCGTACCGCGTGCGGCCGCATCGCCGGCCGCCTGCCACTGCGCGGCGTCGTCGGCATGCAGCGGATAGCCATGGATCTCGCCGACGACCGCTTCGCCGACGGCGCTCTTGTCGACGGCGTTGTCGCCGGGCAGACCCGATCGACCGGCGTTCATGGCGTCTCCTGCAGCCGCAGCACGCCGTCGGGGCCGGACATGCGGAAGGGCACCGTCTCCAGACGCAGGCCACGGTTGACCTGCACCGCGAAATGCAGATGCGCACCGGTGCTGTAGCCGGTGTTGCCGACCCGTGCGATCGGGTCGCCGCGGCGCACGCGCTGGCCGGGACGGACGTCCAGACCCGCGTCGGAGAGGTGCGCGTACAGCGCCATGCTGCCGTCCTCGTGGAGGATGCGGATGGCGTTGCCGCCGGCCGCGTCGCCCGCATCGGGCGGCCCTGCAGCGCCGCTCGCGACCTGCATCACCACGCCTGCGCGTGCGGCCAGCACCGGCGTGCCTTCGGCCGCCGCCAGGTCCAGCGCATGCCGGTGTTCGGGTGTGCGGTGGCTGAAATGGCCGCCCCAGCCCTGGCTGACCTGCGCCCGGTCGGTGCCCAGCGGGAACCGGTAATCGTGATCCTGCGGATGGGCGGACGGGTCGCCGGCGACGGCCAGCAGCCGCAGCGCGGGTGCGCGCACGGAGTCGGAACGAGACGTCAGCCGGGTGGCGAGCACGCGCCGCTGCGCGGGCACGCGCACGCGGGCAGGCAGCGCGGGGCTGGTCTGAAGTGCGACGCCTCCCTGCACCTCGATGAGCGCCTCCACCGGGCCGAACAGGGGATTCTCCACCCACACCTCCCACCCGCCCTCGGCGGTGGGCTCGAGGACGACATCGACCCCGCCCGCGGTGCGCCGCGACAGCTGGGGGGCGGCGTGGACAGGGACGGGCGTGCCTGTGCTTCGCGCGGCACCATCGCGCCAGCGCAGGGGGGCACCGGCGTCTGCGTGAGCGGTGACCGCGCACACGAGTGCACCGGCCATCAGCAGTGCGCCCAGCGCCCGCAGGCCCATGCCGGCCGTGTGGGCGGTGGCGAAGGGACGACGGGTCCGGCCGAAGGCGGCAATGCCCGCGCCATGTCGGACCCGCCCTGACCACCGGGCCATGACCATGCGGAGGGGGCGGCGACTCACGGTGCGCCCAGGCAATCCGCAGGCAGGGCCAGGGCGGCGGCGACCCGGCGCAGGTCGAAGGCGGCGACCGCGCGGTCGTCGTCGACCGCGAACAGGGCGCCGTGCGGGAATGCCCGACTGGGCGCCGTGCGCAGGGCGATGCCGTCGGTCTGCGCGGTGCGCAGGCCGCGGAAGCTGCCGGCGTGGGCCAGGCTGTCGCGTGCGAACAGATGGAACACCGTCTGCGGCGACAGCTGGTCCACCGCCAGCCAATAGCCGTCGCGCGGCCCGCAGGCCCACAGCACGACGCCTTCGGCTTCGAAGCCGAACATGTTCTCCGGGACCGCGCGCCCGGTGGCGCGGCCGTCCAGCGTGTATTCGCGCAGCGTCGAGCGCGGCATGCGCTCATCGGCGATCAGCAGGCGGTCGTGCTCGGCGTCTCCGGCGATCGACTCCACCATGCGCAGCGCGCCTTCCTCGCTGGTGTCGCCGAAGTGCATGCGCGTTTCGACCACCGGGCCGCCGTCGGCCGGCAGGCGCAGCCGGAAGCGCCAGACCCGGCGGTCCAGCTCGGCCAGCGGCGGCACGATGTCGTAGCGCTCGCCGCGCATCTCGTTGTCGGTGACGTAGACATCGAAGGTGTCCGCGGCCAGCGGGCGCACCCACAGGCCGTAGGGTGCGCGCAGGGACTCCTCGCCGAAGCTGCCCAGCGGGGTGAAGCCGGGCAGCCGGAGGATCTGCACCCGGCGGTTGTCGCGTTCGGCGACGAAGAGCAGGTCGCCGTGGATCGCGATGCCGTTGGGGCGACGGAAGCGCCCGGCCTCGGCGCCCAGGCCGCCCACCTCGCCCAGCCGGGCACCGGTGTCGGCATCGAAGCGCACCAGACGATGGCTGGATTTCGCGGTGGCGATGAGCCACACCGCATCGTCCGGCGACGCCGTCCATACGGCGAGCGAATCCAGCTCGTCTTCGGCCCAGGGAGCGGAGAGGTAGTGTTCTTCGACCACGACGGGTGCGCGGACGGATGGGGCGGCTGTTGGGTGGTCGCCTGGTGCAGCGTCGGCGCCTGGGGCGGCGTGCATGCAGGCGGCCAGCAGCGGCATCGCGATGGCCGCCAGCGCGTACAGACGAGGGCGAACGAAGGTGCGTGCATCGAGGTAGGCGTGCATCGCATCAGTATCGCCGATTCCGGTGGCCGGGCCGGCAGCCCGGGCCGCAGCGTGCATCGGCGCCGGTTGCGCCCGGCCCATCACCCCCACGTCGCCCGCCCGTGGGGCTGGGGCGAGGACAACCGGCGGCCGATGCAGGTCCGGCACATGGCGAAAAATTATATCGCTTCATGCGGATGAAGCGATTGACATCGCTCGAATGCCGGTGCATCCTGCGGCCATCCATCAAGACCGGCTGAGGGACAGGCCCGACGACGCCGGGGCAACCTGATGGCAACGCAGCGACGCTGCCGGCCCAAGGCCGCAGCGACGATCGCGTCGCCGACAAGGTGCCAACTCCTGCGGGGACGTCCTGTCCACCGGAAGATGGTTGTGCGCCATGGCCCGCAGTCGGTCCGCGCCCAGCACTCCCACGGTCTCCCCGCGGCTTCGATGGCCCGCCATCACCGGAGACCGTCATGACTTTCGCCGCCGCGCACAGCCCCCCCTTCGCGTCCACCGCTTCCGTCGCCACGTTCACGCCGGGCCACGCCGCCATCCGCGCCGGGTACTCGGCCGATGGCGCCATCCCGCCGTGCTCCGCCGACGTGCTCTCCACGGCCTCTGCCGCCTCCGCCCAGGCTGCCGCCGTGCCCGCCGTGCGCGGCGAGATCGGCATCGACCTTCCGCTGCGCCATGCCGGCCCTCGCCACGTGCGGATCCGCTACGAAGCCGTGGGCGCCGCGGGCCTGCCGGTCCTGATCGTGGCCGGCGGCATCTCCGCCGATCGCCATGTGGTGTCCAGCGAGTGCTTTCCCGACGCCGGCTGGTGGCAGGTGCAGCGCGGGCTGGGTCTGGACCCGGCACGCCAGCGCATCGTGGCCATCGACTGGCTGGGTGCGGACGGCACGCTGGATGCGCCGATCGACAGCGCCGACCAGGCCGAGGCCATCGCCGCCGTGCTCGATGCGCTCGGCATCGGCCGTGTCGCCGCGTTCGTCGGCGCCTCCTACGGCGCGATGGTCGGCCTGCAGTTCGCCGTGCTGTACCCGCAGCGGCTGCAGCGGCTGGTGGCGATCAGCGGCGCGCACCGCAGCCATCCCTACGCCAGTGCCTGGCGTGCACTGCAGCGCCGCATCGTCGCGCTTGGCCAGCTGCAGTGCGACGAGGCCGACGGCCTGTCGCTCGCGCGCCAGCTGGCGATGCTGAGCTACCGCACGCCGGGCGAGTTCGCCGCACGCTTCGACGCCGCGCCGGCCCTCGAACACGGCCGCCTGCGCGTGGCCGCGGAGGACTATCTCGAACACTGCGGCGCGCGGTATGCGTCGCGGGTGCCGGCCACCTCCTTCCTGCGCCTGTCGGAATCCATCGACCTGCATGCGGTCGACCCGCGCGACGTGCAGGTGCCGACCACCGTGGTCGGCATCATCGAGGACCGGCTGGTGCCGATCGAGGACATCCATGCGCTGATCGAGCGCCTGCCGCAGGTCGAGGCGCGGCTGCTGCGTTCGCAGTACGGCCACGACGCCTTCCTCAAGGAAACGCTGGCCATCGCCAATGCGCTGGAAAGCGCGGTGCAGGCGGGCTGCGAAGCGCTGGAGACGGCAGGCTGCGGCGCCGCGGAGGTGCTGGCATGAGCGCGCTCGGCCTGCCTCCGTCCACGCCGTCCGTCGCGGCCGACGGCCTGCGCACCGCCACCCGCGCGGTGCGCGCCGGCATCGACAGCGATCCCGCGTACGGCGCGGTGACGCCGCCGCTGGTGCTGTCGTCCAACTTCAGCTTCGCCGGCTTCGGCCAGAAGCGGCAGTACGACTACACCCGCAGCGGCAACCCCACCCGCGACCTGCTGGCCGAGGCGCTGGCCGACCTGGAAGGCGGCGCCGGCGCGGTGGTCACCTCCACCGGCATGTCGGCGATCGCGTTGCTGCTGCATGCACAGCTCGCGCCCGGCGATGTGCTGGTGGTGCCGCACGATGCGTACGGCGGCAGCTGGCGGCTGTTCAACGCGCTGGCGAAGAAGGGCGCGTTCGCGCTGCGCACCATCGACTTCAACGATGCCGACGCGTTGGCCGCGGTGCTGGCCGAAGGCCCGACGCTGGTCTGGATCGAAACCCCGTCCAACCCGCTGCTGCGCATCACCGATCTGGAGGCGACCATCTCCGCCGCGCATGCGGCCGGCGCGAAGGTGGTCGTCGACAACACCTTCCTCTCGCCGCTGTGGCAGCGGCCGATCGCCTTCGGCGCGGATTTCGTCGCGCATTCCACCACCAAGTACATCAACGGCCACAGCGATGTGGTCGGCGGTGCGGTGGTCGCGCGGACGGCCGACGACGCGCAGCAGCTCACCTGGTGGGCGAACGCGCTGGGCATCACCGGCGCGCCGTTCGACAGCTTCCTCACCCTGCGCGGCCTGCGCACCCTGCAGGCACGGCTGCGCGCGCACGGGGAGAACACCCGGGCGCTGGTCGGCCTGCTCGACGGCCATCCGCTGGTGCGCGCGCTGCATTACCCGGGGCTGGTGCGCCATCCCGGGCATGCCGTCGCCGCGCGGCAGCAGAACGGCTTCGGCGCGATGCTCAGCCTGGAACTGGATCCCGGCGCACACCTCGACCCGGTCGACGCGGTGCGCGCGTTCCTCGACGGGCTGCGCTGTTTCACCCTGGCCGAATCGTTGGGCGGCGTGGAGAGCCTGGTCGCGCATCCGGCCACCATGACCCATGCCGCGATGACGGCCGAGGCGCGCGCCGCCGCCGGCATCTCCGACGGCCTGCTGCGGCTGTCGGTGGGCATCGAACACGCCGACGACCTGCTGGACGACCTGCGCGATGCGCTCGTGCGCGTGGGCGATGCACGCGCCGCGGCGGAGGCGCGCGTGCGCGGGGCGGAGGTGCTGGTGAAGGCGGCCGCGGCCCAGGTCCCGTGCAGCGAGCCGGTGGCGTCATGACCGGCGCCGGCGTCATCACCCGCGTCCCCGCCCACGCATCGCCGCGCAGCGCCGTGCCGCGCCTGCCGGCCGGGCAGATGCTCGCCGCGCCCGCGGCCGAGGTCGTGCTGCTCGGTACCGGCACCGTGGGCACGGCAGTGCTGCAGCGGCTGGCCGGGCATGCCGCGCAGGCGGTGTCGCCGGCGCTGCGCCTGCGCGCGGTCTGCAATTCGCGCAGCCGCTATCTAGCGACGGGCGAGGGCTGGCACAGGCAGGGCGATGCCGACGAACCGCCCTCGCGGGTGCAGTCCGCCTGGACGCAGCTGCATGCCCTGCCGCCCACGGCGGTGGCCGCCTGCGATGCCGCGGTCCCTTCCGGCGGTGAAGCCGCTCCGCACTTCTCGCTCGAAGACTGGTGTGCACCCACGGCGCGGCATGCGTCGGTCCCCCGGCTGTTGATCGACGCCACCGCCAGCGACGCGGTGGCGGCGCGTCATGCCGACTGGCTGGCCCAGGGCGTGCATGTGGTCACCGCCTGCAAGCTGGGGCAGGGCGCCTCGTTGTCGCGCTGGCGCGCGATCCGCGATGCGCAGCGCCTCGGCGGGACCGGGTATGGCGATTCGGCGACGGTGGGGGCCGGGCTGCCGCTGCTCGATGCCATCCGCAGGCTGCGCGCCAGCGGCGAGCGCATCCACGCGATCGCGGGCGCCCTGTCGGGCTCGCTGGCCTGGCTGTTCCATGCCTACGACGGGCTGCGGCCGTTCTCCGGCTTCGTGCGCGCGGCGCGTGAAGCGGGCTATACCGAGCCGGATCCGCGCGAAGACCTGTCGGGCGAAGACGTGCGCCGCAAGCTGCTGATCCTCGCCCGCGCCGCCGGTGCCTCGCTGGAGCCGGCGGATGTGGTGGTGACCTCGCTGGTGCCGCCCGCGCTCGCGGTCCTGCCGGCGTCCGCGGTGGATGCCGCACTGCCGCAGCTGGATGCTCCGCTGCGCGCGCGCTTCGCCCATGCCCGCCGCACGGGCCAGTGCCTGCGTCTGCTGGCGCGGCTGGACCTGCCCGCCGACGGTCCGCCGCGCGCGCGCGTCGGCCTGGAAGCGCTGCCGCCCGACCACGTGCTGGCCGGTGGCGCAGGCACCGACAACCGGGTCGCCATCCACAGCGACCGCTATCGCGAGCGCCCGCTGCTCATCCAAGGGCCCGGAGCGGGTGCGGAGGTCACCGCCGCGGCGCTCCTCGACGATGCCTTCGCGATCCTGCGCACGCGTCACTGAGACGCGCCCAGCGTCGCAACCGGCAGCGCGGCTGTCCAGATGATTGTCCCGACGCATGCATGTGCGATGGGACGGCTGCCGCCCGCTGCCCGGCATGCCTGCGATATGTGATGCATGCCCGCAAATTCGTATACGCGCGATTGCGCGGCGATCCACGCCGCGCTATTGCTGCGCGGGGGAAGGATGACGGGCGCCAACACATCTCGTCACTTGCACGGATGCACCTTGCCGCCTCGACGGCACTGCGCCCGGATACGCATCCGCTGCAAGGCACTGTGGATACCAGGGAGAGAGTTCCATGAAACGTTCCATTCTGAGTGCGGCCGTCGCGACTGCGGTGGTTGCCGGGTTTGCCGTGTTCGCCAGTCAGGCGGCCCGTCAGCCGCTGTTCGCACCCGGCCAGGCGCGCGCCGCGCTCGCGTCCGATGCCAGCTATCAGGCCCTCACCGGCGACCGCGCCACGGCCGGCATCGAGCTCGTGCAGGCGGACGCCGCGCAGATCGCCGCGGACAGCGACACCCTGCAGCTGAGCGTGGGCAACCGCCCGCTGTTCGCCCGCCGCACCGACTTCGTCAACAACCCGGACGGCACCAGCACGTGGTTCGGCAGCCTGGGCAAGGACCCCGGCCTGCTCGGGCGCCTCGGCGCCGCCTTCGGCAGCGAAATCACCGACGACCCGCGCAACTCGGTCATCATCGTGCGCAACGGCGACAAGCTGACCGGCACCCTGCGCATCGACGGCGATCTGTACGCGCTGCGTTCGCTGAAGTCCGGCGGCCACGCCATCGCCCGCATCGACGAAACGAAGATGCCGGCCGATCACCCGGCCGAATACGGCCTGCTGCCGCGCATCGAGATGGGCGATGCCGCCGACCGGTTCACCACCGCCGCGCGTCCGGCGCCGGGCGACATCAGCATCCAGGCCAACACGGTGATCCGCGTGATGGTGGTCGCCACCCAGTCGGCCGTGAACGCCAGCGGCGACATCGCGGGCCTGGTCAACCTCGCCATCGCCGAAAGCAACCAGGGCTACGCCAACAGCGGCGTGGCGATCATCCTGCAGCTGGCGGGCCGCTACACGACGTCCTACGCGCAGTCGGGCAGCTTCAGCACCGACCTGAGCCGCTTCCGCGGCACGACCGACGGCTACATGGACACCTATCACGCCACCCGCAACAGCGTCGCCGCGGACGTGATGATGCTGCTGATCAACAACAGCAGCTCCTGTGGCCTGGCGTCCGGCATCGGCTCGAACGCGGCCACGGCCTTCGCCGTCGCGCATTACGGCTGCGCCACCGGCTACTACTCGTTCGCCCACGAGATCGGCCACCTGCAGTCGGCCCGCCACGACATCGCCACCGACGGCACGCTCACGCCGTATGCCTACGGTCACGGCTACCGCTCGCCGACCAACGCCTGGCGCACGATCATGGCCTACAACTGCTCCGGCGGCTGCCCGCGCATCAACTACTGGTCCAACCCCGCCAAGACCTACGGCGGCCAGGCCATGGGCAACACCACCCGCGCCCACAACCAGCGCGTGCTCAACACCACCGCCGGCGCCATCGCGGGCTATCGCTGATCCTGTCGCCATCGTCTCCGACGGCCGCTGCGGTCGTCGGCGAAGGACGACGACCGCACGATGCGCGAAACGGGGCCGAAAGGCCCCGTTTCCGTTGTGGCTGCCCGTCGTCGCGATGCCCGTCTGCGGGCATCCGCGCAGCGATGCGGGCGCTCACGTGCCTGCCTTCCATGCATGCATCCGGATGCAGCGAACCGTGACCGATGCATGCAGATCGGCCGCTGCGGCATTGCGCGACGCTGGGCACCGCGCTACTGGTGGGGCGAGAAGGAATTCGGGCGCCCGGTCCCACCGCCACTTGCAGGAATGCGTCATGCCGCATCGGCAGCACGGCGCCCGGAGGTGCATTCGCTGCAAGTCATGATGGATATCTAAGGAGAGAGTTCCATGAAACGTTCCACTCTGAGTGCGGCCGTCGCGACCGTGGTGGTCGCCGGCCTTGCCGCCTTCGCCAGCCAGGCCGCCCGCCAGCCGCTGTTCGCGCCGGGTCAGGCCCGTGCAGCGCTCGCGTCCGACGCCAGCTATCAGGCCCTGACCGGCGACCGCGCCACCATGGGCATCGAACTGGTGCAGGCCGACGCCGCGCAGATCGCCGCCGACAGCGACATCCTGCAGCTGAGCGTGGGCAACCGCCCGCTGTTCGCCCGCCGTACCGATTTCGTCAACAACCCCGACGGCACCAGCACGTGGTTCGGCAGCCTGGGCAGGGACCCCGGCCTGCTCGGGCGCCTCGGCGCCGCGTTCGGCAGCGAAATCACCGACGACCCGCGCAACTCGGTCATCATCGTGCGCAACGGCGACAAGCTGACCGGCACCCTGCGCATCGACGGCGATCTGTACGCGCTGCGCGCGCTGAAGTCCGGTGGCCACGCCATCGCCCGCATCGACGAAACGAAGATGCCGGCCGACCATCCGGCCGACTACGCGGCGATGCTGCGCGCCAGCGTGCAATCGCGCCTGCCGGCGCAGCCGGAAGGCGAGGTGGGCATCCAGGCCGCGACGGTGGTGCGGGTGATGGTGGTCGCCACCCAGTCCGCGGCCAACGCCAGCGGCGACATTGCCGGACTGGTCAATCTGGCCGTGGCCGAGACCAACCAGGGCTACGTCAACAGCGGCGTGAACGTCAGCCTGCAGCTGGCCGGCCGCTACACCACCACCTACGTCGAGTCGGGCAACTTCAACACCGACCTGTCGCGCTTCCGCGGCACCGCCGACGGCTACATGGACAATTACCACGCCACCCGCAACACCATCGCGGCGGATCTCGCGGTGCTGATCATCAACAACAGCCAGTACTGCGGCCTCGGCTATCTGAATGCCTCGGCCACGTCGGCCTTCACCGCGGTGCACTACAGCTGCGCGACGGGCTATTACTCCTTCGGGCACGAAATCGGCCACAACTTCGGCGCGCACCACGACCCGGCCAACGGCACCAACACCACGTATTCCTACGGTCACGGCTACCAGTCGCCGACCCGGGCCTGGCGCACGATCATGGCCTACAACTGCTCCGGCGGCTGCCCGCGCATCAACTACTGGTCGAACCCGGCCAGGACCTACGGCGGCCAGGTGATGGGCACCACGGCCACCCACAACAACACACGCGTGCACAACCAGCGCGCGGGCACCGTGGCCGGCTTCCGCTGACCGCGCATCCCGCTGATCGACGCACCACCGGAACGGGGCCGAGAGGCCCCGTTCCCTTGCCGGCGGGCGGCCTGGCAAGGGCCGCCCGTGCGCCGACGCATGGCGCCCTTCGCGATCCGCACTAAAATGCGGGACTTCTTCATCCACGGACACCGACATGGCCCAGCAGTACCCCGAATGGATCTGGCACAACGGCACCATCAAGCCCTGGGCCGAGGCGACCACGCACGTGATGGCGCATGCGCTGCACTACGGCTCCTCGGTGTTCGAGGGCATCCGCTGCTACCAGACCCCCGACGGGCCGGTCATCTTCCGCCTCACCGACCACAACACGCGCCTGTACGCCTCGGCCAAGATCTACGCGATGGACATCCCGTACACGCTGGACGAGATCAACGCCGCCTGCCGCGAGGTGCTGAAGGCCAACGGCAACACCACCGACTACCTGCGCCCGGTGGCCTATCGCGGGCTGGGCGGGTTCGGCCTGTCGGCGGACACGCCGGTCGACGTGGCCGTGGCGACCTGGAAGATGGGCCAGTACCTCGGTGCCGAAGTGCTGGAAGCCGGCATCGATGCCTGCGTGAGCAGCTGGCAGCGTTTCGCGCCCAACACCATCCCGGCCGGCGCCAAGGCCGGCGGCAACTATCTCTCCGGCCAGCTGGTCGCGCGCGAGGCCCGGCGGCTGGGCTTCGGCGAAGGCATCGCGCTCGCCTCCACCGGCCTGCTCAGCGAAGGCGCGGGCGAGAACCTGTTCCTGGTCTTCGACGGCGCCCTGCACACCACGCCGGTCAGCGCCGCGCTGCTCAACGGCATCACCCGCAACACCATCATCCGCCTCGCCCGCGACGCCGGCATCGAGGTGATCGAACGCGACCTGCCGCGTGAATACCTCTACCTCTGCGACGAGCTGTTCATGTGCGGCACGGCGGCCGAACTCACTCCGATCCGCTCGGTCGATGCCCGCCAGGTCGGCGCCGGCAAACCCGGCCCGGTCACGCGCAGGCTGCAGGAATTGTTCTTCGGCCTGTTCGACGGCAGCACGCCGGACAAGTACGGGTGGTTGGAGCGGGTGTGAGCCGATGCCGCGACGCGTGCGTCGCGGCCTTCACCAGTCTTTGTGCTCCGGCAACAACCCGCGCAGTTCCGCATCGGTGAGGTTGCGCCACTGGCCGGGTTTCAGATGGCCCAGCTTGATGTTGCCGATGCGCACGCGCAGCAGTTGTTTCACGCGCATGCCGAAGTGTGCGGCCATCAGGCGGATCTGGCGGTTGAGGCCCTGGGTGAGCACGATGCGGAAGCCGTTGCGGCCGAGTTTTCCGGTCTTGCAGGGCAGGGTGGTCTGGCCGTGCACGGGCACGCCGCGGGCCATGCCGCGCAGGAATTCGTCGGTGACCTGGTGGTTCACCGCCACCAGGTATTCCTTCTCCAGCTTGTTCTCGGCGCGCAGGATCTGGTTGACGATGTCGCCGTTGCTGGTGAGCAGGATCAGGCCCTCGGAATCCTTGTCGAGGCGGCCGATCGGGAACACGCGCTCCTGATGGTCGACGTGATCGACGATGTTGCCCTTCACCCCCGACTCGGTGGTGCAGGTCACGCCCACCGGCTTGTTGAAGGCGATGTAGACATGCCGCCGCTTGCCCTTGGCCGCGGTGCGCGCGCGCAGCACTTCGCCGTCGATGGTCACCTCATCGCCTTCGGCCAGCTCGGTGCCGACCCGGGCGCGCACGCCGTTGACCGCGACCCGGCCTTCGCCGATCAGCCGGTCGGCCTCGCGGCGCGAGCAGTAGCCGGTGTCGCTGATGTGTTTGTTCAGGCGCATGGCGCGGCGGCTCGGTCGGTCTGGCGGGCGCATAGGGTAATGCACCCGCCCGCTGTCGGTCGCTTGGGACCTCGACCAGCGCTCAGAGCCACTTGAACAGGGTCGACAGCAGCAACAGCACGAATGCGGCCGCGAGCAGCCAGAAGGCGATGGGCGCGGCCGCGCCGAAATAGCCCAGGCGGCCGGCGATGCCGGCGCCGCCGAGCAGCAGCGAAATGAGGAAGGCGGCGTTGCTGGGAGGAGTGAGTCGGATCATGGTGGGGTCTTGGTCGGGGATTCGGGATTCGTGTGAGGCGCGGTGCGCCTCTGTCGTGTCGTCCCCGGCGCAGCGAGGGACCTGCTATTGCGGTAAAGCGGTGAGGCAGGTCCCTCGCTGTGCTCGGGACGACAAGAGTA
>CBFGMS010000052.1:0-28113 GCA_965649985.1 uncultured Gammaproteobacteria bacterium | reverse complement strand
CCGTGGTGGTGTCGGTGGCGGCGCTGGATCTGGCGCCGATCGCCCTGGACCTGCAGTTGGCGATCATCACCCAGGCCGCCGCCAGTTATTTCGCGCTCACCGTCCCGGTGCTGTACGCCGACAACGCGCTGCTGCGGCGGCGGCTGATCCGCGATGCCCTGACCGGCGCCTATTCGCGGCATTTCTTCGTCGACCTCTCGCAGCAGGCGATCGCGCAGGCGCACGAACGCGGCGAACCGGTCTCGCTGCTGATGATCGATCTGGATCACCTGAAGAACGTCAACGACCGCCATGGCCATGCGGCGGGAGACCGCGCGCTGGTCCAGATGACGGATCTGTGCCATGCCGCGCTCGGCCGCAAGGACCTGCTGGGGCGGCTGGGCGGCGACGAATTCTGCGCGCTGCTGCCGGGACAGGATGCCGAATCCGCCGCGGCGGTCGCCGCCTCGCTCATCGCGGCCGTGCACGCCAGCCGCTTCGCGTTCGCGGACGACGTGCGTCCCAGCCTGAGCATCGGCCTGGCCACCACGCAGTCGCCGGACGACGATTACGAAAGCCTGTGGCTGCGCGCCGATTCCGCGCTGTATGTCGCCAAGCGCAGCGGCCGCGGCCGGATGGCGCGGGATACGGTGGATTGAGGCGGGGATGGGTGATTCGGGATCGGGAATCCAGAATCCAGAGTCGAGGTTCCGCAATCCGGAGTCGTCTGGCGGTGGGAGCTCCGGGTCGCGAGCAGGGAGCGGGGGATCTGGAGATTCGTGATCCGCGGATCGACGGGTAGTCGGGGTCGAGCAGTGGGAGGGGACTGCACACGCCGCAGATCATCGCCCCCACCCACCACGATGCCGTCCCGAGCGCAGCGAGGGACCTGCTTTACGCGAGCCTGTCCGGCCGATGAAGCAGGTCCCTCGCTGCACTCGGGACGACATGAACAACCGTGCGAGGGGAGAGGGCGACAGCAGGACGGGACCAGGAAGCGGCAGCCTCCGAATCCCTCCCCCGCATCCGAATCTACGGATTCGTGCATCCGTGAATCGATGCAGCCGCGAGTCGGCGGAATCCCGAGCTCGGAATTCCGCCCTCCAGCCCTTACAGCGCTTCGAAAATGCCCGCCGCGCCCATGCCGGTGCCGATGCACATGGTCACCATGCCGTACTTCTGCTGGCGACGGCGCAGGCCGTGGACCAGGGTCGCGGTGCGGATGGCGCCGGTCGCGCCCAGCGGGTGGCCAAGCGCGATGGCGCCGCCCAGCGGGTTCACCTTGGACGGGTCGAGACCCAGGTCGCGGATCACCGCCAGCGCCTGCGCGGCGAAGGCTTCGTTGAGCTCGATCCAGTCCAGCTGGTCCTGGGTGATGCCGGCCTGCGCCAGCGCCTTCGGGATCGCGGCGATCGGGCCGATGCCCATCACTTCCGGACGCACGCCGGCGACCGAGAAGCTGACGAAGCGCGCGAGCGGGGTGAGGCCGTAGTCCTTGACCGCCTGACCGGAGGCCAGCAGCACCGCGGCCGCGCCGTCGCTCATCTGCGAGGCATTGCCGGCGGTGACGGTGCCGCCGAACATGCTGTTGCGGAACACCGGACGCAGCTTGGCCAGGCCTTCGGCCGAGCTGTCGGGGCGCGGGCCCTCGTCGATCTCGATCAGCGCCTTCCTGATCTTCACCGCATTGCCCGCGAGGTCCGGGATGCGCGAAATCACTTCATACGGGCTGATTTCGGCCTTGAACTCGCCGGCCTGGATCGCGGCGATGGCCTTCTGGTGGGAGGCGAGGGCGAAGGCATCCTGGTCCTCGCGCGAAATCTTCCATTCCTCGGCCACCTTCTCGGCGGTGATGCCCATGCCGTAGGCGATGGCGACGTTCTCGTCGTGGGCGAACACCTCGCGGCTCATCGCCACCTTGTTGCCCATCATCGGCACCATCGACATCGATTCGGTGCCGCCGGCCAACATCAGGTCGGCGTTGCCCAGGCGGATCTGGTCCGCGGCCAGCGCCACGGCCTGCAGGCCTGAGGAGCAGAAGCGGTTGATGGTCTGCGCCGCGGTGGTGTTGGGCAGGCCGGCCAGCAGCGCGCCGATGCGCGCCACGTTCATGCCCTGCTCGCCCTCGGGCATGGCGCAGCCGATGATCACGTCATCGATGCGCGTGGTGTCGATGCCCGGCGCCTGCGCGACCACGCTGCGCAGCGCGTGCGCCAGCATCTCGTCGGGACGGGTGTTGCGGAACACGCCCTTCGGGGCCTTGCCCACCGGGGTGCGGGTGGCGGCGACGATGTAGGCGTCTTGAACGATCTTGGTCATGGAATGACTCCGGGTGTCTTGCCTGTGTCATCGGGAGGCGTGACTCCCAAGACATGGATGTCTTGGCGCTGCCCACCGCACTGCGGTGGGCAGCGGCGTTTGGCGAAAACCACGCTTTTCGCCAAACGCGCGGGGACGGCGGCAGGATGCCCCGTTCCCCGCATCGGTCAATTTCTGAGGGGTTTGCCGGTTTCGAGCATGTGCTTGATCCGGGCCTGGGTCTTCGGCATCTGCGCCAGGGCGACGAAATGCTCGCGCTCCAGGCGGAGCAGCCATTCCTCGTCGACGATGGCGCCGCGGTCCACGTCACCGCCGGAGACCACGGTGGCGATGCGGCTGGCGATCTCGTAGTCGTGCTCGGAAATGAAGCGGCCTTCGAGCATGTTGACCAGCATCATCTTGAAGGTGGCGATGCCGACATCGCCGGCCACCTGGATGCGGCGGGCGGGCAGGGGCGGGCGGTAGCCGGACTCGGCCAGCGCCAGCGCCTGCTGCTTGGCGATGTAGAGCAGCTCGTGCGCGTGGAAACAGACCACGTCGTCGCTGCGCAGCAGGCCGAGGCCCTTGGCTTCCACCGCGGAGCCGGAGACCTTGGCCATCGCCACGTTCTCGAACCAGGGCTTGAGCTGGGCGAACACGTCGCCGCCCGGGCCTGCGGCCTGCGAGGCGCGCACGGCGAATTCCTTCAGGCCGCCGCCGGCCGGCAGCAGGCCCACGCCGGCCTCGACCAGGCCGATGTAGCTTTCGAGATGGGCCACGGTGCGCGCGGTGTGCATCTGGAACTCGCAGCCGCCGCCGAGGGCGAGGCCGCGCACCGCGCCGACCACCGGCACCAGCGCGTACTTGATGCGCTGGCTGGTGGCCTGGAAGTTGGCGACCATGGCTTCGAAGCCCTTGAGGTCGCCGGCCATCAGCAGGCCGATCGCGCCGGAGAGGTCCGCGCCGGCGGAGAAGGGCTCCTTCGGCTGCCAGATCACCATGCCCTTGAAGTCGCGCTCGGCGATGGCGATGGCCTCCTGCAGGCCGTTGAGCACGTGGTCGTTGACCGTGTGCATCTTGGTCTTGAACGAGGCGACCGCGATGCCGTCGCCGTCATGCCACAGGCGCACGCCGTCGTTCTCGTACACCGTCTCGCCCGGGGCGAAACGCTCGCCCAGCAGCGGGTCGGGGAAGCGCTGGCGCGCATACACCGGGTTGGACGAACGCGGCACGTCCGTGCCCTTGCCCGGGCTGTAGCTGCCCGCCGGGCCGTGCACGCCGTCGCGGCCGTCGGTCGCCCAGGCCGGCAGCGGCGCGCTGCTCATGGTCTTGCCGGCAGCGATGTCCTCGGCGATCCAGCCCGCCACCTGCTTCCAGCCCGCGGCCTGCCAGGTCTCGAACGGGCCGAGGCTCCAGCCGTAGCCCCAGCGGATGGCGAAGTCCACGTCGCGCGCGGTGTCGGCGATGTCGGCCAGGTGGAAGGCGCTGTAGTGGAACAGGTCGCGGAAGCAGGCCCACAGGAACTGCGCCTGCGGGTGCTGGCTCTCGCGCAGCTTCGCGAACTTCTCGGCCGGGTTCTTCAGCTTCAGGATCTCGACCACCTCGGGCGCGGCCTTGCGGTCGGAAGCGCGGTAGTCCTGCTTCTCGATGTCCAGGACCACGATGTCCTTGCCGACCTTGCGGAAGATGCCGGCGCCGGTCTTCTGGCCCAGCGCGCCCTTCTCGATCAGCGCACCCAGCCAGGCCGGCGACTTGAAGTACGCATGCCAGGGGTCGTCGGGCAGCGTGTCGGCCATGGTCTTGATGACGTGGGCCATGGTGTCCAGGCCGACCACGTCGGAGGTGCGGTAGGTCGCCGACTTCGGACGGCCCAGCAGCGGGCCGGTCAGCGCGTCCACTTCGTCGAAGCCCAGACCGAAGGCGTGGGTGTGGTGGATGACCGACAGGATCGAGAACACGCCGATGCGGTTGCCGATGAAGTTCGGCGTGTCCTTGGCGATGACCACGCCCTTGCCGAGGGTGGTGGTCAGGAAGGTTTCCAGCGCTTCGAGGATGGCCGGGTCGGTGCTGTTGGCCGGGATCAGTTCGGCCAGGTGCATGTAGCGCGGCGGGTTGAAGAAGTGCACGCCGCAGAAGCGGTGGCGGAGTTCTTCAGGCAGCACCTCGGCCAGCGTGTTGATGCCCAGGCCGGAGGTATTGCTGGCCAGGATGGCATGCGCCGGCACGAACGGCGCGATCTTCCTGTACAGGTCCTGCTTCCAGTCCATGCGCTCGGCGATGGCCTCGATGATCAGGTCGCAGCCGCGCAGGTGTTCGAGGCCGGTCTCGTAGTTGGCCGGCGTGATGGCCTCGGCCAGCGACTTGCTGGCCAGCGGGGCAGGGGAGAGCTTGCCGAGGTTGGCGAGCGCCTTGTGCACGACCCCGTCGGGGTGACCGTCCTTCGCGGGCAGGTCGAACAGCACGGTGTCGACACCGGCGTTGGTGAGGTGGGCGGCGATCTGAGCACCCATGACACCTGCGCCCAGCACTGCGACGCGACGTACAAGCATTTTCTGAGACATGTCTTCCATCCTGTTGAATCAAAAAGGGAATGCGAAAACCGGATAACGCGGAAAAACGGGAGGCCCGATGTCGGCATCGGGCGGCGGAGCGATTGCGTACGATCGGTGGGGCGGGCGGCGTGCGCCTCAGTTGACCTGACCGGCGCGGAAGCCGGCGGCGGCGAAGCGGATCAGCTCGTGTGCCGCGCGTTCGCGATGTTCCGATTCGGTGACGTCGGGCGGGCGCTTGATCATTCCGAAGTCGGCCATGGCATAGGTCAGGGCACCTGCCAGGAAATCCAGCCGCCAGTAGAGCGATTCCTTGCTCAGGCCCGGTACGCAGTCGGCGATGGCGCGGGCGAATTCGCGCAGCACGTGGCCGTACTGCTCCGACAGGAACCGGCGCAGGCCGTCGTTCTTCTCGGCATAGGCGCGGGCGATCACGCGGATGAAGGCACCGCCGCCGTGGCGGTCCTGCGCCATCGCCAGGGGCGGCTCGACGAACGCGGCCAGCACGGCATCCAGGTCGCCGGGGTGCGCGCTCATGGCGGTCTTGAGCTGCGCCAGACGCTGCGCGCTCATTTCGTCCATGCGCCGGCGGAACACCTCGTTGACGAGGTTTTCCTTGCTGCCGAAGTGGTAGTTGACGGCGGCGATGTTCACGTCCGCCTGGCTGGTCACCTGGCGCAGCGACGTGCCGCCGAAGCCGTACTGCGCGAACAGCATCTCGGCGGCGTCGAGGATGCGTTCCTTGGTGGAGAACTGGGCCTTGCTCATGCGTGCTGCACCTGTGGCGAGCCTGATGGGGCGGTTCCGATGCGGGCGTGGGCGACTGCCGAGACGGCGCTTGGCCTCAATCGCACATTTCAAACATCCGTTTGAGGATACTCCGCCGCGCCGCGTCTGCCAACCCGACCGCCGGCGCCGCCACCGCCGGTCGTCGGGACGCGTGCATTCAAGAGTGAGACCGGGTTAGAATTTTCACTAGCCAAATCGGCTAAACCCGCGTCCCCACGCGGGTTTTTCCATGTTAACCTTGCGGGCCCGGGCGTTCGAACCTCTCCCGCGGCCCGCCCCACCCGGAGACCCCCCATGGCGCTGGAGCGCACCATTTCCATCATCAAGCCCGATGCCGTCGCCAAGAACGTCATCGGCGAGATCTATGCCCGTTTCGAAAAGGCCGGCCTGAAGGTCGTGGCCGCCAAGATGAAGCACCTGTCGCAGAAGGAAGCCGAAGGTTTCTACGCCGTGCACAGCGAGCGCCCGTTCTTCAAGGCGCTGGTCGAGTTCATGACCTCCGGCCCGGTGATGATCCAGGTGCTCGAAGGCGAGGACGCCGTCGCGAAGAACCGCGAGCTGATGGGCGCCACCAACCCGAAGGACGCCGCCCCCGGCACGATCCGTGCGGACTTCGCCGAGACCATCGACGCCAACGCCGTGCACGGTTCCGATTCGCTCGAGAACGCCGCGATCGAGACCGCGTACTTCTTCAGCGCCACCGAGCTGTGCCCGCGCTGATCACGGCACTGAAGAGAGACCCGTGACCGCGGCCGCGCACATTCCTGCCCGACAGAACCTGCTCGACCTCGATCGCGAGGGCCTGGAGCGCTTCTTCGCCGAGACCCTCGGCGAGAAGCGCTATCGTGCCCACCAGATCATGAAGTGGATCCATCACCGTCATGTCACCGAGTTCTCGGACATGACGGATCTGGGCAAGGCCCTGCGCGCCAAGCTCGAAGCGCATGCCGAAGTGCGCGTGCCGCAGGTCCAGTTCGACAAGCCCTCCACCGACGGCACCCACAAGTGGCTGCTCGGCATGGATGGCAAGAACGCCATCGAAACCGTCTACATCCCCGACAAGGGCCGCGGCACGCTGTGCGTGTCTTCGCAGGTGGGCTGCGCGCTCAACTGCACCTTCTGCTCCACCGCCACCCAGGGCTTCAACCGCAATCTGTCCACCGCCGAGATCATCGGCCAGGTGTGGACCGCGGCGCGCCATCTGGGCAACGTCCCGCACAAGCAGCGTCGCCTCACCAACGTGGTGATGATGGGCATGGGCGAGCCGTTGGCCAATTTCGACAACGTCGTGCGCGCGATGAGTGTGATGCGCGACGATCTGGGCTACGGTCTGGCCAACAAGCGCGTCACCCTGTCCACCGCCGGCATGGTGCCGATGATCGACCGACTGGCCGAGGAGAGCGACGTGTCGCTCGCGGTCTCGCTGCACGCGCCCGACAACGCGCTGCGCGACCAGCTGGTGCCGCTCAACCGCAAATACCCGATCGAAGAGCTCATGGCCGCCTGCGTGCGCTACGCCCGGCGCAAGAAGGGCGAGTCGGTCACCTTCGAATACACCCTGATGAAGGGCATCAACGACCAGCCCGAGCACGCGCGCGGCCTGCTGAAGCTCATGCGCGCCTTCGACAACGCGGTGCAGATGAAGGACGCCGCGAAGGTCAACCTGATTCCGTTCAATCCGTTCCCCGGCACCCGTTTCGAGCGCCCGGACGACGCGGCCATCCGCGCCTTCCAGAAGCTGCTCAACAATGCCGGGATGATCGCGCCGGTGCGGCGCACCCGTGGCGACGACATCGACGCCGCCTGCGGCCAGCTCAAGGGCATGGTGGCCGACCGCACTCGGCGTCAATCCGAATTCCGCAAATCGCTGTCTGCGCGTCAGGGGGGCGCGGCGGGCGACGATGCGGACGTGGCGGATGCGGCGGCCTGACCGGAGACGGTCGGGGTGTCGCAGCCGCACGGACCGGGGCGCGCCGGCGTGCGCTCCGGTGTCCGGTGCCTTCACGGGCCGGGTGGATCCGCATGCGGTCGCATGCGGGTCGGGCGCAGGCCCAGGACCCGATTCGACAGGACGTCTTGCTTTGGGGAGCGAAACGAGATGAATGCACAACCCATGTCCCAGTCTGCGGATTCTCCCGGTACGGATGCCCGCGGCATCGGCGAGCGTCTGCGCGCCGCACGCGAGGCCCGCGGCTTCGACATCGCGCAGGTCGCCACCAAACTGCATATGCCCGCGCATGTGATCGAGGCGCTGGAGCGCGAGGACTGGTCGGTGCTCGGCGCGGCGGTGTTCGTGCGCGGGCAACTGCGCAGCTACGCCCGCCTGCTCGGGCTGGACGAGGAACAGGCACTGTCTGCGGTGGGGACGCAGGTGCCTGCGCCGGTCGAGCTGGTGCCGCAGACCTACACCCCGCGCCTGCAGCGGTTCGTCGAGCAGGCACGCACCCGTCTGGTCTACGTCGTGCTGACCGCCACCATCGTGGTGCCGGTGTGGCTCACCATGAATTCGCACATGTCCAACGGCAGCCGCGATGCGGTGCCGCTGGACGGCGCCCCGGCCGCCGAAGGCACGCCGCCTGCGGAAGGCGGCGGCAGGGCCCCGCCGCGCGCCTCCGTCGCCGCCCAGCGGCCGGCGCCGCTGGTGGCCTCGATGGCCCCTCTGCCCAGCGCTCCCGCCGCATCGGGCGGTCTGGTGGTGCGTTTCCAGGACGAGAGCTGGGTGAGCCTGAATGCCCCCGACGGCAGTACGGTGGAGCAGGCGCTGGTCCCGGCCGGGTCGCAGCGCAGCTTCGCCCTCGACGAGATCGGCCGCGTGACTCTGGGCAATGCGACCCAGGTCCAGGTGACTCTGGGCGGTCGGCCGGTCGATCTGACGCCGTTCATCCGCGCGAACGTCGCCCGCTTTACGGTATCCTCTGACGGTTCGCTGCAGCCGGTTGGGCGCTGACCGGGCCGCGCCCGGCATCCGCCGCCCTCCCGCAGCCGACACCGCGTCGCCCGCCCGCAGCGGTCGCCAGGCCGCAGGGCGGGCGTCGTCGTTTCCGGAGGCCGCCGCCGCAACTTTCGCGCCTGTCGGCGTTCCAATCACGGCCGCGCCGCGTGCGCCGGCTCCCGCCGACGGCACCATCGCAGACCTTTCCAGACAGACCGCATACACAGCCCATGGCGATCGACGATCTTCTCGACGAACACGAACAAAGCGAACGCGTCCGCAACTGGCTCCGCGCCAATGCCGCAGGCCTGATCGGCGGCGTGGCCCTCGGCCTCGGCGCGATCTACGGCTGGATGTGGTGGCAGGGCAAGCGCGACAGCGACCGCCTGCAGCACAGCGATACCTATCAAGCGCTGGTCGAGAAGGCCGTGCCGGGCGCCGCCGCGCTGCCGGGCGAGGCCAAGCCGGTCGACCCCAAGGCCGTCGCCGAGGCCGCGGCCAAGCTGGATGAGACGCCTTTCGCCACGCTCGCCGCCTTGGACTTGGCGAAGGTCCAGCTCGATGCCGGCAAGCGCGACGAGGCGATCAAGACCCTGCAGGGCGTGCCCGCCGACGACCCGCTGTTCGCGGCCGTGGTGCGCGAGCGCCTGGCGCGTCTGCTGATCGATGCCGGCAAGGCGGCCGATGCGCTGAAGCTGGTCGAAGGCGCCGACGACGTGGTCTCGCACGAGGTCCGCGGCGACGCGCTGCTGGCCCTGGGCCGCGGTGAAGAAGCCAAGGCGGCCTACGGCAAGGCCTTGCTGAGTCTGGAAGTGGGCACTCCGCTGCGTCAGCTCGTTGAAATCAAACAGTCCGAGGCGGCCGGTGCCCCGGCGGCCAAGGCCGGTCCGGCGGACGGAGCCGCCCCGGCTGCACCCACCGCTGCTCCGGCGCCTGCAGCCCCTGCCGCCCCGGCGCCTCCCGCCGCTTCCTGAGGCTTCCGCTCCGATGACGTCCCCACGCACCACCTCCGCCCGCGTTTCCCGCCACGCCGTTTCCGTCCGTCGACTGGGTCGCGCCGGCATGATCGGCGCGCTCGCGCTCGCGCTGTCCGGCGGCCTCACAGGCTGCGGCACCGTCCGCGACTGGTTCCGCAGCGACAAGCAGAAAGCCGCCGCCCCGACCGCGCTTGCCGATTTCTCGTCCTCCGCCACCGTGACCCGCGCCTGGTCGGTCAATGTCGGCGATGGCGAGGGCCGTCTGGGCATCCGCCAGCGCCCCGCGGTGCTGGATGGCCGCGTCTATGCGGCGGCGGTCGAAGGCGGCGTGCGTGCCTACGACCTGCAGACCGGCGCCGAAGTCTGGCGCCATGAGACCGAAGCCCGCGTCACCGGTGGTCCGGGTGCCGGCGAAGGTCTGGTGGTATACGGCACGCTGGAAGGCGATGTGGTCGCACTCGATGCCGTCACCGGCGAGCAGAAATGGGTCGCCGAGGTCAAGAACGAAATCATCGCGCCGCCGACGATCGGCCAGGGTACCGTGCTGGTCCGCTCCAACGAAGGGCGCCTGACCGCATTCGACGTGGCCGACGGCCAGCGTCGCTGGTTCTGGAACCGCGATCTGCCCAACCTCAGCGTGCGCGGCAACGACGGCCCGACGCTGGGCCCGGGCTATGTGTTCGTGGGCAACGACGACGGCAGTGTGGCCGCGCTGGCCCTGGCCGACGGCCGCCCGATCTGGGAGCAGGCCGTGGCCCAGCCCGATGGCCGCTCCGAGCTCGACCGCATGGCGGATGTCGACGGCGCGCCTGTGCTCGACGATTTCCAGCCCATCCTCTACGCCACCAGTTTCAAGAACCAGACCGTCGCCTTCGAGGCGCCGAGCGGCCGCCCGATCTGGGAACAGGACCGCGGCGGTTCCGCGCGCATCGGTGTCGGTGCGGACCGCATCGTTGTGGTCGATCCGCTCGGCACGGTGTGGGCGCTGGACAAGGCCGTGGGCACCGCGATGTGGCAGCAGTCGGGCCTGCTGCGCCGCGGCGTCTCCGGCGCGGCGGTGCAGGGCGATTTCGCGGTGGTCGGCGACAGCGAGGGCTATCTGCACTGGCTGCGCATGGACAACGGCGATTTCGCGGCCCGCGAACGCGTCGGCCGCGACCCCATCCGCGCCGCGCCGGTGGTCACCGATGGCGTGCTGCTGGTGCAGACCGCGGACGGCAAGCTGAGCGCGTATCGGCTGCAGTAAGTCCCGGAGTCCGGGAGGCGTGATTCGGGATTCGTGAAAGCGGCTCCGGTCGCGGCCCAGGTCGCGATGCTCCAGCTCCCGCCATGCCGCATGCCGGGCAAGCGATCGACTCCACCGTCATGCAGGCGACGGCAGGCCAGGCCGTCGCCGCTTCCCCGATGTTCCTTTCCCACTCTCCACTTCCGGCGTCCTCATGCTCCCCCTCGTCGCCCTCGTCGGCCGTCCCAATGTCGGTAAATCGACGCTGTTCAATGCGTTGACCCGCAGTCGCGACGCGCTCGTCCACGACGAGCCGGGCGTGACCCGCGACCGCAACTACGGCATCTGCCGGCTTGCCGAGCGGCCGTTCGCCATCGTCGACACCGGCGGCATCGCCGACGAGGAGGAGGGACTGGCTGGCGCCACCGCGCGGCAGTCGCGGACCGCGGCGGAAGAAGCCGACCTGGTGCTGTTCGTGGTCGACGGCCGCGAAGGCGCGTCCTCGCTGGACGACGAGATCCTGCGCTGGCTGCGCAAGGCCGGCCGGCCGACGCTGCTGGTGGTCAACAAGACCGACGGCCTCGACAGGCGCACGGCCATCGCCGATTTCGCCCGCTACGGCATTGCCGATGCGGTCGGCGTGTCCTCGGCGCACCGCCAGGGTCTGGACGACCTGGTCGACGAGGTGATCGAGCGCCTGCCCGAAGTCGGTTCGGCCGAGACCCTCGACTCCGACCCGGAGCGCGTGCGCATCGCCTTCGTGGGGCGCCCCAACGTGGGCAAGTCCACCCTGGTGAACCGCATCCTCGGCGAGGAGCGGATGATCGCCTCCGAGGTGCCGGGCACCACCCGCGACTCGATCGCGGTCGATCTGGAGCGCGACGGCCGCAAATACCGGCTGATCGACACCGCCGGCATCCGCCGCAAGTCCAAGGTGGACGAGGCGGTGGAGAAGTTCTCCATCATCAAGACCCTGCAGGCGATCGAGCATTGCCAGGTCGCGGTGATCATGATCGACGCCACTGAAGGCGTGACCGAGCAGGACGCCAGCGTGCTCGGAGCGGTCCTGGACGCCGGCCGCGCGCTGGTGGTGGCGGTCAACAAGTGGGATGGCCTCACCCAGTACCAGCGCGAGCAGACCGACGGCCTGCTGGCGCGCAAGCTGTCGTTCGTCAACTGGGCCGAGGCGGTGCACATCAGCGCCAAGCATGGCTCCGGCCTGCGCGAGTTGTTCGCGGCGATCCACCGCGCGCATACCTCGGCCACGGCCACCTTCAGCACCGCCGATGTCACCCGCGCGCTGGAGATCGCCTACACCACCAACCCGCCGCCCGCGGTGCGCGGCCATGTCGCCAAGATGCGCTTCGCCCATCCCGGCGGCGAGAACCCGCCGACCTTCGTCGTGCACGGCAGCCGCCTGAAGCAGCTGCCCGAGAGCTACCGCCGCTATCTCGAAAACTTCTTCCGCAAGCGCTTCAAGCTGATCGGCACCCCGGTGCGTTTCATCTTCCGCGAGGGCGAGAACCCCTACAAGGACAAGAAGAACGTGCTGACCGAGGGCCAGATCAAGAAGCGGCAGCGGATGATCCGGCATATCAAGCGGAACAAGTGAGCGCGCGCCGCCGCGCAGCGCGGCAGCCCTGAGCCGTTCGCCTTCGTCGCAAGAAGACCGTGAGCCTGCCACCCGCCCGCGCCGCGCGGCGCGGGCCAGCATGGCGCAGATGATGTCCGGCCGGTGGCTTTCCCGGGCCGGGCCGGCGGGAGGCCGTGGCCCGCAGGCCTCGCGGTACGCAGGCGCCACGGCGGGCAGGCCCTGCGCCGCTCAGCCCGGCGGCCGCCCGCCCTCCGAGGCCATGGCCTTGCGACTCCGGCCTGGCGACTGCGCACCGCGATATCCCATCTCTGTGATCCGCCTCCTCCGTCCGGAACGGTTGGGGTTCTGTTCGGTGTCGCCGTCGATCCCGCGTTTATGATCCGGATCTGGCCCGATTCCGGCACTCGATAGACAGGATCCGTCGCGATGAGTGAACCCAACCAATCGTCTACTCATAGGCTGAGGAGCAACCATGGGATCGTCGAGCTGACCACGACCAGCGAGCGCGTACGCAACAACGACGGCAGCGCCTCGGAGATCTATCACTGGTCGGTCCGGATGTCCCGCGACCAGTCCAGTCCGGCACCGACCATGGACCAGGCCGGCATGAGCCCGAGTGCGCAGGAGCTGGTCAACCAGTCGGCGTCCTGGCTGCGTTTCGAGGGCAACCTCAACGGTCTCGAGCCGCGTACGGTCGTCATCGCCGGCAACCAGACCGACGGCGGTACCTATACGGCGCGCTGGCACGGCAGCGACCGTCCCGGCAGCGGCCAGCTCACCGAATTTCTGGTGCCCACCTACAAGGGCTTGGAGCCGGTGCCGCCCGAAGTGCTGAGCCAGATCCCGCAGGACCGACTGACCGACGTCATTCGCCCCGGCGGCACGCGCCTGGACCTGATTCCGCCGCAGGACGGCTCCGATGCGCGCTGGGTCGCCAGTTATCTGGATGGCCAGAACCGCCGGATCGACCTGAGCTTCGCCGACAACAACGAACTGGCCATCCGTCGCGTACATTCCAACCGCCCCGGCGAGGGCGCGATCACCACCTATGGCCCGGGCAACGACAACCTGCCGCGCAGGGAGGATGCCCTGGTCGTGCCCAACGGCGGGCGCGTGATCGAGGAGAACGCCACGATCACCCGGACGATCCCGGTGATCAATTCGGACGGCAGCGTCACCAACCGGCAGATCCAGGAGGTCGACCCGACCATCACGGTGATCAATCAGGCCGGCGATGTGCGCACTCAGTGGATCCAGAACCAGGACGGCGGCTACACCCAGCTCCGCCAGATCGAGCATCTGGAAGTGAACGGCCAGCCCAGCGCCTGGCGCGTCTCGCAGGACACCACCGACAACACCGCGACGCTGTACCGCGTCGATGCCAACAATCAGATCGTCGGCCGACCGGTGGGTTTGAGCATCGGCAGCGACAATTCGCTGATCATCCCGCGCACCGGCGACACCGATGCGCTGGACGTCGCGTCCCTGCGCATGCCCAGCGGCCGCGAGATCGGCATCGTCGCGCCCACGGTCGAGCGCAGCGACCCGGGCATCACCACGCGCGAACTGCCACTGACCGCGAACAGCACGCGCTTTTCGCAGCGCGAATCGACCGAGGAAAAGGCCGGCTACGACGACCCCGCGCAGGCGCCGTGGCGACAGCGCCAGGTCGAACTGCCGCGCAGCATAGCCGAGCAGCTGAACATCCCGGTGCCCGCAGGCCAGAATCAGGTGACCGCAGAGCTGGAGGTGCTGCAGCACCAGAGCGCGACCGGGCGCTACTCGCTGCGCGACGGCACCGAGCTGTACGCCAATCCCGCAGGCGACCGGCTGGTGGTGGGCAACGCCAACATCCAGACCCGCGACGATGCGAAGGTGCAGGTCACCGAGTTCGACGACAGCTTCCTGGTCCCGAGCAATGGGCGTCCCGCGCACCAGGTGCTGCGCGAGCTCGCCGATCGCGGTCTGGAACCGGTGGCGGTGCTGGGTACCGGATTCATCACTCCCGACCCCGGCGAGAACGGTACCCGGGTCATCGGCTACCACTACACGAACTTCGCGCGGCTGGAGGAGGGTGAAGAGGGCCGGCGCAACCAGCCGGTCACCGAGCTGCGCGACCCCAACAACGGCACCAATCTGCGCGCCGGCTATCTGGTCCGCTCCAACGGCGAGATGGAGCTGGTCAACATCGACCGCCAGCGCTTCCCGACGCCGGATACCGCCAACGCCGAGCTGGAACGCCTGAAGAACGACCCCACCGTCGCCGCGATCCATCTGTTCACCCACCAGGTGGCGCGGCAGCCTGGCGATCTGATCGGCAACCCGCCCTACGACCCCGACCGCGGCGACCGTGGCTGGACGCCGCGCCCGCCGGGCGTCACCGACGGTCAATACGACGACGACAAGAGCAACAACCTCGAAAGCCGTTCCTTTCTCGCTTTCGACGAGAACGGCCGGTTCCTCTCGCGCGTGTCCACGCCGCCGATCGCGATGCGCGACACGCTCTCGCTCGCGCAGGAGATGTACGGGCCGAACGTGCAGGTGCTCAACGGCGACGGCGACTTCTATGCGCGGGCGTGGTATCTCGACGGCCGCGGCGCCTCCGATCCGCTGGCGCTGGGCTACGAGAACGCCATGATCCTGGTCCGGCCCACGCCCGACGGCCAGCCCGCGCAGCTGCGCGAATTCACCGACAGCGAGCGGTCGGCCATTCGCGACTACGACAGCCAGGAAGGCTTCTGGGACAACCTGCGCGACATCTGGAAGGGTATCCAGCGCCGCTTCTCCGACAGCGGCGAGGCGCCGGCGGTCGCGGGCCTGCCCGAGACGACATCGACGCAGCCGGCGCAGACCACGCCGTCCATCGTCGAGGACCGCCGTTTCGGCGACATTCTCGCCAGCGTGAACCAGAACCCGCAGCTGTCCGGCTTCTCGGACACCCAGCGCGCGAATCTCAGCGGCGTGCTCACCCTCGATGCGGACAGCAAGAAGCTCACCGAACAGTCTCTGGTGGTCGCGGTGAACGACCAGCGGACTTACGCCTTCGCGCTCGATCCGTCGCGGCCCGAGAGCGGCCAATACGCGAAGGCCGAACTGGCGACCGCGATCGAACAACCTTTGGCGCAGACCGACCGCACCTACCGCGAACAGCAGGCGCTCGCCGCGCAAACGCAGCAGCAGGAGGTGAATGTGCGCACCGAGGAACAGCAGCGCGGCGGCCAGCGCCTGGCCTGAGCGCGCCACCCCATGCAGCGTCGCGCAGGCGCTGCGCCGCGTTGGCGGTGTCGTGCAGGTCGGCGGCCGGCGGTGGTAGGGTCGAGATGTGCGCATCAGCCACCCGTACCCGCGCGGATGCGCCGCGCCGCCATCCGCGCCCGGGCTCCATCGGCAAGCCCGGGCCTGCCGTTTCGCCAGGCTGCCCACCGCCACTCCACCGCCACCGCTGCGCGCGTGCGCAACGCCCCGATCCGGGCGCATCCGCTAGCATGCGCGCATGACCGACCTCTCCGCGCAGACGCCTTTCGACGACATCCCCACCCGCATCGCCTTCGACGCGGCCGTGGACATCCTCCGCGGCGTGGCCGCGACCCGCGCCATGCCGGTCGAGCGCGTGCCGCTGGCGCGGGCGCACGGCCGTGTGCTGGCCGAGGATCTTGTCGCGGTGGTCGACCAGCCGCCGTTCGACAATTCGGCGATGGACGGCTTCGCCTTCCGCCATGCCGATCTCGCGCTCGCGCAGGGCGAGGGGCTGCGTCTGGCGGGCGAACAGTTCGCGGGCGGCGCGGTGGCCGCGGCGCTCGGCGCGGGCGAATGCGTGCGGATCACCACGGGCGCACCGCTGCCGCCCGGTGCGGACACCGTGCTGATCCGCGAGGATGCCGAACTGGACGGCGACGGCCGCGTGCGTGCGCGTGAGGCGCCCGCGCATGGGCGCTGGGTACGTCACGCGGGCGAGGACGTGCGCGCTGGCGACACTCTGCTGCCTGCCGGCTGCGTGCTGACGCCGGTGCGGGTCGCGTTGGCCGCAGGGCAGGGGATGGACCGGATCGCGGTGACGCGTCGGCCGACGGTGGCGGTGTTCACCAGCGGCGATGAGCTGGCCGAGCCCGGCCTGCCGCTGCGCCATGGACAGATCTACGACAGCAACCGCGAACTGCTGCTCGGCCTGCTGCGCGCCGAAGGCCTGGAGCCGGTTGCCTGGCCGCGGCTGCCCGACGATCCCGAGACCATCGCCAGCGCGCTGCGCCATGCCGGCCATGCCTTCGATGTGGTGATCGTCTGCGGCGGGGTGTCCGTCGGCGAGAAGGACCATCTGCCCGCGTTCTTCCGACGCGAGGGCCGCATCCATTTCTGGAAGGTGCGGATGAAGCCGGGCATGCCGGTGCTGTTCGCCGAATCGCGGCCGGATGCGCCCGCGGGCGTGCTGGAGGCGGGCGAGTATCCGAGCGGCAGTGCCAAGCCGCTGGGCGAGGCGCTGTTTCTGTGCCTGCCGGGCAACCCCGTGTCGGTGCTGGCGACCACGCTCACCCTGGGCCGTACCCTGCTGGACGCCCTGCAGGGCCGCAGCGAAGCGCGCCCCCGCCTGCGCGCGCGTCTGCGTGCGGAATGGCGCAAGACGCATCCACGGCGGGAATTCCTGCGCGCCCGTCTCGAATGCGACGACGACGGCACGCTGTGGGCCGCCCCGAACGCCGCCGACGGCTCGCACCGTCTGCACGCCGCCGCGGCCAGCGACGCGCTGATCGTGCTGGACGAGGGCGAGCGCGCCCACGCGGCGGGGGAGACGGTGCAGGTGCTGCGCTACTGATGCGTGTCAGGCGGCGGTGAACGCCGGCGAGCCGCCAGGACCTGCTTGACCGCGCCCGTGCCGGCTCGAACCCGCCTGGGCCACCGCTGCCGGGCCACTGGCCCGGGACCGCAGGTGCAGGCAAACGCTACCTGCATGACGCGCGCCGCAAACGCGGCCAGATCCACAGCCCGGCCGCGTACTTTCGGGACAAGCGCCGCGTGCCATGGCCCACCGCCGCGGACGGCGCTTCCGTCCAAACCGCAGGAGATCCCGCGATGCTGTCCCGTCCCGTCCCGATGCGTCCCTCCGCCGCCTTCGTCGGTGCCTCATGGACCGCGCTGATGGTCGGCGCCCTGTCCTTCCTCACCGGCCTGTGGAACGCCCCGATGTCGATGCATGAAAAGGGCTACTACTTCACGGTGCTGATGTACGGCCTGTTTTCCGCGGTATCGGTGCAGAAGGCCGTGCGCGACCGGCTGGAAGACGTGCCGGTGACCGGCATCTACTACGGTCTGGCCTGGTTTTCGACCCTGCTGGCGATCGTGCTGCTGGTGACGGGTCTTTGGAATGCCGAGATGCCGCGGATCGAGAAGGGCTTCTACGGCATCGCGTTCATGATGAGCCTGTTCGCCACCGTGGCGGTGCAGAAGAACACCCGCGACAGCACCGCCGCCGAGCGCATCGAGCGCGAAGGCGCGGTGGAGCCGCGCTTCGAGCTGCGCAAGGAATGAGCGGTCGATGGCATGCCCCCCCGCCCTGCTGAGCACATTTCGACATGCCTGCAGTGATGCATGCCTGGTGACGCCGATCGCGTCGCGCGCCGGCGCTCACGAGCCAGCAGTCACGAACAAGCAGTCGTGAGCACAATCCCGCCGCCGTGCCCCCGCATTCCCGGGACGCGGCGGCGGCATGCCGCACGTCGATAGGCCGCCATGCCATCGCGGCATCGTGATGGTTGCCATCGTGGGCGCAGGCGCTAGGCTTTAGGCCGTCATCTTGGATGTCCGCAGCGCCCATGACCCCTTCGAACCCCGTGGAACTCGCCCCCGCCGAGGCACAGGCGCGCCAGCGCGCCGGCGCGCGGCTGGTCGACGTGCGCGAGGCGCACGAGCGCGCGGCCGGGATGGCCGAAGGTGCGCACGGCGTTGCGATGGGCGAATTGATCCATGCGCCGGACGCGCATCTGCCCGACCGCGATGGCGAGATCCTGCTGATCTGCCAGAGCGGCATGCGTTCGCTGCGCACCGCGCAGATGCTGGCCGAGGCGGGCTATGCGCGGGTGGCCTCGGTGGCCGGCGGGACGGAGCGCTGGGTCGCGGAGGGGTTGCCGGTGATGGTGCCCGACGCTGGCGACACCGGGATCGATGCCGATTTCGCGGAGCGTTATTCGCGTCATCTGCGTCTGCCGCAGATCGGTGTGGATGGCCAGCGGCGGCTGCAGGCGGCGCGCGTGCTGTTGGTCGGTGCCGGTGGCCTGGGCTCGCCGGCGGCGTTCTATCTCGCCGCGGCCGGCGTCGGCACGCTGCGGCTCGTGGACGACGACACGGTGGACCGCAGCAACCTGCAGCGGCAGATCCTGCACACCGATGCGCGCATCGGCGTTCCCAAGGTGGAATCGGCCGCGCAGGCGCTGTCCGCGCTCAATCCGCGCACGCGCATCGAGCGCGTCCGCGCGCGCGCGGATTCGGCCAATGTCGAGTCGCTGCTGGACGGTGTGGATGTGGCCATCGACGGTGCCGACAACTTCCCGGCGCGCTACCTGCTCAACGACGCCTGCGTGAAGCTCGGCATCCCGCTGGTGTACGGCGCGGTGCACCGGTTCGAGGGCCAGGCCAGTGTGTTCGATGCCGGCCGCAGGCGCGGTGTGGCGCCGTGCTATCGCTGCCTGTTCCCGGAGCCGCCCGCGCCCGAGGACGCGCCCAACTGCGCCGAGGCCGGCGTGCTGGGCGTGCTGCCGGGGGTGATCGGCCTGATCCAGGCCACCGAAGCGCTCAAGCTCATCCTCGGCATCGGCGAGCCCCTGAGCGGGCGGCTGCTGCAGTTCGATGCGCTGGCGATGCGCTTCCGCGAGACCCGGCTGGCGCCCGATCCGGACTGCGCGCTGTGCGCGCCCGGGCGTGCGTTCCCCGGCTATATCGACTACGCGGCGTTCTGCGCGGGCGGCTGAGCGCGGGCATCGCCCATCGCCGCTGGCGATCCGGCGCGCCACACCGCCGGGTCAGGCATCGCGCAGGGCGTGCACCGTGGACCATGCCGCGCAGCGGTAGACCATCGCCGAGCGGCTGTGCACGTTGAGCTTGCAGAAGATCTGCTTGAGGTAGGTCTTCACCGTGTATTCGCTGATCCGCAGCCTGTCGGCGATCTGTTTGTTGACCATGCCCAGGCACACCAGGCGCACGATCTGCTGTTCGCGGGCGGTCAGCGAGCCCAGCGGGTCCTCGTGTTCGCCGTCGCCGGCGCGTCCCGGCCCGGTGCGGGCATAGAGGACATAGCGTCGCCCGTCCAGTTCGAAGCCGCAGATCGGGCGGGTGCCGGCCGGACGCGCGTCGCTGCGCGGTGCCTCTGCGTGATGGTCGCGATGCCGGCCCTCGTCGCCTGCGGTGCCGGTCACCGACGGGTCCGCCGGAACCAGCAGGCAATGCGTCCCGTCCAGGTCGAATTCGGCCAGCACCTGCAGCATCGCGTCGCGTGCGGACGGGGGCGTGCGGTCCGCCTTGCCGTTCGCCGGTCGTGGGACGTTCATGTCCGTCATGTCCGTGCCGAGATCCTCTGCGGACGCCTTGGGCCGGGGTGTCGTCTCGGCGACGACGGACGGGCGGCCGAAGGCGTGATCCAGTCCAGAGCAGGATGGCCGCCCCCCATGGCGCATCCTGCGGCGATCAGGGAGGGCGGGCATGCACGGCCGCCTGCACGGATGCGGCCGCATCGACCTCCCGACTCCTCGTCGCCGGCATGAAATCCGGCGGCAGGGTAAGCAACGCGGCGGGCGCGCGAAAACGTCCAGCCGCTCATCGGATTCATCCGGCGGCCGGCATCGGCGTGGCACTGGAGCCGCCGCGATGGCGGGCAGGCCGCCATGCTCAGCCGCCGCCGGTCGCGAACGACAGCCGCGGCGGCAGCTCGCGCGCGACGCAGGCGCGACGCGGGTCGCGCTCGGGCAGGGTGGCGCGGCGGCGCGGCGGGACCGGGGTGCGGATGCCCAGCCGGCCGGCGATGTTGGCCTGCGCATCCCGGAACGGCCGCAGCAGGGCGGTCGGGCCGGTCAGCAGCGGCGTGACCCCGGGGCCGTGGCCGCTGGCGGTGCTGTCGCCGTGCACGATCACGCCCAGGGTCACCCGTCCGTCGCGCACCGAAGGGCCGCGGCGCGCGTCGGCATCGACGATGGCCACCAGGTCGCCGAAGCGCAGGCTGCCCAGACGGTGGCGCTCGCGCAGCGGGCCGTTCGACATCTGGATGTCGTAGTCGCCGCGCCAGGCGGTGTTCTTGCCCAGCCCGGAGCCCATCAGCACCGCCGGCACAACGTGGGTCACCGGCACGTGCAGCGCGCCGTCGCGGGCGCGGATGCCCCAGCGCCGCAACAGCCGCGGCGCGCAGTTCATGACCTCGATCTCCGGATAGTCCGGCAGCCGCAGGCCCAGGCCCAGGCTGCGGATCTGGATGCGGTCGCCGATGGTCAGCCGCGCCAGCACCTCACTTGGAAAATCCACCAGCACGTGGTTGATGCCGCCGTGCTTGCCGCTCACCGTGCCGCGCCGTCCGGCCATGCGCCCGCTCACCACTTCGGCCACGTTGCCCACGCAGGCATAGGTCATCAGCGCGGTGTTGGGGCCGTCGCGCGGGCCGACCACTTCCCGGCCGTTGTTGTGCAGCGCGACGCCCGGTTCGATGTGGTCGCCGGCCAGGCCGATGCAGGGGTCGCCGATGCGATGGTTCAGCACGATGCCGCCGGTCCCCGGCAGCACCCGCGGGACGCCGTCGTAACCGATGCGGTAGGGGTTGGCGCGGGCGATCGGGTGCGCGATCTGGCCCAGCACGCTCACCGCGACCAGTTCGTCGACGTTGATGCGCAGCGCGCCGCGTCGCGCAGGCAGCGGCAGCGCAGGCGAGGCCGATGTGTGCCGGGCGGAGGAGGCCGGACGCGCGTCGGCGGGACGCGCGCTTGCGGAGCGAAGGCTTGCGGGGCGGGTCATGGGGCCTCCTGCACGGCGCGCGTCAGATGCGCTGCCAGAAATGGCGCGCCGAGCGCCAGGGATCGCCGGCGGCGAGCACTGCGGGGCAGGGCGCCAGCAGGTCGAAGCCGGAATCGTCGTCCTCCAGCGCGCTGTCGATCGAGACCGGGTCCATCAGGTGCGTGTCGAAATGCTCCAGGCGACCGCCGGGGTCGCCGCACAGCAGCGGATGCACCACCGCCAGGCGCAGCCCGCCCCAGAGCAGCGGCGTGCAGCCGGCGGCCACGATCATCTCGCGCAGCCGCTGGCGTTCGAGCACCGCCAGCGCGCCAAGGTCCGCCTCCCCGCTGTCCGGCGCGGGCTCCAGCCCCAGGCCCACCTGCGCGCAGGCCAGCGACAGGCATGAGGTTGGCGTGTCGGGGGCGAGGGTGAGCAGGCTGGCGTTGCCCAGCGCCGCGGCCAGGGCCAGGCTGTCGATGGTGCCGTAGAAGCCGGCGGTGCCGGTGGCGTCGTCGCCGGGGTCGGCGCGCGCGGTCAGGCTCTGGTGCAGGGCCTCGTAGCGCTCGATCAGATCGGGTGGCGCGCCGTCGGGGAACACCGATTCGCCGAGGTTGTCGCTGACCCAGTGCAGCCGGCAATGCGTGAGATCGGTGCGCAGGCGGGTGGTTTCCCACAGCGACAGCGCGCGGTGCAGGTCGTCGCCGATGCTCTCCGGCAGCCCCGCGCGCAGCGCTTCGGGCCACAGCGCGGGCGGGTCGCGGCGGTAGTAGTCGCTGGAATCGATCACCTGCCAGAACGTGCGGGTGACCCACAGGTCCGCGGCGGCGGACAGGCGCCCGGTCAGGCGCGCGCCCAGCGGCGTGGACAGCGCCAGCAGCGGGTCGATCACGAACGCGCTGCGCCGCGCGCGCAGGCTGACCTCCAGTTCCTGATCCAGTACGGCGCGCTCGAACATGGCTCATCCATCGTCATCGTGCGGCGGAAGGGGAAATGTGCGGCCTCGCGCGGAGGCGCGATGCATGCCCGCACACGCATGTGCGCGCATGCACACGCGAGCGCGAGCGGTCGCCTGCGCATCTGTGCGGGGGCGCAGGCCGCGCCCGGGGGCCGGACGGTCGGCACGCCGGTGCCGACCGCCGTGCGCGGCTCAGGCCGCGGCGGGCGTGCCGCCGCCGATCAGGCCGCGCAGCGCCGGGGTCACGCCCGGGAAGCTGCGGCCCTCGGGCGTCATCCGGTAGGCGGCCACCCAGGAGTCGGCGTGGGCGCCGATCGGGCGCACCGTCGACTGGAACAGCGTCGGGTCGGTGACGGTCCTGAAGTCGTTGTCGGCCGCGAACTTCAGGATGCGTCGGCCGCTTTCGGCCATCTTCGCGCGCTGCGAAGGCTCCGCGGTGCCGCCGAGGTGGCGGTTGGACACGATCTCGATCACGTCCCACTTGGTGTTGGCGTCGAAGGACTTCTTGATGTCCGGCGTGTCGAGGATCTCCAGCACCTGCACCAGGTAGTGGCCCACCTCCATCGCCAGCGAGAAGATGTTGCCGTAGGTGCTGCGGTCCAGCGCGTAGCGCATGTCCAGGCCCACGCGCTGGATGGTGGCGATGCTGCCGAACGGGCGCTGTTCGATCAGCGGGCCGCCGCGGATCACTTCGCCGATCAGCATGTCGCGGAAGTACTGGCTGATCGCGACCATGAAACCGACCAGCTGGCGGTGGAAATTGCGGTTGACCACCGCCCCCGCCGGTGCCTGCGCGTTGCCGTAGTTGAACGCACGGCGGTAGGCGACCATGCGGTCCTGCCGGGTGTAGCGCAGCGGCTTGAGCTTGTCGAGCCGATACAGCCCCTGCGCGCCCGGCCCGCGCTGCACGCGGATCTTGCCGAGGCGGAACAGGCGCTGCAGCACGTCCACCACCTCGAACACCTTCATCCGCTCGTGCTGGTAGATGTAGTACAGCTCGGCCGCGGCGTGCAGCTGGCTGGGGATCACCGCGTCGTCGAAATCCGGCTCGATGTAGGGGTAGCTGATGTCGGCGAAGTCGACCGGGCCCTTGCTGCCCAGGCCGACCAGATCGAGGAAGCCCTGTTCGCCCTTCGGCCCGCTCGTGCCCGCACGCAGCAGGTCGCCCAGGCGCTGCTCGAACTGCACCTCGAAGCCCTCGCGCTCGCCGGGCGGCAGTTTGTCCAGCTGCTCGCGCAGGAAGGTCTCCCACAGACGCTGGATGGTTTCGTGTGTCTGGAAACTCATGAGTGTTCTCCTGGTTCTCGGCCGGGTCCGCACCGGCCGGGATGGGCAGCGCCTGGATTATTTGTTCTTGCCGCGCCGGGCGGGAGCGCGCTTGCGGGCGACGCTCCGGGCGGGTGGGCTCTCGGCGGCAGCGACAGCAGCTGCGCCTCTAGGCTCCTCGGCGACAGCCGCAACCTGTGCCGCGGGCGCCTGGGGAAAGGTCTCTGCCTCGACCGCCCAGGCCGCGTGATCGCCCTCGGGCGCGTCTCGCACCGCGGCGAACAGTGCGCGCAGACCCAGCGAGCACTGGCGGGCAATCTCGCGGTACACCTCGTTCGACACCGCCGGCGCATTCACCGTGCGCGCATCGAATTCCACCGGGTCGACCGCCTGCTCGAACAGCTTGAAGGCCTCCTCCAGCCGCAGTTTCAGCAGGGTGTCGCGGCAGCCGGTGAGGTAGCGCGAGCGGATGAATCCCAGACGTTTCAGATGCGAATCGCGGTCCACCGCATTGCGATCGAACAGATGCATCAGTGCCGGCAGCATCACCCCCGCCGCGACGATGCCGGCGCCGCCCAGGCTGATCTGCGCGACCGGCGAAGGGGCCGGTGTCGGGGCCGGCGCCGGCGCCGCGCGCAGCAGGGCGCCGTCGGCGAGCAGTGCGGCGATGGAGGCGGTGGCCCGGGCCGATTCCGCCTGGTGGCGGGCGAAGCGGCTGCCGTAGCGTCGCGGCTGCTGGTTGAACGCGAAGGAATTCACCGCGATGCGCAGCAGGTCCAGTTGTTTCAGATCGTCTGGCTGCGTGCGTTCTTCCGGCGGCGGTTCGCAGCGCGCTTCGATCAGTGCGCGACGGCGCGTGTCGGCGGTATCGCGCTCGATGTACAGCGGCCCGCATTCGTAGGTGTCGCCCGGTTCGAGCACCGTGTACTGTCCCGGGGCGGGATGTGGGGTCTGACGGCTCATGATCTTCTCCTCGGTCGTAGCGCAGTTCGGGTGGGGGCCGCTTCAGGAGCCAGCGCGGTTCAGAAAACCGCCGCGGCGCAGCCGTTCGTTGGCGATGGCGTCCAGCGAGGTCTCGAAATGCGCGGGGATGTCCGGCCCGTCCGTGCCGCAGTCCTGCAGCTCGACGTCCTGGGCCAGGTCTGCGCCGATCCGGGTCATGGCGTTGCGCAGCATCGCGATGAGATAGCCGTTCTCGCCGAAGATCTCGCCGACCGGGGCGCAGTTGGCGCTCATCTGGTCGGCCAAGCCGCGCCAGCGGCGTTCGGATTCGCGCTGCAGGCACAGCTCCTGGTGGAGCACATCGGTGAAGGCGATGGTGCTGCCGCCGATGGTCGTGTTGTGGATGCGCATGTCGTCGAATTCGGAGCGTGCCGTCTTCCAGTCCGCATCGTGCTCGCCGGTGGGGCGCAGCTGGGTCACGATGCTCTGCAGGGAGCGCACCAGCGCCGGCGGCAGATCCGGGCAGAAGGCCACGTTCTGCTCGCGCACGCCCAGGTGCAGGAACGCGTCGATCAGATACGCATACGCCGCGGCGCGCGTTTCCGGCAGTCCGAGGTCGGTGTTGCCGACCGCGTACAGGTCGATCGCGCGGTCGACGTCGTACAGCAGCTTGTCCAGCATGATCTGGCAGGCCACATCGTCGCAGGCGCAGCGCGAATAGCAGTCGATCTGTCCGGCCAGACGGCCGCGGGCCACGGTGAGGTTGACGATGCGCCGGTCGGCGGCGGATTCCTCCTCCATGCCGTACAGGCCGTAGAACACGATCGGCGGGCGCGCCACGCGCAGCAGGCGCGAGCCGCCGGCCTGCCCGAACCCGTCGGCGAACAGCCGCAGCGCTTCGAGGAACGAGGTCAGCGGCGGCGACTCCGGGTCCACCAGGCGGTAGCCGAAGTTGATCAGGCGGTAGACGCGGTTGAGTTCGATCTGCGCGGTGGAACCCAGCGCACGCAGGCCGTCGGCGCTGCCGCGCGCGGCGCGGCGCACCAGGTCGTCCAGCACGCGCCCCAGTTCCTGCTCGGTCATCAGCGCGCGCAGGTCGCCCTGGCCCTGCGCTTCCAGCGCATCGAACAGACGCCGGTAGGCATCGATGCCGCGCGGCCAGTCGTTGGGGCCGCCGCGGTAGGAGAGCGAGCCCAGCAGGTTCTGCAGCGCATGCAGGCAGGCGTCGCGTCGGGTCTGCATTTCGGTGAACGGCGCCTGCAGCAGGAACCGCCCGCCGGCGAAGCCGTTGTTGGCCATGCTCTCGCCCAGCATCACCAGGATCACCGCGCAGACTTCGTCGATGCTGCGCGCCAGACTGCGGAACTCGTAGGTGGAGGACGGGGTGAGCGTGCCGACCAGCCGCGCCAGCCGCGCGTAGTCGCCCAGCGTGCGGCGGATGCCGAGCGCGCGGTCCCGATTGCGTGGATCCAGTCCGAAGCGCGCCGCGTTCACGCCTTCCTGCACCGCGCCACGGATGCCGTCGGCCCAGCCGCCGATCTCGGCGTCGATGTCCTTGAGCAGATTGCTGCGCGCGAGCTGCTCCAGGTCCTTGTGCACGTCGTCGGTGGCGCGCTTCAGATCCACGCTGGTCGCGGTGTTGTCCGGCGCCGCCGGCACGAATGCCTGGGGCGTGCGCAGGAAAGGCAGGCCCTGGGCTTCGGTCTTGATGCCCATCGCCCGCGGCTGGTGCCGGTAGCGCTCGAACAGCGCCTTGGCGACCTGCTGCGGGTTGCTGGGATCGCCCACGCGCAGTTCGCGGCGCAGCAGGTTGTCCAGCGCCAGTGTCGCCTTCGACGGCGGACCGGACACGGCGCCGGTGGCGGATGTCGCATCGGGAGTGTCGTTGAAACTGAACATGTGCGGTCTCCTGGGTGTGGCGTGCGCGGAGGTGGCGTGTGCGGGCGAGATGCGGGCGCGACGGGTGTGGCGTGGGGCATGCCTGTTCGGATCAGGCCGCCGCAGTCGCCGTGCGGCGTGCGAGGGTGGGAACGGGCGGCCCGGCGCCGCGGGCATTGGCACGGCGCGCATCCTCGGCGAGGCGGTGGATCACGCCGTCGGCCAGCCGCCGCGGCGGGATGCGGCCGGCCGCGAGCGCGTAACTGGCGGCGCTGAGCAGGAAGCGCGGCGGCAGGTCGATGCGGTCGATCCGGCCGGCACCCATCTGGCGCGCGCCGTGCAGGATCGCCGCCTGGTCGTCGCGCGAGAACGGGATGAGGTCGGCGACCGCGCGCTGGGCCAGATTGCGTCGGGTCTGGAACATGGTCTCGTCGACGATCTCGGGCACCACGCGCTCGGCGCTGGCGATGAGCGGGGCCGGAATGCGGTGCCCGCGTTCGGGTCGATACAGCGTGGTCCAGACCCGGCGCAGGCGCGTGGCGTCGTCGTCGAACCCCATGCGCATCAGCATCTCGGCGAGGATCTTCACCCGCAGGAACGCCGTGGGATGCGCGCCGCCGGGGCGGTAGGTCATGGTGCGCGGGGCGGGGTGGGCGAGGAATTCGGCCATGCCCCAGGCCGCCGCCGGGCCGCCGAGCAGCAGCGCCGCCAGGTCCGCCCAGATCTCCTTGTGCCAGCGGCCGTAGACCGTGGCCAGGAACGGGTGCCGCAGCTGACCGATGACCCGCTTCACCACCGCCTGGCGGTTCTCCTGCCAGATGCCCAGATCGGCCTGCAGGTTGTGGGCCACCTCGTGCAGGAACACGGCCTGCCAGGGGTGGTCGCGGTCCCACGGGATGCGGATCAGCGGGAAGGGGTTGGCCTCGCCCAGCAGGCGGCTGAGCGACACCCCGCGGCGCATCGTGGCCGGCGAGAAGCCGTGCTCCATGTAGCACACCGGCTTCAGCAGCGCGCTCGGGAACACCCGCGGCGCGGCCTCGCGGATCGCCTGGTAGCAGTCCTGGGCGATGGCGTCGTGCGCCGCCAGCGAGGCGCCGAAACTCGTGCCGCGCTGGGCGAAGACCTCGAAGAACATGCCGAACATGCGCCGCGCGCGGTCGAGCTCGCGCTCGACCAGGGCGATGTCGATCAGCACCCGCTGCAGCGGTGCGCTCTGCGCCGACGCGCGCACATCCTCGAAACGGCGACGGATCTGGCTTTCGATGGTGGCCAGCCGCCGGTTCGCCGCCTCGAAGTGCGCCCGCGACGGGGCGTAGGGCATGTCCTGCGGGCGCAGGCCGACGAAGGCGTTGTCGATCCGCGTCAGCCGGCCCAGGCGCGCCGCCAGGCCGCGGACCTTCATCTGCAGGAACTGGCGGGCGTTCTGGGCAGGCATGGCGGTGCTCCGTGCGGGAAGGAGGAAGCCGGGGCTTGCGGCGGGCGGGCCTTGCGGCGGGCGATGCGCGTCGGGGGGCGCGGTGACCCGGGCCTGCGCCGGTGCGGGTGCAGGCCCGGCCGTCGCGGTTCAGCGGCAGCGCACGCGGATCGTGGCGGGGCCGCGGACATTCACCGTCCGGCGTCCGCGATGGGCGCAGGTGGGGCAGCGCCGGGCGACGGCCACCGGCGTGAGCGCCGGCACAGGCCCGGTGCGGCGACGCACCGCGCGCACCAGCGGCACCACCTGCGCCCATCGCGGACATTCACCGTCCGGCGTCCGCGATGGGCGCAGGTG
>CBFGMS010000051.1:0-30711 GCA_965649985.1 uncultured Gammaproteobacteria bacterium | reverse complement strand
GCGTCTCCGCCGAAGGCCACATCGTCTGCGGCCACTGCCGCAACTGCCGCGCCGGGCGCCAGCACCTGTGCCCGAACACGGTCGGCATCGGCGTGAACCGGGACGGCGCCTTCGCCGAATACATCGCGATGCCGGCCAGCAACCTGTGGCCGATCCCGGACCAGATCCCAAGCGAGCTGGCCGCCTTCTTCGACCCCTACGGCAACGCCGCGCACTGCGCACTCGAATTCGACGTGATCGGCGAGGACGTGCTGATCACCGGTGCCGGCCCGATCGGCATCATCGCCGCCGGCATCTGCAAACACATCGGTGCGCGCAACGTGGTGGTGACCGACGTCAACGACTACCGGCTCAAGCTGGCCGCCGACATGGGCGCCACGCGGGTGGTCAACGTCAGCAAGACCTCGGTGAAGGAGGTCATGGCCGACCTGCACATGGAAGGGTTCGACGTGGGCCTGGAGATGAGCGGCAACCCGCACGCCTTCAACGACATGCTCGACTGCATGTACCACGGCGGCAAGATCGCCCTGCTCGGCATCCTGCCCAAGGGCACCGGCGTGGACTGGGACCGGATCATCTTCAAGGGCCTGACCCTGCACGGCATCTACGGCCGCCGGATGTACGAGACCTGGTACAAGATGACCCAGCTGGTGCTGTCCGGCTTTCCGCTCGGCAAGGTGCTGACCCACCAGTTGCCGATCGACGAGTTCCAGACCGGCTTCGACCTGATGGAAGCCGGCCGCGCCGGCAAGATCGTCCTGAGCTGGAACTGAGCGTCGCGCCATTCGCTCGGCGCCGGATGTCCTCGATGCGGTCTTCCATCCGCATCGCGGCGATCTCGGCCGCGCAGACAGCGGACACCCCGGGCGCTGTCGCCGCCCGGGGTGTCGTCTGATGCCCCGCGCGCGTCAGAAATCGACGCGCAGGCCTACGGACACGGGATACGACACGCGGCTGCCGGTGTCGTTGATGCCGCCCAGCCCCAGGCCGCCGATCGCCGAATCGTCGCCGTCCAGGTCGGCGGTGTAGCGCACGCCCGTCTGCGCGGTCAGCGACACGGTCTCGCCGAGCGGGATGAGCAGCCCAACGTCCACCCCGGCGCTGAGCGAGGTCGTCTGCTGGGTGAAAGGCACGTCGACGATGGCGATGGCCGCATCCGGAATGGTGAAGGTGGCGCGGATTTCGTCGGTACGGGTCGCGCCAAGACGGCCGGCCACGAATGGGCGCGTCGGACCGAGCTCGGCGAAATAGTGGCGATAGCCGGCCTCGAGCGTCAGGGCCTTGTAATCGCCGAAGCTGCCGCGCACCGGCAGGGTGGTGGCGAGCGCGGGCACGAAGGCACCGCCGACCTGCACCTCGCCGCGATCCGCACGGGTATAGCGCAGCTGGCCGAAGACTTCGCCGTTGTCACTCAGCCCGTAGGCGAATTCCGTGCCGTAGGAGCGCGCGGTGCCGTAGATGTCTTCGTGCGAGCGCTGACCGATGCGCAGTTCGGCGCCGACGCCGGCGAGGGCAGGATTCAACGGACCGAGATCGGGCACCGGCGCGGTGGCGCCGTCGTGCACGTCGCCGCTGAGCGGCCGATCGATGCCGCCGAACAGCGACCAGGACCAACGGCCCTCCGCAGGGCCGGCGGCGAAGGCAGGGGTGGCCGCGGCGGCGAGGCACAGCACGACGAGCGAACGAGGAAGAGTGCGAGTGATGCGCATGGAGTGGTTCCTTGGAAATCGGGGGATGGTGCCTGGAAGGCGCAAGGCCTTACGCCTCGCTCCCCGATCGCGGATGCGTGCCCGCCACTACGGCCTTCACAGGAAGCCAACCGTATTCGCGATGCATTCAGATTGACGTGCCGCGGCATGCTGCAGCGCAGCAATGTGTCAAGCCCTGTCACATTTGACAGGATGCGGTGCATTCGCCGGGCAACGCACATTACCGGAGCCTGCCGCCTGATCCGCACCGTCCCGATCCGCCGACGCCGTGCGGGGCACCGCCGCACCGCGGACGCATCGGCGACCGACGGGCCACCTGCCTGCCCCGAAGGGCCGCAGCAGGCACAAAAAAAGGAGCGCCGGAGCGCTCCTTTCCGTCGCCGCCCGCACCGGTGCGGGACGACGGGAACCGGACGGACGAACCGCCGGATCAGCCGCCGAAGGACACCGTCAGCACGAAGCGGTCTTCGGAGTTGTCCTCGCCGAACAGATCCTCGGCGTTGTTGTCGGTATCGACGTAGTTCAGGCTGATGTTGGCCGGACCGAAGTCGCGGTTCACGCCCACGGTGTAGTCCGCATAGCCGTCTTCCGGGCCCTGGATGGTGGTGTAGCCCACACCGGCGGTCAGATTGACGCCGGCGCCAACGTCCCAGCTGCCGCCCAGCGCGCCGTAAAAGCTGTCGGTGCTGGTGTTGAGGTAGTCGTTGGTGTAGCCGACCGTGACGCTGTACTGGTCGTTGAAGGTCAGCTTGCCGATCAGTTCGTTGTAGGCGTAGTCCACGTCATCGGGCTCGCCGACGTAGTTGTAGCGCACCAGCTGCACGTCGAGGTTGGTGCTCTCGGCCAGGTCGCCGTTCCAGCCGATGAAGGTGTCGATCTCGGCATCGGTGCCTTCGCCGAAGTCCACGTTCGAAGCCCAGGCGCCCACGTAGAACCCGCTGCTGAAGCTGTAGTCCGCGCCGACCTGCAGGGCCGGATGGTCGTCGGTCTGCGAGATGCCGCGGAACATGTATTCCGACGTGGCGGCGGCATTCCAGCTGAAGCCCGAGCCGTCTTCGGCGTCCTGCGCCTGCGCCGCAACCGGCATGGCAGCCAGAAGAGCCAATGCAATCAAATGCTTACGCACTTTAACCTCCTGTAGATGATGGGAACGATAGGGGAGAGAAGGCAGGGGCGAAGCGAACCTGCGGCCGCCCGTGCATGGCGAGATTAACCCAGTTTTAACCCCCTTGAACCCTGATGTGTCGTCGGGATGACAGGAATATCGTCGTCACTCCATGCCCCGCCGCCGACCGCAAGGCATGGCCGGCCCGGGATTGGGAAGCGCGCCGCTCACGCGATGAAGGCGCTCGAATGCGCCCTCTCCCCACTGCGTCGCGACGGAGGCCGTGGATCAGCGCGAGATCGCGGTCGACGCAGGGCCTGTCCGGAACGTGCGTGGCGCCGGCTCCCTACGGCTTGGCACCGCTCTTGCTTCCATACCCCACGCGGCCTTGCAATCGATGGCGATGCCGGCCCACAGCCCACCTGCAGTGCCCCGCCCATCCCCCTCACCGATTCGGCCGCAGAGAACCCCATGAGCCATAGCGTCGCCCTGTGCGGATTGACCGCAAGAGATTCCAGGCTGCTCGAGATCGTCATCAACCGGGCCGCCGGCGGCAAGTACAGCTTCCAGGCGGTGCCGGCGGAAAACACGCAGGCGCCGGTGATCGCCATCGTCGACGCCAACTCCCCGGCCTCGCTCGCGACCTATCGCGAACTCAGGGAGCGGCACCCGCAACTGCTCTCGGTGACCATTTCCGACCACGGCATGGCCGGCGACACCCGCTACCGGATCGAACGCAAATCGCTGTTCCTGCAGGTGATGAAGACGCTGCACGACCTGGCCGAACACGAGTTCGGGCGCAGCAAGGTCTCGGCCCTCCCCGCCGCAGCGCAGGCGGAACCGGCCGCCGCGCCCGGCGCGTCGCGCCCGACCGACACCACGGCGCAGGCGGGACCGCGGGTGGTCAACGAGGTACCTGCGCTGACCGCGCTGGTGGTCGACGACAGCCTGACCGTGCGCGAACAGCTGCGCCAGGCGCTGGACAGGCTGGGCATCGCCTGCGACCAGGCCGAAAACGCCGAAGCGGCGATGGCGATGCTGGAAAAGCGCGTCTACGACCTCGCCTTCCTCGATGTGGTCATGCCCGGCACCGACGGCTACGAGCTGTGCCGCAAGATCAAGCACAACCCCTACATGCGCGGCATGCCCGTGCTGATGCTCACCAGCCGCTCCTCGCCCTTCGACCGTGCACGCGGCGCGCTGTCCGGCTGCGACACCTATCTGACCAAACCGATCACCTGGGACACGTTCCGCCAGGCTGTCGACACGTCGCTGCTCAAGCACTTCCGCAACGACCGCACGCAGATGTTGGCCCGCGGCTATCGCGCCTGAGCGCGTCGTCGACGCAGCCCGCGGCACGCTTCTTGCGTCGACCCTGAGGCCGCATCACGCCGCACCCGCGGCCCGCATCCGCACCATCCTCTCGCGCGAGTCGCATCGCGCCCACCGACAGAACGCCCCGCCAAGGAGATCCTCCCATGCCCAAAGCCCTCATCTGCGACGATTCCGCCGCCGAACTCGCCAATCTGCGCAGCATCCTCACCGATGCCGGCTGGCATTCGGTGACCGCCTCCAACGGGAACGAAGCGGTGCAGAAGGCGGCGGCGGAACAACCCGCGCTGATCTTCCTCGACATCATCATGCCGGACATGGACGGCTACGAAGCCTGCCGACAGCTGCAGGCCAACGGCGACACCAAGGCGATTCCGGTGGTGTTCGTCTCCAGCAAGAACCAGAAGGCCGACCACATCTGGGCGAAGATGCAGGGCGGACGCGCGCTCATCGGCAAGCCCTACTCCGCCGACCAGATCCTCGACACGCTGAAGGCCTACGGCTGAGCATGCACGCCGAAGCCGCCAGCGGCCCGCCCCTTCCGGACGCACACGCCGTACCGGACACGCCGCGGATCGTGGTGCGCATGCACCCGGACATGCCGCTGCTGGCCTTTCCCGAAGGGGTCGCGCTGGAGGTGCTGGCAGACCCCGTTTCGATCCGCATTCCGAACACACGGCCCTGGTTCGACGGCGCGGTCGGCCTGCGCGGCAATCTGCTGCCTCTCTTCGACATCGCCCTGTGGGCCGGGCATCGCCCTGTCACGGGCCCGCGCAGACTGCTGGCGGTCTCGTCCAGCCGCACACCGTTCGCACTGGTCAGCGCGGAGATCCCGCAACTGCTGACGATCGCCCCGAACACCCCGGACGCCACGCCGGCCACGCACGCCGCGGCGGCGCCCGCGCAGAGGCTGGCGCCGTATCTCGGCGCCGCGCATCCGACCGCGCTGGGCAGCGTGCACGACTTCGAGATGCAGGCCTGGGTGGCCGAACTGCGCAGGGATCTGGCGGGAGCCACGTCCGCCTGATCCCGTGCCCGGCCGCCCTGCCGGCGATACCGCGTCGCCGCCTCCACGCCATGCCGCGTGACCTTCATCGGCACCCCCGATCACCCCAGGACATCCCGACATGGCCACCGCATCGATTCCGTTCTTCTCCAGCATCCGCGGGCGCCTGATCGGCGGCACCTCGGCGCTGGCGCTGATCCCGCTGATCCTGGTCGCGCTGGCACTGGCCTGGTACGCAAGCCGCGAATCGGCGGTCGCACTCGATGCCCGCGCCAACGACCAGATGGCATCGATCCGCGCCGGCAAGCAGGCGGAGCTGCTCGGCTACTTCGAGAACGTGCGCGACATGCTGCGCACCATCGCCGGCACCGCCGAAGTGCAGCAGGCCCTGGGCGACACCGCGGCCACGCAGCCGCTGCTGAGCCTGGAGGCGATGGGCGTCGACGAAGCCGGCGCACGCGCGGCGCTGGTCACCTATTACGCGAAGGATTTCGCCGCGCAGTACGCCGCACGCAATCCCGGCAGGCGCATCGACATCTCGGACATCGTGTCCCGCCTGCCGCTGCAGACGGTCGCCGCGCAGTACGCCTACATCGCCGCCAACCCGAGTCCGCTGGGCAAGAAGGGCGACATGGACAAGGCGAACGACGGCTCGGCCTACAGCGAGGCGCACGCGCGCATCCACGACTACGCGCGTCGTGCGGTGCGGTCCTACGGCCTGTACGACTTCTTCCTGATCGACGCCGAGACCGGGTATCTGTCGTACAGCTACTTCAAGGAACTCGACTTCGCCACCGACCTGCGCAAGGGCCCGTGGGCCGAGAGCGGGCTCGGCAGGGCCTTCGCGCTGGCCGCTTCGGCCAGGAACGCCAACGACGTGTTCATCACCGACTACGCGCCCTACCGTCCGTCCTACGACGATCAGGCCTCCTTCGTGAGTACGCCGATCATGGACCAGGGCCGCGTGGTCGGCGTGTTCGTCGTGCAGCTGCCGATCGACCGCATCAACGAGATCATGACCTTCGGCGGGCGCTGGAAGAACGTCGGTCTCGGCGATTCGGGCGAAACCTACCTGGTCGGCCCGGACAAGACGCCGCGCTCGGTGTCGCGCTTCATGCAGCAGGACAGCGCGGCCTTCGTCGACATGATGCGCGGGCTCGGCACGCCCCGGGACAGGCTGGCGGCGATGGACTCGCGCGATTCCAACGTGGGCCTGATGACCGTGGACACCCTGGGCGTGCAGCAGGCGCTCGCCGGACAGAGCGGCACCGCGGTGTATCCCGATTATCGCGGCATTCCGGTGCTGGGGTCGTACGCGCCGGTGGACGTCCTCGGCCTGCGCTGGGCGCTGCTGTCCGAAATCGACGCCTCGGAAGCCGGCGCGCCGGTGGCCGCGCTGCAGCGCGAGATTCTCTACGCCGCGGCCGGCACCCTGCTGGCGGTGGGCCTGATCGCGGTGCTTGCCGGGCTCGGTCTGGCGCGTTCGATCAATCGCCCGCTGGCGCAGCTGCAGACCACGGTGAGGAAGGTCGGCGCCGGCGATCTCTCCGCACGCACCGGCCTGAAGAGCGCCGACGAAATCGGCCAGCTGGCCGGCGCGTTCGACACCCTGCTCGACGAAAAGGTGGCCGAGCTGGCGCGCGCGCAGCAGGAGAACGAACAACTCAACAACTCGGTGATCGAGATCATGATCTCGGTGGCGCAGCTGGCGCAGCGCGATCTCGGCGTGAAGGTACCGGTGGCCGAGGACGTGACCGGCGCGGTGTCCGACGCCATCAACATGATGACCCGCTCCACCGCATCGGCGCTCGGACGGGTGAACGAGATTTCCAGCTCGGTGTCGGGTGCGTCGGGCCAGGTGAGATCGCGCGCGCAGAAGGTGCTGCAGCTGGCCGAGGACTCCGGCCGCCAGGCGCAGAGCGCATCGGCCGACCTCAGCTCCACCGCCGAGGCGCTGACCGAGATCGCACGCCAGGCACGCACCGCGGAGACCGACGCCGAACGCGCCATCCAGGCCACCGCCGTGGCGCTGGAACGGGTGCGCGAGACGGTGACCGGCATTTCCGAGTCGCGCGAACGCATCGAGGAAACCGAGGCGCGAATGAAGCGGCTCTCCGACATCTCCGGGCGCATCGGCACCGCGGTGAATCTGATCGAGGAGATCGCCGACCGCACCTCGGTGCTCGCGCTCACCGCGTCGATGCAGGCGGTCTCCGCGGGCGAGGCCGGCCGCGGCTTCGCGGTGGTGGCGGACGAAGTGAAGCGCCTCGCCGAAAGCGCGCACAACTCCGCCCGGCAGATTTCGGAGATGGCCGACATCATCCGCAACGAGACCGCGACCACGCTGCAGTCGCTCGATCTCACCGTGGCGAAGGTGGCCGAAATCACCCGCGTGGCGGACCAGGCCGGCGAACAGATGAACGCGACCAGGCAGACGACCACCGCACTGGCCAATTCGGTGCGCAACATCGCCTCGGTGACCGGCGCGCAGAGCGAAACCTCGAAGCGTCTGCTGGAACGCGCGGACCGCCTCGCCGAATCCTCCAAGCGCACGGTCTCGGAAATCCAGCTGCAGACGCTGGAGGCCGAAGCCCTCGACGGATCGGCATCGGCGCTGATCGAAACGGTGTCCGAGTTCCGCCTGCCCGCCAACTGAAGCGCCCACGCAGGTCGCTACCCGACCCGCTTCACGCGCACACGCGGCCGCACACACGCAGCGGCCACAGCATTCACCAGGAGTCGCCCCGATGTTCAAGAACCTCACCATCCGCACCAAGATGACCGTGATCGCCCTCATGGCGTTCGTGCTGGTGGCCTCCATCACCGCCGGCGCCCTGTTCCTGGACCGGAAACTGGTGGGCGAAATCGAGAGCGCGGTCGTCACCGGCCGCACCTCGACCGAACTGGTGGCCGAAGCGCGCGCCGCGCACGTGAACTTCCAGCGTCAGGTGCAGGAATGGAAGAACGTGCTGATCCGAGGCAATGACCCGGATCTGTACAAGCGGCATTACGACGCCTTCCGCACGCGTGCCGAGAATGTGCAGTCCGGTCTGGAGGCCGTGGAACAGCGCATGGCCCGCGCCGGTCTGGATACATCGCTCGTCGCGCAGCTGAAGACCGACCACGCCGAAATGCTGCGCAGGTACCTGGATGCGCTGTCCGGCTTCGACGCCGCGAACCCCGAAACCGGCAAGCAGGTGGATGTGGCCGTGCGCGGCGTGGACCGCGCCACCTCCGAGAACTTCGACAAGCTCATCGACACCCTGATCGCCTCGACCAACGCCAGCCTCACCCGTCGCGAAACCGAGTCCAGAGCGCTCACCGAAGCCGCGCAGTACGGCGTTCTAGCGGCCATCGCGATTACGCTGCTGGTCTTCCTGGCCGCCTTCGCGGTGGTGCGCCGCGTGAACCGCGACATCCAGTCGCTCAACGTCACGGTCAACAAGCTCAACACCGGCGATCTCGCGGTGCGCGCGCCCACCGGCAGCAACAGGAAGGACGAGCTGAACGTGCTGGCCGGCGCGCTCAACCGGCTGCTGGACGAAAAGGTGACCGAACTCGGACGCGCGCAGCGCGAAAACGAACAGCTCAACGAATCGGTGATCGGCATCATGACCTCGGTCGCCCAGCTGGCGCAGCGCGACCTCAACGTCAAGGTGCCGGTGAACGAGGACATCACCGGCGCGGTGTCGGACGCCATCAACATGATGACCAGCTCGACCGCCGGCGCGCTGCGCAAGGTGAACCAGATTTCCTCGCAGGTCTCGGACAGCTCCAGCCGCGTGAGGCAGCGCGCGGAAGTGGTGCAGAAGCTCGCGGACGAGGCGTCCGCCCAGGCCAACTCCACCTCGGAAGAACTGAATGCCGCGGCCAACGCCCTGCGCATGATCGGCGACCAGGCGCAGGACGCCGGCCGCGACGCCGAGCGCGCGCTCGGCAAGACCGAAGAGGCGCTGACGGTGGTGGGCGCGACCGTGCAGGGCATCACCGCCTCGCGCGACCAGATCCGCGAGACGGAAAAGCGCGTGAAGCGCCTGGCCGAACGCTCGCAGGAGATCTCGAGCGCGGTGAGCATCATCGGCAAGATCGCCGAGCGCACGTCGGTGCTGGCGCTGAACGCATCGATGCAGGCGGTGGCGGCGGGCGAAGCCGGCCGCGGATTCGCGGCGGTGGCGGACGAAGTGAAGCGCCTGGCGGAAAACGCCCGCGACGCGACCCAGCAGATCGCCGGCCTGGTGAACGCCATCCAGACCGACACCACCGAAACCCTGCAGGCGATGAACGGCACGATCGCGCAGGTGGTGGACATCACCCGCCTCGCCGACAAGGCCGGTACGCAGATGCAGGACACCCGACAGGCCACCGAAGCGCTGGCCGCATCGGTGCGCACGATTTCGCAGACGACCCTGGCGCAGTCCGAAGCGTCCAAGCGCCTGCTGGCCCGCGCCTACGACCTGATCGACGCCTCGCAGCGCACGCTGGAGGAAATCGAACAGCAGCGCGGCGACACCGAGCAGCTGTCCGAGTCCGCGACCGCGCTGGTGCGCACGGTGTCGGAATTCCGCCTGCCCGCCGCCTGACGGAGTCCCGCGATGTCCACCACCACGCAAGCGCCGCAGGGCGGCGGTGCCGCAGCCGCCGACGGGGAGTTCGCGCAGCAGCTCGACACCGTCGTGCAGTTGCTGCATGCGGCGAACGAAATGCCGGAGCTGGCCGATCCCGGCCTGCTGGCCGAGATGGTGGGCATGCTGCAGACCGGCGCCGGCGGCGCGTGGCCGGGCGTGCCCGAACTGCTGCGCAGCTGGCGCCTGGCGCTGCTGGATCTTGCCCGCAGCGGCGGTGGCTTCGGCGCCGACGACCTGGTGCCGGCGACGCTGTGGTTCGCGTCCCTGCAGGAACACGTGGCCGGGCGTCTGGACGGCGATGGCCGCGCGATGCTGGCGCAGTTGCCCGACGGCATCCGCTGGCTGCCGCGGCTCTCACCCGCCTTCGTCCACGGGATCGCACGGCGTCTCGGGGCAGGAACCGCGGCGCAGGCCCGGCCGGACGCCGTCATCGTGGCAACGCCGGCCACGCACATCGATATCGGCATCGGAATCGGCTTCGAGGACGACACCGCTGCCAGCGCGTCGATCGCGGACAACGGCACGCACGCCGCGCCGCCGCCGGAGGCATCGACGCCTCAGCCATCGCCGCAGGACAGCCTGTCCTGGAGCCCCGCGCTCGACGACGCAGCGCCACAGGCGGGTACGGACAGCGACAGCCTGCCGGAGAACGAAGACACACCCACCGGCGATATCGCCGCGGCATGCGACCCATCGGTCGACGAACTGCTCCCGCAAAACGCCTTCGCGGTCCAGCCCGACGCGGACACAGTGGAGGAGACGCTGTTCGCCATCGATACCGATGCCGATGCGGACACCGCGTTCGTCTTCGATGCCGCCGCGGACGCAGACCCGGCCTTCGCATTCGACGCACCTCCGGTACCGATGCCCGCGCCGCTGGAGCCGGGGTTCGACGATGAGGCTGAAGCAGCGGCGATGGCCGTCTTCGCGCCATCCATCGACTCACCGGCCGACGCCATGGCCTTCCGCATGCCGGAAGCGGTGCAGGACGAGACCGCCGACATCGCGCATGCGACCGCCGCGACGGACGACGGCGCGACGAACGACAACGCGGCGGCGCTTGCGCCAGCGGCGACGGATGACTCCGCAAGCGGCGCCGATGCCGATGTAGATGTAGGTGCCTATACCTATACCTATACCGACACCGATGCCAATTCCAACGCCGATCACGGCACGGACACCGACGCGGAGGCCTTCACCTTCGACTTCGGCGTCGACCTCACCGATGCTGCCGGTATCGGCAGCGAAGGCACCGGCGATGCCATGCACGAAGCCGATGCGCCGCCGATCTGGATCGGCCAGGACGAACTCGAGCTGACCCGTCAGGCCATCGCCGAGCAACTGCTGCCCCTCGCGCAGGCCTGGTCCGACGCCGGCGAGCCCGCGGCTGCCGACGCACTGGTCGGCGAGCTCGGCTATCACATGCAACTGGTCGGCAATGTGCTGGAACTCATCGGCACCCAGGCGCTCGCCCGTGGCATGCAGGTGGTGCGCGACGGCGTGGACGCCCGCGATCCCGCCGTGGGCCCGGAAACCGTGGCCACCTGGTGCAGCGTGCTGCTGGCGGTGATCGAAGCGCCCGGCGAAGAATCCGCCGACCTGCTGGCGATGGCCGCCGAAGACCTTCCCGGCCTGGACGCGGGCTGGGCCGACCGCCTGCGCGCCGAAATGGCGCGGGTGCGGATCGGTTTCGACCCTGCGCTGATCGCCGCACGCAAGACCGTGGCCGACCCGGACGACATGCAGCTGGCGCCGGCCGACGACGTGGTGCCCAGCGTGATGGAAGGCATGCTGCGCGAGCTGCCCGGCAATGCCGAGCGCCTCGGCGCGGCGGTGCGCGCGGTGGCCCAGGCGCGCGCGTTCGCGCCCATCGACGAGGCCCGCCGCGTCGCCCACACCATCAAGGGCGATGCCAACACCGTGGGCGTGCGCGGCCTCGCCCACCTCACCCACGCGCTCGAAGACATCCTGGTGGCGCTGGTCAAGTCTCCGGAACTGCTGGACGACGACCTGGCAGGCCTGTTGATCGACGCCGGCGACTGCGTCGAAGAGATGGCCGACCATCTGCTCGGCCGCGGCCCCGCACCTGCCGGCGCGCTCGCGGTCTATCAGCGCGTGCTGGACGCGGCCAATGCCATCGCCGAAAGCGGCAGCACCGCCACGCGCCCCGCGGCGGCCGACGGCGACACCCCGGGCGGTCAGGCCGATGCCACAGGCGCGCCTCCCGCACGCGCCGACGCGCCCGCGCAGGCCGACGCCACGGCCCCGGCCCCGGCCCCCACCGGCCAGAGCCTCAACGTCGCCAGCGCCCTGCTCGACGAACTGCAGCGCCTGGCCGGTGAAGGCATGGTGACCGCCCGCCAGATCGACCAGCAGCTCGGCGGCCTGGCCGGCCTGCATCGCGACCAGCGGGCCGGCGTGCGCAACACGCAGGAACTGATGGCGCGGCTGGACGACCTGGTGGCGCTGCGCGGCGCCGCCCTGCAGTCGGCGGCGCAGCAGGCGGGCACCGAGATCGACCCGCTGGAGATGGACCAGTACAACGAGCTGCACATCATTTCCCGCCAGTTGCTGGAAGCGCAGGCCGACAGCGCGGAGTTCATGCACCGCATCGGCCGCACCATGTCCGCACTGGACGATCTGCGCAGCCAGCAGGAACAGCTCAACCGCGAACTGCAGCGCACCATCCTGCGCACCCGCACCGTGCCGTTCGGCCAGATCGCCGCGCGCCTGCAGCGCATCGTGCGCCAGACCGCGCGCCAGGTCGGCAAGGCGGTGGAGCTGGAGATCGTCGGCGAGCAGATTCCGGTCGACGCCGAGCTGCTGGAGCGCGTGGTGGAACCGCTGGGCCACCTGCTGCGCAACGCGATCGATCACGGCATCGAACCGGCCGAGGCGCGACGCGCCGCCGGCAAGCCCGAGACCGGCGTCATCCGCCTGCAGGTGGGCCTGCAGGGCGACGCGGCCACCATCGAGATCCGCGACGACGGCCGCGGCCTGGACTTCGCGGCCATCCAGCGGCGCGCGGAGGATGCCGGCCTGATCGACAGCGGCCTGTTCGGCGCTGACGAGACACCGGACGAACGCATCCTCACCCGCCTGATCCTGCTGCCCGGATTCTCCACCCGCGACACCGCGACCGACGTGTCCGGCCGCGGCATCGGCATGGACGTGGTCAACCAGCGCGTCATGGCGCTGCGCGGCAGCATGGCGATCGCCAGCGACGCCGGCCAGGGCACGCGCATCACGCTGCGCCTGCCCGTCACCCAGACGCTCGCCAACGTGATCGTGGCCCGCGGCCAGCGCCAGGTGAGCGCGATGGTCGCCTCCTCGGTGGAACGCGTGGTCAGTTTCGCCGCCGGCGACTGCCGCATGGACCCGGAACACGGCCTGCAGGCCTGCGTCGACGGCGACTGGCTGCCCGCACTGCCGGTGGAAGCGCTCTACGACCAGCCGGCCGACCTCTCCGGCTGGCTGGCGGGCGGCGGCATCGGCCTGCTGGCGATGGCGTCCGACGACCGTCGCCGCGTGGTGCTGGTGGAAGGCGTGGACGATGTGCGCAGCGTGGTGGTCAAGCCGATCGGCGCCTGGCTGCCGCCGATTCCCGCCGTGCGCGGCATCACCCAGCTGGGCGACGGCGGCCTGGCACCGGTGCTCGATCTGGACCAGCTGCTGCAGGCCATCGCCGCCCGCGAACTGAAGCTCGGCACGCTCATCCTGCCGCAGGCCACGCCCATGACCCGCGTGGTGGTGGCCGACGACTCGCTCAGCGTGCGCCGCGCCCTGGAACAGCTGATGCAGGACGCCGGGTTCGAAGTGGCCACCGCGCGCGACGGCTTCGAAGCCCTCGCCGCGATCCAGGCCAAGCCGACGCACGCGCTGCTGGTCGATCTGGAAATGCCGCGCATGAACGGCCTGGAAGTCACCCGCAGCCTGCGCAACCACGAGGACACCCGCGCACTGCCGGTCGTGATGATCACCTCCCGCGCCACCGACCGCCACCAGGCGATGGCGACCGAAGCCGGCGTCACCCGCATGCTCGGCAAACCCTTCTCCGAAGACGGCCTGGTCGCGCTGGTGCGGGAGCTGGTGGCGGGTTGAGGCGTTCGGAGTTCTGGGTTCGGGGTTCGTGGTCCGGATTCGAGATGGGCTGTGCGTGGTGATGGATGCGACGTTCGCGATGCAATACCCGCAGTGTCCAGATCCGGAATGTGGAGATGCGGACTGTCGAGATGCGGAGGCGACGCTCGCCGATCCTCATCGCCACTCACCCCACCCCGAGCTGCGTACCGTGTCGTCCCGAGCACAGCGAGGACCTGCTTCTGGCTTCATGACGGCCCATCTCGTGCACCCGCCTGAGCCCGGCACCCGCGCGGCACGTCGCGCGCGAAGCCTCGGCGCCGCGCGTACACTGTCGCCTCTTCCGATCACGACGACGACCTCATCATGACCGCCACGGGCAACGAGACCGACCACCGCGCACTCACCCGCCGCTACGCCGACGAACTCGACGCGATCCGCGCACAGGGCCTGTTCAAGGCCGAGCGCATCATCACCAGTCCGCAGTCGGCCGAAATCACCCTGGCCGACGGCCGCACCGTCCTGAATTTCTGCGCCAACAACTATCTCGGGCTGGCCGACCACCCCGAGATCATCGCCGCCGCACGCGAAGCGCTGGACAGCCACGGCTTCGGCATGGCCAGCGTGCGCTTCATCTGCGGCACCCAGGACCTGCACAAGCAGCTGGAACGGACCATCGCGGACTTCTTCGGCACCGAGGACACCATCCTCTACGCCGCCTGCTTCGACGCCAACGGCGGCCTGTTCGAGCCGCTGCTGGACGAGCGCGACGCCATCGTCAGCGATGCGCTCAACCACGCCTCGATCATCGACGGCGTGCGCCTGTGCAAGGCGAAGCGCTACCGCTATCCCAACTGCGACATGGCCGAGCTGGAACGCAAGCTGCAGCAGGCGCGGGCCGACGGCGCGCGCACCATCCTCATCACCACCGACGGCGTGTTCTCGATGGACGGGTTCATCGCGCCGCTCGACGAGATCGTGGCCCTGGCCGAGAAATACGGCGCGCTGGTGCACATCGACGAATGCCACGCCACCGGCTTCCTCGGCGCCACCGGCCGCGGCTCGGCCGAGGTCAAGCGCGTGCTCGACCGCATCGACATCGTTACGGGCACGCTCGGCAAGGCGATGGGCGGCGCGCTCGGCGGCTTCACCACCGCCCGCCGGGAGGTCATCGAGATGCTGCGCCAGCGCTCGCGGCCGTACCTGTTCTCCAATTCGCTGCCGCCGCATGTCGTGGCGGCCGGCATCCGCGCGTTCGAAATGCTGGCCGCCGCCGGCGAGCTGCGCGAACGCCTGGCCGACAACACCCGCTATTTCCGCGAAAAAATGACCGCCGCGGGCTTCGACATCAAGCCCGGCACGCATCCCATCTGCCCGGTGATGCTGTACGACGCGCCGCTCGCGCAGCGCTTCGCAGAGCGCCTGCTCGAAGAAGGCATCTACGCCATCGGCTTCTTCTTCCCGGTGGTGCCGCAGGGTCAGGCGCGCATCCGCACGCAGATGAGCGCCGCGCACACGCCCGAGCATCTGGACCGCGCGATCGACGCGTTCACCCGCATCGGCCGCGAGCTGGGCGTGCTGAAGGGCTGATGCGCGCGGCCCTGCGCCGGCTGTTCCTGCGCGCACTGCAGACCGACGCCGCCGCGACGCTTCGCGACGGGGTCTGGGACACGCGCTGCCTGCACTGCCGTCGCCGGCTGCAGGTGCGCGACGACGGCGAGGCGATGGGCCACGCCACGCTCGAACATGTGGTGCCGCAGGCGTGGTTCGGACGACGCGCCGCCGGCGCGCTCACCGCGCAGGTGGGCGACGATCCCAACGACCCGCGCAATCTGGCCCTCGCCTGCGCGGGATGCAATCACGCCAAGGGCGTCCGCCACGACGCACGCGGGCCGAACGACCCGCGTGCGTACGAGGTGGTGCAGGGACTGCTCGACACCCGCCTGCAGCGCTGGCGGGAGGCGGAAGCGGCCAACAGGGCCGCTCACGACGACGACGCGTCATCCCACGCCAGCGGCCGGGACACGCGACGCGGCCGCTGACGCGGCACGCCGACCGCTCAGCGCTGCGCGGTACCGCGCTGGCCGGATGCACCGGCCTTCGGCTTGGCCGGTTTGCCGGCGGGTCTTTTCTTCCTGTCGTCTTCCGGCCTGCCTTCGGCGATGCGGATGCCGCGCGCCTTCATCCACGCATCGAAGTCGTCCGCGGTCATGCGCTTGCCGTTGCGGGTCATCTCGAACCGGTTCGCATCCTGGCCGGTAGCCGGCGCGACCACGGCAGGCACCGGAGCGGTCTGCACGGAAGCGGATCGGGGTTGGCTGGCGCAGGCGGTCAGCAGGACGGGCAACGCGCAGACACACAGCAGCGCCGAGACGGAACGAACGGACATGGCGGATCTCTTCAGTGACGGAACAGCGGCAGATCCCCCAGGCCGGGGACTTTACCCGCATCGTCCCGGCACAGGGCCGCGGGGAGCACACCTGAACACCGAAACCGGCGCGGGTGCGCGCTTGCGACGCGACCGTCATCGCACTCCACCGCCCTGCCCCGCGTGCCCGGACAGAGCCTCAGCCGAGCGTCTCCGGCACCACCTCCGCCGCGCATGCCGGCGTCCGCTGCAGACGTGCCAGATCCTCCGCGGACAACACCCGCCAGGCGCCCTTGGCCAGATCCCCCAGTACCAGCCCGCCGACCGCTACCCGGATCAGGCGCAGCGTGGCGAGATCGAAGGCCTGCAGCAGCCGCCGGATCTGCCGGTTGCGGCCTTCGTCCAGCACGATCTCCAGCCACGCGTTGCGCGTGCCCGCGCGCAGCAACCCGGCCTGGGCCGCGGCGATCTGCACGCGACGCCCTTCGATCTCCACGTGCGTGCCCGCACGCAGCGCCGCCAGTTCGTCGGGCGAGGGAATGCGGTCGACCTGCACCCGGTAGGTCTTGCACGGCCCGGTGGCCGGGTCGGTGATCCGCGCCGCCCAGGCCGGGTCGTTCGAGAACAGCAGCAGGCCTTCGCTGGCCTGATCCAGACGGCCGACCGGCGCCAGCCAGGGCAACGGCGCGCCGTCCAGCGTCGCGCCGTCGAAACAACGATAGACCGTGTCGCGGCCGCGCTCGTCGCGGGCCGTGGTCACCAGGCCCCGCGGCTTGTTGAGCATCAGATACAGCGGCGCGGACGCGGCGAGCGGCACGCCATCGACCAGGATGTCGTCACGGCCCGGGGCGACGGGGAATTCCGGATCGCGCACCACGCGCGCGCCCAGGCGGACCCGTCCGGCCCGCACCCATTCCGCCGCCTCCGTGCGTGAGCACAGCCCGCGCTTGCTGAGAATGCGCGCGATGCCGTGACGCTTGCCCGCGGCCTCCGCGGGCCGTTTCTTCGCGGCGTCCGGCGCACCAGGCGCCGACGCCGGCCGACGCACGCGGCTCATCGCACCAGCAACTGTTCCAGCAGGGCCCCATCGGCGCTGCCGGTCAGGCGCATCAGCAGGAACATGCCGAACGTGAACACCGTCCACACACCGCCGAAGATCAGCAGGAACAGCGTGGATTTGTTGAAGCCACCGGCCAGCGCGGCTTCGGCGGGGTTGAGCGGGTTGTAGCGGACCCGCACCGTCTCGCCCGACATCACGCGGTCGTAGAGCGCGCGATGCATGGCGTAGCCGCTGCTGGCGCTGTAGCCGAAGGCGATGCGTTCGGACATGTAGTCGGTGCCCGCCACCGTGTAGACATACCGGGCCACGACGCGATAGGTCGTGCCGTCGGAATCGCTGTCCTCGACGAAATCACGCTCCAGCCATTCCCCCCAGGTCGTCGGCCAGGTCTCCACCTGTTTCGATTTCCAGAGCGAATGCGCGCCGAAACCGAGGATGGCGAAGCCGATCGCGAAGAACAGGCCGAAAAACAACAGCATCGCCATCGTCGCCCCCCAGCGCATGCGGCCGCGAGCCTGTGTCGGGACGGAAGCGGGACTCAGCGCTTCTTCTTCGCCGGCGCGGCGGGCGCAGCCGGTGCCGGAGCAGGCGCCGCGACGGGCGCTTCGGCGCGGGCGGGCACGACGCGCACGCCGCGGGACTTCATCCAGGCGTCGAACTCGTCCGCGGTCATCCGCTTGCCGTTCTGGGTCATGTTGAAGCGCCAGGCCTGGCCATCGGCCTGCTGGCCGGGCTGGTAGGCGGCATCGCTGTTGGCCAGTGCGCCGGCCGAAGGCTGGGGCAGGCTCGCGACGCAGTCGCGATGCTTGATGCGACTGAGCACCAGGTCGACCGACACCGCGTCGTCGAACAGCCGGGCGAAACCCACGCCCGACCCGAGCTGCGCGCTGGGCGCACTGAGCTCATCGGCCACCGGGCTGCCCTTGAGAGTGCGGCTGGCCTGGACTTCCGCGGTGCGGGTCGCGAGACAGCCGGTATCCGCCTGCGCGGACACGGACACGAAAAGGGCGGGCGCCAGGGCCAGCACCCAGGCAGTCGAAAGGCGGCGCATCAGGACTCTCCCCGGCATCGATCGGATGCGGGCGAGTGTAGGCCCGGCCCGGCGGCCCCACAACCACGAGGGCGGTCGCCGCGGCTTCAATCCGACGGAACTGTGCGCCCGGTCGCCATCGGCAGGCTTCGGGCAAGGCTGCAGGTGCACCGACACTGCCCGCCTCCCCCAAACGACGAAGCCCGGCACTGGGCCGGGCTTCGTGTGGAGCGGAGTCGTCCGGAATTACTGGACGTTCAGCTCGGTGCGACGGTTGGTCTCGTTGCGGCAGCCCGGGGTGGTCTGCTCGGTCTGCACCAGCGGACGGGTTTCGCCGTAGCCGGTCGGACCCATCATGCGGCTGCTGTCGATGCCGTTGCTGGTGAGGTAGTTGTACACCGCATCGGCGCGCTTCTGCGACAGGGTCTGGTTGTAGCCGTCGTTGCCACACAGGTCGGTGTGACCGGCGACTTCAACGCGCATGTCGGGGTAGCGCTTCAGGATTTCGACGGCCTCGTTGAGGATGGCCACGGCGTCCGGACGCAGGGTCGCCTTGTCGAAGTCGAAGTTCACGCCCTTCAGGTCGATCGCGATGGCGACCTTGCAGCCGTCGGGACCGATGGCCTCACCGGCCTGCGAGTTCGGGCACTTGTCGTTGCAGTTGTTGACGCCGTCGCCGTCGTCATCCAGATCGGCGCAGTTCGGGGCCGACGGCGGAGCCGGGGCCTCGGCGACCGGCTCGGACGGCTCCGGGCCCAGGGGGACGATGATGCCGACCGACGCCAGCACGTCGCCGAACCAGCTCTCGTCGGAGGCGGCGACGCTGTTGTCGTCGTTGTCGAGGCGGTAGGCCAGCTCGGTGCGGACGCCCCAGTTGCCCATGTCGCCCTGCATGCCCACGCCGACCTTGCCGGCGAGGTTGCCGTCTTCACGCTGGGCCGGGGAAGCCGGGCTCGGCGTGGCGTCGAATTCTTCCTCGGCGCGCTGGTAGCCCAGGCCCATGAGGATGTAGGGGTTCCAGTTGCGGCCTTCGGCGATGAAGTGGCGACGCAGGTCGAACGAAACGCCATACTGGCTCCAGTTCAGATCCTGGTCGGCCGCGAACTTCGGGTTCTGATAGTTCAGCTCGCCGTCCAGCGACCAGTTCTCGCTGATGAACTTGCCCAGACCCAGGCCGACGAAACCGGCGTTGTTGGTCAGGCGGTCGTTGTCCTGGTTGTTGAAGCCGACGGAGCCGGTGATGTACCAGCGGTCGTCGAAGTTCTGGGCCGATGCCGCCTGAGCGAAGCCCAGACCAGCCAACAGCGCGACACAGAGGAGTTTCTTGTTCATGGGATGCTCCTTAGGGTGATGGGAAGACTCGGTGTGACAGATTCGGTGACAAGCACGCATGGCCTGCTGTCACACGCCTCTCTGCCGGCCGCGTCGTGGCCGATTAACACTAGCATAACGCTTTGGGGATGCCAACCACAGTCGAATCGTGCTCTGCGGACGGTTTGTGCTGCTGCCGTCTGCTGGGCGTCATGATTCGGGCACGAACCTGAACGAGGGCATGCCCGTCTGAACAGACTGCTCCGGGAGCCCTCGATCGTGCGGAATTCCACCGGGTTTCCGCGGTCGTCATGCACCCCGCCCGTTCCAGGCCGTCTCCGGGCCGGTGCGGGGCTTGAGTCGTGCCCGGATTCCCGGCAAGGTGCGCGCTCCATACGTCCGCGTATCGCCCGGCAGCCGCCATGACCGAACCCTCGCCCTACCCTCATCTGTTCTCGCCGCTCGACCTCGGCTTCACCCGGCTGCGCAACCGTGTGCTGATGGGATCGATGCACACCGGACTGGAAGACCGGGCGCGCGACTTCCCGAAGCTGGCGGCGTATTTCGCCGAGCGCGCGGCCGGCGGGGTGGGCCTGATCGTCACCGGCGGCTTCTCGCCCAACATGATGGGCTGGCTCACGCCGTTCGCCAGCAAGCTGAGCTGGCCCTGGGAGGCGCGCAAGCACCGCCAGGTCACCGATGCGGTGCACGCGCACGACGCCAAGATCTGCCTGCAACTGCTGCATGCCGGCCGCTACGCCTATCACCCGCTGTCGGTCGCGCCGTCGCGGATCAAGTCGCCAATCACGCCGTTCACGCCGCGCGCGCTCACCGCCTTCGGCGTGGAACGCACGATCTCGGCCTACGCCAAGGCCGCCAGGCTGGCGCGCGAAGGCGGCTATGACGGGGTCGAGATCATGGGCTCCGAGGGCTACCTCATCAACCAGTTCCTCAGCGCGCGCACCAACCGCCGCGGCGACGGCTGGGGCGGCGACGTGCGGCAGCGCATGCGCTTCGCCACCGAGATCGTGCGCCGGGTGCGCGAGGCCTGCGGGCCGGACTTCATCATCGTCTACCGGCTGTCGATGCTGGAACTGGTGCCGGAAGGCTCGAACTGGGAGGAGATCGTCGCCCAGGCCAAGGCGATCGAGGCCGCCGGCGCGACCATCCTGAACACCGGCATCGGCTGGCACGAGGCGCGCGTACCGACCATCGCCACCTCGGTGCCCCGCGCGGCCTTCGCCGGCGTCACCGCGAAGATGCGCGGCGAGGTGTCGCTGCCGCTGGTCGCCACCAACCGCATCAACATGCCCGACGTGGCCGAGGGCATCCTGGCCACGGGCGGCGCCGACCTGATCTCGATGGCGCGTCCGCTGCTGGCCGACCCGGACTGGGTGAACAAGGCGCGGGCCGGGCGGGCCGACCGCATCAATACATGTATCGCCTGCAACCAGGCCTGCCTGGATCACGTGTTCCAGCAGAAGAAGGCCAGCTGCCTGGTCAACCCGCGTGCCTGCGAGGAAACCGAGCTGGTCTACACCAGGACCACCGCGCCGAAACGCATCGCGGTGGTCGGCGCCGGACCAGCCGGGCTGGCCTGTGCGACCGTCGCGGCCGAACGCGGGCACGATGTCACGCTGTTCGACGCGGCCGCGGACATCGGCGGCCAGTTCAACCTCGCCAAGCGGATTCCGGGCAAGGAAGAGTTCCACGAGACCCTGCGCTATTTCCGCAACCGCATCGCCGACACCGGCGTCGCGCTGCGCCTGTCCACCCCGGTGGACGCCGCCGCGCTGCAGGGATACGACCACGTGGTGCTGGCCACCGGCATCCGCCCGCGCAGCGTGGACTTCCCCGGTGCGGAACACGCGAAGGTGGTGAGCTACCTGGATGTGCTCACCGGCCGCGTGCGGGTGGGCGCCCGGGTGGCGATCGTCGGCGCCGGCGGGATCGGCTTCGACGTGGCCGAATACCTGGCGCACCATCCCGTCCAGAGCGACGCGGACTATGCCGGCGACCCGTTCCACACCGCGCCCTCGCACCCGTCGCCGAGTCTGGACGTGACGCGGTGGATGGCCGAATGGGGCGTGGACCCCAGCTTCGCTTCACCGGGCGGCCTGCGCCGGCCGATGCCCGAACCGCCGACACGCGAGATCTGGCTGCTGCAGCGCAGCCCGGGCAAACCGGGCGCGCGTCTGGGCAAGACCACCGGCTGGATCCACCGCGCGGCACTCAAGGCCAAGGCGGTGAAGATGCTCGGCGGCGTGGACTATCTCGGCGTGGACGACGAGGGGTTCCGCATCCGGGTCAAGGACAGCGACGGCGGATCCGCCGAGCAGCGTCTGGCGGTCGATCACGTGGTGATCTGCGCCGGCCAGGAGCCGCGGCGCGAGCTGCAGCCCGCACTGGAAGCCGCGGGGGTGCGCATGCACCTGATCGGCGGCGCCGACGTGGCCGCGGAACTGGACGCCAAGCGCGCGATCGACCAGGGCAGCCGGCTGGCCGCCTCGTTCTGAACCGGGCCGCGGCCTGCGACGCCCGGGCGGTCCGCTCCGGGCGATCGGCAGGCCGCTGACGGCCCTCGCGTGGCACCGCTCCCGCGCTCCGCCCGACGCAGCCGGGCCGCGCATCGCGCCCCTGCCTTCGAACCACGCCAGGCTCCCGTGGAGCGCGTGCACCGCTCTGCCCGCCTCCTCGTTTCCGGGCTGCCTCACGGCCCTGCAGCGCTGCATGCACGGCCACCCGCCACCCGCCTGCAGCGACCACGCCCGACGGTTCCGGCAGGCCGGTCAGGTCGCCCTGCCGACGCCTCCGATTCGCCGCATTCACGCCTCGGGGAAGACCCACTCGTGACTGAATGCACAGTTCAGCTGACGAGCGGCGGCGCCACGTTTCCCCTGTCACGACAGGCGGTTACGAGGCCTTTTGAACAAAAACTCCAGAAGAATCAGCCATTTCCCAACTGATATTCAGTTTGCATTCATTCTGAATGGATAGTCTGGCGCCGCTTTCCCGCCCAGCCCCGCGGGAGCCGGCACGGTGTGTCGGGTGACGAATTCGCGCAGATGCCGCGATTCCCCCGACGCCCGCGTGCCTGGGCTTACCAGCGACCGAAGAGTCGAAGCCCCTTGTCTTGCGGCCCGTCCGCAAGCGACTCGAACCGGCAGCCGTGCGTCCCCTTGAACGCCGCCCCGCCATCGTTCGGACCGTCATCGCCATGTCGTCCCGGAAGTCCGTTCTGCCCCGCAGTTCCGCTGTCGTGCAGCCGTGCGTCCGGCCCGAAGCAACGAAACAAGGAGTCAACCGATGAAGCTCGCGTGGATCCTCTGGATCGCATCGGCGTTGCCGCCTCAGGCCGCCGACTCGCTCTGCCTCAGTACCACCGTCTACCTCGAAGCCCGCAATCAGCCCGTCATGGGCCAGATCGCGGTTGCCGAGGTCGCCCTCCGCCGCGAAGCCAGCGGTCTGTGGGGCGATTCCATGTGCCAAGTGGTCACCGCGCGCAAACAGTTCGCGCCGACCCTCGTCTCCCCGCGCACGCGCCTGAGCAACTCCGAGGCCTGGTCGCGCGCGGTCACCATCGCGCTCGAAGCCGAGCGCAACTGGGCACTGCCGGAAGGCCAGCGCAAGGAGATCGTGCCTGGCGCCAGCCACTTCGCCGCCCTCGACATCGCCCAGCCCAGCTGGCGCAATGCCTACCAGGTGGCGAAGATCGGCGACCACACCTTCCTGAAGGTGCAGTCGCTCAAGCCGAAGAAAGACAAGCTGCTCGCGCAACGAAGGCGCGAGTCCGAACCGCCGCGGACCTGAGGTCCGCCGCTTCGACGACATGGCAACGAAGGCCGCCCGCGGGCGGCCTTCGTCTTGTCCGGACGCAGGCCCATGCAGCAGCACGCAGTGCGCCGCGATGCGATGCGGTAGCACAGGTTGAGCGGCGCGCATGTCGGCTCCATGATGCCGGTTCCATTCCCAAGGGATTCGTCGCATGAAGCTCTACTACTCCCCCGGCGCCTGTTCGCTGTCCGACCACATCGTGCTGGAGTGGCTGGGCAGGCCCTACGAGGCCGTGCGCGTTTCGCGCGAAGATCGCAAGAAGCCCGACTACCTCGCGATCAATCCCGCCGGCGCGGTGCCCGCGCTCGAACACGACGGCTGGGTGCTCACCCAGAACGCCGCCATCCTGCACTACATCGCGGACCTCAACCCCGAAGCGCACCTCACCGGCGACGGCAGCGCGAAGCAGCGCGCCGAGGTCAATCGCTGGCTGGCCTTCGTCAACGCCGATGTGCATCCCGCGTTCACGCCGCTGTTCGGCAGCACCGCGTATCTGGACGACGCGGCGATGGTGGAGAAGAGCAAGGACAACGCACGCGCGAAACTGCGCGACCTCTACGCGCGCGCCGACGCACAGCTCGAAGGCCGCAGCTGGATCGCCAACGACAGCCGCTCGATCGCGGACCCGTATCTGTATGTCACGCTGCGCTGGGCGAAGGCGGCGGGCGTGGATCTGTCGGGTTTCGACAACCTGGCGCGCTTCGTCAGTCACTTCGAGGCCGACGCATCCGTGCGCAAGGTGTTGGCGGTGGAAGGCCTGGCGTAACCGGCACGATGCCTGGCACGACGTGCCGGCATTCCACATCGCGCTTCCGCATTCGTACAGAACGGCCTTCGCACAGGAAGGCCTTCAGGGCCCAATGTAGGCACACACGTTTGGACGTGACTGCCCTCGTGCGGAGTACAAGGTTACGAAGTCTGTGCGCGATGGCACTGGGACCGAGCAGACAACAGCACGCCGCAGGGCCGCATTGCCGTGCGGCGTGTTTCGTTCAGAGATCCCGTCGCCAATAACGCGACATTTCCAGATACGTGAACGACGCCGACCACGTCACCAGCAGGAAACCGGTCAGCGCCTCCATGCCGGCCAACAGACGGATCGCGCCGACCGGCGCGAGGTCGCCGAACCCCAGCGTGGTGTAGGTGGTCGCCGAGAGGTAGATGGCATCGAACAGATTGTCCAGGCCGTGCTCGCCGTACACGAAGCCGGTGCCCTCGACCTGCAGCAAGCCCCAGTAGGCCAGGCCGAAGCACCAGATCTCGACGATGTGCAGTGCGATCAGCGCGAACATGATGCGCAGCATCACCCGCCGGCTGCGCGTGGGGATGCGGCCCGAATAATGCTCGGCAAGACGGTGCAGACCTTCGTAGTGGATGGTCACCGCAAGGGCGGTGACCGCGAGCGCGACCAGCGCGACCAGGGCGTGCTCGCCCCACTGTTCGGCGGGAATCAACCAGGTGGTGTCCATCGCGTGGAAGGCCGTGGAGACGGCAGCCGGAAGGGGCTACAGGCTACCCGAGGCCGCGATGTCCTGCGCGGCGCCGGTGTCGCGCGCAGCGTGCGCGCAACATCCACGCACGCAGGCCACGCACGCAGGCGCCGCACGGGGCGCGTCGTGCCCCGCGCAGGCATGCGCGCGGCACGACGTCCGGGTGCCGCGTCAGCCGCGCTCGGCCACCGGCACGTAGCTGCGGTCTTCCGGCCCGGTGTAGTTCGCGCTCGGGCGGATGATCTTGCCGTCCTCGCGCTGTTCGATCACGTGCGCCGACCAGCCGGTGGTGCGTGCGATCACGAACAGCGGGGTGAACATCGGCGTGGGCACGCCCATCATGTGATAGGCCGATGCGCTGTACCAGTCGAGGTTCGGGAACATCTTTTTCGTGTCCATCATCAGCGTCTCGATGCGCTCGGACACGTCGAACAGCGTCGTGTTGCCGCCGTCGCTGCACAGCGAACGCGAGATCTCCTTGATGATCGGGTTGCGCGGGTCGCCGATGGTGTACACCGGGTGGCCGAAGCCGATGATGATCTCCCTGCGCTCCATGCGTGCGCGGATGTCGGCCTCGGCCTCGTCTGCGGTGGAATAGCGGCTGATGATGTCCATCGCCACCTCGTTCGCGCCGCCGTGCTTCGGGCCGCGCAGCGCGCCGATCGCGCCGGTGATGCACGAATGCATGTCGCTGCCGGTGCCGGCGATCACGCGCGCGGTGAACGTGCTGGCGTTGAATTCGTGCTCGGCGTAGAGGATGAGCGACTTGTCGAGCGCATCGACGTGCAGGTCGCTGGCCGGTGCGCCGTGCAGCAGGTGCAGGAAGTGCCCGGCCACGGTCTCGTCGCCGGTTTCCAGCTCGATGCGGCGGCCGTTACGGGTGAAGTGCCACCAGTACAGCAGCATCGAACCGAAGCTGGCGATCAGGCGGTCGGCGATGTCGCGCGCCTCGCTGGCCGGATGGCCTTCGCGCTCGGGCAGCACCGTGCCCAGCACGGAACAGCCGGTACGCATCACGTCCATCGGATGCGCGTTGGCGGGCACCAGCTCCAGCGCTTCCTGGACGATGGCCGGCAGCCCGCGCAGGCGCTGCAGCTTGGTGCGGTAGGCCTTGAGCTGCGATGCGGTGGGCAACGCGCCGTGCACCAGCAGGTGCGCGACTTCCTCGAACGTCGACTTCGTCGCGAGGTCGTGGATGTCGTAGCCACGATAATGCAGGTCGTTGCCGCTGCGGCCGACGGTGCACAGCGCGGTGTTGCCTGCTGCGGTACCGCTCAACGCCACGGACTTCTTCGGCTTGGGCAGGGTGGACGGGGTGTCGCTCATGGGACGGCTCCTGTGTGACGGGACGGCCCTGCAGACGTCGGGATGGCGACGGCGGTCACAGGGCAATGCGGACGCCGGCCCCACGACGGGGCCGGGTGAAGCGAAATCTGAACGTTGACGGTAACGGCGCGATCGGGCGCTGTCCTGCATCGGCCCCGGACCGCGTGATGTGGAATGTGGCGCGGGGCACAGCCCCCACGCCGGCGGGCGGCACCGCACCCTCGGGTGCATGGACCAGGTACCCGCCCACCCACGCGCCGGCGGCGGGGCGACAGGGGGGCCGCAACGCGGCAGCCTGCTCGCCGCCGTCGGCCGACCACTCCGGCATCGCGATGCGCACCGCGCTCGCCCTACTTGTCGCCCTGCGGCGACGCGCCTTTCGCGAACAGCGCGTCCAGCTTCTGTTCGAAGGCGTGATAGCCGATGCGTTCGTACAGTTCCTCGCGGGTCTGCATGCTGTCGACCACCGCCTTCTGGTGGCCGTCGCGGCGGACCGCGGTGTACACCGCCTCGGCCGCCTTGTTCATCGCGCGGAACGCCGACAGCGGGAACAGCTGGATGGCCACGCCGGCCGAAGCCAGCTCATCGCGCGAGAACAGCGGCGTCTTGCCGAACTCGGTGATGTTGGCCAGCACCGGCACCTTCACCGCATCCACGAAACGGCGATAGGTGTCGAGGTCGTACGCGGCCTCGGCGAAGATGCCGTCGGCACCGGCCTCCACGCAGGCGATGGCGCGTTCGATCGCCGCGTCGACGCCGTCCACCTGGATGGCATCGGTGCGCGCGATCAAGAAGAACGCCGCGTCGGTCTTCGCATCGGCCGCGGCCTTCACCCGGTCCACCATCTCGCCGGTGCTCACGATCTCCTTGCCCGGCCGGTGCCCGCAACGCTTGGCACCCACCTGGTCCTCGATGTGGCAGGCCGCGGCGCCGGCCTTGATCAGCGACTTCACCGTGCGCTCGATATTGAACGCGCTCGGGCCGAAGCCGGTGTCGATGTCCACCAGCAGCGGCAGGTCGCACACGTCGGTGATGCGCCGCACGTCGATCAGCACGTCTTCCAGCGTGTTGATGCCGAGGTCCGGCAGTCCCAGCGAGCCCGCGGCCACGCCGCCGCCGGACAGGTAGATGGCACGGTAGCCCGCGCGCTTCGCAAGCAGGGCGTGGTTGGCGTTGATGGCGCCGATGACCTGCAGCGGGGATTCTTCGGCGAGGGCGGCGCGGAAGCGTGCGCCGGGGGATGCGTGCGACATGCGGGAGGCTCCTGATGGCGGCGGCCCGCGGCGCGGTGCCTGCGCGGCCGGTGGAGACGGGGCGGCGGCCATGCGATCACCCGCGGCCGGGTCTCCGGGGCCGCAAATCTGTCACCATTCGCCAGGTTGATCAATCTTGATCGAACCGATCAATCTGTCGACATGGCCGACCTGCTCACCGCCCGCGAGACCTGCCGCCTGCTCGGCATCAGCCGGGCCACGCTGTACGCCTACGTCAGCCGCGGCCTGCTGGAGTCCCGGCCCGGCCCCGACCACCGCACCCGCCTCTACCCGCGCATCGACGTGGAGCGCCTGGCGCAGCGCAAGCAGGCCGGGCGCGGGGCGGCGGCGGGGGCGGCGCACAGCCTGGACCGCGGCCTGCCGGTGCTGGAGACGCGGATCTCGCTGATCCGTCCCGACGGCCCCTACTACCGCGGCCGTTCGGCCGTGGCCGCGGTGCGCGAGGGCGCCACGCTCGAAGACGCCGCCCGCCTGCTCTGGGACTGCGGCACGCACGATCCGTTCGACGCCATTGATCGGTATGCCGATGACGACGCGTGGCCGCCCCACGTCGCCGCCCTGGCCGCCGACGCCGGCCTGCCGCCGCTGGAACGCGCGATGGCCGCCATCCCGCTGCTCGCCACCGGCGCCCGCGGCGCGCTCAACTCCACCCCGCGCGCCCGCCACGACATCGCCGCCGCCCTGCTCCGCCAGAACGCCGCCCTGCTGGTCGGCCGCCCGCCCAGCGCCGGCCCGGTGCACGCCCTGCTGGCCGAGGTGTGGGCGCCCGGCGACCCCGGCTTCGCCGACCTGGTCCGCGCCGCGCTGGTGCTGTGCGCCGACCACGAATTGAATGTGTCCGCCTTCGGCGCCCGCGTGGTCGCCTCCACCGGCGCCCACCTGCACGCCACCGTCTGCGCCGGCCTGGCCGCGCTTTCCGGCCCCCGCCACGGCGGCGCCACCGCACGCGCGTATGCACTCATCGCAGGCGCCCGCGACGCCGCCTCCCCGCAGGCCTACATCGAAGCCCGCCTGCAGCGCGGCGACGACCTCCCCGGCTTCGGCCACGCCCTCTACCCCCACGGCGACCCCCGCGCCGCCGAACTCCTCGCCCGCCTCCGCACCCGCCACGCCGGCACCCCCGCCCTGGCCGACCTCGACGCCCTCCTCCACGCTGCCGAACACACCAGCGGCCAACGCCCCAACATCGACCTGATGCTGGCCGCCATCTGCCACCTCGACACCCTGCCCGCCACCCCGGCATTGGTGATGTTTGCCGCCGGGCGACTGGCGGGGTGGCTGGCGCATGCGTTGGAACAGCAGGCGATGGGGAAGTTGATTCGGCCTAGGGCGCGGTATGTGGGGGTGGGGGTGGAATTAGGGATGGAGTGAGGGGTTAAGTGGTTTAAAGCCTGGAATGGCGGGGATATCAGCCTGTATGTTCTAACAGGCTTGATCGTCTTGTCGAAAAAACCGTGAAAAACCGAGACGGGCATCCCGACATCCGAACAATAAGTATCGGATCGACGACGCTTTCGATCATGCACTACCTCCTCGAAGACATGCATGGAACTCGCCGCAAAAGCCATTCGCTTGGATGCGACCTAGGATTGACCCACCCAAGGGCCTGTGGCAGCCTCGATGACAGGCTCGATTTTTTTGGGCTTACTTGCACATAGCGCTTAAACTGAGGAAGGGGGTCTCATGGATAAGCTTCCAGATGAAGCTGTTGGATTTTTTTTATACGAAGGCGAGGGCCTTGAAAAAGGAACGATCGATGCACGATCAGGCGGGCTGGCTCTTATTGGTATAGACGAGTGCATTCGACATTTCGCAGAGAGGAAGATCCCAGCTCTCCAGAAGCATGGATATCAACTCCCTATAAGGACCCTAGAAGGGTCTTGGGAAGTTATTTTACTAGGAATTGGCAGTCTTTTTGCCGGCCCCTATATCGCGAAAGCCGCCCAAAAAATGGCGGAAAACGACTTCAAAGACACCGGATTAAAGGATGCCGTAAGGGCTGCCGCCCAAGCATTGGTTTATTTAATACGCCTGATAAAGCACAAGCGGGGCGAAATTGACCTTAAGAGCGAAAAGATTTCCTGGGATATGGAAAGGCAAGTGGCTCTCGTAGAGAATGAAGAGAAAGAAAAGATTGAAATCCCAGCCGAATTTATCAAGTGGTACTCAGCATTACCTAGCGCAGCACTTAAGAATATTGCCTATGCCGTGAGAGAAGACATTTCCCTGACCGTGGGAGCCGAAATTTCCGAAGGCAATTTCATCACAACAGAGATTACTCGAAAAGACAGGCTTCTTTTTGGATTTCCTGAAGAAGATGAGCCAGTTGATTTTATATTTCCAGAACTTGCTAACGGCGATGAAGTTTCCCTACAAGGAAGACTCACTCGCGGAAATGAACAAACCAATAGCGTAGGATTAGAATATCATGGACACATATTAAATTGCATTCCTCAAATTGGAAATGTCAATCGCTACAAATCACTACTATTTACTGAGTGCGTAGTAAGCGGAGTGATTACTCGCTTTCCGAGAGGCGGCACAAAGCCAGAACGCAAGCCCACAGTAATTATTTCTGAAATAAGAACGACAACATCCATGCAGTCACAAGATCAACTTTTCTGAATTCTCATTTTTATATGCTTTGCAATGCGCGCAAGCAAAAATTCATGCACCATTAATGATAACAATCTTTTTATATTTAATTGCAAATTACGTCTTCGACCCATGCGCTTGATCCGATTGCTCACAAAGAACTGGAAACACGATAAAAAATACACCTCCGCTATTTGAGTTTCTTGATACAGCCAAGAAATGCGCTGAGTCAGCAAGGGTCGCTAATTTTGCAGCGTTAAGCCGGTGCGCGGAATTGGATAACTCGTAAGGCGCATAAGCTCTTGTAGGGTGCATAAGCGAAGCGTCATGCACCACCTGAAACCACCGGCAATGCTTGAAGTTTCATGGCGCATGACGCCTGCGGCTTATGCGCCCTACGCCTCTCCGTCACGGCGAGGCATCCGCGAATTCCAACCATCAAAGGGACAGGATGTTCAGGGCACTGATGTTGTTGATGACCGTGCTGGTCTACCTCTGCGTGATCTGCACCTGTACAAGTTTAGTAATTACCCGACACTTGGGCCTCGGTAGTGTGTACAAGTTTA
>CBFGMS010000050.1:0-31500 GCA_965649985.1 uncultured Gammaproteobacteria bacterium | reverse complement strand
GCCCATGCCGACGATGCCGCCGCAGCAGGTCTTCATGCCGGCGTCGCGCACGTGCTCCAGCGTGTCCAGGCGGTCCTGGAACTCGCGGGTGTGGATGATCTCGCCGTAAAAGTCCGGCGCGGTGTCCAGATTGTGGTTGTAGTAGTCCAGGCCGGCGGCCTTCAGCGCCTGCGCCTGATCGCCGCTGAGCATGCCCAGCGTGGCGCAGGTCTCCAGCCCCAGCGCCTTCACCTCGCGGATCATCTCGGCGACCTTGGGGATGTCGCGGTCCTTCGGGCTGCGCCAGGCCGCGCCCATGCAGAACCGGCTGGCACCTGCGGCCCGGGCCGCGCGCGCCTTCTCCAGCACCGCCTCGGTGCTCATCAGCTTGGTCGCCTCCACGCCGGTGTGGTAGCGCTGGGCCTGCGGGCAATAGGCGCAGTCCTCGGGGCAGCCGCCGGTCTTCACCGACAGCAGCGTGCTCACCTGGACCTCGCTGGGGTCGAAATGCGCGCGGTGGACCTCGCCGGCCTGCCGCAGCAGCTCCGGGAAAGGCAGGTCGAACAGCGCTTCGACCTCTTCACGCGTCCAGTCGTGACGGAGGGGTAGGGAAAGACCGACAGCGGGCATCGAAGATTCCTGACAGACCCGGCAAGGGAGAACCGGCAGTCTGGAAAGCCTCACCCGCCCTGTCAACTTCGCGATGCCCACGCCCATGCCAAGGTCCAGGCCCTGCCCCACGCCGTCCCCGCCCGAATTACCCGTCCGGGCGGTCCGCACCGGCGTGTCCGGCCGGCTGCGCAGCCTCATGGCCGCATGCCGGCATCGCGCCCCCGCGGCGGCCGCGCTGGCCGGCCGTCTGCTGGCCCCGCCCTGGCCGCGGCGCTGCCTGGTGTGCGGCGAGCTGTGTCGCACCGCGGCGACAGCGGTCCTGTCGCCCGGTGCAGGCGGGAATACGGCGAATGGCCCGATGGGCGGTGGCGAATGGCGGGCGGAAGGCGTCGACCTCTGCTCCGCCTGCCTGCACGGCCTGCCGTGGCTGCGCGCGGCCTGTGCCCGCTGTGCCCGTCCATTGCCCGCGCCGGCTGCCGCCTGCGGCCTGTGCCTGCGTCGCCCGCCGCCCCAGACGGGGACTGTGGCCGCATTCCTGTACGAAGCGCCGCTGGACCGGCTGCTGCCGCGGCTGAAGTTCCATCAGGACCTGGCCGCCGGGCGCAGCCTGGCACTTGCCATGGCCGGGCGGTTCGCTGAGGCCATCGCCGATGCGCCGTCGCCCGAGGCGCTGGTGCCGCTGCCGCTGCATCGCAGCCGCCTGCGGGCCCGCGGCTTCGACCAGACCCTCGAACTCGCCCGCCCGCTGGCCCGCGCGCTCGACCTGCCGCTGCGCCACGACCTGCTGCGCCGCCGGCGCGCCACCGCCCCGCAGTCCCGCCTCGACGCCGCCGCCCGCAGCCGCAACCTGCGCGATGCCTTCGTCGTCGACCCGCCCGCGCGCGGCCGCCGGCTGCCCGCGCATGTCGTCCTGTTCGACGATGTCATGACCACCGGCGCCACCGTGCAGTCCGCCGCGCAGGCCCTGCTGCGCGCAGGCGTGATGCGGGTGGACGTGTGGGTGTGTGCGCGGGTGGGGTGAAGACGAGGGATCGGCCGTATCGAATGGCTGGCCTGGCGCTACTCCCCGCACGGAATGCGGCGTGGACGGCGTGCCGGAAAGCGGCTCCATCGCGCGCGCCGTGAGTCCGTTCGATCGCGGACAGGCGTTCCATGATGAAGGTGTGCACGCGTCCCTCGTCGCGATCCCAAGGCGTGTGCGGCCCGACCCACTTCGACGAAGTCGACGGGCGTCGTCGTGCCGCTACCCGGGTTGTAGTCGGTCAAGTCTTTGCCCTTCGGTATCGCTGTTGTCGGGCTGCACGCCGTCCGCGTTACAGCAGACCCGCAACCAACCCGATCGCGAACACGAACAGGAATGCCGCCACCACCCGCTGCACGCCGGTGAGCGTGACCTTCTTCAGCATCCGGTTGCCCAGCCACGCGCCGAGGAAGGCCGAGGCCACGGCCGCGCCGAGCAGGGCCAGGTCCAGACGCGCGAATTCATCCGCGAGGTCGCGGGCATAGGTCGCGGTGCGCACGGCGTCGATCAGCACCGCGATCGCGGCACCGGTGGCCACGAACGCATGTTTGTCGAGCCCCGCGCGGGCGAGAAACGCGCTGCGCAGCGCGCCCTGCATGCCGGCCAGGCCGCCGAAGAAGCCGCTGAGCAGGCCGCCGAGCGGCATCCAGCGCGGATGGAATTCCTTGTCGCGCAGCGTCGGCACCAGCTCGACCAGCGCGAACAGCATCAGCAGCACACCGAGGGTCAGCGCGATGGGCGTGGTCGCGAACCTGCGGCCGAACCCCTCCCAGGCGTAGAGCGGGGGCAGATCGCCGAGCAGGCCCAGCACCCAGGCGCCGACGAACGCGGCCACGATCGCGGGCAGGCCGAACCGCAGCACCGTGTCCCGGTCGACATGGCGGCCCACCAGCGCCAGCTTGAACAGGCCGTTGAGGCCGTGCACCACCGCGGTCGCGGCCACCGCCTGCGGCAGCGGCATGAACAGGGCGAACGCGGGCAGCAGCAGGGTGCCGAGGCCGAAGCCGGAGAAGAAGGTCAGCAGCGAGGCGGCGAGGGCGACGGTGCAGACGACGATCAGGTCCATCGGTGGCGGGGTGTCTGGCGTAGGAAGGCGGAGTCTGCCATGCCGATGTGACCTGCTGTGTGCGGCGTGGTGCCGCAGCGCAGTGGCCGGCGGACGGATTCGATGCCGTCTGCGCGGATTGCACGGGAACGTGGGGGGACGATCCAGGCGAAAAGCAGGCCCCTCGCTGCGCTCGGGACGACAACAGGAAGAATCGGCCCGGATGCGCCGATTCCTGGATGCGCTGCGCGCAGGTGCCACGTGGCTGGGCGTGGTTGGTCGTTCGGCGCCTCAGCCGTCCAGCATCGCCCGGATCGCGGCGAAACCTGCGTCGGCGCGTTCGCGTTTGCGGGTGGCGTCGGCCACCGGGTCGGCACCGTCGCGCTGCAGTTCCTCGGCCGGCAGTTCGTCGAGGAAGCGGCTGGGGTCGAGGCGGATGCGTTCGCCCCAGCGCTGCGCCTGTTTCGAATACGACAGCCACAGCTGTTCCTTGGCGCGGGTGATGCCGACGTAGAGCAGGCGGCGCTCCTCGTCGAGCCGGCCTTCCTCCAGGCTGGCGTCGTGCGGCAGGGTGCCGTCCTCCATGCCGACGATGAACACGTAGCGGAATTCCAGGCCCTTGGCCGCGTGCAGGCTCATCAGTCGCACCTGGTTGCCGGGTTCGCCCTTGTCCGCGTGAGAGATCAGCGCCAGCGCGGCGGCGAGTTCGCCCGGGCCGGTGCCCCCACGCACGCCGTCGAACCAGCTGGCCAGTTCGTCCAGATTGCCGCGGCGCAGCTGGAACAGCTGCTCGGTCTTGCACTGCGCGCGCAGCGCGGCCAGCAGGCCGCTGCGCTCGTTCAGGCTGCGCACCAGTTCGGACGGCGACAGCTTGCGGGCGTCGCCGCGCAGGCTGCGAATGAGGTCGGTGAAGCCGCCCAGCGCGTTCGCCGCGCGCGGCTGCAGCTGTTTGAGCATGCCCACCGACTCCGCCGCGCGCGACAGCGGCAGGCCGGCCTGCTGCGCCATCTCGCCGAGTTTCGCCAGCGTGGTCGCGCCGACATCGCGCTTCGGCGACTGCACCGCGCGCAGGAAGGCCGCGTCGTCCTCGGGGTTGGCGATCAGCCGCAGCCACGCCAGCGCGTCCTTCACTTCGCCGCGGTCGAGGAAGGCCGTGCCGCCGCTCAGGTGGTACGGGATGCGCAGCAACTGCAGCGCCTTTTCCAGCGCACGCGACTGGTGATTGCCGCGGAACAGGATGCAGAACTCCTGCCACGGCACCTGTTTGGCGGTGCCCAGGAACTGGATCTCGGCGGCCACGCGTTCGGCCTCGTGTTCGTTGTCGCGGCACTCCAGCACGCGGATGCGTTCGCCGTCGGCCTGCTGGCTCCAGAGCTTCTTGGGGTGCTCGTGCGGGTTGTTGGCGATCAGCGCGTTGGCCGCGCGCAGCACGCGGTTGCTGCAGCGGTAGTTCTGCTCCAGCTTGACCACGCGCAGGTTCGGGTAGTCCTTGCCCAGCTGCAGCAGGTTCTCCGGGTTGGCGCCGCGCCAGGCGTAGATGCTCTGGTCGTCGTCGCCCACGCAGGTGAAATCGGCCTTGTCGCCGGCCAGCGCCTTCAGCAAGCGGTACTGCGCGTCGTTGGTGTCCTGGCACTCGTCCACCAGCAGGTAGCCGATGCGCTCGCGCCAGCCGGCGGCGCAGTCGGCATCGCGTTCCAGCAATTGCACCGGCAGGCGGATGAGGTCGTCGAAATCGACCGCGTTGAAGGCCGCCAGGCGCTGCTGGTACCTGGCATAGAGTTCCGCGGCCTCGCGCTCGCGCGGGCTCTGCGCGACCGCCAGAGCGTCCTCGGGCGTGAGGCATGCGTTCTTGGCGCGCGAGATCAGGCCCTGCAGCGCCTGCACCGCATCGGGCTTGACGCCGGGCATCAGGTCCTTCATCTGCGACAGCGTGTCGTCGCTGTCGAACACCGAGAACCCGCGCTTCAGGCCCGCGCGCGCGTGTTCGATCTGCAGCAGCTTGAGCCCGAGCGCGTGGAAAGTGCAGACGGTCAGCCCCTCGGCGGCATCGCCCCGGATGCGCTTGGCGACGCGTTCGCGCATTTCCTTCGCCGACTTGTTGGTGAAGGTGATGGCGGCGATGCGCTTGGCCGGGAAGGCGCCGCACTGGATCAGGTGCGCGATCTTCTCGACGATGACGCGGGTCTTGCCGCTGCCGGCGCCGGCCAGCACCAGCATCGGCCCGCGCACGTGCAGGACCGCCTCGCGTTGTGGGGGGTTGAGGCCGTGCATGGACAGAACACACCGGGGATGTAGCGGGCGCCAAGTGTACCCGCAGGGCGGGCGCCGATGCCGCCGTATGCGCGGCGCGGCGCGTGTCCCGGGACGCGTGGAGGTGGGGCAAGCCCATGAATCAACGTAATTTTTTCGGGCGGGTGTCCCGCCCGCGCGCACTGCCCCGCGGATCGGCGCTCACCGCGCGGGGACGGCCGGCCTCCGCCGCGCCGGTATACTGGCGCGATGGCGAAACTGTACTTCTACTACTCGGCGATGAACGCCGGGAAGACCACCACCCTGCTCCAGTCCGCGCACAACTACCGCGAGCGCGGCATGCGTGTGCTCATCCTCACGCCGCGACTGGACACGCGCGCCGGCGCGGGCACGGTGGCCTCGCGCATCGGCCTGAGCGCGCAGGGCCTGGCGTTCGAGCGTGAGGACGACCTCGAGGCGCGGGTCAAGACCGACATCGCCGCGCACGGCGCCCTGCACTGCGTGCTGGTGGACGAAGCGCAGTTCCTGAGCAGGGCGCAGGTGTGGCAACTGAGCGAAGTGGTCGACACCCTGCGCATCCCGGTGCTGTGCTACGGCCTGCGCACCGACTTCCGCGGCGAGCTGTTCGAGGGCAGTCAGTATCTGCTGGCCTGGGCGGACGAGATCAGCGAGATCAAGACCATCTGCCACAGCGGCAAGAAGGCCACGATGACCGTGCGCGTGGACGACAACGGCTTCGCCGTGCAGGACGGCCCGCAGGTGGAGATCGGCGGCAACGAGCGCTACCTGTCGGTCAGCCGCGCCGAGTTCAAGAAGGTGACCCGCGGCGAGGGCCGCATCGACCCGTTGCAGACCTCGCTGCCGCTGGCCTGAGCACGCCGGCTGCCTGCCTGCGCGGCGGACAGCCGGTGCACGGTGCGCGCAGGCCGCTCAGTCCGCGTCGCGCGTCGTGCCCAGCAGGAAGCGCAGCGGCATGTCCAGTCGCGCTTTCCACGCCGCTTCGTTGTGCTCGGCGCCTTCGAAGCGTCGGGTGATCCAATCCTGGCCCTCGGTATAGCCGCGCTCGCGCATCACCGCATCCATGCGCGCCTGATGGGGCGGGTAGAGCGCATCGAGGGTGGCGGTGCCGAAGTCGAAATAGAAGCGGTGTGCGCCCGGTGCCGGCAGTTCCGCGCGCAGCCAGTCGATCATGCAGCCGTCGCAGGCCGGCCAGTGGGTGGACACCGCACCGACGCCGCCGAACACCTGCGGATGGCGCGCGGCGGCATAGAGCGAGATCAGCCCGCCCATGCTCGAGCCCATCACCGCCGTCTCGTCGCGGCCGGGCAGGGTGCGGTACCGCGCGTCGATGAAGGGTTTCAGCTCCTCGACCAGGAAGCGCAGGTAGTCGTCGGAACGCACGTCGTCGCGGCGGCCGATGGGCCGGCCTTCGATGCCGCTGCCGACGATCTCCCCGGGGATCGGCGCCTTCGGCATGTACTCGGCGAAGCGCAGCGGGGTGTTCCACACGCCGACCACGATCGCCTCGCGGATGGAGCCGGCATCGATCAGGCGGGTCATCGCGCCGTCCACGTCCCAGTCGGTGCCGGTGTAGCTCAGCGACGGGTCGAACAGGTTCTGGCCGTCGTGCATGTACAGCACCGGGTAGCGGCGCTGCGGGTCCTCGCCGTAGGACGGCGGCAGCCACACGTCGACGTTGCGCGCGGCGACGTGCGCCGACGGGAATGCCTGCCAGCTCTCGGTGCGGCCGGTGGCCTGCAGCGGCGGCGCGTGCACCGCGTAGGCCCAGCGCAGGAACGCCGGCAGCATCGCCGCCCAGCTCTCCTGTCGGTGGATGCCGCCGTCCAGCAGGTACAGCGCGGCATCGGCGCGGTCGGGCGCGCCCGCGTGATCGAGATTCACCGAATGCCCGAGCTGGCGCAGGCCTTTCGCACGCGGCCTGGGCTCGTCATCGACGCGCCAGCCGTCCAGCAGGTCGCGTGTGTCGTCGAGTACGTCGATGACCCCGTCGCCGTCGCGGTCGTCGGTTTCCTCGGCGGTGCCGACCGCGAAGAACCAGCGACTGCCCGGGTGATAGGCGCCGCCGTCGATCATCCGCTGGGCGATGCGCGCATGCAGGCGTGCGGATGCCTCCGCGTCGACCGGCGCATCGCTCAGCCACAGCGAAGGCGAAAACGCGCCGATGTGCGAGAAGGTGTCGGAGTAGTGCCAGCCCATGTTGAGCGCCTGCGCGCCGCCCAGCGACCAGCCCAGCATGCTGCGCGCCGAGGGATGCGCATGCGTGCGGTAGCGGCCGTCGATGGCCGGCACCAGGTGCCCGGCCAGCCATTCGGCGTAGGCATGCGCGTCACGGCCCACCGCGCCGTATCGCGTCGTCGCCGGCACACTGCGGCCGGCGGCCGGGTCGGAAAAGCCGTACGCCGCCATCCGGTCCGGCGGCATGTCGATGGCGATCACCAGCGGCGGCCGGATGCTGCCGTCCGCGGTCAGCGCATCGAGCGTTTCGCGCAGACGCACGGCCTCGGCGTCCTGGCCGTCGTTGATGTACAGCGTGGGGTAGCCGATCGCCGCCCGCGGGTCGTAACCAGGCGGGAACAGCACGCGCACGCGCAGGCCATCCGCGCTCAGTCCTTCCGCCTCGACGCGCAGGGTCTCGCCCTGCGCGTCGCTGGCGAGCACGTCGATCCGCGCGGGTGGCGACGAGGCCATGGCTTGCGCGCTCGCGAGCAGGCCGGCCAGCAGGCCCGCGCGGAGGTGCGCGCGCCACATGGATGTGTGTTTCCCGGAGACAGGCATCGCGATCTCCCTCAGGCCGACAGACTGCGTCGGCAGGTGAAAAAACCGTTGAGGCACAGCCGCCCTCGACGCGGGTCGCGCATCAGCCGCTCGGGATGCGCGATTTCGCCGGTGTGGAACAGCGTGCCCTCGTAGAAGATGATGCGGTTGAAGCGCGCCGGCACCACCACCAGCTTCTCGAACCAGTCGTTCGAAGCGGTCATGTAGCCGGTGGCGATGCCGTATTTGTCGCGGAACGCATCGGCCCCGAGTCGGCCCGAGTCCTCGATCAGCGGCACGATCACCTGCGGCGGATGTTTCGGCCCGTAGAACGCGGTACCGCCCAGCGTGTCGTCGCGGAACAGGTACAGCACCGAGGCCGCGATGCGGTGCTGCGGCTGCACGCTCAGCCGGTCGATGTGGCAGATCGACTGGAACGGCTTGAGCTGCTCCGGCGGCGTGGCGGTGATCGCCAGCCGGCTGTACATGCGCTCGGTGCGGCGCATGCCCATTCGGCTGCGCAGATGGGTGGCGAAGAACGCATCCAGCTGCGCCGAGAACGCGTCCGGCATGCGCAGCTCCAGGCCGGGGTAACCGTTGTGCGACTTTTCCTCGAACGCATCGAGATGCGCCGCGGCGTAGTCGACCATCGCCTCCGGGTGCTGCAGCGCATCGTCGATCACATGGCAGACATGGCGGCCTGCGATCGGCACGGTCTGGATGCGCGGATTTTTATTGAAATTAATCCTCATAGCTCTTTATAAAAAACAGGAGTTATAGGTTTAATTTTGCTAGTTGTAACTCTAAGTGTCGCGTAGCCGCGCCTTATCGAGATATCAATATGATCTTGATCTATATGATTTTTCAAGCTCTTGGACCTTTTTAATTTTTTCATGGCGTTCTCCCATGATTCTTGGCCAAATATAATTTTATTCCCAATAAAGTGGAAACCCCTTCCGCTTTTTAATAAAACTCCGCCTAGTTTTTTTAGCTCAGACTCCACGCCGGTGTCGAGCGTGTCAATATCAAGCATTAGTAAATGAATGGGCTGATATTGGTCTAATCTGCTATTTAACCCAACAACATAGTCTGCATGCTTCCTTACCTTCAAGGAGGCCAGCATAATTTTTGCTTTTTCTGAAAGTTTTTCGTAGTTGAATATTCTTAAGTAGAAAGGTGGTTGCCAGAATGTTATTCTGGTATGGTGAGAATATGTCTTTGGGCAATAAATATCAAAAGAAAAATCGCGAATTGAATCCGAATTGTTTTCATAAATAGATTCAACAATTTCATAAATCTCGACTTTCGGAACGTGTCGCATTGCAAATTTTAAATAAGATTTCAGCGCTCTTAGTTTTTGAGATATAAGAAGATGATTAGGGACGTGCGTGTATTTATAATTATACTCATTTCTCATTCTATGAAGCGTAGAGTGAAGATCAACATAGCGCCTGGGAAACCATTTTGATCTGCCGTAAGTCTTGTGAAGACTGGTCTGTATAAAGTCGTGATTATTCTTTCTTCCAAGTTGATTTTGCAGAAAAGACTGCGCTATGTAATAGCATGAAAAATAAAGATGAAAAACGGCTTCTCGGTATAGTTCCGATTCAACCAATTTTTCTGCGGCCTCTAGCTCGGATAGGCTTAATGCAAGCATTGTGCTTGCTTTTTTCTTTTTTTGCACGTCATAGCTGAGTTTTTGAGTTTTCATCCGTGTAACTCGACCGTGAAATAATTGTTTTAAAAAAAATATCGCCTATCAATGCGCCACGAAGCGGATCGCCTGCCCGCCGCCTGCGGCGAGGTTCAGGGTCAGCGTCTCGCCCGCGCGCACCGTGCGCGTTTCGCGCGCGAAGGAGAAGCGCGTCTCGCCGAGGTAGTGCGCGTCGTCGCCGTCGCGGTAGATCTCGGCGCGGTAGCGCTGGCCCTTTGCGAGGAAATCCAGCGGAATGTCGACGCTGCGTGGCTGCTCGTCGGTGATCGCGCCGATGTACCAGTCGGCGCTGTTGCGGTCCTGGCGCGCGAACACCGCCAGGTCGCCGACTTCGCCGGCCAGCACGCGCGTCTGCGCCCAATCGACGGGCACATCCTCGATGAAGCGGAAGGCATCCGTATGCTGCGCATAGTGCTCGGGCAGGTCGGCGGCCATCTGGATCGGGCTGTACAGCACCACGTACAGCGCCAACTGGCGCGCCAGGGTGCTCTGCAGCGGCTGGCCGCGGCCCTGCAGGCTGAGGATGCCTGGGGTGTAGTCCATCGGCCCGGACAGCATGCGGGTGTACACCAGCTCCACCTCGTGTTCGGGCGCATTGGGCGGGCTGCCCCAGGCGTTGTATTCCATGCCGCGGGCGCCTTCGCGGCTGACCCAGTTGGGATATGTGCGACGCAGGCCGGTGTCCTTGATCGGCTCGTGCGCGTTGATCGCGATCTTGCGCTTCGCGGCTTCCTGCACCACCTGCAGATGGTGGCGGCTCATCCACTGCCCGTCGTGCCATTCGCGCAGCACCGGCGCGCCGGGTGCGTCCTGGCGCTCGATCTGACCGGCGTCGCAGACGTAGCCGGTCTTCACAGAATCCACGCCGCGCGCGGCGTAGAAGTCGAAGGCGGCGCCAAGCTGGCGTTCGTAATGGCTCACCGCGCAACCGGTCTCGTGATGTCCCACCAGGTGCACGCCCTTCGTCCTCGCATAGGCGCTCAATGCATCGATGTCGAAGTCGGGCAGCGCGCGGGTGAAATCGAAATTCCAGCCGTTGCCGAACCACTGGCCGTCCCAGCCCGGGTTCCAGCCTTCCACCAGCACGCCGCGGAAGCCGTGCTTCGCCGCGAAGTCGATGTAGCGGCGCGTGTTGGCGGTGGTGGCGCCGTGCTTCGCGCCGGTGGCCCAGGTTTCGGTGTCCAGGTGCAGCGACCACCAGATGCCCACGTACTTGGAGGGCTTGAACCAGCTGACGTCGCCCAGCGCGTTGGGCATGTTGAGGTTGAGTTCGAGGTCGGATTCGTACAGCCTGCCGGCGGTCTCGGCGATGCGGATCGTGCGCCAGGGCGTGGCGAAGGGCGCGGTGCGCCGCACCTTCCAGCCTTCCGATGCGCGCGACAGCTCGGCCCGCAGGCGGTGGCCTTCCACCCGACGCAGCCACATCGCCGCATAGTCCACCAGCGCAGCCTCGTGGAAGGCCAGATGCAGGCCGTCGGCGGTGCGCAGGGTCATCGGCGTGTGCGCCATCGCCACTTCGCGCAGCGGCGTTTCGTTGTACAGATATTCGTAGCGGTTCCACTCGCCGGCCGGGATCCACCACGCGGTGGCCGCCGGCACGATGTCGAATTCGGTCAGCTCGTCGAGGATCACCACATCCTTGAGCTGCGGCTGGTCGGGAAACGCATAGCGGAAGCCGATGCCGTCGTCGAACACGCGGAATTCGAGGTCCAGCGCGCGTTTCGCGTTGAGGGTTTCGGTGACCCGCGCGCGCAGGGCGTTGTGACGGTCGCGCACGAAACGGCGCTCGCCCCAGGGCTGTTCCCAGGTCTCGTCGTGCGCGCGGGTGGCCGCCGAGGTCAGCGCCATGTTGCGTTCCAGCTTCTCGCCCTCGCGCAGCAGGAAGCCCAGTCGCGAAGTCGCGATCAGCGGTGCGCCGTCGCGCAGCACGCGATAGCCCAGGCGACCCTCGTGGATGTCCAGCTCCACCTGCAGACGGCCGTCGGGCGACTCCACCGAGGCCACGGTTTCGGCCTGCGCGCACAGTGCAGGCGCCAGCAGGGCGGCGAGGGTCAGTGCCTGCAGCGCGGCGCGGTGCGCGATGTTGAATGGGGAGCTGGGCATCGTCGTCTCCGGCTTGTCGGGAGTGGGTGCGGTCGGTGTGGCTGCGGTCTACGGCTGTGGCGACGCGTCATGCGCTGAGGGAACACAATGAAATGAGGTGCCGTTGCGCGATCGCGGCATCACTCGATCACATAGACCACGGCGCTGCGTCCGGGCACCGTGAAACGCCCACTCGCCGCGTCGTACCGCGCATCGGCCAGGCGTGCGTCCGCGCGCTCGGCCGCGCGCTGCACCGGGTGCAGCACGTAGGCCTTGCCGGCTTCTTCCGGAATTTCCAGCGTCTGCGCATCGGGCGAGGCGTTGATGAGATACAGCACGCCACGAAAGCCTGCGCCCGCGTAGCCTGCGCCATCCAGATGCACGGCCATCACCGTCGGGTTCTGCTGCGGACCGACGTTGCGGAACGACAGTCTTGTGCGCACATCGTCTGCAGTGCGCATGCGGAACAGGGTGGAGCTGGCGCGGATGCGCAGCAGGTCGAGAAAGGCGTCGCGCATCCAGGCGATGTCGGCGGGCGCAGGTTTGATCGCCGGGTTGTTCAGCACCGGACGCATCAGCGGCCAGTCGCCGGCGTTGTCGGCGGCGCGCGGCAGGCCCAGGCCGAAGCCGTTGTCGGTCAGGCTCCAGTCCAGGCGATTGAAGGCATCGCCGGAATCGAAACTGTTCTTGTCCAGCGACTTGGAGCGGAGGATCTCGATGCCGGCATGGAAGTAGGCGATGCCCTGGCTGAAGGCGGTGGTGGCCGCGCCGACATACTGCGCGCGTGCCCGCTCGCCGGCCGGCGTGTCCTGGGGCAGGCGCATCGCGTTGATGTCGTACAGGGTCATGTTGTCGTGGTTCTCGACGTAGTTGACCACTTCACCGGGTTCGGCCACGTAACCGGCCGGTTGCCCCGCGTAGTCGAACTCGGCCAGCGCGCGCGTCCGGCCGTCGGCGCCGGCCATGCGCACCGTCGACAGGGTGCCCGCCAGGCCGATGCGCACGAGGTCGGCGGCACGCAGCAGGTCGGCGCGCCGGTCCTTGCCGGCGTTGCGCGCGTTCGGCGCGTAGTGCAGGCCGTTGAGCCACCCCTGCTGCGCGATCAGGGCCTCGCCGCTGTCGCAGCAGCCGCCGCCGCGCGCCGCGTCGCGCGCGCGGTCGCTGAAGGTGGCGATGCCGGAGTTCTGCAGCTGGCGCTGCGCGGCCTGCACGAAGCGCGCGCCGTCGGCCACTTCGCCGAAGTTCCAGCCCTCGCCCAGCAGTTCGATGCGCCGGCCGGCGGCGGCGTCCACCGCACGCTGCAGGCGCAGCATCGCCTCGCGCGGTTGGTGGCCCATCAGGTCGAAGCGGAAGGAGTCGATGCGGTAATGCTTCACCCACGTCACTGCCGAATCGATCATCAGTTTCGCCATCATCCGGTGTTCGGTGGCGGTGTTCTCGCAGCAGGTCGAGCGCTCGATCCTGCCGGCCGCATCCAGCCGGTGGTAATAGCCGGGCACGATGCGGTCGAGCACCGACTTAGCGTCCTGGCCGGCGGCGAAGGTGTGGTTGTAGACCACGTCCATGCCCACGCGCAGGCCGATGGCGTGAAGGGCCTGCACCATGGCACGGAACTGCAGGATACGGATGTTCGGCGAATTCGCGTCGGTGGCGTAGCTGCCTTCGGGCACGGTGTAGTGCCAGGGGTCGTAGCCCCAGTTGAAACAGTCGCGCGCGGCGACCGCGGCGATGGCCGCCTGCGGGGCCTCGCTGTCCGGCGCGCCGCGCGGGATGGCGGGCACCACGCAGTCGCGTTCCGGCACCGTCGCCAGGTCGTAGGCGGGCAGCAGATGTACATCGGTCAGGCCGGCGTCGGCCAATGCGCGCAGATGGCGCATGCCGGCGGAGTCGGTCTGGGTGAAGGCGAGGTAGGTGCCGCGGATATTGCCGTGCAAGGTGGCATCGTCGCGCGAGAAATCGCGGACGTGCAGTTCGTAGACGACCTGGTCCGTCGGCGAGGCCAGCGGCGCCGGGCGCGGGGCCGCATCCCAGCCTTCGGGCTTGCTGCGCGCATCATTCAGATCGACCGCCGCGCTGTGCCGCGAATCGGCAGTGAGCGCCAGCGAATAGGGGTCGGTCACGCGGTTGCGGACCACGCCCACGCCCGGCACGAACACTTCCACCAGGTAGGCGTAGCGCCGGCCGGGGACGGCGTTGCCGTCCTTGCCGCGCCAGATGCCGGTGGCGGCGTCGCGGGTCATCGGAGAGGGCAGGATCTGTCCCCCGTCGCGCAGCGGGAACAGGCACAGGGTGACGCGACGCGCGGTGGGCGCCCACAGCGCGTAGCGGATCGGTTCGATGGTGCCCGGTGTGCGCGGGGTGACGCCGAGATCGGTGGCCTGTTCGGCGGCCGCGTAGAGATCGTCGAGCGCGCCCGCGTGCTGCAGCGCGGTGGCCTGCAGCACGCGTCCGCGCGCATCCTCGCGCACGAGCAGGGTCTGTTCGCGCAGCAGCGCCGCCACGTCGGCATCGGCCGGCAGCCGCAGCCGCGGGCCGTCGCCGATGAAGCGGAAGCGTTCGGCCAGTCCGGCAGGCAGCGCGCCGCCCACGCGTTCCAGCACCACGCTGCCATCGGCGCCACGCACGGCGGCGCCGGGTTCGGCCACCAGCGCGGCCTGGGCGGAGTGGTAGAGGCGGAAACGCCCGCCGCGCTCGGCACCGGGCCACTGCAGCGTCGCGCGGTCCAGCCAGTAGGCGCGCGCTTCGGTGCCCGTCTGCGCCACCGGGTGCAGCGTCTGCGGCGGTGCGTCGGCGTCGCAGGCACGGGCGTGCAGCTCGGCGCGTTCCGGGGTCCAGCCCTCTTCGGCGTCACGCCCCTCGGCCGCCACGGCCGACGCGGCGCACAGCGCGATGAACAGGGCCGATGCGCACGCGATGTCGCGTGACGATATCGGGCCGATGCCCGTGAATACGTTTTCAGTGTCGCCCCGACCCGCCACCGCGCTGCCGCGGCCCGCGTCATCGCCGGTGCGCGGCGCTGCGGCGTGACCCTCCGCAGCGATGCCCGCATACTGATGCAGCGCGCGGAAAACCCGCGCGAATGCGGGCCGCGATCCGGCTCGCGAAGACGATGGCACCATGATCTTTCCACCCGGGTACGAGACGATGAGCGAGCGTAACAGTGCCGGTTCCGGCAATTCCACCGATCCCACCGCCGCCGATGCCCGCGTGACCCGGATCGTGATCGTCGGCGGCGGCACCGCCGGCTGGATGACCGCCTCCGCGCTGGCCAAGGTGCTCTCGCCGGAGTATTCGATCCGTCTGGTCGAATCCGAGGAGATCGGCACCGTCGGCGTGGGCGAGGCCACCATTCCGATGATCAAGCTGTTCAACCAGGCGCTCGATCTGAACGAGAACGATTTCGTGCGCGAGACCATGGGCTCGTTCAAGCTCGGCATCGAATTCGTGAACTGGGGGCGGCTGGGCGACAGCTACATCCACGGCTTCGGCAAGATCGGGCAGGACCTCGGCGTGGTGCCGTTCTACCAGTACTGGCTGAAGATGCACCAGCTCGGCCGCGCGGCGCCGCTGGACGACTATTCCATCTGCACCTTCGCCGCACGGCAGAACCGCTTCATGCGCGCGGTGGGCGACCGCCCGAACTCGCCGCTGGCCGACATCGCCTACGCCTACCACTTCGACGCCGGCCTGTATGCGCGCTATCTGCGCAGATATTCCGAGGCCCGCGGCGTGGTCCGCACCGAGGGCAAGGTGGTGGGCGTGGAGCAGAATCCCGAAAACGGCTTCATCCGCGCGATCACCCTGGACAACGGCGAGCGCATCGAAGGTCAGCTGTTCATCGACTGCTCCGGCTTCCGCGGCATCCTGATCGAGCAGACGCTCAAGACCGGCTACATCGACTGGACCCACTGGCTGCCCTGCGACCGCGCCGTGGCCGTGCCCTGCGCGCGCACCCAGCCGCTGACGCCCTACACCCGCTCCACCGCGCGCCAGGCCGGCTGGCAGTGGCGTATTCCGCTGCAGCACCGCGTCGGCAACGGGCACGTGTTCTCCAGCCGTTTCATCAGCGAGGACGAGGCCACCGCCACGCTGCTGGCCAACCTCGAAGGCGAGGCCCTGGCCGAGCCGCGCACCCTGCGTTTCGTCACCGGCAAGCGCAACCTGTTCTGGAACAGGAACGTCGTCGCGGTGGGCCTGGCCGGCGGTTTCATGGAGCCGCTGGAATCGACCAGCATCCATCTGATCCAGTCGGCCATCGCGCGGCTCACCGCGTTCTTCCCGCATGCCGGCTTCGACCAGACCGACATCGACGAATTCAACGAGCATTCGCACTTCGAATTCGACAAGATCCGCGACTTCCTGATCCTGCATTACCACGCGACCGAGCGCGACGACACGCCGTTCTGGGATTACGTGCGCACCATGGACATCCCCGAATCGCTGACCCGCAAGATGGCGCTGTTCAACAGCAACGGCCGGATCTTCCGCGACGCCAGCGAGCTGTTCGCCGAACCCAGCTGGGTGCAGGTGATGCACGGCCAGCGCATGCAGCCGAAGTCCTATCACGCGCTGGTGGACGTGTATCCGGAAGACAAGATCGCCGAATACATGGACAACATCCGCGGGGTGATCGCCAACTGCATGCGGGTGATGCCCACCCACGAGGAGTTCATCGCCAAGCATTGCGCGGCGAAGGCGATGTAGCACCGCCGTACCCTGCGCACGCCGCACCGGCAAGCCGCGGCGTGCCGGTGCGGCGTAGTCGCCCGCGGATCGTACCTCGTGCCTGCGCAGGTCCGTGCCTCCAGGCGCCACCGCGCGCGTGGCCACGGTGGATGGAAGCGCGTTGAATTCGTTTACACGCATGCTGCGCCGCAGCATCGCGCCTACCATCCGCCGGCCTGTCCGCCGCACGCTCGGGGCCGCACACCCTGCACCTGCGCGTACGATGCACGCACATCCGCAGGCACGTGCGTGCCGGCCCGCGTCCGCGTATGCCGGACGATCCCGCGCAATCTCAAGGAACCGGTATGACCACCCCCTCGCAGAAGCCGCAGCTTTCGTTCTGGCAGATCTGGAACATGTGTTTCGGCTTTCTGGGCATCCAGTTCGGCTTCGCGCTGCAGAACGCCAACGTCAGCCGCATCTTCCAGACGCTCGGCGCGGACATGGACCAGCTGCCGGGCCTGTGGCTGGCCGCGCCGCTGACCGGCCTGATCGTGCAGCCGATCATCGGCTACTTCAGCGACCGCACCTGGCACCCCAGGCTCGGCCGTCGCCGGCCGTACTTCCTGATCGGCGCGATCCTCGCCTCGGTCGCGCTGGTCTTCATGCCCAACTCGCCCACGCTGTGGATCGCCGCGGGCACGCTGTGGGTGCTGGATGCCTCGATCAACATCTCGATGGAGCCGTTCCGCGCCTTCGTCGGCGACCAGCTGCCCGTGTCGCAGCGCGCCAAGGGCTATGCGATGCAGAGCTTCTTCATCGGCGTGGGTTCGGTGATCGCCAGCATGCTGCCGTGGATGCTGGAGAAGTGGGGCGTGGCCAATACCGCCGCCGCCGGCGAGGTGCCGGATACGGTGCGTTTCGCCTTCTACGCGGGCGCCGGCGTGATGTTCGGCGCGCTGCTGTGGACGGTGCTGAGCACGCGCGAGTATCCGCCGGAGACGCTGCACGCCTTCGACGAAACCGCGCCGGCCGACGATGCCGCGCTGGATGCGCGGTCGGCCCTGCGCCAGGCCATCGGCTGGCTGGTGGCGGGCGCGGTCGGCCTCGGGGTCGTCTATGTCTTCGGCGCGGACGCCAGCCTGCCGCGCGAGCTGTATCTGCTCGGCGCGCTCGCCTTGGCCTATGGCGTCCTGCTGCTGATCGCGCGCGCGGTCAGGCCCGAGAACGGCTTCGCCGAAGTCATCCGCGACGTGCAGCGCATGCCCGAGACCATGCGCAAGCTGGCGGTGGTCCAGTTCTTCTCCTGGTTCGCGCTGTTCTGCATGTGGATCTACACCACGGCGGCGGTGGCGGCGATCTACTACGGCAGCACCGACCCCACGTCGGAGGCCTACAACGACGGCGGCAACTGGGTGGGCGTGCTGTTCGCCGCCTACAACGCCTTCGCCGCGCTGGCTGCGGTGTTCATTCCGGTCATGGCACGACGCTTCGGCCTGCGCGTCACCCACCTGATCAACCTGACGCTCGGCGGGGCCGGTCTGATCGCCATCCCCTGGCTGCCCAACGAGGACTGGCTGTTGCTGTCGATGGCCGGCGTGGGTTTCGCCTGGGCCTCGATCCTGTCGTTGCCCTATGCGCTGCTGTCCGACAGCGTGCCGGCACGCAAGATGGGCGTGTACATGGGCATCTTCAATTTCTTCATCGTCATCCCGCAGCTGGTGGCGGTGGCCTCGCTGGGCTATCTGCTCAAGGCCCTCTTCGATGGCAGCCCCGCGGGCATCCTGATGATGGGCGGCGCCAGCATGCTCCTGTCCGGCCTGCTGACCCTGCGTGTGCGTGAGCCGCAGTACGCGGCGGCGCCCGCGGCCTCCGCGCCCTGAGCGGGGCCGGTCGCCGTGTCCTTCCGCATCGCATCCTGCGCGCTCCTCCTCGGCCTGCTGTCGGCTGCGCCCTGCCGTGCGCAGCTGCCTGCATCCGGTGGCGCCCGGGACGAGGCGTTCGTCGGCACCACCGAACCGATGGCCGAGCACGCGGTGTACTTCGTGGTCACCGACCGCTTCGTCAACGGCGACCCCGGCAACGACCAGCGCGACCAGGGCTGCGACAAGGGCCCGGAGTTCGCCACCTTCGACCGGCCCACGCCGGGCGCCGAGGCCGAGCAGGACAACGTCGGCTACCTCGGCGGCGACTTCAGGGGCGTGCTCGACAATGCCGGCTACATCCGCGACATGGGCTTCGGCGCGGTGTGGATCACACCGATCGTCGATAACCCCGATGAGGCCTTCACCGGCGGCAGTCCGGTGGTCAAGGGCGGGTTATGGACCGATGGCGGCAAGACCGGCTACCACGGCTACTGGGGCGTGAACTTCCATCGGCTGGATGAGCATCTGCCCAGCCCGGGGCTGGATTTCCGCGCTTTTTCGGCGGGAATGCGCGAGCAGGGACTGAAGGTGGTGCTCGACATCGTGGCCAACCACGGCTCGCCGGCATTCGGCATGCCGGTGGATCAGCCGAAGTTCGGCGAGCTGTACGACGCCGCCGGCCGTCTGGTGGCGGATCACCAGAACCTGCCGCGTGAGCGTCTCGACCCCGCCGGAAATCCGCTGCACGCGCTGTACAACACCGGCGAGGGCATCGCCCAGCTGTCCGATCTGGCCGATGGCAATCCGGCGCTGCTCGACTACATGGTCGACGCCTACACCCACTGGATCGACGAGGGTGCGGATGCGTTCCGCATCGACACCATCGGATGGATGCCGCACTCCTTCTGGAAATCCTTCTCGGACCGGATCCGCGCGCACCGGCCCGGTTTCTTCATGTTCGCCGAGGCCTTCAGCTACGACGCGGCCGAGATCGCCACGCATACCCGGCCGCAGAACGGCGGCTACAGCGTGCTGGATTTCCCGCTGAAGGCCGCGATGGAACGGGCGTTCGGCCGCGAGCGCGCGGGCTACCAGGTGCTGCGCCGCCCGCTGTATCTGGACGGTGGGCCGTACCGCAACCCGTACACGCTGATGACGATGTACGACAACCACGACATGCCGCGCCTGGACGCGGACGATGCTGGGTTCATCGACGCGCACAATTTCCTGTTCACCGCGCGCGGCACGCCGGTGATCTATTACGGTTCGGAAGTCGGGTTCATGCGCGGCACCGCGGAACATGCCGGCAACCGCAACTACTTCGGGCAGGCACGTGTGGATGCGGCGCCGGGTAGCCCGATCCACGCCGCGCTGCGCCGCATCGCGCGCGTGCGCGCGGCGACGCCGGCACTGCAGCGCGGCCTGCAGGTGAATCTGCGGCTGCGTGGCGATCAGGCGGTCTTCTATCGCGTGCTGCAGCAGGACGGGCAGGCGCAGATCGCGCTCGTGCTGTTGAACAAGGGTGATGCCGCCGCCGAACTGCGGGTCGGGACATATCTGCAGCCCGGCGCCTGGCGCTCGGCGCTGGACGGGCGCACGGTCGAAGTGGTGGCGGGCAAGCCGCTGGTGGCGAGCGTGCCTGCGCATGGCGTGGAAGTGTGGGTGCTCGATGCCCCGGTCACCGATCCCGGCCTGCGAAAAGCCCTTCGGCGCGCACAGGCGGCTGCCCGCGAAGACGGCGATCGGTCCTGACATCGGCCGGGCAGGTGGTGTTTCGAGCCGTATTCGAGCTCGGTGTCCCGTCCGGTATCCCCGTCCGTTCGTTGTTTCCCTGCTGCGGGAAATCTTGTCGCGCCTGTCAGGAATGACAGCTTGACCGTCGATTTCCCGGGCATGTAGCGTGTATTCCGCTCGGCCCAGCCAGGTCGCAAGTCGTCAGGAATCTCGCTCGAGATGCGGCTTTGCGATCATCGCGCTGCGCGGGCGTCCGACCCGGTTCTCATCAATCTCACAAGGAAAAGTGCGATGAACAACAGAGAATGGCTCTCCAGATTGATCCTCGTGATCTCAATGATGGTTTCCGCAGCTGCATACGCCGCGTCGGGCGGATACGGCAGCTCGACGGCGACTCCGACCATCTACAGCAAGAACTACTGGTACAACGTCGCTTATCCGGTGGTGGGAAGTCCGCCCGCCACCGCGACGCTCACTCGAGTTTATTATCGTTGGGATTATCCTTATCCGCGCCCCATCGGACTGGTCGTCTATCTCTGCAACAACACGGGGACGCTTTGCGCGGACGTCACGAATGCCGGGAGCGGATTGGTCGATTTCACCGGATACGGAGTGCCGGCCAGCCAACCGTTGAGGCTGTACGTGAGAGTCAACGGGACGGGCACCATGGCGCCCTTGTATGCTCGCCCGACTTCGGTGACAGTCAATTACGATTTCTGATCACCGAATAGCCAAGCCATAATCGACCGCAGTCATCCTCATCGGAACGGCTGCGGTCGAGACCGGCGGCCCCGGTGCGTCGAGTCATCCGGGCTTTGCCCTATGCGCCAGCTCCGCCGCCGCGGGCTCATACAGGATCGCCGCTCGACCGCCGCACCACCAGCTTCGCCGGCAGCATCACGCTCTCCGCCGGCTGGTCCTGCACCCGCTTCAGCAGCGCGTCCACCAGCAATTCGCCGGCGCGGGCGGTGTCCTGGTAGACCGTGGTCAGCGGCGGGCTGCAGAAGCGCGCCATCGCGATGTCGTCGAAGCCCACCACGGCCACGTCCTCCGGCACGCGCAGGCCGTGTTCGTGCAGGGCGCGGATGGCGCCGATGGCGATGAGGTCGCTGGCCGCGAACACCGCATCGAACAGCGCGCCGCGGCCCAGCAGCACCTTCATCGCGTCGTGGCCTTCTTCCTCGGAGCTGAGCGCGTCGACCTGCAGCGACGGATCCGGCGGGATGCCGGCCGCGCGCAGGACGGCCTCGCAACCCCGGTAGCGGGCGTGGAATTCGGGATAGTGCGGGGAGGCCTCGCCGAGGAAGGCGATGTTGCGCCGGCCCAGCGACAGCAGGTGCTCGCCGACCAGGCGCCCGCCCTGGGCGTTGTCGCAGCCGATCGAGATGCCCGGCTGATCCGGCAGCACCGCGCCCCAGCGCACGAAGTGCGTGCCCTGTTCGACCAGGCGCTCGAGCCGGGGCCGATGGTCGACGTAGTCGCCGTAGCCCAGCAGGATCAGGCCGTCGGCCTTCATGCTGTCCTCGTAGTCGGCATGCCAGTCGTCGGAGAACTGCTGGAAGGAGACCAGCAGGTCGTGATGATGCCGCGCGCAGGCGCGGGTGATCGAGCCCAGCATCGACAGGAAGAACGGGTTGATGTTGGAGTCGTCCGCGGTCTCGTCCTCGAACAGCAGCAGCGCGAGCGTGCCGGCGCGCTGCGTGCGCAGGCTGGAGGCGCGGCGATCCACCTTGTAGTTCAGCTCCTTGACCGCATCCAGCACGCGTTTGCGCGTATCGGCATTGACCAGGGGGCTGCCGCGCAATACCCGCGAAACCGTGGCCTGGGAGACGCCAGCACGATGGGCGATGTCGACGGAGGTGGCTTTGGTCTTGCGTGGCCGCATGGGCAATCCGGGTTCGCTCGTGGTGGGCGGTATGGCCCCCCCTTGTACGCCCGGGAGTGTAGCAGGCGGGTCTGCCGGCGCATTGCGGTGCTCTCCGCCCCTCTCGGCACCTCCTCCCGGTGGGCGGCGGTCGCCCGGCGCGATCCACGCGGCGGCCCGGAACGACAACGCCGCACGGGAACGGAGGTCCCCGTGCGGCGGATGGCGTCGACTCCAATCCAAACCCGGATGCGTGCGCCAGGGGCGTAGCGGGGGCTGGAGCCGGATGACGCGTGTCGGGCCGCTTGCCGCCGGTCCGCCGGCGTCAGGCCGCGCGTGCGCGCTTGAGTGCGCGCATCTGGTCGTGCATGCGCTTGACGTCCGGCAGGTACTTGGCGGCCAGGGCACGAACGGTGGGCGAATCGCTGTCTTCCAGCGCGTCGCGGAACGCGTCCAGCACGCGGTCTTCCTGCTCTTCCAGGTTCACCAGGTAGCTGTCGTCGGAATCCTTGGCGAACATCGCGCGGACGTCGGCATAACCTTCGCGGATGCCCGACAGCCAGCTGCCGTCGCTCGGCGGCTGTTCGCCACGCATCGCGATCTGGGTCTTCAGATCCTCGATGATGGACGTCTTGACCTGGCGGAAATGGCGGTAGGTGTCGTTGTGGGGCGAGTTGGGACGCTTCTCGATGGCGTGGTCGTAGAACTCGATACCATCCTGGAGGGCGGTCACCAGGTCGCTGAGGTCGTGGGTAATCTCTTTGCGGTCGTTCATTGAATGCTCCTTGTCACATGAGTCCGTCTTGCGACGGCGGGGGAACGTCATGGAGATGGTGGGGGAATGGCGGGGTCGTATGGGTACGACGGGGCCGGGCACCATGACGGAATGGGGGAAGGTGTGGCTGTTGGCGGGTGCCGCGGTTGGAAACCCACCGTAATTGCCGCTCGTGCCGAGACGCGTCGGGACATGCGATCACGACGCGGTCATGGCACGGTCGATCAGGAATCGATCTTGTCGGCGGTGCGTTCGGCGGACTCGCGCAGGGTCTCGGCGGTGGCCTTCGCGGAGTCGTACGCAGCCTCGGCCGCCTTGTTGCAGGCGCTCTGCTGGTCCGACGGCAGCACATCGCAACGCTCCTTGGCGATCTTCATCTCGCCTTCGGCCTTGGCGATCGCCAGGTCGTAGGCGGACTCGGCGCGGTTTTCCATGCCGTCGGCCTTGGCTTCGGCGGCATCGTCGAGCGAGTCGGCGTTGGCGAGGTCTTCGCGCGCTTCACGGTTCGCTTCGGCCATGTCGGTCGAGGCCTCGGCGATCTGTTCATTGGCGTCGGCGCGGGCTTCCGCAACATCTTCAGCGGTTTCGCTCATGGATTCCTGCTGATTGCAGGCGGACAGGCCGAGCGCACAGGTGAGGGTGATGGCGGCGGCGAGTGTGCGTTTGGTGTTCATGGATTTGCTCCGATGGATGACTGCGGTGCGAGGGAATGGATGAGGGATGGAGCGACAGGGCTCGTGGAATGTCATTCAAGAAGCGTGCCAAACACGGAAATGCAGCAGTCACGGGCGTTGCAGCGCATCGATATTCGGCATTCGGTCTGTTGCGCCATGCATCGTGCATCGATCGCGCGTGCGGATCCTGCGCATTGCAGGTCGGCGCGGACATCCAGTGGGATGCCTGGGCTCGATGCGTGTCGCACTGTCCCCGTCTCATAGGATGCAAAAGGTCGCCCGCTGCGCGCGGCGATGCGCATGCCGTGAAATGCAGGCGGAAGCGAGTTGTCGCATATAGATGAAGATGTGCGCTCGATGAAAGGTTCGAATCAAGCGGTTTCGAATGAAGCGATTGAATATGAGGACATCGCATGGGCGTGTACGCCCGCAAGTGCGCGTCGCGCGCATGCGCCTGGGCGCACGACACGAAGAGCAAGCCCTCGCACGCGCACGTGCGTGCAGTGCGTCAGCGCGCGCGTGAATGCGTGCGCACAAGGTCGCGCAAAGCATGAGCGGCCTGTGCGCGGACGTGTGCAGGTGGACCTTTCCGGCCAGGACGCCCAGGCACGGAGTGCTCATGACGATGCATGCGCCGCCGTTCGCCATCGCCTGCATGCACATTGCCCGAAACACCCGCGCATTCGATGCACGCCGCAGGATTTCGAAGGGTCTCAGACGCGGTATGGGTGATGTGTAGGCCGCGTGGATGGGTGTCGTGCCGGTGCGGCAAGGCGAAAACCCCTCGAAATCGAACAAAAAAAGGGCTGTGTTCAGATTCGACGGCCATATCGCGCATGCCGATGCTGGTTGGCACGCTTCTTGAAATACATCCCTCGACCGGAGCGTTCTGGCGGATCGACAAGCCCGTCCCCATCCCCGTCCTTCCGATCAGAGTTCCGATCCATTCCCTGTTCCCATCCATCCCCTGGAGACCGTCATGCTCAAGTACGCCCTCATCTTCTTCATCGTCGCCATCATCGCCGCGGTTCTCGGTTTCGGCGGTCTCGCCGGCGCCGCTTCCGGCATCGCCCAGATCCTGTTCTTCGTATTCCTGGTGCTGTTCGTGCTGTCGCTGATCTTCGGCCGCCGCGTCAAGGTCTGAGCCGAGCGCGTCCGCGTCGCTGCATGACGCCGGATGCGCCAGCGAATGCCGAAAGGCGGAGGGTGTGCGCCGGCCGACAAGGCCGGGCCGCACACCCTCCGTCGTTTTGTGCGTGGCGACCGGCTTGCGACCCGGCGGTGAACTCGCCGTCACGCGGATGATGAAGCGTGCGTCTGCACGGCCATCCAGACACGCATCGATCGCGGCGTCGGTGTCCATTGCGTAGTAATGAAGCAGGCATGCGCGCCAGGCCACCTGCACCATGGAGCGACCATGGGCGCGGACCGTACGGCACGTCATGCTGCTGGGGCAGCGTATCTGCCGAAAGGTGCTTCCAAGACGCAACCTGGGCGTGCAGCAGCAGCGCACGGCCGGTCGTGCTCCGGCCGGTCGTGTGTGGTGCGTCAGCGACGGCCGGCAGGCATCACGAGCGCGGCAGTTCCAGCGTGAATACGGCGCCACCGCCTTCGCGGTCTTCGTACCACAGCTCGCCGCCCATCGTGCGGGCGCGTTGCTTGGCCAGCGCCAGGCCGAGGCCGGTCGAGGATTCGCCTCCGGTCGGCTGGCTGCCCAGGCGGACGTAGCGCTTGAACAGCTTCTCGCGATCCTGGGCGGAAATGCCCGGCCCGCGGTCGAGTACCGACAGACGCATGGTGTTGTCGCCCGCGGGACGGGTTTCGAGCACGATCTCGCTCCCGGGTGGTGCGTACTTGATCGCGTTGGACACCATGTTCTGCAGCACGTGCAGCGCGCCCGCGCGATCGCAGCACACCTCGGCCTTGGGATCGTCGGCGGCGATGCGCAGCTGCATGTCCTTGGACTCCGCCTGTCGCGAGAGCAGGTTCAGCGTCGACTCGAACAGTTCGCGGACCGGAATCATCTCGCAGCCTTCGCCCTCCATGGATTCCCGACCGTTCTGATCCAGAAACGCCTGCAGGAACAGCATGCCGGCGTCGGCCGAGCTGCGGATGGATTGCCTGAGGCGGGTCAGCGTCTCTTCGGCGCCGTGCGGGTCGAGCATGTCCACGGCGAACAGGATGTTGCCGAAGTGATTGCGCAGGTCGTGACTGACGATCTCCGCCACGCGCTGGCGCTCCTCCGCCATGCGCGCGAGGCGGTCGCGTGCGCGCTTGAGCTCGACGTGGTTGTGCACGCGCGCCAGCAGTTCCTCGACGACGAAGGGTTTGGTCACGTAGTCGACGGCACCCTCGGAAAACGCGCGCACCAGGCTGTCGCGCTCCGAGTCGGCGGTGAGGAACACCACGGGAATGTCGCGTGTGCTTTCGTTTCGCTTGAGCTCGGCGATGGTGCCGAACCCGTCGAGCCCGGGCATGCGCATGTCGAGCAGGATCAGGTCGGGCGGCGAGGAGATGCTCAGCTCGAGCGCGTCCCGGCCGTTGAGCGCGGGCACCACGTCGTAGCCGGCTTCGCTGAGCAGCTGTCCGACGATGCGGATGTTGGCGGGCTGGTCGTCGACGACCAACACCGCGGCGGTGTTCTGGCGGGAGGTCGGTGCAGGTTCGGAGTCGAACCCGGCGTCGGCGGTGTCATTCATGCGGATCGTGTTCCGGCCATTGCGAAAGAGTGTCCATGCGCCGCTTGACCTCGGCGACTTCGAAGCGCCGCGCCGCCGCATGCAGGGCGTCGGCCTCGTGCGCCAGCGGGTCCAGGCCCAGCCGTTCGGCCAGGCTGCGGACGCGCAGCGCGAAGCTGCCGATCTCGCCGAAACGCATGCGCGACTGCAGGGTCGTCAGTTCGCTGTCCCGGATCGCACGCCATTCCTCCAGCGCGTCTTCGGGAAACTCCTCCACATCGCCCAGGCCGACCGGAGGCGTGGTGGCGCGTGCCGCCATGTCGCTCGGGGGAGCCTGCCCGGCGGAGGGGCGGGTGAGGGCGTCCCGGCCGGGCGTGTCGTCGCTCTCGGGCGCCTGCGGGCCCCCACGGCTGACGATCGCCTCCAGCGCGGAATACAGCTGCATGGGCGTGTACGGTTTGCGGATGTAGCCGTCGAAACTGCGGCGCAGTTGCATGGCATCGCGGCTGAGACTGGAGGCGGTGACCGCAACCACGGCGGTGCCGGCCAGTGCGGGATCGGCACGGATCGCGTCGCGCGCCTGGAAGCCGTCCATGCGCGGCATGCGCAGGTCCATCAGCACCACGTCGGGCCGGATGTCGCGCGCCGCGGCGACGCCTTCCAGCCCGTCACTGGCGGTGTGCACCTTGTGATGGCTGTCGGCCAGATAGCCTTTGGCCACCTCCGCGTTCCACGCGATGTCGTCGACCACCAGCACCTGCAGCGGCGGGAGCAGGTCGAAATTCACGCTCTCGATGTCGGCATCGCGCGGGCCGATCACCTCGTCCGCCACGGGGAGGCCGGGCAGATGCAGCACGAACTGCGAGCCTTCGCCCACGCGGCTGTCGATTTCGATCCGTCCGCCCATCAGGTCCATCAGGCGGCGGCAGATGTTCAGGCCCAGGCCCGTGCCCTGGCGCTGCAGGCCGTCGGGTGCCTCGGCCTGGTGGAACGCCTCGAAAATGGCCTCCTGCTGCTCGGGCAGGATGCCGGTGCCCGTATCGCGGACCGAAATGCGCACGTCGCGTCGCGTGTCGTCGCCCGCGCTCGGACGCATCGACAGCTCCACCGACACGCCGCCGCGTTCGGTGTACTTGACGGCATTGCTCATCAGATTGATCAGGACCTGGCGCAGCCGGTCGGGGTCGACTTCGACGGCGCACAAGTGCGCGCCCTCCACGCGCTGGCTCAGGCTGATGCCCTTTTCCGAGGCCTGCGGCTCGAACATCGCCAGCGCCTCGCCGGTCAGGTCGCGCAGGTCGGTGCCGCGTGGGTCGAGCGCGAGTTTTCCGGCCTCCATCTTGGAGAGGTCCAGCACGTCGTTGATCAGGTCGAGCAGCACGTTCGCGCTGTGCCGGATCGACTGCAGCCATTCGCGCTGCTGCGGGTCGCGCACCTTGTCGCCGAGCAGCTGCGAGAACCCGAAGATGGCGTTCATGGGAGTGCGGATCTCGTGGCTGACGTTGGCCAGGAATACGCTCTTCTCCTCGGCCGCACGCTTCGCGCGCAACGCGCGCAGCTCTGCGCGCAGGTTGTTCTCGGACTCGCGCTGGGCGCGGCGCAGCGCGAGGAATCCCAGAAGACCGGCGACCAGCGCCAAGCTGTTGGCGATCAGCAGCGTGGCGGTGATCTGCTTGATCAGCGCATCGCGGTAGGCTTGCCTCACCGCCAGCAGGCGGTCCTCCTCCCTGGAGATCTCGTCCAACAGGACGTGCAGCCGGTCGGTGATGCTTTCGCCCCGCCCGTCCCGCAGGCGCAGGATCGGCCCCATGGCGTCGCCTTGGGCCAGTGCATCCGCCTTCATCGCCATCGAGACGCGGCTGCGCTTCACCAGGCTGGTGTGCCAGCGCTGCAGTTTTTCGAGATTGGCGCGCTGGGTGGGGTTGTCCGAGGTCAGGCGACCGATGGACTCGATCTGCGTGCGCATGCTTTCCAGAGACGCTTCATGAAGCGCCCGGCGGTCGGCTCTGCCGTCGATCATGTAACGGATGCCGGAAGACTCCATTTTCCATGAAGACAGCACCAGGTCGTTGATCGCCTGTTTCACCTTGATGGTGTGCGAGACGCGGTCCAGGGAATCGTCGAGCGCGTCGATCGAATGCACGGAGAAAAACGACGTGATCAGGATCACGGCGAAGGCCAATGCCAACAGGCCCATGTTGGCGCGGTGGCGGAAGAGAGCGTCCCGCGCGAGGCGGGGGGCGTCGTCGGTCATGCCGTCAGATGTCCGTGGGCTGTGGGTCGCATGCGGTGGGCGCGCCATGAGGGGGGTGGCATGAAACCGGTCTGTCGGCCGGCGGAAGGCGAAGAGGGCGCATCGCAGCGGCATCTCGGCGGGCTATCGTACCGGTCTCGGGCCGGCCGGAGTGGGCCCTCAGAGGTTCATGAGCCAGATGGTGCCGTTGAGCACCAGCGCGAAGGAGATCCACAGCAGGTAGGGCACCAGCAGATAGGCTGCCAACGTACGTATCTTGCCGAAGGCCAGCGCGGTCGCCAGTGTCGCCACCCAGAGCGCGCAGATGTCCACGAAGGCCAGCATCGGGCTGTGCATGCCAAAGAACAGGGGCGTCCACGCAAGATTGAGCACGAACTGCACCAGGAACAGCCCCACCGGGCGGACCCGCGCCTCGGGCGTCTGGTAGGTCTCGCGCAGCACCAGCCACAGCGCCGTCGCCATCATCACATACAGCGTGGTCCAGACCGGCCCGAAGAGCCAGGACGGCGGGTTCCATGTGGGTTTGAGCAGCGTGGCGGTGTACCAGTCGTCCGGCGGGAACAGCAGGCCCATGGCGCTGCCGAGGCCGAGAATGAGTGCGACCAGCGCGGCGAGCACGACCACGCCGGGGCGCTCGGTGGCGTCGGAGCGGTCGTGATCGTGTGTGAAGTCGGGAGAAGTATCGTTCATGGTGGGGCAATCCTGGCTGTGTCGCGTCGCCTCCGGGGTGGGGGATACCGCCGTTGATCGAATCGTGAAAAGTCGGTAAGCGGAACAGGTGAAATTGAATGGCTGAAACTGGAACAGGTCAAACAGGAGCAGGTCAAACAGGAGCAGGTGAAGTGGGGCAGGCGAACTGGAACGGTTGAAATCTGGAACGGTTGAAATGAAGCCAGTTGAGAAATGAAGCCGGCAGATCGCAGTGTGGCGGGCCCAGCAGGAGGCCCGCCATCGCATGGGGGTTACAGGCCGAAGGCCTTGCGCTTGCGGTACAGGGTGGACGAGTCGATGCCGAGCGTGCGTGCGGCGGCTTCGAGGCTGTCGCAGGTGGCCAGCACGCGTTCGATGTGCAGGCGTTCCAGCTGGGCCAGTGACATCGGCGCACCGACCTGGGCCTCGGCGGGCGCGGAGTGGTCCAGCGCCAGCAGGTCGGCACCGATCTCCTCGTCGCGGCACAGGATCACCGCACGCTCCATCATGTTCTGCAGCTCGCGCACGTTGCCCGGCCAGGTGTAGCTGAGCATGCGCTGCAGCGCGGGCTTGGACAGGCGCCGTGCCGGCAGGCCGTAGTTCGCGGCGAAGCGGCGGACGAAGCCGTTGGCGAGGTCTTCGAGATCCTCCAGCCGCTCGCGCAGCGCGGGGATGGTGATCGCGATGACGTTGAGGCGGTACAGCAGGTCGAGACGGAAGCTGCCTTCCTTGACCATCTGTTCCAGATCGCGGTTGGTGGCGGCGACGATGCGCGCATCGGCGCGACGCGTCTGCGGGTCGCCCACGCGCTCGTATTCCTTGTCCTGGATGAAGCGCAGCAGCTTGGGCTGCAGCGAGAGCGGGAAGTCGCCGATCTCGTCCAGGAACAGGGTGCCGCCGTCGGCATGGGTCACGCGGCCGACGGTGGCCTGCGATGCGCCGGTGAAGGCGCCCTTGTTGTGACCGAACAGCTCGCTTTCCAGCAGTTCGGCGGAGAGCGACGGACAGTTGATGGTGACCAGCGCCGCCTCGTGACGCGGGCTGGCCTCGTGCACGGTGCGTGCCAGCACGCCCTTGCCCGTGCCGCTTTCACCCAGAAGCAGGATGTTGGCGTCGGTGCGAGCCACCTGCTGCGCCATCTCGATGACCTGACGCATCGCCGGGTTGCGGCTGGTCAGCGTGGCCGGGGCGCGATCGCGCGCCTCGCGCTCGTAGCCGTCGAGCTTGTCCAGCATGCGCCGCGTGTCGAGCTGGCGCGCCACCGCGATGCGCAGCTGCGCGGGCGAGCAGGGCTTGACCAGGTAGTCGCTGGCGCCATGCGAGATCGCGTCCACCGCCGACGACACGTCGGCGTGGCCGGTCACCATGATGATGCGCATCAGCGGCGCGAGCTCGCGCAGCTTGGGCAGCGCTTCCAGGCCCGAGTCGTAGCCGATGTCGCGGTCGAGCAGGCAGACCTGGAAAGGCTCGGTCGCGGCCAGGCGCAGGCCTTCCGCGAGCGTGTCGGCGGTCACCACCTGGTAGCCGTCGGCGCCCAGCGCCATCGAAAAGTTCTGCAGCAGGTTGCGGTCGTCGTCGATCGCGAGGATGCGGCCGGTGGGTGCGGCGGTGGGGCCGCGCGCACCGTTGCCGGTGCGGGCCGTCGTGTCGGCGGACGTGCGCGAAGGCGCTTGCGAAGGCACGGGACGGGACTCCTGAGGGGAGGTGGGCCTGGGCACTATAGCCGCAGGGCCTGCATGCGCCGCAGCGGCGGAGGGGTGCGGAGTGACGATGGTGGCGAACATGCGGGAAGGCTCCTGTGGCGAGGCGATGTGTTCAGTGCTTGGAGGATTCGTCTTCGCCGCGGAAGGCGTAGGCTTCGAGGAAATACAGCGACTTGTCGAGCGAGGCCGCGATGCCGGTCAGCAGGTCGGCGGTGACCTTGTCGCCGGCATCCTCGGTCTCGTCGATGCGCGCGCGCACCAGCGAGGCGGCGTGGGCCACGCGGTCGGCGATGTCGCCGACGATGTCTTCCTGGCGGAACTCCGCCGGCAGCTCGTCGAGACCGCTGTGTTCCGCAGCCATCCGCACCGTGCCGCGGGCGAATCCACCGAGGGCCAGCACGCGCTCGGCCACGCTGTCGATCGGTTCGTGCAGGCCGCCTGCGATCTGGTCGAACAGCTGATGCAGGCCGAAGAAGCTCGGGCCCTTGACGTTCCAGTGCGCCTGCTTGACCTGGCTGCGCAGGTCGGACAGATCGGCGAGGGTGGCATTCAGGGCGAGCGAGACCTGCTTGCGGGTCTCGGCCGACAGATCGTGCCGGGTCTTGAAAGGCAGGGTGCGGTTCTTCGCGATGGTGCTGCGGCGGGGCTGGCTGCTCATGAGGGCTCCTGAAGAAGGTGAGCACAGGGCATCCGCATGGGGGACGGTGCGGCCTGTGGGATTTGCAGTAGGGATGTGCAAAACGCGTGCCAAGGAAAAAACACAATAAAATCAATGGCAATAAGTGGCTGCCTCATGCGTTTTGCATGGCGCCTGGCAGGCATTCATTGCAAAATGCAGGCTGTCCATGCGGTGTCCGAAGGCAAAAAAAAGCCCCGCGAGCGGGGCGTGGGGAAACATGGCGGGGGAGGTCTGGATGGGGCGGGGTGTTGTTGTTCTCGGTGGTGCGGCTGCTGCGCCGTGTCCGTACATGCCCCGGATTTGGATGCGGAGGAAGGTACGAAAACGGCAGGTCGGCAGGAGAAGTGAAGCAAGTGCACGGGTGACGCTTGATCGTGGACGGGTCGCGCCCGGATGGGCGCAACCCGTGACAGCAGGGAGGTACCACAACAGGATCGCCAC
>CBFGMS010000049.1:0-32981 GCA_965649985.1 uncultured Gammaproteobacteria bacterium | reverse complement strand
GCTCCTGCGCTGGAACGCCGCCTACAACCTCACCGCGATCCGCGACGCGCGCGACATGGTCACCAAGCACCTGCTCGACTCGCTGGCGATGGCCGGCGACGTGGGCCCGGCGGCGGGCATCGGGACCCTGGCCGACCTCGGCACAGGCCCGGGGCTGCCCGGCATCCCGCTGGCCATCACCCATCCCGGCCTGCGGGTGAGCCTGGTCGAGTCCAACGGCAAGAAGGCCCGCTTCATGCGTGAAGCCGTGCGCAGCCTGGGCCTGGACAATGCGGAGGTGGTGGAGGCGCGGATCGAGGCGGTGGATCGCCCGGGCGCCTTCGCCGCGATCACCGCCCGCGCGCTGGCCACCCTGCCGGAGATCGTGCGTCTGGGCGGCCATCTGCTGGCCCCCGAGGGCGTGCTGCTGGCGATGAAGGGCGCCCGTCCGGATGCCGAGATCGCCGCGCTGCCGCCCGGCTGGGCGGTGCGCGCGATCCGCCCGCTGCACGTGCCGGGGCTGGGCGCGGAACGGCATCTGGTCGGGGTCGGACGCGTCGCGGCGGCCTGATCGAAGCCGGCCTGATCGCTCCGACCGGGCACGGGCTGCGGGACGATGGCCGCCCCGCCCGACCCGTTCAGCGCGGCCCACGCCAGCAGCCGAGGCCCGCAGCAGGCATAATCCGCGGTTCCGCCCGCCGTCGCCGACCGGTCCGCCCATTGCCGGGCCCGCGTCCGTTCCGCGCCCGTCCCCAGGCCCAGCACGAGGCTCCCGACCGCACCCATGGCCCGCATCATCGCCATCGCCAACCAGAAAGGCGGAGTCGGCAAGACCACCACCTCGGTGAATCTGGCCGCCGCCCTCGCCACTGTGCCCAAGCGCGTGCTGCTGGTCGATCTCGACGCCCAGGGCAACGCCACCATGGGCAGCGGCATCGACAAGCGCGAGCTGCACGGCTCCAGCTGCGACGTGATGCTGGAGGAAATGCACGCGGTGGACGCCATCGTGCGCTCGCCCGAAGGCTTCGACCTGCTGCCCGGCAACAGCGACCTGACCGCGGCCGAGATCGAGCTGATGGACGAGCAGGGCCGCGAGCAGCGGCTCAAGCGCGCGCTGGAAGCGGTGCGCGAGCGCTACGACTTCATCCTGATCGACTGCCCGCCGGCGCTGTCCCTGCTGACGCTCAACGCGCTGACCGCGGCCGACTCGGTCCTGGTGCCCATGCAGTGCGAGTACTACGCGCTGGAAGGCCTCAGCGCGCTGATGCAGACCATCGACGCGCTGAAGGGCAAGCTGAACCCGCGGCTGGAGATCGAGGGCGTGCTGCGCACCATGTTCGACGTGCGCAACAACCTGGCCAACGCCGTCTCCGCCGAGCTGGTCGAACACTTCGGCCAGAAGGTCTTCCGCACCATCATCCCGCGCAACGTGCGCGTGGCCGAGGCGCCCAGCCACGGCCAGAGCATCGTCGCCTACGACCGCGGCTCGCGCGGCGCGATCGCCTATCTGGGCCTCGCCGGCGAAGTCATCCGTCACCAGCGCGAGCGCCAGCAGCCGGCCGGCGCCGCCGTCACACCGTCCGGAGCCCCCACTCCATGAGCACACCCAAGAAACGTGGCCTGGGACGTGGCCTGGAAGCCCTGCTCGGCCCCAAGGCCGCCGCCGAAGCCCCGGCGCTTGAGGCCGCGCCCGGCGACCAGCTCAGCGTCCTGCCGATCGACGCCCTGACCCCCGGCAAGTACCAGCCGCGCCGCGCGATGGACCCGGACAAGCTCACCGAGCTGGCCGAGTCGATCAAGGCGCAGGGCGTGATCCAGCCGGTGGTGGTGCGCGAGATCGACCGCGACAAGGGCGGCAAGGTGTACGAGATCATCGCCGGCGAACGCCGCTGGCGCGCCTCGCAGCAGGCCGGCCTGACCGAGATCCCGGTGGTCATCCGCGAAGTCGACGACCGCACCGTGGTCGCGATGGCGCTGATCGAGAACATCCAGCGCGAAGACCTCAACCCGCTGGAAGAGGCCCAGGCCCTGCAGCGGCTGATCGACGAATTCGACCTCACCCACGCCCAGGCCGCCGAGGCCGTGGGCCGCTCGCGCGCCTCGGTGTCCAACCTGCTGCGCCTGCTGGAACTGCCGCCGGACATCCGCACCCTGGTCGAAACCCGCGCCATCGAGATGGGCCACGCCCGCGCACTGCTCTCGCTCACCCCGCAGGCCGCCGTGGCCCTGGCCCGCCAGGCCGCCGAACACGGCTGGTCGGTGCGCGAAGTCGAACACCGCGTCCAGCAGTACAGCGCGGGCCAGGTGCCCACCGGCACCAAGGGCAAGGCCGCCAAACCCGCCAAGGCCAAGCCCGAAGCCGACCTGGTGACCCTGGAGCGCGAACTGTCCGAAAACCTCGGCACCGCGGTCAACCTGCTCCACGGCCGCGGCGGCAAGGGCCGCCTGGTGATCCACTACACCGACCTGGACGTGCTGGACGGGATTCTGGAGCGGTTGAAGGGGCGGTGAGCGGGGCCGTGTCCTCTGCGGTCGCGCGTTACGCCGATGGCACCGCGGCGCAGATCGGCGACCGTGTCCTGATCGAGCATGGCCGGACTGCAGGGATCGTCGAGCTCGCAATCGTCGCGCCCGACCAGATCGCGGAGTGGGGAGTGGGCAAGCCGGGCCTCATGCTGCTGTCCGAGCCGTTCGGACGCGTGTTTGGTCACTGGATAACACGCAGGACCCGGTGACCTTTGTCGAGCGCAGCGTTCCGCCTCCAGGCGGACATCAGAGCGAGTGACACATCGGTGCTACACTGCTGCCCGAGCCCGTCTCAGGAGCCCGCCATGCCCACACCGACCACCACCATCCGTCTGCCCGACGAGTTGAAGGCCCGTATGGCCCGGCTCGCCGAAGCCGAAGGGGTCTCGACCCACAGCCTGATTCTCGATGCCATCGCCGAGAAGGTCGAGGCGATGGAGCGACGCCAGACGTTTCATGCCGAAGCGACGCAGCGGCTGCAGCGCATGGAAGAGACGGGCATCGGCATCGAGTGGGGCGACATGAAGCGTTATCTGCGATCGTGCGTGGCTGGCGAAAATGCGCAGCCGCCAAGGCCGAAAAAGCTGCGGAACTGATGCATTGACTCAGATATCTCTCGCAGAGAGCGTCCTCGGCGATGTGGTGCGAATTTTCGCCGACACGCCGGCATGGGACGTGACGTACGAGGGTGCGCTGCGGGCGAGCATGATCGCCGCGATCGACGTCCTCGCCAGCAGCCCGCTGATCGGCCATCCCTGTGGCGATGACCGGCGTGCGCTGGTCATCGGTGAAGATGCTTGGCTGTGTATCGCGCTTTACCATTACGACGAACTGTCGGATCGAGTGCGCGTCCTCGCCATCCGCTCCCAGAAAGAATCCGGATACCACTCCCCATGACCACGCCTCATCTTTCCGTCGTCGTCCCCGTGTTCAACGAGCGCGACAACGTCGGCCCGCTGATCGACGAGATCGTCGCCGCGCTGCGCGACTGCCCCGAACTGCGCGGGCAGGGCTTCGAGATCGTCTACGTCGACGACCATTCGCGAGACGACACGCTGGCGGTGCTGCAGGCGCTGAAGGACACCGTGCCGGAGCTGCGCGTGCTGCATCACGTCACCCAGAGCGGGCAGAGCACCGCGGTGCGCACCGGCGTGAAGGCCGCACGCGGGGCGTGGATCGCCACGCTCGACGGCGATGGCCAGAACGACCCGGCCGACATCCCGAAGCTGCTGGCCAAGCGCGCGGAATCGCCGGCCGACGTCAAGCTGTTCGCCGGCTGGCGCGTCCACCGCAAGGACACCGGCAGCAAGCGCTGGGCCTCGAAGGCCGCCAACGCGATCCGCAGCCGCATGCTGCGCGATGCCACGCCGGACACCGGCTGCGGCATCAAGCTGTTCGAGCGCGAGGCGTTTCTGGATCTGCCCTATTTCGATCACATGCACCGCTACCTGCCGGCGCTGATGCAGCGGGCAGGCTGGAAAACCGTCAGCGTGCCGGTGAACCACCGCCACCGTGCCAGCGGTGTGTCGAAGTACAACAACCTCAACCGCGCGCTGGTGGGCCTGCGCGACCTGCGCGGCGTGGCCTGGCTGATCGTGCGCAGCAAGCGCACGGCGGTGCGGGAGTTCTAGTCGCGGCGGCAAGGCATGTGGCTGCCGCCGCGTCGTGGACGCCGCACCCGCGGGACGCGGGTGCGGGCGATGCCTCAGATGATGCCGCCGCCGATGCTCAGGCGGATCGCGGCGATCACCATCACCAGTGCGTTGAGCACCAGCCCGACCTTGGCCCGGCCGCGCTTCTCGCGCGAGGTGAGGCCGATGCCGATGGCGGCGATGACCACGCCCACACCGGCGAACGGGATGATGAGCCAGTTGCTCCACCCCAGCAGCGGCACGAGGCCGATGAACATCAGCACCATCGCCACGATGCCCCACAGCAGGCTGATCACGCCCATCGTTTGCCTCCTTCGTCGGCTTGAATGACAGACCGGTCGCGGAATCGACCGTGCATCGCAGTCTACGTGCCACCGGGGTCATGCGGCAGTGCAGAAAGATGGGGTGACGCGCTGCGCATGCCCGGGCCGATGCACGCGTGCGAGTGCCGGTGCCGCGGCGATGCGTGCCGCGCTTCAGGCGTCCAGCGCCGCCATCAGCAGCGCATGCGCGTCGTGCAGGCTGTCGACCACGTGGTGCCCGAGTGCGCGGGTGTCGGCATCGGGTAACACCAGGTCGGGAATCTGCATGGCGGTCATGCCGGCCGCCAGCGCGGCGCGCACGCCGGGCGCCGAATCTTCCAGCACCAGGCAATGCCTGGCCGGAATGCCGAGGTGCTCGGCGGCACGCAGATACGGATCGGGAGCGGGCTTGGGCCGCGCGACGTCGCCGCCGGCCACCACCACGGAAAAATGCGGCAGCAGCGCTGCGGTGCCGAGCTTGAACAGCGCGCGGTCGCGCCGGGTCGAGGTGACCACCGCACGCGGGATGCCGCGCGCGGCCAGCAGGTCGAGGAGGGCGAACACGCCGGGTTTGAGCGGCAGCCCGGCGGCCACGCGCTGCGCATAGCGCGCTTCGGCATCGGCACGCAGGGCCTCGCCGGTGGCGGCGCCCAGTGCGGCGTGCAGCAGCCCGCGGCAGGCGTCTTCGTTGAGGCCGACCATCGCCAGCCACAGCGCGTCGTCGATCTCGGCGCCATGCACGCGTGCGGTTTCGCGCCAGCAGTCCAGCAGCGCGCGTTCGCTGTCGAGCATCAGCCCGTCCATGTCGAAGCAGACCGCACGCGGTGCGAACGCCAGCGGCATGTGCGCGGACGCGGATGTGCCGTCGCGTGCGCTCACGTCCGCGGCTCGTCGGGTGCGTGCGCCCGCGCAGGCGGCGTCGCGTGCGCAGGCGCGAACACGCGCGCGAGATCGTCCGCATCCAGCGCACGCCACTGCCCGGCGTCCAGGCCGTCCAGGCCCAGGCCGCCCACCGAGACGCGGTGCAGCGTCTCGACGTGATTGCCCACCGCCGCGAACATCCGCCGCACCTGGTGGTAGCGGCCTTCATGCAGGGTGAGCCGGGCGCGCTGCGCATCGAGCACGTCCAGCGTGGCCGGGAGCAGCGGTGCGGTCTCCGATTCGAGCAGCAGCGTGCCGCTGGCGAACACCTCCGCCTCGTCGCCGCGCAGCGGGCGCGCCAGCGTGGCCTCGTACACCTTGGGCACCGCGGCCTTCGGCGAAATGATCCGGTGCAGCAGGCCGCCGTCGTCGGTCATCAGCAGCAGGCCGCTGGTGTCGCGGTCGAGCCGGCCCACGGTGGAGAGCACCGGGTCGCGCAGGCGGAAACGCGGCGGCAGCAGGTCGTAGACCAGGCGGCCCTGGTCCTTCGTCGAACACACGTACCCCAGCGGCTTGTGCAGCATGAGCGCGAGGCCCGGCGGCGGGTCGAGCGGTTCGCCGTCGATGCGCACGTCCTCGTGACGCGCGTGCACGTCGAGTTCGTCGTCGGCGTACAGCACCTCGCCGTTCGCATGCTGCACCCGGCCTTCGCGGAACAGCGCCTGCACCTGTTTGCGGCTGCCGTAACCGAGGTTGGCGATGCGGCGCAGCAGCTTCATGCGGCCACCGCCGCGATGACCTTGTAACCGTCCGCCTGCGCCACCGCGCGCACCTCGGTGAAGCACGCACGCAGCAGGTCTTCGTAGGGCAGATGCCGGTTCGCGACCAGCCACAGTTGACCGCCACGATGCAGCGCCGCGGCCGCCGCGGCGATGAAGGCGCGACCGATGTCGGGACGGTCGCCGTGGCCGAGCGCATGGAAGGGTGGGTTCATCACCACCGCATCGTAGTCCGAACGCGGCAGCCCGGCAGCGACATCGTGCCAGTGGAAGCCGAGCGCGGGCGGCTCGGCGGTGTTCGCGCACGCCAGATCCGCGGGCGCCAGATCCACAGGCGCAGCGGGCGCCGGATCCACAGACGCAAGATCCACACGGGCAAGATTCAGGCGTGCAAGACCCAGCGCGCGCGCCTCGGCCTCGTACAGGTCCAGCGCCCGCAGGCCGGCGCAGCGCTGCAGCAGCATCGCGGACAGGTAGCCGACGCCCGCGCCCAGATCGGCCACGCGCCCGGACAGCGTGGCCGGCAGATGCGCGGCGAGCAGTGCCGAGGCGGCATCGACGCGATCCCAGGCGAACACCCCCGGCCGCGAGACGAAGCCGCCTCCGGGGAAACGCGCGTCCTCGATGCGCCGCGGGGCATCCAGCGCGTCCCAGGCCTGCAGCACGTCGGCATCGACGCGGGCCGCGTCGATGCGCGTCCAGAACACGCGGCTGTGGTACTTCGACTGCTGGCCGTCCAGCCCGGCGAGCGCCTGCAGGTCGGTCTGGCCTGATTTCGCGCCGGCATCGTTGGCCTGCGCGGCGATCACCACGCCGCCCGGCGCACAGGCACGCACCGCCCGCGCGAGCAGGGCCCGCGCTTCATCGCGCTGGCGCGGCGGCAGCACCAGCACGCGCTGGAAGGCGTGCGCGCCGATCGTGATGCCCTGGGCATCCGCGGAGGCGTCGTCGCCCGCGGCAGCCTCACGGCCCAGGCCGGCCACCGCCACATCCATGTCCCGCAGCGCATCGGCCTCCGGCCGGAAACTCTGCACCGCCAGCAGTCCGCGGTCTGCATACGGGCGCAGCGCCTCGCCGGCACGCGCGCGCAGGAACAGCGTGTGCGGCGATGCTGCGGGTCCGCTGTCCGGCCACGGCAACACGCCCTGCGCGAAGGGCAGCAGCAGGGCATCCAGTACGGGATCGGCGTGACCGGTGGGCATGCGGAAGGCGGACGGAGGGCGACGGGCGCGGGGACGGGATTGTAGGCACCGGCCCGGCCGCGCGGCCGTCCGGCATCCCGCGGGATCAACCGCGCAGCGTCAGTTGTCCAGCTCGCGCAGGGTGACCGACGGCGCCACCTGCAGCACCTTGCGGGTGGCCAGCAGGCCGGCCACCAGCGCCGCGGTGATGCCGAGCGCCGCGCCCGCGGCGACCATCGTCCAATCGGTGTCCCAGGGCAGCTGGAACACGCGGGTGGCGACCACGCCGGCCAGCAGGCTGGCGGCGATGGCGGCCACCAGCCCGGAGAGCAGGCCGATCACGCCGAACTCCGACGCCTGCGCGAGGCGCAGCTGGCGGCGGCTGCCGCCGAGCGCGCGCATCACGCCGCCCTCGCGCATGCGCTCGTCCTGGCTGGCGCTCACCGCGGCCAGCAGCACCAGCACGCCGGCGGCGATCGAGAACCAGAAGACCACCTGCACCACCATCGCCACTTGGTCGCCGATGCTGCGCACCTGGGTGAGGATGGCGTCGACATCGATCACCGACAGGTTGGGGTGCAGGTCGATGAGTTTGGCGGTGAAGCGGGTCTGCTCCGGCGGCACCTTCACCGCGGTGATCCAGCTGGCGGAGAAGCCGTCGAGCGCGCCGGGCGAGGCGACCACGAAGAAGTTGGGGCGGAAACTCTCCCACTCGATCTCGCGCAGGCTGGTCACCGTGGCTTCGAACGGTTCGCCGGCGATGTCGAAGCCGACGCGGTCGCCCAGCTTCCAGCCCAGCATCTCGGCGAAGCCCTCCTCCACCGAGATTTCCGGCCGTGCCGTGCCTTCCGCGGGCCACGGACGGCCGGCGACGATCTCGTTGTCGGCGCCGAAGCCGTCGGCCATCGACAGGTTCATTTCGCGGTCGGCCCAGCGCTGGGCCTCGCGCCCCTCGTCCTCGTAGCTTTCGGCGGTGATCGGCTGGCCGTTGTGGTGCACCAGCCGGCCGCGGATCATCGGGAACAGCACCGGCTCGCCCAGGCCTTCGCCCGCGATGAAACGGCGCACGTCCTCCACCTGGTCGGACTGCACGTTGATGATGAAGCGGTTCGGCGCGTTCTCGCCGATCTGGCCGCGCCAGCGGTCGAGCAGGTCGTTGTGGACGAAGGTCAACAGCAGCAGCGCCATCAGCCCGAGGCCCAGCGAGACGACCTGGGCGATGCTGGTGCCGGCACGGCGGCTCACGTTCGCCAGCCCGTAGCGCAGGCTGCCGCGCAGGCGGCCGCGCGCGCGGCGCACCAGCACGATCAGCACCATCGCCAGCAGCGCCAGCGCGCCGATGGTCAGCACGATGCCGCCGAGGGCCACGCTGCCCAGCAGCACGGAGCCGGCCTGCCACCACAGCAGGCCGGCGAGGCCGGCGAGCGCGGTGCCGGCGACGATCCAGGCGCTGGGTTCGGTGGCATCCAGGTCGCGGCGCAGCACGCGCAGCGCCGGCACCCGGCGCAGGGCCAGCACCGGCGGCGCGCCGAAGGCCATCAGCACCACCAGGCCCACGGTCATGCCCTGCAGCGCGGGCATCGGCCCGGCCGGCGGGATGTCGACCTTGAGCATGTCGCTCAGCCACAGGCCGATGCCCCACTGCAGGCCGAACGACACGGCCACGCCGATCACGCCGGCGATCAGGCCCAGCAGGAGCAGTTCGCCGATGTGGATCGCCGCCAGGGTGCGCTGGCTGGCGCCGAGGCAGCGCATCACCGCCGCGCCGGAGAGATGCCGTTCGCTGTGCCGGCGCGCGGCCATGGCGACCGCGATCGCCGCCATCAGCACCGAGATCAGCGCGGCCAGACCGAGGAAGCGCCCCGCGCGGTCGAGCGCGGAGCGGATTTCGGGGCGGGCGTCCTGGATGGTCTCCAGCGCCTGGCCGCGGCCCAGCTCCGCGCGCGCGGTGTTCACGAAACGCTCCACCGCCGCGGCATCGCCGGCCACCACCAGCCGGTAGTTGACCCGGCTGCCGGGCTGGATCAGGTTGGTCGCCGGCACGTCGTCGGCATCCAGGAAGACCTTGGGCGCGACGTTGAAATAGTCGATGGCCCCGTCCGGCTCCTGCAGCACCACCGCGGCCAGGCGCAGTTCGGACTCGCCCACGCCGATCACATCGCCGAGCGACGCGTCGAGTTGATCGGCGCCGGCGCGGCTGAGCCACACCGTGCCCGGTGCCGGGCCGCCGTCGACGTTGCGTTCGCCCTGCGCATCGCGGATGCGGAACTGCCCGCGCAGCGGGAAATCGCCGCCCAGCGAGCGCAGCTCGCCCAGGCGCAGGCGCGAGGATTCGCCGCTGCCGACGCGGATCATGCTGGGCATTTCGGCGGTGTCGGCCATCTTCAGGCCGGGAATGGTTTCGGCCGCGGCGCGGATCGCGCCGGCGATCGGTGCATCGCCGCGCACCAGGGCGTCGCCGCCGAGCAGGCGGTTGGCCTCGATCGCCAGCGCACGGCCCGCGCGGTCGGTGACGAAGCCCACCGACGTGGTCGCGATCACCGCCAGCATCAGCGAGGCCAGCAGGATGCGGATGTCGCCGGCGGCCAGGTCGCGCCGCAGCTGGCGCCAGGCCAGCGGCAGCAGGCGCGGGCCGCGCCGGGGTGCGGCGGAGATGTGGCCCGCCGGGTGGGCGGCAGGCGCTCCGGCGGGCGATCCTGCGGGATCTGCGGCGGTGCTCATGCGGCCACCAGACGGCCGGCGTCGAGCCGCAGGATGCGGTCGCAGCGTGCGGCGAGGCGGTCGTCGTGGGTGACCAGCACCAGGGTGGTGCCGGCATCGGCGTTCAGGCCGAACAGCAGCTCCACGATGGCCTCGCCGGTGCGGGTGTCCAGGTTGCCGGTGGGCTCGTCCGCGAACAGCAGCGACGGCCGGGTCACGAAGGCGCGGGCGATGGCCACGCGCTGCTGTTCGCCGCCGGAGAGCTGCCGCGGGTAGTGGTCCAGACGCTCGGACAGGCCGACACGGCCCAGGATTTCGCGCGCCGGGCCGTCCACGTCGGCGTCGCCGCGCAGCTCCAGCGGCAGCATCACGTTCTCCAGGGCGGTCAGCGACGGCAGCAGCTGGAAACTCTGGAACACGAAGCCCACCTTCTCGCCGCGCACCTTCGCCCGGCCGTCCTCGTCCAGTGTGGACAGCGGCGCGCCGTCCAGCTCCACGCGGCCGTCGCTCGGCGAATCCAGCCCCGCCATCAGCGCGAGCAGCGTGCTCTTGCCGGAGCCCGACGCGCCCACCACCGCGATGCGCTCGCCGCGCGCGATCTCGAAATCCACGCCGTGCAGGATGGTGAGGGGCCCGCTGGGCAGGTTCACGCGCTTGCCCAGACCCTGGACCGAGAGCGTCGGCACCCCATCGCGTGCGGTGGATCGCTGCGGGTCGGGCGCGGCGGCCGCGGGCGTGGACGGGGCGGGGGCGACGGACGAATCGGCCATGGACGGCTCCGGAAAGGGCGGGCAGAGGGGGAGGGGCGGGCGCGGGCGCGGGCGCGGGCGGGACATGGGCCGACGGCCGCTCCGCGCGACCTGACGATCTTGGGAGCGTCACCGGCCCGGACAAGGGTCGGAAGACAGGGCACCGCGGTTTGTTCAGGTTCAGGGTATCCGGCGGAACGGGTCCGGCATGCCGACGGATGCAGCCGGGCGCAGGTTCCCGCATTGACCACCGCGCTCGCCGCCGGACGCCGCGTTACGCTGCAGGGCCGATGCCGCGCCCCGACGCATGACACCTTCCAACCGGCCCTCGACCGATCCCGCCGCATCGCCCGCACTCTCGACGGGGCTGGGCGGGCCGCTGTGGCTGTTCGCCTGGGTGCTGGCGGTGCTGCCGTTGGTCTTAACCACAGAGTCCATCGCGCATGTGTGGCGCTACCCGCCCATTCTCGATCCCGGTGATTATCTGTACCTGCTTCACAACACCACGTTGGTGTGGCACCTGTTGCTGCTGATCGCGCTGTGGCGGGCCGCGCTGCTGTTCTTCCGTCGTGCGGCCGGGTTTCCCGCATCCTGGTGGCTGCTGGCGGCGCTCCTCTGGCTGGGCCTCATCGCGACTCAGGTCCTTGACTCCGGGCTGCGGGGAGACGCCCCCTGGCGCTGGTCGATGCTGCTCGATGGCATGAGCACGGGGGACAGCATCTTCTTGTTCGCACCAGTCGCTCTGGCGATGTATCTGGGCCTCTCGCCGCACGCGCGTCGCGCGTTTCGCAGCGGCGCCCCCGCGACATGGGGGGCGCCCTGGGCGCCCGATGTGCTGCGCCACGGGCCGGACGACTGGTCGCGAGGCGTCTGGTTGATCCCGGGACTGCTGCTGCAGGCAGGTCTGCTGCATGCCTCCGGTGCGATCGAGCTGGCCGCGGACGCCATGAAGCCGTTGCCGGCTCCCGAGCGTCATGCGGTGGTCTATATGGCCCTCTCGGCGTTCGAATCGCGCGAGCATCTGCAGGCGACGCGCCTGCAGTGGGGGCTGTATCTGCTCGCGTTGTCGCTGTGGCCTGTCGCCTGCCACGCGTTCGTGCGCAGGCGGCCGCGGACGTTCGGCCTGGTCGTCGCCCTGCTGGCCGTCACCATCGCCGCCCCCGTGCCCTGGATCATCATCGATCCACCGCCGATCTATGCGGATGGCCCGGATCACGAGGCCCAGCTGCTCAAGGCCATCGTGCTGGCCCTGATCGTGCTGCCCGCGCTGTGGTCGGCACGCAGGCGCGGCCGGTTCGGGCGCGCGCCGGAAGCGGTGCCGGGCGCGGGCGCGGGCCCGGATGCCGCGCTCAGCGGTGGGGCACGCGACTCCGATCGCTGACTCCACGCGTGGCGGCCAGCGCCGCCGCGGCGCTGAGCGGGGCCAGCATCAGCCACAGCGGCAGCCAGCCGATGGCCAGCTGTGCGCGCAGGGCGGGCAGGCAAAGCACCGAGAATGCGGCCAGCATCGCCACCGCCAGCAGTGCCGGGACCAGCCACGCGGACAATCGCTGAGCCGACACCGTGTCGGGCGTGGTCTCGATGGCACTGGATGGCCGGCGCCGGAGCATGCCGGCTTTGGCCGGTCGCCCGGCGCGGGCGATGCGGCGCGACGGCGTGCGTGGCGCGCGGGCGGGAACGGAGACTGCGGCGGGCACTGTGGACATGACGGCGCTCCTCTGATCGGAAACGCCAGCCTGCGCGGCGCGCGTCTCAGGGCCTAAGACCGCGCCCGCGGCCCACGTCTCACGACTCAAGACCGCGCCGGGAGACCGGGATCTGCCGCGCACGCGGCGCCCCGCCAGGCGCGGCCGCCGCCTGTTTCCCGATGGGCGATGCGGGACCGCAGTTTCCGGATGCCGGAGCTTCGAGTCCCGCAGCCCGTAGCCCGGGACGCCCGGGTTTGAATCCCAGGCCTCCACCTGAATTTCGGCCCGATTTCGCCCCTGCGGAGGTCGTCCAGAGGCGAAGCCGAGGGACCTGCTCTTCCTGCCGCCAGCCGGCAATCCACACAGGCAGGCCCCTCGCTTCGCTCGGGCGGCAGGAGGAGGGCTTTCCCGAGGCTCGGCGCTTCCGTCTCCTGACCTCGCCTCTCGCTCCGCGTACCCGCACCTGCGCCTGCACGCGCACCTGCATCCGAATTCGCGCCCGCCCTCGCTTCTGCGCCCGCACATGTACCCAAAAGCGGAGCCCGACCCCGACCCCGACCCCCGCGCCTGCGGTAGCATCCCCGCGTTCCCCCTCGCGAGACTGCCGATGCGCTTCGTCCACCTGCTCCCCTCAGCCCACACCCGTCCCGGCCTGTGGCGCGCGTTCGCCACGCTGGCGCTGTGCCTGTTGCTGGCGTCCTGTGCCTCCGTGCAGCGGGCCAACAAGACCGAATCGCTGCGCAAGCTGCAGTACGACTATTCCGCGGCGATCCGCTGGGGCGATTTCGAGAATGCCTGGAACGCGGTCGACCCCGACTACCGCAAGTCCAACCCGCTCAGCGAGGCCGAGTTCTCCCGCTACGCGCAGATGCAGGTCACCGCCTATCGCGAGCAGGACACGATCACCGCCGAGGACGGCGTGGTCCTGCGCAACGTGCAGATCGATGTGGTCAACCGCAACACGCTCAGCCAGCGCAGCGTGCGCTACATCGAGAAGTGGCGCTGGGACGAGGACGCCGGCCGCTGGTGGATCGTCGGCGGCCTGCCGGACTTCTGGTCCGGCCAGTAACCCGTCATCGGGCCGGGGCCGGCTGCCGGGCGAGAGGTCCGGCATCGGTTCGGGCCGTGCGCCCGGGCCCGTTTTTGCGTCGACGGCCCGGACAGGCGACAATCCGCGCCCCTGGATTTTTGCGGCCCTTCGCGCGTGGACTTCGACGCACTCATGGCCTTCGCCGGCCGACACAGCATCCTGAGCATGGCCTTCGTGGGCCTGACTCTGGCCATCATCGCCTACGAGGTGTCCAACCTCACCCGCAACTACAGCCTGCTCGGGCCTGCGGAACTGACCGGTCTCATCAACCGCGAGAATGCGCTGGTGGTCGACCTGCGCCCGTACGCCGACTACTCCAAGGGCCATATCGCCGGCTCGAAGAACGTGCTGATGAGCCAGTTCGACCCGGAAAGCAAGCTGCTGGCCCCGGCCAAGGGCCTGCCCATCGTGCTGGTCTGCCAGAGCGGCATGACCGCCGGCGGCGCCGCCAAGCGCCTGAAGGCCGCCGGTTTCGAGCGCGTCCACGTGCTCGAGGGCGGCATCCAGGCCTGGCAGACGGCCGATCTGCCCCTGATCAAGGGCAAGGGCTGAGGCCGCCGATCGCGGCCGCACGGCCGGGTGCATGCCGCCCGCCGGCGCTTGCGAAGGGCCGGCCCCGCCCCCATCCAACTACCCAGCGCGCACTTCACGCGCGACCAGATGCCATAATTTGGCCTTTCACTCACACCCGTCAGCACTGGAGCTGCACATGTCCGAACCCATGCCCAACGGCGCCGCCGCCGAAGCCACCGGCCCGAGCTTTTCGGTCGAGAAGATCTACGTCAAGGATGTCTCCTTCGAGGCCCCCGGCGCGCCGCAGGTGTTCAACGAGCAGGGTCAGCCCCAGCTGGAGATGAACCTGAACCAGCGCGTGCAGCGCCTGTCCGAGCAGCTGTTCGAAGTGGTCCTCAGCGTCACCCTGACCTGCAAGATGGAAGACAAGACCGTCTATCTGGTCGAGGCCCAGCAGGCCGGCGTGTTCGGTCTGTCCGGTTTTGACGAGCAGACCCTCGATGCCATGCTCGGCATCCACTGCCCGACCGTTCTTTACCCCTACGCCCGTCAGGTCATCGGTGATCTGATCCAGGCCGGCGGCTTCCAGCCCTTCCTGCTGCAGCCGATCAACTTCGAAGGCGTCTACGCCGAGAGCCTGCGCCAGCGTCAGGCGCAGCAGGGTGCCGGCCAGTTCGGCGACCTGAGCGGCAACGCCTGAGTCACCCCGGCCCCGGGTCTCGCACCCGGGGCCTTCCTTCGAAGTCCGCCGTCCCGGAGCCGCGCATGACCGCACCCTCCGAGCCCGCCGCCTCCGCCGCCGGCAATGCTCCGGCCGTCGCCGTCCTTGGCGCCGGCTCCTGGGGCACGGCGCTCGCCGCGCTCATCGCCCGCCACGGCCACCCCACGGTGCTGTGGGGCCGCGATGCCGCGGGGGTCGAGGCCATCGACCAGCGGCACGAGAACACCCGCTACCTGCCCGGCATTCCGCTGCCGGAGGCCCTGCGCGCCACCACCGACCTGGCCGAGGCCCTGCGCGGCTGCGACCTGGTGCTGGTCGTGGTGCCTTCGCATGCCTTCGCCGAGACCCTGCACGCACTGGCGCCGCTGCGGCCCGCGCATGCCGGCGTGGCCTGGGCGACCAAGGGGTTCGAGCCTGGTTCGGGCCGTTTCCTGCACGAAGTGGCCGGCGAGCTGTTGCCTGCCGATGTCCCGCTGGCGGTCGTGACCGGCCCGTCCTTCGCCAAGGAAGTGGCGCAGGGCCTGCCGACCGCGCTCACCGTGCATTCCGACAGCGCCGACTTCGCCCGCCAGGTCGCCGAGGCCCTGCACGGCCCCGCGTTCCGCGCCTACACCGGCGAGGACATGCTCGGCGCCGAGCTGGGCGGGGCGATGAAGAACGTGCTGGCGGTCGCCACCGGCGTCGCCGACGGCATGGCCCTGGGCCTGAACGCCCGCGCCGGTCTGATCACCCGCGGCCTCAACGAGATGCTGCGTCTGAACCTCGCCATCGGCGGCAAGGCCGAGACCCTGATGGGTCTGGCCGGTCTGGGCGACCTGGTGTTGACCTGCACCGGCGATCTGTCCCGCAACCGCCGCCTCGGTCTGGCGCTGGGCCGTGGCCAGTCCATCGCCGAGGCCGTGCGCGAGATCGGCCAGGTGGTCGAATCGATCCAGACCGCCGAGGAAGTGATGCGCCAGGCCGACCGCCACGGCATCGAGCTGCCCATCTCCAGCACCGTGCGCGACGTGCTCAAGGGCGAGCTCACCCCCGCCGACGGTCTGAAGCGGCTGATGGCGCGCGAGCAGAAGCCCGAGTATCCGCAGGGTCTGTTCGAGGACTGACGCGCGCGGGAGTGCCGGTGCAGGCCGGGCGTCCACCCGTGCCGCCACGTTCCGGTCCGCGGCCTCCGGATCGCGCGCAGTCGACTCGCGACGGCAACAAAAAACCCGGCGTTCGCCGGGTTTTTTGCATCGTGCGGCCAGAGCGGCTCAGAAGCTGGCGCGCACACCGACGTTGAAGCGCGAGACGTCGGCGCCGCCGTCGTACTCGCCGACGATGCCCCAGGTCTCGTTGATCACGAACTGGGCGCCGAGGGTGCCGACGAAATCGCCGTCGTAGATGCCGCCATCGACGTAGTTGGCCTTCACCCAGCCTTCGAAGTTGTTGGTGAACGCGCCGCGCACGCCGACGCCCAGACGGGTGTTGTTGAGCGTGTCCTTGACGGCGCCGAAGTCCAGCTCCTGACGGGTGAACACGGTCTCCACGGTCAGGTCGACGTTGTCGGCGAAGGTGTAGTGGTAACCCAGGCCCACATGCGCCTCGCGGCCTTCGATGTCGAGGCCGTTGTCGTCGTTGGTGCCGAACGCCAGGCCGGTGAGCAGATAGAGATTGGACTCGCCCAGGCCGACCGAGCCGCGCAGATAGCCGCCGTCGATGTCCAGATCCTCGAACGCGTCGTTGTCGACGTTGACGCGGCTGAAACCGCCTTCCAGATAGGTGTAGCTGCCCAGGCTGTCACGGGCTTCTGCGGCGAACGGTGCCGCCGTCAGGGCGAGCGGCAGGACGACTGCCACGGCAAGATGCTTCTTCATGAAACTCCCCAGGGTGTATGGACACGGCCCGCCTCGTGCGGGTCAGCGGGCAAGTGTACCCAAGGATGCGCGGGCTGTGGCCGGCGGGGGCGTGGTCCGGATCGCGCGGCCGGCACGTCGACCGCCGCGAAGGGTGACGCGGCGGTGTTCGCACGCATTCCGGCGAAATTCCGTGACGGAAGTCGTCTCGGGCACGGAGATGCGCGGATGCCCACGCCAACACCCGCATGCCGACACCCGCCTTGCGGCGGGTGTCGTGGAGGCTGCGGGGTGGCAAGCGCATGGGGCTGCTTGCGCATGGAGCCGCCTGCGCCCCGGCCAAGCCGGCCGCAGGCCGTGGCACTGCCCCGGCGTGCGGCGATCAGAAGCTGTAGCGCACGCCCACCTGCCAGGTGTCGACGTCGCCGGTGTCGATGCCGTAGTAGATGAAGTTGTATTCGTTGTAGTGGTACTGCGCCACCGCGCCCCAGGTCTGGTTGAACTTGACGTGCGCGCCGACGTTCACGCCCACCACGTCGTCGGCGTTCTCCACGTCGGTCCAGGTGGCCTTGGCCGCCAGTTCCACGTGCTCGCCGATCGCGGCGCGCACGCCGGCGGCGACGCGGTAGCCATCGTTGTGATAGCTGGTGCCGTCGGCACGGCTGTTGACGCCGAGGTAGGCCACTTCCGCGACGAAGTCGACGCCTTCGGCCATCGGCTGGCGCACGCCCAGGGCCAGCTCCCACGGCTTCACTTCCTGGCCGTCGAACGTCTCGGCATGCATGCCCATCGAGCCGTAGAAACGCTCGCCGATCGGGCTGGACACCTTCAGCGCGTAGCCGTTGTCGCTGGTGTCGTAGAAATCGAAGGTGTTCAGCGAGAGGGTGGAGTCGGTGTAGGCGGCCTCGACATAGCCGTAGCTCAGTTCGCCCGCGAACGCCGCCGACGGCGCGATGGCCAGCGCCAGCGCCAGCGTGATGTGCTTCTTCATGGAATCCCCTGCAATGGATGGTCTTGCGTGATGTTCCCGCTGCCCGAAGGCGCGAGGGGCGCGGAGATTAACAAGTTTTTCACGTGGCGGGGAGTGCTTTCTGCAACCGGTGTACCGTCGTACGAGGCGCGGCAGGCAAGCGGATGGATCGACTGTCGCACAGCGAGTGCAGGTTGTCGGCCACGCACTCGAGGCGGCCACCGGCCGGCTTCCTCCTGCAGCCCGGACGGCAGGCTGCAGACAGCAGAACACCCGCCTTGCGGCGGGTGTTCCGGTTTGCACGGGTGACGCAGGGTGGCGGAGAACCGCCGGGCCGTCTGTCGACTTACCAGGTGAAGCGCGGGCCGACGAACCATTCGGCAGCGCCATCGGCGAACTTCACGTCGCCGTTGAGGCCCCAGTTGTCGTTGAACTTCACCAGCGCGCCGACGCGGCCGTAGAAATCGCCGTCGATCTGCTCGTAGTCCTCGTAGCCGGCGAAGGCATAGCCTTCCAGGCGGCTGGCGAGCACGCCGCGCACGCCCACTTCGGCGCTGTAGCCGTCGACGTCGGCGATGCCGCCGAGGTCGAGGTTCTGGTAGGCGATGCGGGTCACCAGGTCGGCCCTCGGCGCGATCTCGTGGTTGTAGCCCACGCCGAGCCTGTACTGCTCGATGTCGAAATCGGTGAAGTCCAGTTCCTGGTTGCTGTAGCCGCCGAAGATGTGGAAGTTCGGGTGCACCGCGACCGAAGCGTCGAGGCCGTAGCCGTCGGCATCGGCGTCGATGTCGTCATCGTTGCTGTTGGTGGCGACGTAACCGCCCTGCACATGGTTGTAGGAGACGCCTTCTGCGGCCGATGCGGCGAACGGCAGGGCGGCCAGCAGGGTCAGGGCGAGCAGGGTGCGCTTCATGGGGGAACCTCGTTGTTGTTGTTGGGGGTACGACGCCCGGCGCTTGGGGAGGGAGGAAACCGCGAGGGGAGAGCGCGATCCGCCGGGCGTCGTGAAGCGCATTCTCGCCATCGCCCCATAACGAAACATTAATACTGAACTGATCGGTATGGGAACTTTCGCTGAGTGTTCAGGCTGCAGGCGCAAAACGGGATGCGAGGCGCCCGCGCGGGGCCGCCGCCCCTGAGCGGGGCGGCGCGCGCCGACCTGCCGGCACGAGAGGCAGGCGTCGGGCCAGGATGGCCAAGAAGGCGATGCTTCCGGGCGTGGGCGTGGGCGCGACGAGGCCGCCCTGTCCGTGCGTTCAGCCGCCGACGCGCAGCGGATGTGACCGATCCGAGGGGGGCAATCGGCGTGTCGGGACAGCCGCTCCGACTTCCGACACTGTGCCGGGGCGGCGGTGGGCGCGATGATGCGCACTTCGTCGGGGCGCATGATGCCGCCTGCCGACACCGCTTCCATGCCGACCCATGTCGGCTGCCTGCTCCCGGGAGAGCCGCATGATCGATCCATCGGGCGCTGCGCCCTTCGACACCGCCGCGGGGACCGCGGCCGCCGGCGCGCAGGCACCGCCCGTGCCCGTGGTCGAGCGCGCGCCGACGCCTGCCTTCGCCGACTGGCCGGGCGATGCGCCCTGGCAAGCGCTGCCGGACGCGGCGCGTCGCAGTTTCCGGCTGTCCGCGCTGCTGCTGGCGGCGGTGATCTCCACGGCGGTGGGCGGCCTGCCGCTGCTGATCGCGTTTCTCGACCAGGAGCCGGAACTGCCGCTGCGCCTGCTGCTGACCCTGCCGCTCATCGCGGTGATCTTCGGCTTCGCGCTGTGGCGCGCGTCGGTGGCGTATCGCAATATCCGCTGGCGGCTGGACGAGGACGGCCTGCGCGTGCGTCGCGGCCGGATCTGGCGCACCGAGGTGCTGGTGCCGCGCGCGCGGGTGCAGCACCTGGACATCGAGCGCGGCCCGATCGAGCGCCGCTACGGCCTGGCCACGCTGATCGTGCACACCGCCGGCACGCGCATGAACGCGCTGCGTCAGCCGGGCTTCGACGAGGACACCGCCGCGCGGCTGCGCGATGCGCTGCTGCCCAAGATCCGCGAAGTGGACCTGTCTCCGGCATCGCCATCGCCATCACCATCGCCCGCGGACGCGGCCGTCGTCGCACCGCGCGGGGACTGAGCCTGCGCACCCCGCACACAGACAGGGACCAGATGCCCATGGACCATACCGAGATGGCGCCCGCGCAGGACGACCCGACCGTGCTGTCCGACCACGAGCTGCGAGCCGCGGCGCAGTACCGGCTGCACCCGCTCTCGTGGCTGTTCATCCTGCTGCGCCAGCTGCGCGCGTTCGCGCTGCCGCTGGTCGTGGTGCTGGTCTCCGGCACCCGGGGCGAGGACGACAAGTGGCTGCTGCTGGGGAGCAGCGTGGCGGCGGCAGCGCTGATGGCGGGCGCGGTCTGGAATTACCTCATCTACCGCTATGGCTACCTCGACCATGCGCTGGTGATCCGCAGCGGCGTGCTGCAGCGCAAGCTGCGGTTGATCCCGTTCGAGCGCATCCAGAACGTCACCCTGCACCAGACGCTGCTGCACCGGCTGGCGCAGGTGGCCGAGGTGCGGCTGGAGTCGGCCGGCGGCATGGGCAAGCCCGAAGCCGAGATGCGGGTGCTGCGTCTGGCGGATGCGCAACTGCTGGAGCGCCGGCTGCGCGCGGGCCGTGCCGAAGGGGTGCAGACCCGCTCCGTCGCACAGGGCGTGCAGGCGGCGGGCGATGACGATCACGCGCAGGGCGACGAAGAGGCCCACGGCGGCGACGCACTGTGGCTGCGGCTGCCGACCGCGGAGCTCGTGCGCTACGGGCTGATTTCCAACCGCGGGATGCTGGTGGTGCTGGCCGGCGCCGGCGTGCTCACCCAGCTCACCGACAGCGCCTTCGATGCGCTCTACGACGCGGTCTACGCGCGCGCCGAAGCCGTGGCTCTCGACGGTGCGCGCCTGGCGGAGCAGCTGCATCTGGGCGTGGTGTCCCTGGTCGCGGCGGCTGTGCTGCTGCTGGCTGCGCTGGTGTTGGCGCTGCGGGTGTTGTCGGTGGCGATGGCCATCCTGCACTACCACGGCTTCCGGCTGGAGGCGGGTGCGCGCGATCTGCGCATGGAGCGCGGGCTGCTGAGCCGGCTGCGCATGCAGTTGCCGCGCCATCGCATCCAGGCCTATGCGCTGCAGGAGAGCCTGCTGCACCGCTGGTTCGGCCGGCAGAACCTGCGCGTGGACCGGGCCACGCTGGAAAAGGCCAACGACCAGAAATCGATGCGCGAGCTGGTGCCGATCGCCACGCACGAGACGATGGCGCGCATCCTCGGCGAGCTGCTGCCCGGCCGGCGCTGGCCGCTGCAGGGCTGGCAGCCGCTGCATCCGCGTGCATGGCGCCGCAAGTTGATGCTGCCGGTGCTGCTGCCGGTGCTGCTGTGCTTCGGCATCGCCGCGTTCGAGAACCCGCTGGCCCTGGCCGGTTTTCTGGTGCTGCCGGTGTGGGTCCTGCGCGCGAAGGTCTGGGCACGCTATTCCGGCTGGACGCTGGATGACGGCGTGATCGCCTGGCGGCAGGGCTGGCTGGACCGCAGCTGGCGCTTCGCCGAAGTCCGCCGGCTGCAGGGCCTGCGCCTGACCCAGTCGCCCTTCGACCGCCGCCATGGCATGGCGACCCTCTGCCTGGACACCATCGGCGCCTCGCCGCTGGAGTCGCCGCTGCGCATCCCCTATCTGGATGTGGCGGTGGCGGCGGCGCTGTACGAACGGCTGCGTGCGCAGATGCCGCGCGAGACGATGGAGATGGCCGTGCCCATGCCCGTGTCGATGCCCATGCCCGTCTCCATGCCCGGCCGCGAGGCCATGCTGCGGGACGGCACTGCCCCGGCCGGCGCCTCGGCGGGTTGACGGCCGCGCAGGCCGACGCGAGAGGCGCCGGCGTCGGCCATCCGGTGATCGCATCGGCGGTTGCGCTCGTTTGGCTGTTGGCCTGTCCGCAGGTGCCGGCGATCGCGGTGGACGCACTGCGCGGGATCGCCGAGGACAAGCTCATGGGACTGCTGATGATCGTCGTGCGGCTGCTGGCGCTGGCGCGCGTGCACGGGCCTCGCGCCCACGCTGCGGTCGCGGGCGGTCATTCGTCGATCCTTCGTCCAGAGGGCATCCGCGGCATGGCCCGCCTGCAGTCCAGGCCTCCGGGCATGTCGCCCGGGGAGTGAGCCGCGCCACGCCAGCGCCGGAAGCGCCACGACCGCCAGGGCGCCGGAAGATGCCCGTCCGGACCGGCCCGCGGGCGACGCCTTGCCTGTCCGGGCGCGCGCGCCGTGCCGTGGCGCGCGTATTCAGGGACGAGGCGGGGCCGCCTGTCGCGCCAGATGCAGGGCGCCCAGCAGGCCGCTGTCGTCGCCGCAGGCCGGCGGGACGATCCAGCCCGCGATGCCGCCCTCGGTCTGCGGGCGGTCGAGATACCCGCCCAGCCAATGGCGGGTGCGGCCGCGCACCAGGGGCAGCAGCCGTTGCTGCTGCATCACGCCGCCGCCGAGCACGATGCGCTCCGGCGAGAGCGCCAGCGCGATCTGCGCGCAGAACTGGCCCAGATAGTCGGCCTGCACCGCCCAGGCCGGGTGTTCGGGCGCAGCCGCGTCTAGGCCGTGGCCCAGCTTCGCCTGCAGCGCAGGGCCGCTGGCCAGGCCTTCCAGACAGTCGCCGTGATACGGGCAGATGCCGGCGAAGGGCGCACCGCGTGCGTCGAGATCCTCGGCATGCCGGCGCGGATGCAGATGGCCCAGCTCCGGGTGCAGCAGGCCGTGCAGGGGGCGGCCGTCGACCACCACGCCGCCGCCGATGCCGGTGCCCACGGTGACGTAGACCAGGCTGCGGGGCGTCCGGCCTTCGCTCTGCGCGAACGCGGCGGCCTCGGCCAGCGCCGCGGCATTCACGTCGGTGTCCAGCGCCAGCGGCATGCCCGGGAAGCGCAGGCGGAACGGGGCGAGCAGGTCGGCGTCGCTCCAGCCCGGTTTGGGCGTGCGCAGCAGCCGCCCGAAGCGGGAGGAGACCGGGTCCAGCTCCAGCGGGCCGAAACTGGCGATGCCCAGCCCTGCCGGCACCACGCCGATGCCCGCCTGCGTGGCGATCGCCGCCTGCAGCCAGTCCACCGCTTCGGCGAGGGTGGATGCCGGGTCGCGTGTCGCGAAGCGGGTGCGTGCGAGCACGCGGCCGTCGGCAGTGGCCAGCGCGCACACCCATTTGGTGCCGCCGGCCTCGATCCCGGCGTACACGGCACCGTCGCCGGTGGGATGGGGCTGTGCCTGTGTGTGCATCTCGAGGGCTGTCATGGGCGCTGTCTTCAGGCGAGGGCTGTCAATCCGGGCCGGTGGGCCGGGCGGTGGCCTGCGCGCGATGCAGCCAGAGCACGCCGTGCGCGGGCAGTTCGGACGGCAGCGCGCCGCCGCCCGGCTGCAGCGCATCCTGCCATGTGCCTTCCGGCAACGCGGGCAGGCGCACCGGGTGTTCGCCGAAGTTGAACAGTCCGAGGAAGCCGGGCGCACTGTCGTCGTCGTGGGGCGGCGTCGCAGGGGCCTGTGTGGGGTGCCTGTCCGCAGCGGGTGCCTGCGCGCAGGCGACGCCACCGCGTGCGATGCACAGCAGCGCGGCATCCGCCATCGGCAGCACACGCATCGGCGCATCGCCGCGCAGCATCGGAAGCTCCGCGCGTGCGTGCAGCAGCGCGCGCAGGCGTGCGTGCACGCGACGCGCGCAGGCGAGGCGCGAGGGCGCATCACCCATGGGCGCATGATCGTGATCGACGAGGGCAGCGTCTTCGGCATCGCCCTCGACGGCTTCGGCCAGCGGCCAGTCCATCATCGGACGCTGCAGCCAGCGGCCCTCGGCCGCACGCGCGGGGTCGTCGCGGTAGCCCTCGTCGTTGCCCAGCGCGATCTCGTCGCCCATGTACAGCGTGGGCAGTCCAGTGCTCGCCAGCATCACCGCCTGCAGCAGATGCAGGCGCCGCTCCGCACGCCGCAGCGCATCGGGATCGCCCGCGGCCAGTGCGGCATCGATCCCGACCAGTGCCGCGCTCATGCCGTTGCTGCCGTGCACGTGATCGCCGCCGGCGCTCTGGAAGCGCTGGCCGCGCGCATAGGAACCGGCGGTTTCGCCCGCATAGAACGCCGCGACCCGCGCGAGGTCGTAGCCGGGCTGCACGCCGTCGCCCGCCGCTTCGTGCGCCAGCACGCCCCAGCCGATGTCGTCGTGGCAGCGCAGATAGCCCAGCCACGCGCAGTGCGCCGGCAATGCCGGGGTGTCGTCCAGCACCCGCGCGACGATGTCGCCGCGGCGCTCGGCCAGACCCGTCCACAGCGCCGCCATCAGGCTGCTGTGATAGGCGAGATGGCATTCGCGTGCGTCGGCGTCGCCGGTCATGCCGTCGCCAGCCGCGCCCGTGCCGATGGCGCGCTTGCCGAAATAGGGCGGCAGCTCGCGGGTGGGCACGATCGCCTCCGCCTTTAGCAGCACGCCCGGGGCGGCGATGTCCACCACCGCGCGCAACGCCTGCAGGATGCGGTGCGCTTCGGGCTGGTTCATGCAGTCGGTGCCCGCGCGCTTCCACAGATAGGCGGTGGAATCCAGGCGGAAGGCCTCGATGCCGCGATTGGCCAGGCGCAGCAGGGTCAGCGCCATGTCCACGAAGACTCCCGGATTCGACCAGTTCAGATCCCACTGGTACGGGTAGAACGTGGTCCAGACCCGGCCCAGTCCCGGCACGTCGGTGAAGTTGCCGGGGGCCGTCTGCGGGAACACCTCGCGCAGCGCCGGGGCATAGGCGTCGGCGTCGCGCGGGTCGGCGAAGACGTGGTAGTAGTCGCGGTAGTGGAGGTTCCCGCGACGCGCCGCCAACGCCCAGTGATGGTCGTCGGCGGTGTGGTTGAGCACCAGGTCCGCGCACAGGCTGATGCCCGCCGCACGCAGCCGTGCGGTGAGCGTTTCGAGATCGTCCATGCTGCCGAGCGCCGGCTCCACCGCGTCGTAGTCGCGCACCGCGAAACCGCCGTCGTTGTCGCCCTCGCGTGCGTGCAGGAACGGCAGCAGGTGCAGATAGCGCACGCCCAGCCGCTGCAGATACGGCACACGCGCAGCCACGCCCTGCAGGTCGCCGCCGAAACGATCCACGTAGGCGCTGTAGCCCAGCATGGCGTTGCCGAGGAACCAGTCGGGCGCGGCTTCACGCGCACCATCCAGCGCACGCAGCCCAAGCGAGCGTGCCCGCACGCAGTCCGCCATCCACCCTGCGAACAGGGGCAGCAGCTCCGTGCAGGCGGGATGGCCCGCGTACAGCTCGCGCAGCGCAGCGAACAGGCGTGGCGCGTGCGCGTCCCAGCGGCGCAGCGCGTCCGCGCGCGCGGCGGCGTCGAAGGACGCGGCCTGCGGATCGGCAGTGCCTGCCGTTCCGGCGTCGAGTGCGTCCATGAAGCGGCTGCGCAGGGTCGTGAGGTCTGCAGCGTGCGGCAAGATCGTCTCCGGAAAGTGCGAGGATGCGTGTGTGAGCGCGTGAGGTGCGTGATGCGTGAGGTGCGCGCCATGCGGCGCGCCGTGCGCGGGCGGGGAGGGCACCCGCCCGCGGACACGCAGTGGGCTCAGAACTCCCAGCGCAGGCTGACGCTGGCGGTGCGGCCGGGGATCGACCGCGCACGGATCACGTTCTCCGTGCCCGCCACGATCGCGCCTTCCTCCGCCTCGGTGATGCCGAATTCGTCGAACAGGTTGTTGACGTTGAGCGCCACCACCCAGTTGTCCGCGAAACGATAGTCCGCGAACAGGTTGACCTGGGTGTAGCCCGGCATCACCAGCTGGTTGCTGTCCTGCGCGTAACTGTCGGTGGTGCCGATCAGGTTCGCGCCCACGGTCCAGTCATAGGCGGCGTAGCCGGCGGTGAGCTGGTACACCCAGTCCGCCTGCCGGCGCGGCGTGTTGCCTTCGTTGGCCGGGCTGATGTCGTCCTTCGCGATCTCCGCATCGGTCCAGGTCAGGCCGCCGTTGGCGAAGAAGCCGCCCACGCGCAGCGTGCCTTCCAGCTCCAGGCCGCGCGCCTCGTACACGCGGTCGAAGAAGCGCTGGCTGGTCAGCTCGAAGTTCTGCTCCTCGGTCTCGGCGTAGAAGGCCGTCGCGAACAGGCTCCAGGCCTCGCCGCGCCATTTCACGCCCGCTTCGAACTGCTCGACCAGATCCACCGCATCCTGCGCGCGCACCGAACCGTCGGGCTGGACCACGCCGAACAGCAGGCGGTCGGCGTTGGCGCGGCCACCGCGACTCACCCGGGCGAAGCCGGCCAGGGTGTCGTCGAACAGGTAGTTCGCGCCCACCGAATACGAGGTGTAGCCCCAGTCGTAATCCACCGGCGCCGCATTGGCGTTGTCGACCTGCGACACGTCGCGCTCGTTCGGGTCGATGACGCCGTCGCCGTCCACGTCGACATCCGCCACCTGCACGCTGCCGGCGTAATGGCCGCTGGCGTCGCCGCGGTCGCGGCGCACGCTGGCGTCGATGTCCCAGGCGCCCAGCGACAGCGCCAGCGACAGATACGGCGCGTCGATCTCGTACTTGGTGTTGTAGCTGCGCGTGCAGCAGTTGCCCCAGAACGGCACGCCGTAGGCGTACAGCCCGTTCTGCGACAGGTTGACCGATGCCGCGTCGATCACGTCCAGCGGCGCCGAGCGGCCGCCGCCCTGCAGGGTCTGCAGGTAGGAATTCCACACCCAGTCCATGTCGATGTTCTGCCGTGCGCGGTACCAGCCCGCGGCCAGTTCGAGGCGGTCGCCGTCGCCGCCGAGGTCGATGCCGCGGGTGAGCTTGATGTCGTTGCTGACGTTGCCGAAATCGTTGATCTCGGTATTGAACAGATGCGTGCGCACCACGGTGCCGCTGTAGATCTGCCCGGCATTGGGCCCGGCGGCGACGCGCAGCGTGCTGCCGGCGCCGCCGATCGAGGCGGCGATGGCGCCGGCCTCGCCCACCTCGGCCGGGAACTGGCCCACGAAGCGGCCCTCGGTCTCGGCGTAGCGGAAGCGGTTGCTCAGCGTCCAGTCTTCCGCGAAGCGGAATTCGCCTTCCACACCGAACGCCGTGCTGTCCGGATGCATGCCGTCGGCGAAGTCGGTGCTGCGCCGGGCGTTGACGCCGTCCAGGCCGATGTCGCGGCGGAAGTAACGGCTCTGCAGCGTGTCCTCGGCCGGGTCGAAGCCGCGGTAGCTGCCGAGATTCGGATCGCCATTGCTGCCGGTGGCGCGGGTGGGCACCGGCAGATAGGCGATGGCGCGGTCGTCCAGGCGCTTGAGATGGAAGCGCACGTAGCCGCTGTCCCACTCCTTGGTCAGATTGCCCTTGAACTGGTAGCCGTCCTCGGCGGTGTAGCCGGCCTCGCGCACGCCGTCGCCCTGGCGCCAGAAGCCACCGACGTGGAAACGCCAGCCATCGCCGAAGGGCTGGCCGTACCGGACATCCACCCGCGTGCTGTCGTAGTCCAGGCCCGCGGTCAAACCGATCGCACCGCCCTGCACCTCGCCGGTCCGGCTGATGAAGTTGATCACGCCGCCGGGCGAGTTGCTGGCGAAGGTGGAGGCCGAACCGCCGCGCACCGCCTCGATGGTGTCCACCGACCAGTCGCTGCGCAGGAAGATGTCGGCGTTGCCGAAGGCGATGTCGCCGAACTCCATCACCGGCAGGCCATCCTCGTGCAGCTGGAGGAACTTGGCGCCGCCGGAGGCCACCGGCAGGCCGCGCACCGCGATGTTGGCGTTGCCCTCGCCGCCGGTGGACTCCGAGCGCACACCGGGGATGTTGCGGAAGATCTCGGCGGTGGAGCGCGGCGCCGAGCGCTCGATGGTCTCGGGCGTGACGCGGCTGGTGGACACGCTGCTGCGCAGCCGGGTCTTGCCGCCGGCGGTGGCGGTGACCACGACGGCGTCGAGTTCGGACGCCTCGGGGGCGTCCGACACCGCGTCGACCGGAGCGGGCGGCGTGGCCTCCTGCGCGGCCACGGGAGCGGCGCCGAGCGCGAACAGCAGCGCGGCAGCGAGCGCGTGCCGGCGGGGGCGGAGGGTGATCGGGGCGGTAGCGGGACGGGCGTGGCGTGACATGCGGACCTCGACTGTGGGACGGGCAAGGCCGGGCGGATCGGCCGGGGCGGTCAAGATGATCCAATTGCGCAATCGTTTGCACGCTGCGATGCAGCAAAAACGGATGCGCTATTGAATTGATTTGAATGGGTTTGATGTTGCAACGCAAAATGCGCAAACGTTTGCATTGATGCATGCTTCGCGTGCCCTCCCTCTGCCCCGGCACGGCGCCCGATGCGTGCCGCCGCGCGGACAGGAGGCTGCGGGCTCGCCTTGGCTGCATCATGCCCAGACGTCTGCCCGGCGCCGGTCCCCGCAGGTCGGCATGCACCCTCGGCATCGCGTGCTGTCGGGGCGCAGCTGCCGCATCCTTCCATCCGCACGGCCCAGGAGTGTCCCGCATGCCCATGCCCCCCGTCGCCATCGATGCCAGCCTGACACCGCTGGACCTGGCGGTGATCGGTGCCTACGCGCTGGGCATCATCGTCCTCGGCCTGCTGGTGGCGCGCCGCCGGGCCAGCGCCGAGGACTACTTCCTCGCCTCGCGCTCCAGCAGCTGGCCGGTGATCGGCCTGGCGCTGCTGGCCTCCAACATCTCCTCCACCACGCTGATCGGCCTGGCCGGCGCGGCCTATGCGATCGGCATCTCGGTCTACAACTACGAGTGGATGGCGACCGTGGTCCTGGCGTTCTTCTGCGTGTTCTTTCTGCCGTTCCTGCTGCGTTCGCAGGTGTACACGCTGCCCGAATATCTCGAACGGCGCTACGACCGCCGCGCCCGCCGGTATTTCTCGGCGCTCACCATCTTCCTCAATATCGTGGTCGACACCGCCGGCACGCTGTACGGCGGCGCGATCATGCTCAAGCTCATCCTGCCGGAATGGCCGTTGTGGCAGGTGGTCGCGGTGCTGGCGCTGTCGGCCGGCGTGTACACCATCGCCGGCGGCCTGCGCGCGGTGATGGTGACCGAAACCGTGCAGGCCGTCATCCTGCTGGTGGCCTCGGTGTTCATCGCGGTGTTCGCCTTCGACAAGGCCGGCGGCTGGGATGCGGTGATGGCCGCGGTCGATCCCGCCAAGCTCTCGCTCATCCGCCCGCTCGACGACCCCGGCGTGCCGTGGCTCGGCCTGGTGCTGGGCGTGCCGCTGCTGGGGTTCTATTTCTGGTGCACCAATCAATTCATGGTGCAGCGCGTGCTGTCCGCGAAGGACGAGCGTCATGGCCGCTGGGGCGCGTTGTTCGCCGGCCTGCTCAAGCTGCCGGTGCTGTACGTGATGGTGCTCCCCGGCACCGCGGCCATCCTGCTGTATCCGCAGCTGGACAAACCCGACCTGGTGTATCCGACCCTGATCTTCGACCTGTTGCCCGCCGGGCTGGTGGGGATCGTGATCGCCGGCTTCTTCGCCGCGATCATGTCCTCCATCGCCAGCACCTTCAATTCCGCCGCCACGCTGGTCACGATGGATTTCGTGCGCCCGCTGCGGGCGGGCGACGAAGGCTCCGCGCTCAGCCCCGAACAGAGCCGCGCGCTGGTGCGCGTCGGGCGCGTCACCACCTTCGTGTTCATGGTGCTGGCGGTGCTGTGGGCACCGCAGATCGAACGCTTCGAATCGCTCTGGCAATACCTGCAGGCCGTGCTGGCCTATGCGGTGCCGCCGGTGTGCGCGCTGTTCCTGATCGGCCTGTTCTGGCGCCGCGCCAATGCCGCGGGCGCCCTCGCGGCGATCGTCGTGGGCCTGCTCGGCGGCGGCGGCCTGTTCTGGGCCAATGTGCTGGCCAGCGACCCGCTGGGCCTGCATTTCCTGCTGGTCGCGCCGGTGCTGTTCGTGCTCAGCGCTGGTGCGCTGGTGATCGCCAGCCTGCTGTCTTCGCCGCCACGCGCCGAGCAGGTCGATGCCCTGCTGTGGACGCCTGCGTTCTACCGTGCCGAAACCGCCGCGCTCGCCGCGCTGCCGTGGTGGCAGAACTACCGTGTGCTGTCGGTGTTGCTGCTGGTGCTGACGTCGGGGATCGTGTGGGTGTTCCGCTGATGATGGTGGTGCCGGCGCTCCTCCGCCGCCCGCACCCGGGCTTTCCAACTGCACGGCGGGCGGCTGGGCCGCCATGCAGTCCGGCCACTCCAGAGATCTGCCGGCTCGTCTTCGGTGCGTGCCTTCACTTGCGATGCGGCCAATCGGGTGTCCGGGGTCATGCAGGGCGGCGTGCCCGTGAGGCAGTACCTCCACAACGGCAAGGGCGAGCAGGTATTGAAGTAAGGTGACGGCACCGACATCGTGACCGGCTACAACGAAACCGGCCGGTGGATCGGCGACTATGACGATCTGACCGGCAACCCGATCCAGCAGGTGATCTGGCTGCACGACCTGCCGGTGGGTCTGCTGGTTGGCTCTGGCCTGAGCCAGCAGCTGTACTACATCGAGCCGGACATGTTAGGTACCCCGCGCGTGGTGCTGGACCCGTCCCGCGGCCCGCAGGGCACGGCGGTGTGGCGCTGGGATCTGGAAGGAGAGGCCTTCGGAGACGCAGCGCCGAACCAGGACCCTGATGGGGATGCCACCCCCTTCGTGTTCGATATGCGCTTCCCGGGGCAGCGGTATGATGCGGCGACGGGGTTCAATTACAACTACTTCCGAGACTATGAGGCGGGCACGGGTAGGTACAGTCAGAGTGACCCGATTGGGTTGGCGGGCGGTATCAACACCTATGCTTATGTTGGTGGGCAGCCCTTGGTGCTGAGTGACCCTACGTGCCAAAGTCCTGGGGTTGCTGCGGTGTGCATTATTCCCGGAGTCAGCTGGGTTGGGTGCGCTCTAGTGGGCGCTGGCGCAGCCATCAGGGCTTGTTATATATCAGGTGCGTGTCAAAGAGCATCGCAATCGATTTGGAATTGGCTCGATGCTCGCCTAAGTCATTCGCCGCAAATGACAACTAACGAGGGCGAACTTGCAGATGGTCCAGCGCTTTATGATCACTATGAAGAAGGCGAGGCTCTAAGCTTTGTGCCGGATCCTTTCGGCGGTGATGATTCTTGCAAAAGACATGCCCATGCGATCAGGGGTTTGAGAGCGTAAATCGCATGGCGAAGAGCGGACTTGAATCCTCGCTCGTCCAGCTATCATACGCACGGCACGCGAATTGTTATGCTGTCGACTGCGCTTGCAAAACTTGAATCGTCTTATAGGAATATCTGTGGCGGAAACTGTCCGGCGTGAAGAATATGCGATTAGAATTATGAAAAGTAATGTTTTAAAACTTAGCGGATTTTTATCTGGAATAGCAGCCCTCGATGGAGGAATCAGGGATTGTTCTGCTTTTTCATTCGCCGTCTCATCGAAAGAAAATGATTCCGTTGAGGATGCCATAAGAAGCCACTTTAGCTGGCTGGCTGGTCTCAGTTTCTCCGAGGTTCAAGTGCTTGAGGGTGGCTTGCGTGACCTGGAAATGGATTTGAGGAATTACTTACTTCGCAGCTCTTGTTGTAGAAGCGCTGAGAAGGTTTTTGAATTGCGAAGGTATTTATCATTTCGAATCATGGAGGAAATAGCAGATTCAATTGGTGATGAAAAGGTTGTTGAGGTCGCCAGATTGACCGCGACCTCGTATGCTGGAGAATCCGAATCCGTTTTCTTCTCTGTTCACATTGGAGATGGCCTGATCGTTCTTCAGTTCAACAACGATATTCCCTTCAAACGAAGGGTAGAGGCACCTACTTTTTGATGTTCGACAACAAGCCCGTGCGTACAAGTTGGGTAACTACCCGACACCCGGGCCTCGGCAGGGGGCGGTTACGCGGCGAGTGTGTCGGGTTCGTTTTCGGTTTTCACTTCCCGAACGAAGACTGGGGCACCCACTTCCATCTGTAAGCCTTTGATTTTTAATGAGCGCCTTTGCTGAGTCGCCAAGTATCATCCAGTCCGGCGCCCAGCTCGTCGCCAACCCGACCAGCCTGGGCCTGGGCTATGAGTTCGACGCAGCGGGCAATCTGATCGCCCTGCGCGACGGCAATCAAGGCGAACCGGCGCTCCGGACCTACGGCTACGACGGCGTGGACCGCCTGACCGCTGTGCGCAGCGGCGGCACTGGCCAGCTGCTGCAGGGCTACGCCTATGACGCCACCGGCAACCGGCAGAGCCGCACCGACGGCAGCGCGACCACGGCCTACGCCTACCCGGGCAGCAGCCACCGCCTGAACGCGGTCGGCGCACAGAGCCGCGGCTACGACGCGGTGGGCAATACGCTGTCGATCGGCGGCGGTGCGAGCGGTGGACCGGGCGCTTGCCTGCTGGAACTCGGCTGCGAGACTCCGCCGCCGCCCCAGCCGGACCCGCCCGGCTTCGACCCGCCTCCGGGCGATCCGTGATACACGAGCCAGTCGCAAGGCGGCACGGCGTTGTCCACGGGGACAGGTGCCACCGACCCTGCCCTGCGCGAGTTCGTCTACAACGCCGCCAACCGCATGAGCGAAGTGCGCCACGACGGCGCCACGGCGATGCAGTACCGCTACAACGGCCTCGGCGAGCAGGTGCTGAAGTTCAACGCCAGCCGGCGCACCGTGACCGTGTACGATGAGTCCGGCCGCTGGATCGGCGACTACGACAGCGCCACCGGCAACCCGATCCAGCAGGCGATCTGGCTGCACGACCTGCCTGTGGGCCTGCTGGTCGGAAGTGGCGCGAGTCAGACGCTGTACTACATCGAACCCGACATGCTGGGCACCCCGCGCGTGGTGCTGAACCCGACCACCGGCCAGGCCGTCTGGCGCTGGGACCTGACCGGCGAAGCCTTCGGCGACACCGAGCCGAGCCAGGACCCGGACGGCGACGGACAGGCGTTCGTGTTCGACATGCGCTTCCCGGGGCAGCGGTTTGATGCGGCGACGGGGATGAGTTACAACTACTTCCGCGACTACGAATCTGCAACGGGGCGCTATCCGCAATCTGATCCAATCGGGTTGAGAGGTGGTGTGAGCACCTATGGTTACGCATCACAAAGGCCTCTTAATCTCTTTGATCCAAATGGTTTGCTGGCCTTTGGTCCTACATGCAATGCGCAAATGCGCGCAGCAATAATTCAGGCTGTAGTTGAGCTTTCGAATGAAATAACGAATAAAGCAAAATCAGTCACTCAAAATTGCGAGAAGGGGGGGCTGTGATTTTTCCCTGGCTGGCGATGTCATGCGTAACGTTTCAGGAATGACGTTCAGTTGCAACAACCAGTTTCTTTGTGCGCAAGCGCTATTCAATGGCGTGGCTTATTACCATCCCAGCATTTTGAATGCGCCTAGAGCGGCAGAGTGTACAAGTTTAGTAATTACCCGACACTTGGGCCTCGGTAGTGGCGCCTACGCA